>NZ_JBSNCG010000003.1:0-2500 GCF_058780635.1 Azospirillum sp. UENF 312511 | reverse complement strand
AGCCATGGGCAGGTTGAAGGTGCGGTAACACGCACTGGAGGACCGAACTCACGCCTGTTGAAAAAGTCGGAGATGACCTGTGGCTAGGGGTGAAAGGCCAATCAAACCGGGAAATAGCTGGTTCTCCGCGAAAGCTATTTAGGTAGCGCGTCGGGCGATTGCCCACGGGGGTAGAGCACTGGATGGGCTAGGGGGCCTCGCGGCTTACCAAACCTAACCAAACTCCGAATACCGTGGAGCACAGCCCGGCAGACAGACGGTGGGTGCTAAGGTCCATCGTCGAGAGGGAAACAGCCCAGACCGCCAGCTAAGGTCCCCAAATCACGGCTAAGTGGGAAAGGATGTGGGAAGGCCATGACAACCAGGAGGTTGGCTTAGAAGCAGCCATCCTTTAAAGAAAGCGTAATAGCTCACTGGTCTAGTTAAGCCGGCCTGCGCCGAAAATGTATCGGGGCTCAAGCCGTGTACCGAAGCTGCGGATGTGATCTTTGGATCACGTGGTAGCGGAGCGTTCCGTAAGCCTGCGAAGGGTCCCCGCGAGGGTGCCTGGAGGTATCGGAAGTGAGAATGCTGACATGAGTAGCGACAAACAGTGTGAGAAACACTGTCGCCGAAAGTCCAAGGGTTCCTGCGCAAGGTTAATCCACGCAGGGTGAGCCGGCCCCTAAGGCGAGGCCGAAAGGCGTAGTCGATGGGAACCACGTTAATATTCGTGGGCCAGCGGGTGTGTGACGAATGGGAAAGCGTGTCGGGCCTTATCGGATTGGCCCGGCTGGGGACCCGTTCCAGGAAACAGCCCCCGCATCAGACCGTACCCCAAACCGACACAGGTGGACTGGTAGAGTATACCCAGGCGCTTGAGAGAATGGTGTTGAAGGAACTCGGCAAATTGCCCTCGTAACTTCGGAAGAAGAGGGCCCCGTTGTGGCGCAAGCCATGGCGGGGGGCACAGACCAGGGGGTGGCGACTGTTTACTAAAAACACAGGGCTCTGCGAAGCCGTACAAGGCGACGTATAGGGTCTGACGCCTGCCCGGTGCCGGAAGGTTAAGAGGAGGGGTTCACGCTCCGAATTGAAGCCCCGGTAAACGGCGGCCGTAACTATAACGGTCCTAAGGTAGCGAAATTCCTTGTCGGGTAAGTTCCGACCTGCACGAATGGCGTAACGACTTCCCCGCTGTCTCCAACACCAACTCAGCGAAATTGAACTCTCCGTGAAGATGCGGAGTACCCGCGGTCAGACGGAAAGACCCCGTGCACCTTTACTACAGCTTTGCAGTGGTGCTAGGGATCTCATGTGTAGGATAGGTGGGAGGCTAGGAAGCCCGGGCGCCAGCTCGGGTGGAGCCATCCTTGAAATACCACCCTTGAGGTCTCTGGCATCTAACCGCGCTCCGTTCATCCGGAGCCGGGACCCTGCATGGCGGGTAGTTTGACTGGGGCGGTCGCCTCCCAAAGTGTAACGGAGGCGCGCGATGGTGGGCTCAGAGCGGTCGGAAATCGCTCGACGAGTGCAATGGCATAAGCCCGCCTGACTGCAAGACAGACAAGTCGAGCAGAGACGAAAGTCGGCCATAGTGATCCGGTGGTTCCATGTGGACGGGCCATCGCTCAACGGATAAAAGGTACGCCGGGGATAACAGGCTGATGACTCCCAAGAGTCCATATCGACGGAGTCGTTTGGCACCTCGATGTCGGCTCATCACATCCTGGGGCTGGAGCAGGTCCCAAGGGTTCGGCTGTTCGCCGATTAAAGTGGTACGTGAGCTGGGTTTAGAACGTCGTGAGACAGTTCGGTCCCTATCTGCCGTGGGTGTCGGAGTTTTGCGAGGATCTGTCCCTAGTACGAGAGGACCGGGATGGACATACCTCTGGTGCACCGGTTGTCACGCCAGTGGCATGGCCGGGTAGCTAAGTATGGACGGGATAACCGCTGAAAGCATCTAAGCGGGAAACCCACCTCTAAACCAGAACTCCCTTGAGAGCCGTGACAGACCATCACGTCGATAGGAGGCATGTGGACGGGCGGCAACGCCTGAAGCTGAGCCTTACTAATCGCTCGATCGGCTTGATCCTTCCCAGCAGGCGGCCCGCGCGCAGCGGCAAGCCCTGGGCGCACGAGCCAACACCGCAAGAACAAGAGCAAACGTCCTCGCTCAAACCAAACCTCTGCCGTCCCTGTCCGGATGGTTCGCGTGTGCCTTGGTGACCTGGTGGTCATGGCGGGGCTCCCAACACCCGATCCCATTCCGAACTCGGCCGTGAAACGCCTCAGCGCCGATGGTACTGCGTCTTAAGACGTGGGAGAGTAGGTCGCCGCCAGGTCACCACGGCACACGCCACACCACACCGGACGTGGACGCAGAAGGCTTCGCACTCGCTTGACAATCGGCTTCGTGAACGGCAAGGCCGGCGCTTTCCCCTGCGGGAAGCGCCGGCTTTTCGTTGTGCCTGTTGTGCGAGAGGTATCGCTGTGGGCCCCCTCCCTAACCCTCCCCCGC
>NZ_JBSNCG010000002.1:542500-642323 GCF_058780635.1 Azospirillum sp. UENF 312511 | reverse complement strand
CGCAGGCGGGGGAGGGGATCACGGTTCAGCCGTAGAGGTCGTTCCGCATCGCATGATCGTAGTGCGCGTCGATCGTCGCGGCGGTGGAGGCATCCTGATTCGTCATGGTGGCCAGCATCTGGCCGGGGGTCGGGAGGATGCCGCGCCCGATCCGTGATTCCGGCGCCCACAGCTTGGCCCGGTTCACCGCCTTGCCGCAGTGGAACAGCACCTCCTCCACGCTCACGACGATGGCCGTCTTGGGAATTTTTGTCCCCTCGGCGAGGCTGGCGCGGAGAGCCGCGTCGTCGGAGACGCGGCCGTGCCCATTGATCCGCATGAAGACGTCCAGGCCCGGGAAGAGGAACAGCATCCCCAGCCGATCATCCTCCAGAAGGTTGCGCATGGACTCGATCCGGTTGTTGCCCGGCCAGTCGGCGAAGGCGACGGTCTTGGCGTCGAGCATCCTGACAAAGCCCGGCGGGCCGCCGCGCGGCGAGGCGTCCAGACCCGCAGCGCGACCGGTCGCGAGGCAGAAGAAGGTGGCCTTGGCGATCCGCGCCTCCGGATGGCAGGGATGGGAGCTGAACGAGGCGCAATGGCGCCTTGCCATGGTCCTCCTCGACGAACTCAGGGCTTCGCCCATCGACCCCTTCACCTTGCCGATGCCGCGCGACCCGCGCCTTCTCCGGATCGCGCGGGCCTTGCTCGACGATCCCGGGGATCGGCGCGGCATGGGCGCCTGGGCCTCCTGGGCGGGCGTGTCCGAGCGGACGCTGAGCCGCCGCTTCGTGGCGGAGACCGGTCACAGCTACACCGCGTGGCGGCAGCGGGCGCGCCTGATGCGCGCGCTGGAGATGCTGGCCGAGGGCGCGCCGGTGACGACCGTGGCCATCGACCTCGGCTACGACAGCGTCAGCGCCTTCATCGCCTTGTTCAAGCGGACGTTGGGCGTGACGCCATCGGCTTATTTCGGCTGAGCGGGATTGGGAAGGAACGGGTTGGTCCCAAACGACGCCTGAAACGACGAGGGGCCGCTCGATGAACAAGCGGCCCCCGTAGACACTGTCGTGCCCCGAAACTGGAGCGGGCGAAGGGATTCGAACCCTCGACCCCAACCTTGGCAAGGTTGTGCTCTACCCCTGAGCTACGCCCGCAATGTGGCGCGAGTGACGGGACTTGAACCCGCGGCCTCCGGCGTGACAGGCCGGCGCTCTAACCAACTGAGCTACACCCGCAATATGGCTCCGGATGCTGGACTCGAACCAGCGACACGCGGATTAACAGTCCGCTGCTCTACCGACTGAGCTAATCCGGAACGGAGGCCGGCTTATACGGGTCCCAGCGGCGCAGCGCAAGCAGGAACTTCACCGGGTGGCGAAGTTTTTTTCCGCCCCCTTCAGGCGACCCCGAGCAGACTCTGCACCGCCCGGACGATGCTGTCCTCGGAGAAGGGCTTCTGGACGACGGACAGCTGGCCCGGCTCCTCCTTGGGCAGGTTGTCGCTGTAGCCGGTGGTGACCAGGATGGGCAGTTCGGGGCGCTGCTCCTGCATGCGGGCGATCAGGCTGGTGCCGTCGAAGTGCGGCATGCGCAGGTCGGTGATCAGGATGTCGGCGGGATCGTTCTGGTCGATCTTGAAGGCATCGAACCCGTTGCGCCCGATGGTCACGCGGAAGCCGCGCTCCTCCAGGGTTTCGGCAATGGTGACCGCGACGACGGGGTCGTCTTCGGCAACGATCACATGAAAGGTCTGGGACATGACGGGCGGGCCTCTTGTCTGCACGGTCCCGATTCCTGTAGCCCATCGGGCGGCGGCGGACCAATGCGCAATAGGTCATAAACCGCCGTCTCCGCCATACCGCCCCCGGCCAAGGTGTCGGCCGTTCAGCGCAGACCGATCGGCGCCAGCCGATCAGCGGCCGGTCAGCGGCCGGTCAGCGGCCGGTCAGCGGCCGGTCAGCGGATGATTCGCAGGTTGCTGAGCTGGCCGGCGATGGTGCGGAACACCGTCTGCAGGTCCGCCGGCGTCGGGCTGTCGAAATAATGGTTCGGGCCGGGCGAGGCGCAGCTTTCGTAGAGGGTGCGGGTGGCGCTGCTGGCGCTGTCGCCGACGGTGATGGTGAAGAGGGTGATCCCCGCCGCCTTCATGTTGCTGCACAGCGTCAGCATGCGGTTGTTGATCGCCGTCGTCACCTGATTGGTATCGGTGGTGCCCAGCAGCCCGTCGCTGAGGCGCTGGTAGCTGGTGTAGTCGCCCTGCGGCTTGTACTTGTACCACTCGTTGTTGCCGTCGGTCAGCAGGACGACCGCCTTGGACATGTCGGGTGTGCCGTAGTCGAGCGGCAGCGTGTCCGGCGTCGTGCCGCCCCACAGGCCGCGCCACTTCGGCGACAGGGTGAACCAACCGGCCTGCAGCCCCTGGTTCGCCATGGTGCCGCCGCGGTTCACCGGCTTCAGCCCGGCGATCTTGGCGAGCAGCGCCGAACGGTCGTTGGTCAGCGCCATGATCGGCGGCGGACAGCCGAGGTTCGGTCCGGCCATGTCGTTGGTCTGGCGGTAGGTGCCGTCGTCGGTGATGTTCGTGGGAGTCCAGGGGTTGTCGTTGTTGGTCCCGGTGTACTGGTTGTTCGGGTACCAGAAGGGCTTGAAGGGGCCGACGGCTGGCGGGGTGTCCGTCTGGTCCTGCGGCTGGGTGCGCGCCAGGACGCAGCCGCGCCAGCCCTGGGAGGCCCATTTGGTGGCGTCGTAGCTGCCCGCCGCCAGCCAGTTGGTGCGGGTCTTGCCGATGTTGACCTCCGCCGCGTAGGGGGCGATGGAGACCCACAGGTTCCTTGGCGGCGTGCTGCCCGGCCCGAACAGGATGTTGACGAGGTCGGTGGCGGCGCTGCGCAGCTCCCCGATGCGGTTGTTGGTCGCCATGGAGCCGGTGACGTCGAGCACCAGCGCCAGCTCCAGCCCGGCGTTGGCGCGCTGCACCTGGTTGGTGACCGAGATGGTCAGCTCGTTCACCTGCAGGACCCGCAGGAAGGTCGTCGGCAGCGTGGCGGTGACCGAAACGCCGACGCGCTGGTTCGTCTGGTCCAGCGTCACCGCCGGGGTGCCGATGGCCGCCCCTAGAAAGCCCGGCGGCAGATTGGCCGCAACGAACATGGCGATGTCGCTCTGGGCGTCCGCCGTGGAGTTCAGCATCTTTCCGGCGGCCAGCGCCCCGGCGTCGATGGCGGTCTGGAGCCGGGACTGCACGAGGAAGGCCCGTCCGTAATCCACCGCCAGCCCGACCATGCCGAGCAGGGGCACCGCGGCGGCGGCGAACATCAGCGCGGTGGCGCCCCGGCGGTCCCGCCGCACCGCGCCCAGAGAGGTGGCGCCCAGAGAGGCGAGCAGGCGGGCCGCGGTCAGGAAGCGTGTTCTCATGGCCCGGTCTCCAGCGTGGTGAGCGTGCCGAGCCGGGGCTGGTAGACGGCGCTGGCGTAGAGCGTCGTGGAGGTCCCGGCGTCGCCGAGCCACGGTCCGCTCAGCAGATAGGGGGTGAAGCGGTAGAACAGCTCGGTGAAGATGGCGTTGTCGCCGGGCTGCTGGGTGAAGCCGGGCGGCAGCGTGGCCGCCCCGCCCGCGGCGCCGTAGTGGCTGATGGCGGAGCCGGTGCCGGCCCGTTCCTGCCACATCACCCGCGATCCCTGGCCCATGTTGGCGACCGAGGTGACGATCACCTGCCCGCCGGCCATCAGGTCCAGCGGCTGGGCGACCTCCGTCGCGGCCAGGAACAGCACGCCGACCTCGTTCCCCTTCACCACGGTCATGCCGGCGCGCAGCTTGTCGAACTGGGTGGCGATGTCGCTGACGTTGGCGGCGGTGCGGTTCAGGGTCAGGGTGATGCTGACGTAGCGCACCACGTCCACCGTGGCGGTGACCAGCAGCAGAAGGACCGGCGCCAGCAGCGCCATCTCCAGCGCCGCGACGCCGCTGCGATCGCGCGGCAGGGGCCGGCGCCGGGATTTCGGGACCTGTGTCTCCATCATGCCGCTCACTCCCCCACCATGAAGGGTTCGTTGCGCACGGCCAGTCGGGCCTCGTGGATCAGCTCCGCCCGTCCCAGGACCGTGGCGCCCAGCCCGGTCAGCACCGGCTGGGTGTAGCGCAGCGTGTAGACGACGACCTGCCCGCTGCCGCCCAGCGCCGTCCCGGTCTGATTGGCGTCCCAGTCGGTGGAGCCGCAGTTCAGGTCGGTGAGCGAGGTGGAGGGCGGAATCCCGCCATTGATCTGGCCCAGCGTGGTGAAGGAGGCGTAGCTGTGGCTGCGCACCGACAGGCGGCTCTGGTCGAGCACCCGGCTGGTCAAGCGGTACACCGTGTCGCAAACCTGGGCACGGCGGTCGGTGAAGCCGGTCGCCAGCTCTCCGGTGAAGCCGCTGCGGGCGGCGGCGCGGGCGGCGTGGTTGAGCAGGCCGTCCACGGTCAGCGAGTAGGACACCTCGGCCAGCGCGATCATGCCCGCGATCAGCGCCGGGGAGACGATCGCCAGCTCCAGCGTGGTCAGGCCCCGGCGGTCACGCAGAGCGCGGCGAACGGGAGAGGGGCGGCTGCGCATGGGGCCGCCTCACGGTTTGAAGGCGACGAACTGGCGCGCCGTCTCGTAGAAGGCCAGGTTGGAACGTACGTTGGCGTCGTCGAGGTCGAGCCGGGCCACGCGGGCCGCCGCCTCCCGATCGCCCTTCAGCCCGTAGGCCAGTGCAAGGTTCTGGCGCACGCGGGGGGAATCAACCCCGCCTTGGACCAGCCCTTCCAGGATCGCCACGCCCTCGGCGCTGCCGTTCAGCGCCAGCGACAGGCCGAGGTTGGCCATGGCCGTCGCGTTGTTCGGCTCCGCCTTCAGGACGTGGCGGTATTCGCCCTGGGCCTCCGCGTGCCGCCCGGCGAGGTCGAGGGCGACGCCGCGGTTCAGACGGGCGCGCAGGTCGTCGTCGTTGCGGCGGAGCAGGGCGTCGAAGCGGTTCAGCGCGTCGACGGGGCGGTTGGCGCGGACCAGCGCGCGGCCCAGCGCCGTTTGCACCTCCACATTGTCGGGCACCGCGGCGGCGGCTTTCTGAAGCTCGACCACCGCGTCGGCGGCCGACCCGCTCTCCGACAGGGTCTCGCCCAGCCCGAGCAGGGCGCCGACATGGCCCGGCGCCTGATCCAGCACCGCCCGGTAGAAGCGCACCGCGGAGCCGGTGTTTCCCGCCTCCTGCGCGGCGCGGGCGAGGCGGAGCTGCACGCGCGCCTTGTCGTCCAGCGTGGCGTTGGCCGTCGGGCCGCTCTTCGACCCCACCGGCCCGCCGCCCGGCGCGCTGGCGCAGGCGCTGACCGACAGCAGCAGGAGGGCGGCCGCCGCGGCACGGCCCAGACCGGAGAGACGCTTCTTCGGCCACGGTCCCCTCTCCCGTCCCGGGAGAGGGTGGCGCCACAGGCGCCGGGTGAGGGTCGTGCGAGGATCAACGAACCCATCCGCGGCGGTACCCTCACCCTTCCCGCGCGTTGCGCGGGCCCCTTCCCTCTCCCGGGACGGGAGAGGGGATGTCGGATGCGATGACGCTGGAATGGCGATCATGGCTGACCTCCCTTGGTCTGGCTGTGGGGCGGGTTGGAATGGGTTTGCTGGCTGGTGCCGGCGCTGTCGAAGCTGCGCGAGACGTCGAGCATGGCGGGGCCGCCGACGACGATGAAGACGCAGGGCAGGATGAAGACCACCATGGGCAAGGTCAGCAGCACCGGCAGGCGGGCCGCCTTCTCCTCGAACCGGGCGAGGCGCTGGGCGCGCATCTCCCCGGCCAGGACGCGCAGCGCCTGGGCCAGCGGCGTGCCGTAGCGCATGGCCTGGATCAGCGTCGTCGCCATGCCGCGCACGCCCTCCATGTCCAGCCGGGCGGCCAAGTTGTTGAGCGCGCCGCCGCGGTCGGACAGCACGCGCATCTCCGCCGCGGTGGCCGACAGCTCGGCGCTCAGCGCCGGGTAGGCGGTCGCCACCTCGCGGGCCACGCGGTCCACCGCCGCTTCCAGGCCGAGGCCGGCCTCGCCGCAGATCACCAGCAGGTCGAGCGCGTCGGGCAGGCCGTTGCGCACCTCCTCCAGACGGCGGTCGCGCATCCGGCCCAGCGCCAGATCGGGCAGCCGCCAGCCGAGCAGGGCGCCAGCCACCACCTGCGCCGCCGCACCCGGCGCGCCGATCAGCGAGGGCAGCAGGTCGCCCGCCGCCGCCGGGACCAGCGCCATCCCGGCGCCGATGCACAGCAGCTTGATGCCGAGCAGGGAATAGAGGTGGCCGGGCTGGTTGTAGCCGGCGGCGATCAGGCTCTTGCGCATCCGCTCGCGGTCGGCGGAGCCGACGAGCGGCGTGCGGGCCAGCGCGGCGCCGATCCGGCTCAGCAGGCTCCGGCGCTCCGTTTCCGGGGCGGCGGAGGGCGCGGTTCCGGCGCGCAGCCGCTCCAGCCGGGCCAGCAGCCGCTCGCGCAGCGCGCAGGAGCGCAGCCCGGCCACCCCGGTGAGGATCATCAGGACGCCGAAGCCGAGAAGGACCGGCTGCGGGATCAGGACGCCGCTCATGAGGCCGCCGCTCATGACAGGGTCTTCCGGATGAGGAGCTGCATGGAGCCGACGCCGACCAGCAGCAGCCCGCCCGCCACCAGCAGCATCGTCTGGCCGCTCGGCTCGTCGATCAGCCGCCACGCGTAGTCGGGGTTCAGCATCGCCATGCCGCCGCCGGCCAGGAAGGGCAGGGCGGCCAGCACCGCGGCGGAGCTGCGCGCTTCCGAGGTCAGGGCACGGGTGCGCATCTGCACGCGGCGGCGCTGGCGGATCATGTCGGCCAGATTCTCCAGCGGCTCCGTCAGGTTGCCGCCGGTCTCCCGCTGCAGCAGCAGGGTGACGACGAAGAAGCGGAACTCCGGCAGGCGGACGTTGGCGGCGGCGCGGGCCAGCACGGTTTCCAGGTCGATGCCCATGGCCGTCTCATCGACGATGCGGCGGAACAGCGGGGCGATCGGCTCGGACAGCTCGGTGCCGACCATGCGCAAGCTTTCCGAGACCGGGATGCCGGCACGGGTGGCGCGGACGACGAGGCTGATCGCGTCGGGAAGCTGGTTCATCAGCGCCTCCAGCGTCTTGCGGCGGCTGGCGGCGAAGACGAGGCGGGGGGTGACCAGCAGGGCCACGGCGGCGGCGGTCGTGGCGCCCGCCTCGCCCATCACCGGCCCGCCCAGCCACCAGCACAGGCCGGCGGCGATCACGGCATACAGAAGCGCCCGCCACAGCCGGATGCCCGGCGGCAGATAGACGGTCTGGCGCCGCGCATAGAAGCGCGACATGCGCCGTTTCACCCGGTCGGCGAGGGTCAGGGACCCGGCGCCGGTGATGTCGGGGCTGCCGTCCTCCACCACCGCCCGCGCCTCCGCCGACAGAGCGGTCAGCCGGCGGCGCAGCGCCTTGCGGCGGCGGAACGCCCGCAGGGTGGACAGGGCGAACAGCAGCGTCCCGACGCCGAGGAAGAGGGTGGCGAGCTGGAGGGCCTGGATGCGGTCCATCGCGTGTACTCCCCCGCTACGGGCCGGTGGTGGCGGTGTTCCAGGCCGCCTCCTGCCCGAAATAGGCCAGCCGGTCGGCGAAGCGCGGGCGCAGGCCGGTGGCGGCGTAACGCCCCTCCAGGATCCCGTCGCGGTTCTCGCCGCGGAACTCGAAGGTGAAGAGGTCCTGGGTCAGGATCACGTCGCCCTCCATGCCGACCAGCTCGGTGACGTGGGTGATGCGGCGCACGCCGTCGCGCATGCGTTGGACCTGGACGATGACGTTGACCGCCCCGGCGATCTGCTGGCGGATGGCCCGGCTGGGCAGGTTCATGCCGGCCATCAGCACCATGTTCTCGACGCGGCTCAGCGCGTCGCGCGGGTTGTTGGCATGGATGGTCGACATCGACCCGTCATGGCCGGTGTTCATCGCCTGGAGCATGTCGAAGGCTTCCGCCCCGCGCACCTCGCCGATGATGATGCGGTCGGGACGCATGCGCAGCGCGTTGCGGACGAGGTCGCGCTGCGTCACCTGGCCCTGGCCCTCCAGGTTGGGCGGGCGGGTCTCCAGCCGGACGACGTGGGGCTGCTGGAGCTGGAGTTCGGCCGCGTCCTCGATGGTGATGACGCGCTCCGTCGCCTCGATGGGGCGGGACATGGCGTTGAGCAGCGTCGTCTTGCCCGAGCCGGTGCCGCCCGAGATGATGACGTTCAGCCGGCAGCGCCCGATGATCTCCAGCGCGCGGGCCATCGGCTCCGACATGCTGCGGAACTCCACCAGCTCGCGGAAGCCGATGGTGCGGCGGGCGAACTTGCGGATGGAGATGCAGGCGCCGTCGAGCGCCAGCGGCGGCACCACGATGTTGACGCGGCTGCCGTCGGCCAGCCGGGCGTCGACCATGGGGCTGGACTCGTCCACCCGCCGCCCCACCGCCGAGGCGATGCGCTGCGCGATGTTCAGCAGATGCCCGGCGTCGCGGAAACGCACCGGCATCTCGACCAGCTTGCCGCGCTGCTCGGCGAAGGTGCGCGACGGGCCGTTGACCATGATGTCGGTGATCGCGTCGTCGGCCAGCAGCGGTTCCAGCGGACCGAGGCCGATCATGTCGTGGACCAGCTCCGTCGCCAGCGCGGCCTGCTCGCGCCCGTTCAGCTGGCTGCGGCTGGTGGTGGCGATGTCGTCGATCAGCCGCTCGACCAGCGGGCGCAGCGTCTCCGCCGGCATGTCGGCGATGGTCGCCGGGTCGATGCGGGCCAGCACCTGCGACCGGATGTCGTTCAGCGAGCGGTTGACCGGGCGGACCGCGGCCAGCGGCGGGACGGAGACCGCCGCCGGTGCGGGGACCGGGGCGGGTTTCGGCTCCTCGGGCGGCGGGCTGGCGACCGCCAGGGAGGGGGGTGCGGCCTTGCGGCCGAACAGCGTGCTCATCGCCGCACCCAACGGCGGAACAGGCCGTCCTGGGCGGCGGGCTGGCCGGCGACGTCGGCGCCCAGCCGCTCCATGGCTTCGCGGAAGCGGCGGCAATGGCGGAAGGCCGGCTCGCCGACGCCCGCGGCGACGGCCAGCGGCACCGGGCGGTAGGGCAGGGCGTGTTCCGGCGGCTCGCCCAGCGTGCGCATCAGGTCCGCCGCGGGAAGCTCGCCGGGGGCGCCGCGCCGGTTCAGGACGGTGACGAGACGCCCGCCGCCGGACCGGTGCGCGATGGCGGCGCGCAGCCGCACCAGATCGCGCAAGCCCGCGACGCTGGCGTCGCCGACCAGGACTACGATGGACGCCGCCTCCAGCGCGGCGCGGGCGGCCCCGCCCTGGGCGCGGCCGGCGTCCACGACGACGTAGTTGTGGCGGGCCTGGAGACGGTTCAGCACCGAGAGGGCGGCGGTCGGCGCGATGTCGATGACGTCCTCCACCGGCTCCTCCGCCGCCAGGACGGACAGCCGGTCGGAGGCGGCGACCATGGCGCGCTCCATGAACACGTCGTCCACCCGGTCGGGCGCCTCCACCGCCTCGCGCAGCGCCGGTTCGGGCCGCAGGTTGAGGGCCAGCGCCACCGTGCCGTTCTGCAGGTCGAGGTCGACCAGCGCCGTGCGGCCCCGCGCCCCGTCGGCCAGCCAGCAGCCGAGATGCACCGCCACCGTGGTCGTGCCCACGCCGCCGCGCGCGCCGACCACCGCCACCAGCTTGCCCAGCCGGCCCGGCGCCTCGTCCGCTGCGGCGCCGGCGCCGGCGCCGGCGGCGCGCAGCGCCCCCTCCAGCAGGTCGCGGGACAGCGGCTTGAACAGATAGTCGGTGACTCCGATCCGGCGCAGGTCGCGGTAGAGGCCGATGTCGTTGCTGTCGCCGACCGCGATGACCCGCACCGACGGGTCGCAAACCCCGGCCAGCGCCTCCATGGCGGCCAGCGGGGCGGCGACGCCGGACAGGTCGACCAGCAGCAGGTCTGGCGAGCGCTGGCGGGCGAGATCGCGGACGGCGCTGCGGATGTCGCCGGTCCGCACCTCGCAGGGCAGCAGGGACGGCGCCACGCTGTTCAGCAGGGCGGCGCTGGCCGCGTCGGCGACGTAGGCGAGCAGGCGGGGACCGGCGCCGCGGGCGGCGTCGGCCGACGACGGCGCGTCGCCGAGAAGGGTGGCGAGCAGGCTCATTGCTCCTCCTGGCTTCCGTTCAGGGCGGGGGACAGCACGAAGGCGCTGGTGCTGTTGCCCTTCACGAAGGGCTTCACCTGGTCGGCGCGGTAGCGCTGGACGGCGCCGGCCATGCGCTGGCCGTCGGCGGGAACGGTCTCGCGGCCCTGCACGAGGTCGCGCGGATCAGCCAGCATCAGAGCGAGGTTGCGCTGGTTGCTGCAGCCCAGCGCCGCGGTCGGGCTGTTCTGGTACCAGCCGCTGTAGATGTCGCTCCACGCCGCGCAGTCCGGGGCCAGCGCGACGTAGCTGGTGACCTGGAGCGCCGGGGCGCCGGTCTGGTCGGGGGCGAAGGTGAGGTTCTCCGCCGGCACGCCGGCCTCGCCCAGCAGGGAGGCGACGGCGGCCCGCGCCGGGGCGGCCAGCAGGGGGCCGGTGACCGTCACGTGGGGGGTGGTGTCGCGGCCGAGCCCGGCCACCGTGCGGGCCACCCGGGCGCGCTCCTCCGCCGCGATGGCGCCGCTGCGCGGGTCGATGGCGAAGGGGACGGCGTTGCTGAGCGCCCTCACGGCCGGTACTTGGGCGGTGGGCATCGGCGGGGGAGTCTGAGGCACGGCGCAGCCGCCCAGCAGACCCGTGAGGAGTGGCAGAAGCAGCATCGGCGTTCGCATGGCTCTGGGCATGGCGCTGTGCTCCGCGAAAGGGGTCATTGGAGGCTGAAGCCGGCGTCGCCATGAAGGCGGGCGGCGCCCGGCCCGATAGCGAGCGGGGCGGTGCTGGCCGCGCTGCTGCCGCCGGCCGGGGGTTGCAGGCTCTGGGCGCGGTTCAGGAAGATGCGCTCCACGTCGGTCGCCGCGACGAAGCCGTCGGTCGGGGCGGACAGGGCGTTGGCGGCGGACACCGGGCGGACGAGGTAGGGGGTCACGACGATGACCAGCTCCGTCTCGTTGCGGCGGAACTTGCTGGAGTGGAACAGCGCCCCCAGCACCGGCACGTCGCCCAGCCCCGGCACGGCGTCCAGCGTCGCCGTGGTGTTGTTCTGAAGCAGGCCGGCGATGGCGAAGCTCTGCCCGCTGGCCAGCTCGATGGTCGTCTCGGCGCGGCGCACCGACAGGCCGGGGATACGGATGGAGTCGACCACGACGGCGCCGTTGTTGGTCAGCTCGCTGACCTCCGGGCGGACGCGCATGCTGATCTGGCCGCCGCCCAGCACGGTCGGGGTGAAGTCCAGGCTGACGCCGTACTTCTTGAACTGGATGGTGGTGGTGCGGTCGTACTGGGCGACCGGGATGGGGAACTCACCGCCGGCCAGGAAGCTGGCCGTCTCGCCGGACAGGGCGGTCAGGTTCGGCTCGGCCAGCACGGTGATCAGCCCATCCTCGGCCAGCGCGTCCACCACCGTGTTGATGTCCACCCGCCCGTTGCTGGAGCGGTAGCTGCCACCGATGGAGTTGGTTGGGGGAATGGCGCGGATCAGGTTGCCTGCGGCGTCCAGGATGGGCCGCCCGGTGGCGATCCCGAAGGCGAAGGAACCGATGTTGAACATGCTCTCGAAATTGACGCCCAGCTCCTTGGTCACCTGCCGCGACACCTCGGCGACGCGGACCCGCAGATTCACCTGGGCGGGGGAGGCGACGGTCAGGCGGTTGGTGACGGTCTGCCCCTGCCCGACGTAGCGCTCGGCCAGCTCGACCATCTGCCGCGCCGTGGCGGGGGAGGAGACGGTGCCGGTCAGCGTGATGCCGTTGCCGGTGCTCTGCACGTCGATGGCGGCGTTGGGCACCTGGGCGACCAGCTTGGAGCGCAGGTCGCCGACCGGCATGGTGACGACGACGCTGAAGGAGGCCAGCGGCTTGTTGTCCGCCGACAGGGCGTAGACGCTGGCCCGCCCCGGCGTCTTGGCGACGATGAAGAAGGCCTGCGGGCCGGACGCCTGCACGTCGGCGATCTCCGGGGCGGAGGTGAAGACGCTGGCCGCCGGGGCCGGCAGGTTGACCGGCTGCCCGCCGCCGACCTCCAGCGTGATCTCGCGGGGGCGCTGCTGGGATTGGGCGGGCGCCGCGGCCAGCGCCGCGAACAGCCCGGCCAGGAGGGCCGCCCCCATGATCCTGAGGGCCGCGGCCCGGCTTGTGGTGTTGATGGTTGCCATCGTCATGACTTCGTCCCCCCTGGGTCGGCGCGGCGGTTCAGCGTTCGAGCGTTTCCGTCTTGGAGCCGCGGATGATGAGCAGCGCCGGGCGGCGGGCGGCGGGCGCCTCCGCGCTGTGGGGTGCGGGAAGCTGGCGCAGGGCGGGCGACACGTCCTCGGCCCAGGTCGGGGCCGAGGCGGCTTCCGCATTGCCCGTGGCGAGGACGGTCTCGTCGGAAAGCAGGCTGCGCAGCGCCAGCGACAGCTTGCCCATGGCGGCGGCGACGGTGACCGTCTCGCTCTGGCGGGCGGTGACCTCCAGCGTCACGGTGCGGGGAACGCGCCCGTCCGGCCCGTTCTTCGTCATGCCCGCCTCGCCGAGCTGCTGGTCGATGGCGATGACGCGCAGGTTCTGGAGCACGGTCTCGCCAACCGCCCGGCTGCGCAGGTCGCGCCCCGCCTGGGATTCGAAGTTCTGGGTCAGGATCAGGTCCACGCGGTCGCCCGGCCAGATCAGCCCGCCGGTCGCACTGACCGCGTCCACCGCCACCGAGACGGCGCGGCTGCCCGGCGACAGCACGGCGGCAAGGAAGCCGCGCTCCCCCGGCGCCACGATGTGGCCGGCCATGATCGGCTCGCCCGCGGTGAAGGAGCGGCGTGTGACGGCGCCGCTGTAGGCGCTTTCGGCCACGCGGCCCCGCACCATGTAGCCGTCCACCAGACGGCCCGGCGGCCAGGCTTCCCAGCGCAGATCCTCGGCGCGCAGAAGCATGCCGGTGGAGATCGGGCGGGCGGCGACCAGCACGGAGTCCATCGGCGCCTGGGGCGCCGGCACCGCGACGGCGGCGGTCGGGGCCGGCAGCATCGAGAAGGACACGTAGCCCACCAGCGACAGCCCGACGAGCAGCAGGGACAGGAAAAGCACTCTCAGAACCATGCCGCTCCTCCGGTGGGGTTGGAGAGGGTGAGCAGCCCGCCGGCGGACAGAGCGACGCCGTAGGGCACGGAATGGCGGGTGGCGATGCGGTGCGCCTCGGCCGCCAGGAGATGGGCCAGGATGCGGGCCGGGCCGGGCCGACCGCCAAAGCGGCGCAGTAGCCGGCGCGCCGGGCGCGCCTTGCGCAGGGCCAGCCACCCGGCGAGATAGATGAGGGAGAGCACCCCTCCAGCCAGCGCGGTGGCGGTCGCGAAGGGGGCGGCCCGCTCCACCCCGACCAGCAGCAGGATGGCCGAGGCCAGCTTCACGTCCCCGCCGCCCAGCCAGCCCCGCCCGTGCAGGATGCACAGGACCAGGAACAGCGTGGCGGCGGCGGCAAGGCTGGCCCAGGGAAAGGGGGCGCCCTGCCACAGCGGAAGCGCGAGACCGAGGCTGGCGAGGAGGATCGACACCGTGTCCGGAATGATGCGCCGGCACAGGTCGTCCGCCGCCGCCCAGCCCAGCGCAAGCCCCGCCACGGGCGGTGCCAGGGAGAGGGGATCGAAGAGAGCGATCGTATCCATGGCGGGAGCTTTGCGTGGGAGGGGGAGGAGCGGCGTTTACGGAATTTTCGTCGAGGTGCCGCTGACCGTGGTGCCGATGCCGGTGAACAGGGTGCTGACGTTGGTGCCGAAGGTGCGGGCGCCGCCGATGATGACCAGCGCGACAAGCGCCGCCGCCAGACCGTATTCGAGGGCCGTGATGCCCTTGCGGTCCTTGGTGGCGGCCTGGACCGGGGAAATGATGGCGCGGATGTTGGCGAACAGGGTCATTGATTGTCTCCGTTGATAATTGCAACGCGAAGGGTTTTCGCTTCATCACTGTGAAGCGGAGGGGTTTGATTACTGATTTTCAGGGAATGCACGGCGTTTGTGATTTCAGGATGTCGAAGCCCGACATTTTAATAAACCTATCGATAGGGGTAGTCCGGCGGGCCGGTGCCGTTGTCCTCGCGATCCGCAACGCAACTTTTCGCGCTGCCTTCAGGCAAAGCGCAGGCGCTGCCATGTGCAGAAGAGCCGGGTCAAAGAAACGGGAAGGAGAGCGCCGTTCGAGGGCGTGAATGGCGGTCGGATTGCTTTGGAAGGAAATGATTAGAATTTGAAGTGATTATCGGACCATGACGGGATTGTGCCGGTGCTGCCGCCGCCGCTCCTTTCGCGGTGCGCGGAGCATTCGGAGTCCCGAGGTGGTGCCGCAGCACCTCGGAATGGTGGCTGGTTCGCCGGATGGCGAAGCAGAGTCGGTAGCCGGGTCGGGGTACCCTTTTCCGTCATGCCGAAGCATCCGGACCGGATCCTCCATCCGGGAACAGGGCCGGACGAACGGGACGAGGAGTTAATCCCGTCGGTCCTACGACCAGTGGCAATAGGTCGCACGTTCGTGATAATGAGAATAACTATCATCCAGGCCGAAGGGCATGGATACTGACCGGCAGGCCCCGCCATGGATTGCCGCCGTGGGCCACCGCCGTCAAGGAGCGAGAGTCAGGATGTCATTGTTCGGCAAATATGTCGCGCCGGCCGCGGCGCTGTCCTCCCTGTTGATCGCTGGCCTGTTGATCACTGGTGGCTCCGGTTTGGCGGCCGATCCGGCGGAGTTGCAGAAGGCGAAGGCCGAACTGGGCAAGGCGCTGTTCTTCGACAACAACCTGTCCTCCACGCGCAGCCAGTCCTGCGCGACCTGCCACAACCCCGAATTCGGCTTCGCCGACCCGCGCGGTGCTGCGTCGCTGGGCGCGGACGGCAAGTCGCTGGGCGACCGCAACGCGCCGACCGCCGCCTACGCCCATCTTTCTCCGCGCTTCGGCTTCAAGGCCAACGGGGTTCCCTTCGGCGGGCAGTTCCACGACGGCCGCGCCGCCACCCTCCAGGAGCAGGCCGGCGGCCCGCCGCTGAACCCCGCCGAGATGGCCATGGCCTCCAAGGCGGAGGTGCAGGGGCGGTTGAAGGAGAACGCCGACTACGCGCGGAGCTTCGTCGCCCTCTACGGCGCGGGGGTGCTGGACGACGCCGACCGCGCCTACGACGCGATGACCGACAGCATCGCCGCCTTCGAGAAGACCGACGTCTTCTCGCCTTTCGATTCCAAGTACGACCGTTATCTGCGCGGCGAATACAAGATGACCGGCGAGGAGGAGCTGGGGATGACCCTGTTCTTCTCGCAGCAATTCACCAACTGCAACGTTTGCCACAAGCTGAACGCCATGCCGGCGGCGACGAACGAGGTCTTCACCAACTACGAGTACCACAACATCGGCGTGCCGGTGAACGCGGAGCTGCGGGCGGCCAACGGGGTGGCGCCGACGCACATCGACCGCGGGCTGGCCGAGAATCCGGCGCTGAAGGGCCAGAAGGCCCATGACCAGAAAGCCTATGAGGGGAAATTCAAGACGCCGACCCTGCGCAACGTCGCGGTGACCGGCCCCTACATGCACAACGGTGTCTTCAAGGACCTGGAGACCGTCGTCCGCTTCTACAACAAGTACAACAGCCGCAAGCCGGCCGACCAGATCAACCCGGAGACCGGCAAGCCCTGGGGCAATCCGGAAATCGCCGCCACCGTCTCCATCAAGGAGCTGGAGGAGGGCCCGGCGCTCGACGACCGCCGAATCAAGGCTCTGGTCGCCTTCATGAAGACGCTGACCGACGCCCGTTACGAACCGCTTCTGAAGTGAGCGCGGACGGGCGGGGTGGTCGCCATGGCCCCGCCGCCCGCCGCAAATTCGGCAATGCGCGCCCTGCTTGGCAAATGCATCTTGACAATGAGAGTGATTAGCGGCGCATGTTGAGAATGCTTCGCACTTTCATGGCTCTCACGCCAACGATCACCGACGCTTGAGGAGACCTTCATGTTCAAGCACGCCTCCGGCTTTGCCGCCGCGGCTCTCATCGCGCTGGCGCCGCTCGCCGCCGACGCCCAGTCGTCCAAGCCCGCCTACAAGGACGTGGTGAAGACCTACGCCGACATCGCCCAGGCCAGCTACGAGGACTCCGCCAGCACCGCCAAGGCGCTGAAGAAGGCCATCGACGCACTGGTGGCCAACCCGTCGGACGCGACGCTGGCCGCCGCCCGCACGGCGTGGCTGAACGCCCGCGTCCCCTACATGCAGACCGAGGCCTTCCGCTTCGGCAACCCGATCGTCGACGAGTGGGAAGGCAAGGTCAACGCCTGGCCGCTCGACGAGGGCCTGATTGACTATGTGGACGACAGCTACGCCGGCGGCGACAGCAACCCGTTCGCCAAGGCCAACGTGATCGCCAACCCGAAGATCAAGGCCGGCGACAAGACCATCGACGCCCGCAAGATCACCAAGGAACTGCTGGCCGACACGCTGCACGAGGCCGGCAAGGTCGAGGCCAACGTGGCGACCGGCTACCACGCCGTCGAGTTCCTGCTGTGGGGCCAGGACCTGAACGGCACGGGTCCGGGCGCCGGCGACCGCAAGGCGACCGACTACGCCAAGGGCAAGGACTGCACCAACGGCAATTGCGACCGCCGTGCCCAGTTCCTGACCGTCGCCACCCAGATGCTGGTCGAGGATCTGGAGGAGATGGCCAAGGCCTGGGGCGCCAAGGGCAAGGCCCGCGCCTCCATCGCCAAGGCCAAGGAATCGGAGGGCGTCGCCCGCATCCTGACCGGCCTCGGCAGCCTGAGCTACGGCGAGCTGGCCGGCGAGCGCATGAAGCTCGGCCTCATGCTGCACGACCCGGAGGAGGAGCATGACTGCTTCTCCGACAACACCCACAACTCGCACTATTACGACCAGGTCGGCATGGTCAACGTCTACAGCGGACGCTACACCCGCGTGGACGGCAAGGTCGTGACCGGCCCGTCGCTGTCGCAGTACGTCGCCGCCACCGCGCCGGAGGCCGACGCCAAGGTGAAGGAGGCGATGACCGCCACCACCGCCGCGATGAAGGTCATGAAGGACACCGCCGACAGCGGCAAGATGGCCTACGACCAGATGATCGGCACCGACAACGCCGAGGGCAACGCGATCATTTCGACCGCGGTGGACCGTCTGGTCGACCAGAAGAAGGCTTTGGAAGGCGTTGTCGCCGCCCTGGGCGTTTCGGTCGAGCTGGCCGGTTCGGACAGCCTCGACAACCCGTCGGCTGTCGGGAAGTAAGACGTCGGCAAGTAAGCCGGCGGACCACGGGTTGCGACCCTTCTTCCCGCGTGGGGCGGCGTTGTCCGCTCCCCACCGACCGCCCGCGCGGGGGGAGGGGCCGCAGCCCGGCCTTTTCGTCTTCATGGAATGGGGCACTCTGCCCGACCGATGCCCACCCGACCGATGAAAGCCCACTTCGCCTTCCTGCTCGCCCTGCTGCCGGCCCTGCCGGCGGTGGCGGGCGACCTCGACGCCCGGATCGGCGAGAAGCTGTTCCGGCGGATGTGGGTCAGCGCCCCGACGGTGACTCACGCCAACGATGGGCTGGGTCCGCTCTACGACGCCCGCTCCTGCGCCGCCTGCCATCCGGCGACCCGCCAGGGGCGCCCGCCCGACCCCGATACGCCCGACGACCGTGGCGTCGGTTACGCGCTGAAGCTCAGCGGCGACCCCGTCTATGGGCGGCAGATCCAGACCAACGCGGTGCTCGGCTTCGCCATCGAGGGCAAGCCGTCCCTGAGCTACCGCGAGGAGACGGTGCGCTTCCCCGACGGCGACACGGCGACGCTGCGCCGGCCGGTGGTGACCGTCACCGACCTCAATTACGGGCCGCTGGCCGAGGCGACGACCATCTCCGCCCGCATCGCCCCGTCCGTGCGCGGCATGGGCCTGCTGGAGCGCATCCCCGAGGCCGACATCCTGGCCGGTGCCGATCCGGAGGACCGCGACGGCGACGGTGTCGCCGGACGCCCCAACTGGGTGGCGCCGGAGGGCACGCGGCAACTCGGCCGCTTCGGCTGGAAGGCCGTCCACCCGACGCTGCACCGCCAGAATTCCGAGGCCTTCAGCCTCGACATCGGCATGTCCACCCCGGCCTATCCCGAGCCCTGGGGCGACTGCACCCCGGCGCAGACCGAATGCCGGAACGCCCCGCACGGCGACTCCCCGCAGTATGAGGGGCTGGAGATCCCCTCCACGGTGATCGGGCTGATCGACGGCTATCTGCGCACCCTGCCGCCCGACGGCGGGCTGGAGGCGCCGCGCGACACGGCGGGAAGCGCGCTGTTCGCCGCCACCGGCTGCGCGTCCTGCCACCGCCCCTCCTTCACCACGGCGGAGGATGCGGCACACCCCGCGCTGTCGCGCCGGACGATCTTCCCCTACAGCGACCTGCTTCTCCACGACCTGGGCGAGGATCTGGCCGACGGCGTGGCGATGGGCGAGGCGCGGGGCCGCGACTGGCGCACGACGCCGCTGTGGGGGATGAAGCGGTTGGCCGACGCTGACGGCACGCTGGCCCTGCTCCACGACGGGCGGGCGCGCAGCGTGACCGAGGCCATCCTGTGGCACGGCGGCGAGGCGGACAAGGCGCGCGGCGCCTTCATGGCCCTGCCGCGCGGCGACCGGGAAAAGTTGGTGCGTTTCGTTCTGGGGCTCTAAAGTCCACACGGTTTGAATGGCATAGGTGATGAGATGCAACGCCGCCGCATGATCGGCCTGATGTCGGCCGCCGCCCTGTCGATCCTCCTGCCGGGCCGCTTCGCCCTGGCGGCGCGGGAGCCGGCGGGAGACGCCGCCGTGCTGGGCGGTCTGGTCCGAACCCATGCCCTGCCGCGCTTCGACGCGCTGGCCTCCGCCACCGGCATCTACGCGGAGCGGCTGGCCCAGTTCGCCGCGGCGCCGACCGCGGACGGGCTGGAGAGCTGCCGCGCCGCCCACCGCGCCGTCTACGACGCCTGGGCCGGCGTCCAGCACCTGCGCGCCGGGCCGCTGTCGATGGAGCTGCGGGCCGACCGCATCGCCTTCTGGCCGGAGCGGGCCGGGGTGGTGCAGCGGCAGATCCTTGCCATGCTGAAGGCCCGCGACCCCAAGCTGCTGGAGCCGGGCGGGCTGGCCCGCCAGAGCGCCGCGGTGCAGGGGCTGACCGCGTTGGAGCGGCTGCTGTTCGACGAGGGCGTCACCGCCGCGTCGTTCCAGGGGGATGAGGCCGGGCGCTTCCGCGGCGCGCTGGCCGCCGCGGTGGCGCAGAACGTCCTCGCCATCACCCGTGAAGTCCGCGACGGCTGGAAGGCGCTGGAAGCACCGCTGACCGCCGGGGAGCAGACGGCGCTCGGTCCCGACGCCGGGTCGGCGGTCAACGTCCTGTTCACCGGGGCGCTCACCGCCCTGCAGGTGGTCGCCGACCAGAAGCTGCTGGCGCCGCTCGGCCCCAACGCCGGGGAGGCCAAGCCGGCGGTGGCCGAGGCGCTACGCAGCGGCCAGTCGGCGCGCAACGTCCGCATCAACCTGGAGGCGCTGCGCGCCCTGCTGTTGGGCGAGGGCGGCGGACCGGGCCTGACCGCGCTGCTGCCCGCCGGCGACGCCGGGGCCCAGGCCCGCCGCGCGCTGGAGGAGGGCTTCACCGCCGCGGTCCGCGCCGCCGAAGCGATCCCCGCGCCGATCAACATTGCCGTCGCCGATCCGGCCAAGCGCAAGACCGTGGAGGCCACCCTGCAACGGGCCAAGGACCTCCGCAACCTGCTGACCGGCACCGTCGCGCCGCTGCTGGACATCAGCATCGGCTTCAACGAACTGGATGGAGACTGAGCGATGGACGCGACCCGCCGGGGCACCCTGTTCCTGATCGGCGGCGGCCTGCTTGGAGGCGGTCTGCTCGGCGCCCTCCTGGGGCCGGCGCGGGCGGAGACCGCGGGGGGCACGCTGTTCCTCAACGCCTACGCCACCGCGGCGGCATCGCCGGACTATGGCGTGGCGGCGCTGGACGGGGCGGGCGGGGTGCGCTTCACCACCCCGACGCCGGGCCGCGCCCACGGCATCGTCGTTCACCCGACGCGGGCCGAGGCGGTCGCCTTCGCCCGCCGTCCGGGGCGCTGGTTCATGCCGCTCTCTCTGGCTGATGGGCGTCCAGGGCCGGTGATCCGCGCGCCGGAGGACCGCCGCTTCACCGGCCATGGCGCCTTCTCCACCGACGGGCGGCTGCTCTACGTGGCGGAGGACGACGTGCCGCGCGAAACGGGGTCGATCGGCGTCTACGACGCGATGGACGGCTACCGCCGCGTCGGCGCGATGCCGACCCACGGGCTGGGGCCGCACGAGCTTCTGATGATCGCGGACGGCACGGTCCTGGCGGTCGGCAACGGCGGCGTCATCACCCACCCGGACACCGGCCGGGCCAAGCTGAACCTGGACGAGATGGACTCCTCGATCACCTACGTCGAGGTGGCGAGCGGGAAACTGCTCGATCAGATCCGCTTGCCGGAGGAGCACGCCAACCTCGGCATCCGCCACATCGCCGCCCTGGCCGATGGCGGAATCGCCTTCGGCGCGCAGGACGAGCGGCCCGTCGGCATGCTCCAGCCGCTGACCGGCACGCACCGTCCGGGCGGCGGCGCGGTGCGCCTGTTCGAGACTCCGGACGACGAGCTGTCCCGCTTCGAGGGCTACATCGGCAGCGTCGCCGCCGACAAGGGCAAGGTCGCGGCCAGCTCGCCCAAGGGCGGCATCATCGGGCTGTGGGACGACGCCACCGGCGCGTGGCTGGGGTCGGCGGCGCTGCCCGACGGCTGCGGCATCGCCCCGGACGGCGACGGTTTCCTGGCAAGCAGCGGGCTGGGCAGCCTCCGGACGGTCGGCGCGGCGCCGGACCTGCCGGGCGACAACCTGCGGCTGGCCGACTTCCGCTGGGACAATCATATGACTCGTTTTGCCATATGACGCGCATCGCCACCTGACGCGCCGTCCGTAAGCCCCTCTATGAAAAAGCGCCGGGCGGCGGCTTGGGCGGTGGCCCGCCGCCCGCGGTGCTGGTAGGCTTGGCAACACTGCCGCCAAGACACTGCCGCCGGACGCCATGATCGTCGATGAATATCTGGGGTTTCGCGCCGGGGATGAGGTTCTGGACCTTGCTGAGCTGACCGCCGGAACCGCGCGCATCAAGGAACTTCACCTCGTGCCCAGCGATTGGGCGAACGGGCCGACCGTCATTGCCGTGATGGTCAACGGCGCCGAACGTTACGTCATCCAACTCAAGAAGGTGCACGCCCACGGCGCGGAAGAGCCGGAGGGGCGGGGGCGCCGCGTGGTCCCCCTGCGCCGCAGCCCCCATTGATCCTCTCCCCCGGTCCGGAGGCCCCATCGTGATGCGTGACTTCTGCCGGCCCGGACGGTCGGCGCTGGTGGCGACGGAGGCCGCGGTGGCCACCTCGCACCCGCTGGCCAGCGCGGCGGCCCTGGACATCCTGGCGGCGGGCGGCAACGCCGTGGACGCGGCCATCGCCGCCGTCGCAGTGCAATGCGTGGTCGAGCCGCACATGACCGGTATCGGCGGCGATGCCTTCGCCCTCTACGCCCCGGCGAACGGGCCGGTGGTCGCCCTGAACGGCAGCGGGCGCGCTCCCGCCGCCGCAAGCGTCGAGCGTCTGGCCGGGCTGGGCGTCACCGGCGAGATCCCGCGCCACGGCGCCCACGCGGTCACCGTGCCGGGCGCCGTCGCCGCCTGGACGCGGCTGCACGCCGACTACGGGCGGCTGCCGCTCGACCGGGTCTTCCTCCGCGCCATCCGCTACGCCGAGGAGGGCTACGGCGTCTCCCCGCGGGTGGCCCAGGACTGGGCGGCGGCGGTCCCCCTGCTGGCGGCGGACGAGGGCTGCCGCGCCGTCTTCCTGCCCGGCGGCCGCGCCCCGCGCGCCGGGGAACGCCACGCCCAGCCGCTGCTCGGCCAACGGCTGCGGGACATCGCGGCGCATGGGGCGGCGGCTTTCTACAGCGGGGCCACGGCGGACTCGCTGGTCGGCTTCCTGCGCGCCCGCGGCGGCCTGCACACGCTGGACGACTTCGCGGCGGCGCAGGGCGGGGCGGAGTATGTGACGCCCATCGCCACCGACTACCGCGGCTACGAAATCCTGGAATGCCCGCCCAACGGCCAGGGCCTCGCCGCATTGATGATCCTGAACGCGCTGGGCGGCTTCGACCTGTCGCCGTCGGTCGGTGACGCCGACCGCCACCATCTGCACGCCGAGGCGACCAAGCTCGCCTACCACCACCGCGACGTCCTGGTGGGGGAGGGCGGCCCAGACGCCGCCGCGGCGCTGCTGTCGGCGGAGGCGACGGCGGCGCTGCGCCGCCGCATCGACCCGGCCCGCGCCCAGGCCCCCACGCTGTGGACGGAGGCGGAGCACAAGGACACGGTCTGCCTCAGCGTGGTCGACCGCGACGGCAACGCCATTTCCTTCATCAACTCGATCTTCCACAGCTTCGGCAGCGTGCAGCTCGACCCGGCGACCGGCGTCCTCCTGCACAGCCGCGGCACCTCCTTCCGCCTGACCGAGGGGCACCCCAACGCCCTGGCGCCGCGGCGCCGCCCGCTTCACACCATCATCCCCGGCCTGATCCGCATGGATGGGCGCGCGGTCTGCCCCTTCGGGGTGATGGGCGGCCATTACCAAGCGGCCGGGCACGGCGCCTTCGTGTCGGCGGTGCTCGACCGCGGGCTGGACGTCCAGGCGGCCATCGACCAGCCGCGCAGCTTCGCCTTCAACGGCGTTCTGGAGATCGAGCCCACCGTGGCGGAGGACACCGCGGCGGAGCTGGCGCACCGCGGCCACAGGGTGGTCCGCCGGGACGAGCCGATGGGCGGCGGACAGGCGATCTGGATCGACCACGCGGCCGGTCTGCTGATCGCCGGCTCGGATCACCGCAAGGACGGCTGCGCCCTTGGATTCTGAGGGGGGCGGGCTTGGTGCGCCGCCTCCCGTCAGGCGCCCACCACCGGCTCCACCGCGGCGGCGATGGACAGCAGGCGGCGGTCGGCCCCGGCCGCACCCACCAGCATCAGGCCGCTGGGCAACTCGCCGGCGCGCTGCATCGGCAGGCTGATGGCGCAGCGGTCCAGGAAGTTGAACAGGGCGCAGTTGCGCAGCAGCAGCAGGTTCAGCCGCGTGAACGCCTCATCCTCGGCGAAGGCGTCGATGCGCGGCGCCAGCAGTGGCACGGTCGGCATCAGCAGCGCGTCGTAGTCCGCCGTGGTCCGGTCGGTGCGGGCGATCAGGTCGGCGCGGCGCTGCGTCACCTCGAGGTAATCGACGGCGCTCATGGTCTGGCCGCGCTCGATGCGGACGCGGACGCGCGGGTCGTAGAGGTCGCCTTTTTCCGCCAGCAACGCGCGGTGCCAGTGGGCCGCCTCCGCCGCGGGCAGTCCGCCCTTGGCGTTGGCCGGGCCGATCTCCGCCAGTTCCGCCATGGGAATCTCGACGATGCGCGCCCCGGCCTCGGACAGGCGGCGGCAGGCGGCGTCGAAGGCGGCGGCCACCGCGTCCTCCATGCCGTCGAGGACCACCGTCTGCGGCACAGCGAAGCGCAGCCCGGCCAGCCCGACCGCCGGCGGCACCCACTCCGTTTCGCCGGCCAGGATGGCGTCGGCGATGGCGCAGCACTCCACCGTGCGGGCGAGCGGCCCGATGGAATCCAGCGACCAGGACAGCGGCAGGGCGCCGCGCAGCGACACCCGGCGTTGAGTCGGCTTGAAGCCGACGATGCCGCACAGCGCCGCCGGGATGCGGACCGAGCCGCCGGTATCGGTGCCCAACGCCAGCGGGACATGGCCCGCCGCCACCGACACCCCGGCGCCCGACGACGAGCCGCCGGGGATGCGCGCGGGATCGGCGGGATTGCCGGGGGTGCCGTAATGCGGGTTGATGCCGACGCCGGAGAAGGCGAACTCCGTCATGTTGGTCCGCCCCACCACCACCGCCCCGGCGGCGCGCAGCCGGGCCACCGCGTCGGCGTCGCGGCTGGCCGGGGCGGCGCCCTCCAGCGCCCGCGACCCGGCCCGCGTGACGTGCCCGGTCTCGTCGAACAGGTCCTTGACCGAAATCGGCAGGCCGGCCAGCGGGGAGGGGTGCTGCCCGGCCCGGCGCAGCAGGTCCTGGGCGTCCGCCGCCGCGCGGGCTTGCTCGGCGTGCAGGGCGGTGTAGGTCTTGCGCGCCTCCTCGCCCCCGGCCGCGATGGCGGCAAGGGTGGAATCGACGAGCTGGCGGCTGGTGGTGGCGCCGTCGTCGAGCTGGCGGGACAGGGTGGCGATGGTGGGCGTCGTCATGCGGGAACCGACCGGGTTTGAAGGAGGGAAGGGGCGTCATACGGCCGGCGCATGAGAGTTCCATGATCGGCCGGCCGTATGACCCTTTCGCACATGGCTGCGCCATGTGCTGTCGGGTTTGAACCGAAGGCGTTTGATGGAGGCCATCAAACGCCTTCGGTATCAGGCGTCGCCGGCCAGGGCGCGCAGCTCGGCCAGCCGGGCGGGGGCCAGCGGGATGCCGTCGCGCAGGGTGCGGGCGCGGCGGGCGTAGCGGCGCTCGCCCGGCATGCGGTCCTGCCCCGCTTCCTTGACGTTCCCGATCAGTCCGGCGACGCGGTCGGCGAAGGCGCCGGTCCCGCCGCGCTCCGGGTCGATGACGATGAAAAGCTGGCCGGTGCAGGGCGTCTCGGCGCCGGGATGGGCCGACCAGTCGACCTCGCGCGAGTATTTGCCGCCGGTCAGCGCCGCCGCCAGCACCTCGATCATGAAGGCGATGGAGCCGCCCTTGTGGCCGCCGAAGGGCAGCAGGGCGCCGCCGTCGAGAACGGCCTTGGGATCGGTGGTCGGCTTGCCCTCGCGGTCCACGCCGGAGCCGGCGGGGATGGCATGCCCCTCGCGCGCCGCGATGCGCACGTCGCCGTTGGCCATGGAGCTGGCCGCCTGGTCGAAGACCATCGGGTCGCCGCCGGCCACTGGGGTGGCGAAGGCCATCGGGTTGGTGCCGTAGACCGCGGCCTTGCCGCCCGGTGGCACGACGCAGGCGAAGCTGTTGACGAAGGAGAGCGCCACCAGCCCCTCCCGCGCGAAGGGCTCGACGTCCGGCCACAGGGCGCTGAAATGGTGGGAGTTGCGGATCGCCATCACGGCGACGCCGTTGTCGCGCACCATCTCCAGGAAACGGTCGCGGGCGGCCAGGAAGGCGGGCTGGGTGAAGCCGTTGGCGGCGTCGACGCGCAGGAAGGCGGGACCGGCCTCCTCCACCGTCGGTTCGGCCCGTCCGTCCACCCAGCCGCTTTTCAGCGAGCCGACATAGCCGGGAATGCGGAACACGCCGTGGCTGGTGGAGCCGTCGCGCTCGCAGGACGCGCAGTTCTCCGCCAGGATCGCCGCCACCCGCTCCGACGTGCCGTGGCGCAGGAAGATGCGCTCCAGCAGCGCCACCAGATCGGCGAAGGGGACCGGCGTTCCGGTTTCCGCGGTCTGGGCGAAGGCCGCGGCGGCGCGGCGGCTGGGGGTCTCGTCACTCATGCTCGTCCCTTCCGGTTCTCATGTTCTTCTTGCGGGTGCCCCGGACTCTTGCCGGTCCGCTGGTCGCCGCGCGCACCATAGCGCGCGGCGGCAGCACGGGTGAAAGGGAATGGCGTCCGCGTGTCCGCGATCGACCCCGCGGGCGCGGGATTGAAGGGTTTCCTTCGTTTGTAATCCTGAATGTGCGTAAATATAACCAACTGACTTTGTTGGCAAATCGGGCAGCGGCGGGGAACCATGTCGTCGCCAAGCCCGTTGTCTGGGAGCCTGCCGGCCGACGGCGCATCCGCCGGTCGCCACGGTGCTCCGGCACGGAGGAGCGGCAAATTGCCGCGGTCATCGCCACGCGGGCGTGAAAGCGCATGGAATCAGCCCTGCCATGCTTCCGGTGGGTGTTGACGGGCCGATGTTGCGGTGCACAATAAACAACGAGCAGGACGAGGCCGTAAGGTGCTTGTCCTGGATCAACGTCACGGGCCTGCCTTCCTGTCAAACAGATGGGAACACGCGGACGCCGGTTGCAGCGGTTGAGTGTTTTGTAGAGGGACCACGATGCGCGATCATTCCAGCCGTCACGGTGATTCCGGTTTCGATTCCGGAGTTCTCTGGGGAACCTCCATCGCTGGCATCGCGCTGTCCGGCCTCATGGCGTTCACCTGGAACCCCGCGGACGCCTCGTCGTCCGGACCGGCCTCGGCCATCATCGACCGCGGCGCCCACCAACTCGACCACGCCGCCTGCACGGAGGCGCTGTCCACCCTGCTGGCCCGCTTCCGCGACAACCCGGATGTCCTGTGGGTCTGGGTGGAGCAGAGCGTTCCGACGGGCCACGGGCTGGTCGTGCGCACCAAGGCCACGTCGGTGTCGCCCGACGCCCCGCGGCCCTACGCCGTCCGTCCCAACGCAGCCGTGAATCCGGAACAGGCCTGCGGCTTTACCAACAACTCGGTCCATGCGCTGTCGATGGGCGGCGTCGCCCAGCCCTACGAGGTGACCGCTCCCGATCCCTGGAGCGCGGCCGGCGGCCCGTAAGGCGCCGACAATCGTCGCGGGCGGTGTCTGGCCCGGACCTCAGGCCCGGGCGGCCCGCCGGATCTTCTTCTGAACATACATGGCGGCGTCGGCGGCGCGCAGCGCGTGGTCGGGCGTCGTGGTGCCGGGGTCGGCGCTGACCACACCGACGCTCGCCCCCGGATAGTCGAGGGCGCAGCCGCCCAGGCGGTAGACGCCGCGGATCAGCGGCTCCACCCGCTCGCGCAGCGCGTCGGCGGCGTCATCCCCCTCGGCGCCGGGCGTGGCGCCTATGCCGACGATGATGAACTCGTCGCCGCCCAGCCGACCCAGCGTGTCGCCCGCCCGCAGCCCCGCGCCGATGCGCCGCCCCACCTCGGTCAGGAACGCGTCGCCGGCCTCGTGCCCGTGGGTGTCGTTGATGGCCTTGAAGCCATCCAGGTCGATGAAGCCGATCAGCACGCTCTGGCCGGCCCGTTCGGCCATGGCGAACAGCCGGTGCAGTTCGGCGACGACGGCGCGCCGGTTCGGCAGGCCGGTCAGCGCGTCGGTGTAGGAATAGGACTCCAGGGCCGCGTTCAATTCCCGGAACTGGGAGAGGAGCTGTTCGCGCTGGATGTGGAGGGCGATCAGCGAGGCGAACAGGCGCAGCACCTGCTCCCCCTTGGGCGTCAGCGGCTTTTGCTCCGAACTGGCGGCGCAGAGCGTGCCGAACAGGCTGCCGTCGTCGAGATGGACGGGCGTGCTGACATAGGTGCGGATGCCCAGCGCCGCCGCCGCCTCGGAGTCACCCCAGCAGCTGGGCACGTCGTCGGTGTAGAGCTTCCCCTCGTCGAGCGCCCGCTTGCACAGCGTGCCCTCCCATGGAACAGCCAGCCCTTCGGGAATGGTCAGGGTCTTGGTGTTGCAGGAGAAGAGAATGCGCTGGATGCCGTGTTCCAGCTCGATCCGGGTGAGGTAGGTGGCCTCCAGCTCCGTCACCAGCTCCAGAAGCGACAGCAGGGGGCGCGTCAGCTCCTCCACCGTCTTCGCCGACGAAAGGGTGTCTGTAAGTTGTGCAAACAGTTCGTCGGCCATGCGTTCAATCACTCTAAAAGCAAGCGCTCAAACCCGCATCGCGTGCGGGAACGCAGTGTCATGTCCATTCACGGGAATTTTATCCAGCGTCATACTAACGAATGGCCTATCGCTTAGGCAACGGTTGAATGATTTCACGCCTATGACGGTGCCGCCGGGTCCTGTGGGCGCCTTGTGCCGAAAAATTCCGCATGGTGGCGTTTGACCGGGCAGGCCGTCGCGGAGTAACCCTTGCCGCGCAACCACCGACACGGGAACCGCAGTTCATGACAGCCCCGCGCGACCGGGTGCTGGACGTCCACGACCGTCCGCCCCCGGCCACCTTTCTCCTGCTCAGCCTCCAGCACCTGTTCGCCATGTTCGGCGCCAACGTGCTGGTACCGATCCTCACCGGTCTCGACCCATCGGTGGCGCTCGTCACCAGCGGTCTGGGCACCCTGATCTATCTGGCCTTCACCAAGTGGCGGCTGCCCGCCTATCTGGGCTCCTCCTTCGCCTTCATCGGCCCGATCGTCGCCGCCACCCAGATCGGCGGGACCGGCGGCGCGCTGGTCGGGGCCTGCGCGGCGGGGGCCGTCTATGTCGCCGTCGCCCTGCTGATCCGCGCCTTCGGCGTGCGCTGGCTGCTGGCCATTCTGCCGCCCATCGTCGTCGGGCCGGTGATCGTGGTGATCGGCCTCGGCCTCGCCTCGGTCGCTGTGGGCATGGCGCAGAACACCGCGGGCGGCGGCGAATACAGCCTGCCGCACTTCCTGCTGGCGCTGGCGACGCTGGGCAGCATCTTCCTCTACTCCATCGTGCTGCGCGGCTTCTTCACGGTGGTGCCGATCCTGCTGGGCATCCTGACCGGCTACGTCCTGGGCGTGGTCTTCGGCATGGTCGACTTCGGACCGGTCGCCGCGGCACCCTTCCTGCGGATGCCCGACTTCCACCTGCTGTTCTCCGGCATGAAGGAGGGCGTCTCGGCCTGGGCGATGATCCTGCTGGTGGCGCCGGTGGCGCTGGTCACCATCGCCGAGCACATCGGCGGGCAGATCGTGCTGAGCCGCGTCGTCGGCCGCAACTTCATCGCCGATCCGGGCCTGCACCGCTCTGTGTTCGGCGACGGCGTGGCGACCATGGTGGCGGGCGCGCTGGGTGGTCCCCCGGCGACGACCTACGGCGAGAACATCGGCGTGCTGGCGGTGACCCGCGTGTTCAGCGTGTGGGTGATCGGCGGCGCGGCGACGCTCGCCATCATCCTGGGCTTCGTGGGCAAGCTGTCGGCCTTCCTGTCGAGCATTCCCACGGCGGTCATGGGCGGCGTGTCCATCGCCCTGTTCGGCGTCATCGCCTCCTCGGGCATCCGCACGCTGATCGAGGGCAAGGTCGATCTGGGCGACAAGCGCAACCTGCTGATCTCCTCGACCATCCTGGTGATCGGCATCGGCGGGGCGTCGCTGAAGTTCGGCGACGGCGGCTTCGTCGTCTCCTCGATGGCGCTGTCGGCGCTGATGGGCGTCGTCCTGAACGCGGTCCTGCCGGGCCGTGGCACCGGCGGCGACGCCGAGGCCATCCTGTCCTCCGACCACATCTGAGCAACCGGATCGTGGCCGGCCAAGGCGGAGTCCCCCGGGGGCTCCGCTTTTTTATTCCCCGACCTTTTTACTTCTCTGCTTGGCCCATCAGGATCGCGTCGATCCGCCCGACCAGCTCGTCGATCCGGTAGGGCTTCGCCAGCACCGGGATGCCGGTGGCGCGGGCGATGTCCTCGCTGTAGCCGGTCGCCAGAATGACCGGCAGGCTGGGTCGCCGCTCGCGGGCTTCGCGGGCCAGGTCGATGCCGCTCATCCCGCCGGGCATCACCACGTCGCTCAGCAGCACGTCGACCCCGTCGTCCGCCAGGTGGGGCAGCGCCTCCTCGGCGTTCGCGGCGGACAGCACGGCGAACCCGGCGTCCTCCAGCGCGGTGCTGACGGTCATGGCGACGATGGGATCGTCCTCCACCACGAGGACGCGGCCATGACGCCGCGCGCCACCCAACGGCGGCACGATGGCGGTGGGAAGGATGGGCTCCACCGCCGGAGCCACGCCGGAGCGGCGGAGCAGCAGATGCACCGTCGTGCCGTGGTCCGGCGCGCTGTCGATCCAGGCGGTCCCGCCGGCCTGCCGGGCGAGGCCGTAGACCTGGGCCAGCCCCAGCCCCGTCCCCTTGCCGAGGTCCTTCGTCGTGAAGAACGGCTCGAAGGCGCGGGCGGCCACCGCGGCGGGCATGCCGCAGCCGGTGTCCGACACCGACAGGTGCAGGAATTCGCCCTCCACCCCCCGTGGATCGCCGGGCGCAAACACGCTGTTGACCGCCTCCACCGTCAGCTGCCCGCCGGACGGCATGGCGTCGCGCGCGTTGACGGCGAGGTTGATGACCGCCAGCTCGAACTGGGTCGGGTCGACCTCGACGGGCCAGAGATCGTCGCCGAAACGGAGGTCCAGCGCGATGTCGGCGCGCAGCGCCCGTTCCAGCAGGGCCGACATGGCGAGCACCCGGTCGCGCACGCCAATGGATTCCGGGCGCAGGCTGTCGCGCCGGGCGAAGGCCATGAGCTGCTGCACCAGCTTGGCCCCGCGCCCCACCGCCTGCTGCCCGGCGTCGAGCAGGGCATGAACCTGGGGCTCCCCGGTGCGCCGCCCGATCATCGACAGGCAGCCTTCCAGCGCCTGGAGCAGATTGTTGAAGTCGTGCGCCACGCCGCCGGTCAACTGGCCGACCGCCTCCATCTTCTGGGCCTGGCGAAGCTGCTCCTCGGTCTGCCGCAGGGTGGCGTCGGCCTCCTTCTGGGCGGTGATGTCACGGCCCACGGCGTGGATGAAGCGGTCGTCCGGCACGGCGACCCAGGACAGCCAGAGATAACGCCCGTCCTTGTGGCGGTAGCGGTTCTCGAAGCGCGGCGTGGTGTGCCCGGCGCTCAGCCGCGCCGCTTCGGCCCGTGTGCGCTCCAGATCGTCGGGATGCACGAAGTCGAGGAAGTTGCGTGCCGCCAACTCTTCTTCCGTCCAGCCCAGCAGGCTGGTCCAGGCCGGATTGACGGCGCTGATGGTGCCGTCGAAGCGCGCGACCAGCATGACGTCGGTGGACAGGCGCCACATGCGGTCGCGGTCGGCGGTGCGTTCGGCGACGCGCTGCTCCAGCGTTGCGTTCAGGACGCGCAGCGCGTCCTCGGCCCGCTTGGCCTCGGTGACGTCGCTGCCTTCGCAGAAGATCCCGGTCACCCGCCCGACGGCGTCCTTGATCGGCTGGTAGATGAAGGTGATGAAGCGTTCCTCCACCGGCGCGCCGGGGTGGCGGGCGACGCGCACCGGCAGGGCGTGCCCGACGAAGGGCTTCCCGCCGTCGTACACGCGGCCCAGCAGCTCGAAGAAGCCCTGCCCGGCAACCTCCGGCATCGCCTCGTGCACCGGCTTGCCGATCAGGGGACGGTCGCCGACCAGTTGCCGGTAGGAGTCGTTGGCCAGTTCAAACACGTGGTCCGGGCCGCGCAGCACGCACATGAAGTTGGGCGACTGCCGGAAGAGGTTGCGCATCTGCTCCCCCTCCGCGGCCAGCCGGGCGTTGGCGCGGTGCAGCGACTCCTCCGCCTGGGCGCGCTCCAGCGCCGACCATGTGCGCTCCGCCACCTCCTCCACCAGACGGACCTCGTCCGGGTGCCAGCGCCGGGGCTTCCGGTCATGGACGTAGAGGGCGGCGACCATCCGCCCATTCTTCACCAGGCTGGTGGTTATGGCGGAGGCGATGTTCAGCCCAGCGAAGGCGGCCTGCCGGTCGGGCGCGGCGAAGCGCGGGTCCGCAGTGGCGTCGTGGATGGTCAGTGTTCCGCCGCTGCGCAGCGTGTCCAGAAGCTCCGGCCCGAAGCTCAGCAGGTCATGGGTGCCGGCCTGATGGTCGACGCTGCCGTCGGTCCAGTTCCGCTCCGTCGTGAAGAAGCGGGCGGTTTCGTCGACCACACCGTAACCGACGCGGCTGACCCCCAGGTGACGGCCCAGCGCCTCCTCCGCCGCCGCGGCCACGGCGAACGGGTTGGAGAGCTGGCGCAGCCGGGCCTCCAGCTTCAGATGGAAGTCGGTGCGCCGGGCGGCGAGCACCTGCGAAGTCGTCTCGATGGCGGCGCAGAACATGCCGGGGATGCGCCCATCCTCGCCCCGCACCGGCGTGTAGGAGAAGGTGAACCAGGCGTCCTCGCGGAAGCCCCGGCGCTCCATCGGGATCAGCAGATCCTCGTACCAGGACGCCTCGCCGGACAGCGTGCGGTCGACCAGCGGCTTGATCTGGGGCCAGATGTCCCACCACACCTCGGCGAAGGGACGGCCGAGCGCCTCCGGATGCTTGGCTCCGAAGATCGGCACGTAGCCGTCGTTGTAGAGGAAGGACAGCTCCGGCCCCCAGGCCACGAACATGGCCTGGCGGGAGGACAGGACGACGCTGACGATGGTGCGCAGGCTCTGCGGCCAGCCCTCCGGCGGCCCGAGCGCCGTGGACGCCCAGTCGTGGGAGCGCATCCGCTCTCCCATCTCGCCCCCGCCGGACAGGAAATCCAGGTCGTCCCCAATCACCGGGCGGCCAATCACCGGCAGGTCCGTCATGCGCCGGCTCCGTGGATTTTGCACGGAATAAGGGTTTGAACTTCAAGGATGCTATCGTCGGTCGTGGCTTTCATCGAGCTTTCGGGCCGAGGCGAGGTTGCGTCTGGTGTCTTAACACACAACGCCCGGAAAGATAGCTCGTCGAAGGGCGGTTTTCCCTAACCGTTCCGGCTGATGCGGCCCCCGCGCCACGGTGCGGAGGCCGTCATCTACTCCGCCGCGAAGCCCTGCGCCTGGAGTTGCCACAGGGAGTTGAACAGTCCGCCGCGCCGCCGCAACTCCGTGGGATGGCCGTCCTCGGCGATGCGGCCGTCGACCAGGACCAGCACGCGGTCGAAGGCCGACACGGTGGACAGCCGGTGCGCCACCGCGACCACCGTCCGCCCCTCGGCCAGATCGGCCAGCGCCGCCTGGATCTCCTGCTCCGACTGGGTGTCGAGGGCGGAGGTCGCCTCGTCGAGGATCAGGATCGGCGCGTTCTTCAGGAAGGCGCGGGCGATGCCCAGCCGTTGCCGCTGCCCGCCCGACAGCCGCACGCCGCGCTCGCCGACCAGCGTACCGTAGCCCTCCGGCAGCTGCCGGATGAAGCCGTCGCAGAAGGCGTGGCGGGCGGCCTCGAACACCTCCTCGTCGCTGGCGTCGGGGCGGCCGTAGCGGATGTTCTCCAGGATCGGGCGGTGGAACAGCGCGATGTCCTGGGGCACCACGGCGATCTTGGCCCGCAGGTCGTCCTGGGCGAGCGCGGTCAGCGGCTGGCCGTCGATGAGAATGTCGCCGCGCTGCACGTCGTCCAGCCGCTGGATCAGGCTGATGATGGTGGACTTGCCGGCCCCCGACGGCCCGACCAGTCCGACCTTCTGCCCGGCCGGGATGGTCAGGCTGAAGTCCTCCAGCACCTTGCGCCCTTCGGGATAGCGGTAGGAGACCCGCTCGAAGGCGATGGCACCGCCGCCGGGCGTGGCGGGCTCGGCCGGCACGGGGTCGAGCACGTCGTGCGGGCGGGCGATCACCCGCAGGCTCTCGTCGATGGCGCTGACCTGCTGGGTGGCGGTGACCAGCGCGAAGGCGAGGTCGCGGGAGCCGTGCAGGATGCGGAAGGTGAGCGCGCTGACGATCACAACGTCGCCGGTGGTGATCGTGCCATCCCGCCACAGCAGCAGCGCCCACAGCAGCATCGACCCGGCCATCACCCACAGGCAGACGTCATGGACGACGCGGGTCTTCTCCAGATGCATCCAACTGCGGCGGTGCGCCCCGGCCTCGACCGTGAAGGCCTGCCGCAGGCGCTCGCGCTCCCGCCCGCGGGCGGAGAAGGCCTTCACCGTCCAGACGTTGGACACCACGTCGACCAGCTCGCCGTTGGTGCGGGCGGACTGCTCGGCGAAGGCGTGGTGCACCGTCCGCCCGCGCAGCCCCAGCCCGACGATGGCGACCGCGACCACCACGGCGAACATCACCAGCGCCGCCGCCATGCCCCAATGGATGGTCAGCAGCACCAGCACCGCCCCCAGGAAGTCGGTGACCGGCGGGACGATGCTCCAGGTCAGGGTGCGGAAGATGGTGGTGGCGGCGTTTTCGGTGGCGGCGATGCGGTTGCCGAGCGACCCGGCCAAATGCTCCGAGAAGTAGCGCATCGAATGGCCGGTCAGGTGGCGGAACAGGTCCAGCCGCATGTCCACGCCGGTCGCCAGCACCGTCCGGCAGCCGAGCCATCCACCCAGCCGCCACAGCACGTTCTCCGCCGCGATGAAGCCCAGGAACAGCCCGAGCGGAGTCCAGACGTCCGCCGCCGCCCGGTCGGGGGAGGCCATGGCATCGATCAGCAGCTTCATCCCGTATTGCACGGCGACCGCGCAACCCGCCGCCGCCACGATCACCGAGAACAGCCCGCCGAACGACCAGGGCCGCCGCCGGATGTAGCGCAGCAGGAAGCGGCCGGGACGGTCCGGGATGGTGTCCGTGTTGGAACCGCTCATTGAGCCGCCTGGAGTTCCGGCCGGGTGGATTGCGGCTGGCCGAGCAGCGCGCCGACGCGGGCCTGCGCGCGCTCCAGGGCGGCGGCCAGCGGCTGATACAGGCAACGCCCGCCATCCTCGTCGCACAGGCCGTAGAGGCCGGTCTCGCAATGGCGGTCGTTGGCCCAGCCGGGATAGTCGAGGATCGGGTAGAGGCAGACGCCCTCCACCGGCACATCGGCCTTCAAGGCCGTGATCACCTCTCCCGTCACATAGTCGAGCCAGGGCACGCGGGCGTCACCCTCGGCACCGGTCTCGGCAACCAGGACCGGGCGGCCGTAGCGCTGGTGGACCTCCGCCAGGATGTCGGCGAAGGGACGGTAGCGCGGGTCGTCGCGCCCGATGGTGCCGCCCTTCAGGAACCACTGGTTGTCGGAGTAGTAGTTGACCCCGATGACGTCCAGATACTCCGGCTTGCCGCCCAGCCCCGGCCAGGCGTAGCCGCCGATCATGTCCCACGCCTCGTACTGGGCCAGCCGGGCCTCCTCCGCGGCCCCGGCGTCGCCCTTGCGGTCGGGGCGGGGCAGCACGTTGATGACCGGATCGACCTGGACGATGCGGGCGCGCGGGTCGGCGGCGCGGATCGCGTCGATGGCCGCGATGCTGGCGCGGACAAGCTGGTGCTTCAGTTCGGCCCCGCGGCGCTCGGCCATCGGGTTGAAGCGCTTCATGTCGCCGCCGGCCCAGGCCCAGTAGGAGATTTCATTGACCGGACAATAGGCGGGCGTCTCCACGCCCTCGTCGCGCAGCAGGGCGGCGGCGCCCCCGGCAAAACGGGCGAAGCGCTCCACGAAGGCGGGGCGCCAGATGTCGATGTCGTCCGGCCAGCCGTAATGGCAGAGGTCCCAGATCACCTGGACCCCGGCCTCCCGCGCCGCCCGGACCATGGGCAGCAGGCTGGACCAGTCGTAGTGGCCCGGCGTGGTTTCGATGAGGTGCCAGCGCACGCCGTCGCGCACGCTGCGCAGGCCGTGGGCGGCCATGCGTTGATAGTCCTGCGCGGCCAGCCGGTCGTGGCCGGTCGCCGCGATCAGGTCGAGCCGACGCCCGTCATGCCGCCGGTGCGTCGAGCATTCGAAGCCGCCGAGGAAGACGCTGTCGAACAAGGTGGGGGTGTGCATGGGGGGTGCTCTGTGATTTTGGGGCGTTTGGGGTGTGCGGAGTCTTGCCCCCTCCCTAACCCTCCCCCGCTTTGCAGGGGAGGGGATAAGAAAGCGCCCTTCCCCGCTCAGCGGGGAAAAAGGGTGGGGGCAAGGGTGTGCGCGCTCCTCCTAATCCCCCATCCCCGCGACCCGCACCTCCTGCTCCGCGCGCAGCGAGCCGAAGGCCCGCGCGGCGGCGGCAAGGCCGCGGCTCTGCTGCTCCTCCTTCTCCAGGCGGGCGTAGACCGCCAGCGCCTGCGCCACCACCTGATCCATGTTGTAGTAGCGGTAGGTGCCGAGCCGGCCCAGGAAGATCACGTCCGGCGTGTTGTCAGCCAGCGCCTGGTACTTGCGGAACAGCTCCTGATTCTCCGGGCGGGGGATCGGGTAGTAGGGATCGCCCTGTGCGGAGGGGTATTCGTAGGTGATGCTGGTCTTCGGGTGGCTTTGCCCGGTCAGGTGCTTGTACTCGGTGACGCGGGTGTAGGGCACCGCCTCCGACGGCTCGTTCACCACGGCGACGGGCTGGAACCACTCCCGGTCGACCGTCTCGTGCCGGAAGGCCAGGGAGCGGTAGGGCAGCTTGCCGAAGCGGTGGCCGAAATACTCGTCGATTGGGCCGGTGAAGACGATGCGGTCATAGGCGATCTCGTCGCGCACGTCGTCGAAATCGGTGTTCAGCATCACCTTGATGTTCGGGTGGTCGAGCATGCTCTCGAACATCCGCGTGTAGCCGTTCAGCGGCATCGCCTGGAAGCTGTCGCCGAAATAGCGGTCGTCGTCGTTGGTCCGCGTCGGCACCCGCGCCGTCACCGCCTTGTCGAGCTGCGACGGGTCGAGGCCCCACTGCTTGCGGGTGTAGCCGCGGAAGAACTTCTCGTACAGCTCCCGCCCGACCGCGCCGACCACCACGTCCTCCGAGGTCCGGACGTCGGCCACCGGTTCCGCCCGGCTTTTCAGGAACTCCGCCACGCCGGCCTCGTCGAGGTCCAGTCCGTACAGCTGGTTGACCGTCGTCCGGTTGATCGGAATGGGGACGAGCCGCTCGTCCACCCGCGCCAGGACGCGGTGCTCGTAGGGGCGCCACTTGGTGAAGCGCGACAGATAGTCGGCGACCGGCTTGGCGTTGGTGTGGAAGATGTGCGGGCCGTAGCGGTGGATCAGCACACCGGCATCGTCGTAATGATCGTAGGCGTTGCCGCCGATGTGCGGGCGCCGGTCGATCAGCAGCACGCGCTTGTTCAGCCCCACCGCCAGCCGCTCCGCCAGCACGCTGCCGGCGAAACCCGCCCCAACGATCAGGTAGTCGAAGCCGGAACGGCGGCCGGCGGCGCGCCCGTTGACGTGCTTGGCCGGATGAATGGCGGGAGCCGGGCGGTGGGCCGGCGGACCGGCGCGTCCGCGCTGGCGGGCCTGCTCCATCAGCGTTTTCATGCGGCCCTGGGTCTTGTCCCAGGACATGTCGCGCAGGACATGGTCGGCGGTGGCGCGCAGCCGTTCCGGGTCGGCGGCGTCGGCCAGCGCGGCCGCGACGGCGGCGACGAAATCCTCCGGCGCATCGGCGATGCGCACGACGCCGCTGTCGCCATAGCCGCGCACAACGTCGGTGATCGAGGTGGAGACGACCGGGCGCCCGGCGGCCAGATATTCCGGCGTCTTGGTCGGGCTGATGAAGCGGGTGGATTCGTTGCGCGCGAAGGGCATCAGGGCGACGTCCCAGCCCGCCAGATAGTGCGGCAGGTCGTCGTAGCTCTTCGGGCCGAGATAGTGGATGTTCGGGCGGCGGGGCAGGTCGGCCGGGTCGATCTTCACCACCGGGCCGACCAGGACGAACTGCCAGTCGGGCCGGGCCGCCGCGGCGGCGTCGAGCAGGGCGATGTCCAGCCGCTCGTCGATGACGCCGTAGAACCCGAGCCGCGGGTGCGGGATGGCCGCCTGATCGGCGGGCTCCTCGACGATGCCGCGGGCGGCGGCGAAATGGGCGACGTCGACGCTGCTGGGGAAGGCGTGGGCGTTGGGGTGCAGGTTGCGCTTGGCCTCGTAGAGGCTGACGCCGCCGGTGAACACCACGTCGGCCCGCGCCATCAACTGCCGCTCGCGTTCGACCAGCTCCGGCGGCGCGCCGTGGAAGGCCGACAGCTCGTCCATGCAGTCGTAGACCACCAGCGCCCCGCGCAAATGGCCGGACAGGCCGAGGCTCATCGGCGTGTAGTACCAGAGGATCGGGTCGGTCACTCCCTCCTCGGCCAGATAGCGGTCGAGCAGCTGGCGCTGGGCGGTGACGGCCGCCTCTCCGTCCATGCCGGCGGGCAGGCGGGGCACCAGGACGAGGACGCCCTCATCCTCGCGCACGTCCAGCCAGGGCTCGGGCGTGTTGTTGTGGATCGGCTCCTCGACGAACAGCACGCGGTGGTCGCGCGCGAATCGCGACATAAGATGTTGTGGGCGCTGATAAACGAAGCTCCAGCGCAGGTGCGAGAAGCAGATCAGGGTTTGCGAGGGCTGGGTGGTGAAATCGGAGTGTGGAGAGTCGGCGGTCGGACGTGTTCTTTTTCGGTTTCTGCCGATTGGGAACTGGTGTTGGCCGGCCCAACTCATGTTTCCATCCTCTCTTCAATGACGTGTCGTCGGGGTGCCGCCGGGGAATTCGCCACGAATACAGTGGATTTTTGCGGCGCAGCGGAATGGCGTCGAAAACCGGAAACCAATAACGTGGTCGGCAGGGGTGGGTTCCGTGACAGAAATGCGCTGCGGAAACGGTTCCCCGATTTTTCAACGCTCGTTCTTTTGCGCCGGGTTGGCTGAGGTAAGCGCATATTTCAGCGGGCGGGGGTGGTATCCGGGGAAGACTGCGCGTCTCCAGTGCTTTTCGACGCGCGCGGATTTGGTGATGTTTCTCTCGCTTCACTCGCCCTGGGCGAGTTCCGTCTTTCGGAAATTAATGCGCATTACGGATTTTCCGTTCATAGTGCATTCAAGGAGTCGGGGAAGTTTGGAAGGAGACGAGGGATGTGCCGAATTTTTGCCGGTCAGGACCCGGAGCGCTTCCGCATGGTAACCCGGCGGGTCCGCCTCAGCGGTCATTCGACGAGCGTCTGTCTGGAAGCGGCCTTCTGGGACGCGCTGGAGGAAATCGCGGCGATGCAAGGCGTCTCACTGGGTCGCTTCTTGTCAAAGTTGCACGACGAAGTCTTGGCCCGTGGGGTGGAGCGGCGCAATTTTGCCGGCCTGCTGCGCTGCGCCTGCCTGACCTACGCCCAGGAGGTGAAGGGCCACCGCCCTTGCGTGGAAGAACTGGAGCGAGAGGCGCGCACCGATTTCGCCGCGGTGGCCGCCGCCGGTCTTCCGGCGCGGATTCCGGCCGCCGTCACCACTCCGGAAAAAGAACGCGAGACGGCCTGAGCGCAAAAGAGTGCCCCCCTCCTCCGTCCGGAAGAGAGGGGCTGTAATCCGCGCGGCGTCCCGAATAATGGGACAGTACAGGGTCAGATCGCGTTCTTGGCCATTTGGCCGGCGATGTAGTCTGCTTGCCGCAGCGCCAGCGCGACGATGGTCAGGGTGGGATTTTCGGCCCCGCCGGTGGTGAACTGCGAGCCGTCGGAGACGAACAGGTTCGCCACGTCGTGGGTCTGGCCCCACTTGTTCACCACGCCGTCGCGCGCCTTCTCGCTCATCCGGTTGGTGCCCAGATTGTGGGTGGACGGGTAGGGCGGCGTCGGGAAGCTGCGGGTCGCCCCCACCAACTCATACAGCGCCATGCCCTGCCGGTAGGCGTGCTGGCGCATGGCGACGTCGTTGGGGTGGTCGTCGAAATGGACGTTGGGCACGGGCATCCCGTGCTTGTCCTTCTTGTCGGCGTGCAGGGTGATGCGGTTGCTCTCCTGCGGCATATCTTCGCCGACCAGCCACATGCCGGCCATGTGGTCGTAGCCGTCGAGCGCCGAGGTGAATTCCCGCCCCCAGGCGCCGGGGTCGAGGAAGGCGGCCATGAAGGGCAGACCGAGCGACAGGGTCTCCATCTCGTACCCGCCGACGAAACCGCGGTCGGGCTTGTTCTTCGCCTCGTCGCGGATGATGCCGGCCATGGTGGTGCCGCGGTACATGCGCACCGGCTTCTCGAACACGCCGTAGACCGAGCCGGTCATGTGCCGCATGTAGTTCCGCCCCACTTGGCCGGAGGAGTTCGCGAGACCGTCCGGGAACATTGAGGACGCGGAGTTCAGCAGCAGGCGGGGGCTTTCGATGGAGTTGCCGGCCACCGCGACGATGCGGGCCTTCTGGCGCTGGATCGCCCCGTCCTTGTCGGCGTAGACGACGCCGGTCACCTTGCCCTTGGCGTCATGCTCGATCTTCAGCACCTGGGCATTGGCGCGGACCTCCAGCTTGCCGGTCTCCTCGCCCTTGGGGATCTCGGCGATCAGGGTCGACCATTTCGCCCCGGATTTGCAGCCCTGGAAGCAGAAGCCGATCTGCTGGCAGCCGCCGCGCCCGTCGCGGGGCTCCGAGTTGATGGCCATGTTGCCGGTGTGGCACTCCGTGTAGCCCATCTTGTCGGCGCCGGCCTTCAGGACCTTGAAGTTGTTGTTGCCGGGCAGGCCGGGGATGCCGTTGGTGCGGGTGACGCCCATGCGGTCCTCCGCCTTGGCGTACCAGGGCTCCAGCTCCTCCAGCGTGACCGGCCAGTCCAGCAGGTTGGTGCCGGCGACCTCGCCGTAGGCGGTGCGCGTCTTGAACTCGTGCGGCTGGAAGCGCAGCGCCGCACCCGCCCAGTGCACGGTGGAGCCGCCCACCGCCTTGACGATCCAGGCCGGCAGGCCGGGGAAGTCGCGCGACACCCGCCAGCTTCCCGAGGTGGTGCGCGGGTCGAGCCAGGAGATCTGGGCGAAGCTGGCCCATTCGTCGTTCTGGAAATCCTCCATGTTGTGGCGGCCGCCGGCTTCCAGGATCACCGTCTTGATGCCCTTCAGCGCCAGTTGGGTGCCCAGCGTGCCGCCGCCGGCCCCGGAGCCCACGATCACCACGACGCTGTCGTCGTTCAGGTCGAATTTCGCTGCCATGGCTGAAACATCCTTCCTGAGACGGTGGTCAGAGCCACTCGATGTCGTTGAACCCGCGGTCGATGTAGCCGCCCTTGGCCGCGCTCTCGCCCTCGTAGCCGAAGAGCGGCCAGACCTCCTGGTTGTTGTAGATCCCGGTGACCAGCCCGCCGCGCACCGTCTGGAAGAAGGGATCGGCCTCGATCTCGTGCAGCAGGCGGACCCGGTCGGCCTCCCAGCCGACCTCCGCGTACGGCGCGTCGTGCTTGGCCTTGGCCAGCCGGTCGAGCTTCGCCATGCCGGACTCGTACAGCTCCTTGAGGGCGGCGTCGGCGGCGGCCTTCTCGTCCTGCGCCTTCATGGCGACGGCGTAGAAACGGTCGGCCAGCCGGTCGTGCGGGTAGATGTCCCGCGATACCCGGATCAGCGAGCGCATGGTGTCGGGCGCCAGCGCCTTGGTCTCATACCCCCAGGCCTCGCGCGGGCAGAGGATCGCTCCGCCCGACACCAGGATGGCCGTCGCTGCCGCGGCGGTGGCCGAGGCCGCCAGGAAGGCGCGCCGGTGCATGGTGTGATTGGAGGTGGGTTTTGCTGTTGTGCTCGTCGGAGAACGCATGGCTTCCTCCCAAGACCGATTATGATTTTTGCTTCGAGTGCCGCACGCGCTTGGTGTCAGCGGTAGCGGCCATGGCGTTGGAGGACCTCGATCTTGTAGCCGTCGGGGTCCTGCACGAAGAAGAAGCGGGCCATCAGCGCGCCGTCGCGTGCGAACTCCTTGATCGGGTTGGGGCCGTAGCCGAGCGCGGTGAAGCGCCGGTGTTCCCCGTCCAGATCCTCGACGCAGACGGCCAGATGGCCGTAGCCGTCGCCGTGGGCGTAGGGTTCGCTGCGGCCGTGGTTGATGGTCAGCTCGATCTCGAAGTCGTTTTCGGCGTTGCGCAGATAGACCAGGGTGAAGCCGTCGAAGGCGTAGCGGTCGGCGCATTCCAGGCCGAACGCGCGGGCGTAGAAATCCCGCGACCGTTCCTCGTCGAGGACCCGGATCATCATGTGGATGGCCTTGGCCATGGGGGCTGGCTCCGTTCCGGTTGGTGGCTCCAGCATGAATGTTAGGTGAGCGGATTGTTGTGGTGGCAGTAAGTATCTACTACAGGCCCGATGCGAAGGAGGTAGCCCGGTCGGCGGTCGCTCATCCCTGCTTTCGGGACGGCGTTCCGGCCGCAATGGCGTATCCTCATGGCCTGGAAAAAGGAGCTTCCTATGCGACACAGGATGGGCCGTCCCCTCGCCGCGGCGGGCCTCGCCACGCTAGTGCTTATGGCCGCACCGGTGGCCCAGGCCGCGTCGCCAACATCAGAGGGGCGGGCGGAATGGCGCGGCTGGCTGTCCGACAGTGCGGGCGGGCTGCGCGACGGGGCGGAGCGCGCGATCATCCTCGGGGGCGCCCTGCTGTACCAGAACCGTCACACGGTGGCGGGGCTGACGCTCGGCTGTCTGGCCGGCGGGGCGGTGGGGGCGACGGGCGCCGTCGCGGCGGGTGCGGCGACCGGCGGGGCCGCCCTGCCGGCGACCGGACCGGCCGTGGCGCTGGGCTGTGCCCTGGGCGCCGCGGCCGGTGGCGCGATGGGCCGCCCGCTCGATCAGCCAATGGAGTAGCCGCCACCACCCTGCGTGGGGAACCATCGTCGGCACCTTCAGTTTGCCTACGAATGGTGAGTGGTGCCGACCCTCACCCATCGCAGCACGGAGGACGGCGCATGGCGCGGCAGATCCCTCTCGATTCCGCGGGGCGTGCCGACGATCCGGAGCGGGACCGGGCGCGCGACGACGGCATGCACGAGATCGCCCCCGATCTGGCCTACCGGCGGCTCGCCATCGTCAACGTCGTCTTCGTCGGCGCGCCGGGGGGCGGCGACCGGCCCAGTGACAGGCAGTGGGTGCTGATCGACGCCGGTATCATGGGCATGGCGGGCCTCATCGCCAGGGCGGCGGAGGAGCGGTTCGGGCCAGACTCGCGACCCGCGGCCATCGTGATGACCCACGGGCATTTCGACCATGTCGGCGCCCTTGAGGAGTTGGCCGAGCGCTGGGACGCGCCGGTCTACGCGCACGCCTTGGAGCATCCCTATCTCGACGGCAGCGCGTCCTATCCGCCGCCCGATCCATCGGTCGGCGGCGGCCTGATGTCCCTGATGGCGCCGCTCTATCCCCGCGGGCCGGTGAATGTGGGCGGCCGGCTGCGCCGCCTTCCGGAGGACGGCAGCGTGCCGGGCATGCCGGGGTGGCGCTGGCTGGCGACACCGGGGCACAGCCCCGGACACGTCTCCTTCTGGCGCGCGGCGGACCGCAGCCTCATCGCGGGCGACGCCTTCATCACGACGCGCCAGGAATCCGCCTACGCCGTGGCCGTCCAGGACCCGGAGATGCACGGACCACCCATGTACTACACGACGGATTGGCAGAAGGCGCGGGACTCGGTGGTTCTACTGGCGGGGTTGGAGCCCGAACTTGTTGTCACCGGCCACGGTCCCGCCATGCGTGGCAGCGGCATGCGGGCGGCGCTCCATGAGCTTGCCCGCGATTTCGACCGGATCGCCGTGCCGGACCACGGGACCTACGTTGATGCGCCCGCCCGCGCCGAGGACGGCAGCGCCTACCAACCGCCCTGAACAGCCGGTCCGCTCACCCTTTCCAGAAGGGCTTGTCCATCTCCTCGCGCGCCGCCGCCTCGTCGAAGCCGAGGTCGGCCCAGAGATGCGCGTCCATGCGGGCCAGGGCGCGGCGCAGCGCCCGCCGCTCCCGCCAGCCGGTCAGGCGGGCGAGCCAGGAGCCGGCGGCGGGGCTAGAGGTCGTTCCGCTGTGCCGCTTGTCGTGCGTTCCGCTCATGCTCGTCATGCGGCCCTCCCGCCGGTCGGTCATTCCTCAAAGCCGGAAAATCGCGCGTCGGTGCGTGGACGACAAACCATGCTTTCTCATAAGATGGATGAGCGAAAGTCATCCATGGAGCATCCGATGCGGCGTGCCCTGCCGCCCCTTCACGCCCTGCGCGCCTTCGAGGCGGCGGCCCGCCACGAGAGCTTCTCCAAGGCGGCGGACGAGCTGTGCGTGACGCAGGGCGCGGTCAGCCGGCAGATCATGGGGCTGGAGGAGTGGCTGGGCGTGCCGCTGTTCCGGCGGCTGACCCGCCGGGTCGAACTGACCGACGATGGGCGCGCCCTGCTGCCGGTGCTGTCGGAGTCCTTCGACCGCATCGCCGGGACGGCGGCGCGGCTGGCGGCGCGGGGGCGGGATTTGCGGATCAAGGTGGCCTTCTCCTTCGGCATCCGCTGGCTGATGCCGCGGCTGGTCCGCTTCCAGGCGCTCCACCCCGACGTGCAGGTGCGGGTGACCGTGGCCTGGAGCAGCGGGCTGGAGTTCGACCCGCAGGAATTCGACGCCGCCATCCCCTATTGCCGGGAGGTGCCGTCGGGCTTCTCCGCCGTGGAGGTGCTGCCGGAGCGCCTGACCGTCGTCTGCCCGCCGGCCCTGGCGGAGCGGGTGCGGGTGCCGATGGACCTTGGCGCCATCCCGCTGCTGCACGGCTGTTCGGAGGGGCAGGATTGGCGGGCCTGGCTGGCCGCGGCGGGGCTGCCCTTCTTCGAGGCGCTGCGGCAGGGCGCGGTGTTCGACGCCATGGACCCGGCGATGCAGGCCGCCGCGGCCGGGATGGGCGCCACCGTCGCCGACCGCATGCTGTGCGCCGAGGACGTGGCGGCGGGGCGGCTCGTCCTGCCCTTCCCGGAGATCGAGGCGTCGTCCGGCAGCTACTGGTTCGTCTGCCCGGAAGGGATGCAGGACCGCCCGGCCGTCGCCGCCTTCCGCGGCTGGCTGCAGGAGGAGGCGCGCGGCGAGACGGCGCAACAAAGCGCTGCGGCGGTTGTTTCCCCGGTTTGAGCCGAAATCCTGACCGGGGGAGCGCCGCCATGGGAGCGCAGGGGGAGCCGCAACGGGAGCCGCGCAGGGAACTCGACGAGGACACCATCGCCTTCGCCGGCAAGCTGTTCCATTGGGCGCGGTCCGGCGGCACCGCCGAACTGACGGAGCTGCTGGAGATGGGCCTGCCGCCCAACCTGCGCAACGACAAGGGCGACAGCCTGCTGATGCTGGCCAGTTATCACGGCCATGCCGAACTGGCCCGCAACCTGCTGCGTCACGGCGCCGATCCGGAACTGGCGAACGACCGCGGGCAGACGCCGCTGGCCGCCGCCGCCTTCAAGGGGGATGAGGCTGTGCTGCGGGTTTTGCTGGAGGAGGGCGCCGCCGTGGACGGCTGCGGGCCGGACGGGCGGACGGCGCTGATGACCGCCGCCATGTTCGACCGCGTCGCGATGGTGGAGTTCCTGCTGGCCCGCGGCGCCGATCCCGAAGCGCGGGATGCCCGCGGCCTGACCGCCCGCGAGGCGGCCCTCGCCATGGGCGCCGCCAACGCCGCCGCCCGGCTGGCGCCGGGCGGACAGACCGTTTAACGGGGCGGGCCCATTTCCATCAGCTTGCGGCGCCCCTCGGGCGACAATTGGCCGAGCACCTCGATCACGCGGCTGTCCATTCGGCCACGCAGTTCGGCCTCCGTCGCGTGGGCCTGTTCGAAGGCGCGCCGCAGCCCTTCCGGATCGAAGGTGGGGGCTTTCATGCTCTCGCGAATCTGGTGGCGCAAGGCCTCCATGTTCTGATGCATGCGTTCGATCGATGTGCGTTCCGCCTCGTACCCGCGCCGCAGGATCGCCGCGTCGGCGGGGGACAGCGAGCGCTCGGCCCGTTCGACGAAGCGCGCGATTCCCTGGCCGGGATCGGGCGGCGGCGGTGGGGGCATGAGGTGCAGCGCCTGCGCGGCCAGGATGCCGCCCAGGAGCATGTTCACGGCGAGCGAGCCGACCAGAAGGTACCAGGGCCAACGGCGCGGGGCGGCGGGACCGCTGACGGGACGGCTCATCGGATCGCCCCCAGATAGCTGCTGTTCACCACCACCTCCGCGTAACCGTTCGCCTGGGCACTCTGCACCGGCAAGACCCCCTGGGCGGCGGCAAGGAAACCCGCCATCCCCATCACCGCGAGGAATCCGGCGGTCGGCCAGAAGCGCATGGGCGGCGCCGACAGGGTCCAGGGGGCGGGGACACGCTCCACCGGCGGCGCGTCCAGCCGCGCGGCGATGCCGTCCATCACCCGGTGCACGCTGTCCTCGTCCACCGCTGGGGCGGCGCGGTCGAGCAGGGCGTCCAGCGCCGTGGCGTCGGCCAGGATGGCCCGCGCCTCGGCGGAATTTTCGAGAAGGGTCAGGGCATCGACGCCGTCCGTCGCGGGCCAGCGGTCGATGTCGCCGCCGTAGAGGTCGGCGAAGCGCTTGAACTCTTTGAGTGTCATTTCTCGTCGCCGTCCTTCTGACGGATCAGGGAGTTGAGACGGGTGCGGACCATACGCCGCGCCCGGACCAGCAGGCTTTCCATGGCCGAGACCGAAACGTGCAGAACCTCCGATGCTTCCGCGCAGTTCATCTCCTGGTAGTAGCACAGGCTGAGCGCCGCCCGCTGCCGATCCGGCAAGGCGGCGATCGCCGCGTCGACCGCGGCACCGAGCTGGCGTTCCGCCAGCAGCCCGTCGGCGCCGATGGCCGGGTCGGCCACCTCCACCGCGTCGTCGAGCGGCTGGAAACTCCTGCGGCGGCGGTAGTCGATCGAGCGGTTGACGACGATGCGGTAAAGCCACGTGGAGAAGCGGGTCCCGTCGCCGCGCCAGCGGTCGGCGTGCGTCCAGATCTGCAGGAAGGCGTCCTGCACGACCTCCTCCGCGTCGCTCGCGTTGCCGACCACCCGGTGGGCGAGCGCGAGGCTCCGGCGCAGGTGACGGCGGGTCAGCCGGTCGAAGGCCGCCCGGTTCCCCGTGGCCGTTTCGGCCATCAGCGATTCGTCGTCATCCTCGTCGATCACCGCCACGCGGCCATCCTCTGCTCCTTCCCGGGTCCTGGCCTGAATCCGGGGCCGTCCGGCCGGCTCCAGGAACCCTGTTGGTGGTGATACGCGGGCGCTTGGGACCTCCTGCGCGGTCGGGAGCGAAAATTTGCGGCCGGTCGATCCCGGCGGCGTCAAGGCATTCGTACCCGCGGCCGCGTGGGCGCGCTACACTGCGCGTCCTGAAGCACTGTCCCCCAATCCCGTCCCCCTAAATCCCGTCAGTGGGCCAAACACACGGACCGTCATGAGCGCCAGCCGCGATTCATCCCCCGCCACGCTCCAGGAGACGCTGGCGCAGGCCGTCGTCCATCACCAGAACGGACGGCTGGCGGAGGCGCGGCCCCTCTACGAGCGGGTGCTGCGCCAGATGCCGGACCAGAGCGACGCGCTGCATCTGCTGGGCCTGCTGACGGCGCAGACCGGCGATCCGGAGTCGGGGATTGCGCTGATCCGCAAGGCGGTGGCGCAGGATGGCGCCCAGCCGGTCTTCCGCCTCAACCTGGGCCGCGTGCTGGAGGCGGTGGGGCGCTGGGCGGATGCCGCGGATGCTTATGGCCACGCCGCCCGCCTCGCTCCGCTGATTCCCGACCATCACCGGCTGGAGGCCGCCGCCCACGCCAAGCTGGGCCGGGGGGAGGGCGCGGCGCGGGCCTTCCGTCGTCTGCTGGCGGTGGCGCCGGAGGATGGGGAGGCCGTGAACGCGCTGGCCGACGCGCTGTACGATCTGGGGCGGCCCGGCCCGGCGGCGGACTGGTACGGGCGGGCGTCGGCGCTCGCACCCGGAGACGTGCTGCCCGCCTACAACCAGGGGGCGGCGCTGCGCGACGCCGGGCGCCCGCGCGACGCGCTCGCCGCCTTCCGCCGCGCCGCCGTCCTGGCGCCGCTGCTGGTCCAGGCGCAGGAGCAGGTGACCGGCCTGTGCCACGCGCTGGGCGATAGGGCGGGCGTGGCGGAGGCGGGGCGGCGGCTGATGGCGCTGGAGCCGGGCCACGGCGAGGGTGCGAAGATCCTGGGCGCGGCGCTGGCCGCGGCGGAGCCCTGGCGCGAGGGGGCGGCGTGGCTGGAGCGGGCGGCGGTGCTGGCCCCGGCGCCCGACGCCCTGCTGGTGCTGGGCAATCTGTGGCAGGAGCGGGGGTATCCCGCGGCGTCGCCGCGTTGCTATCGGCGCGCCCTGGCGCTGGTCCCGGACTCCGCGACCGCGCTGACCGGGCTTGGCATGGCGCTGTCGGCCTTGGGTCAGGTGGGCGGGGCTGCGACCGCTGCCGTCCGCGCCGTCCGCGCCGACCCGGAGGAGGCGGGCCACGCCCTCAACGCCGGGGCCGTCCAGCACCGGGCCAAGCGCCCCGAGGAAGCGCGGGCGTGGTTCCGCCGTGCGGTGGCCCTGCAGCCCGACGGGGCAGCCGGCTGGACCAACCTCGGCACCCACGCCATCGACGCGGGCGCCTTCGACGACGCGCTGACCCTGCTGCGGCGGGCGCTGGCCCTGCGCACGGCGGAGCGGGAGGCGCTGGCCAGCTCCAACCTGGGCGTCGCGCTGATGGCGCTGGGCCGCCACGGCGAGGCGGTGGCCGCCCTGCGCGCCGCGCTGGATCGCGCGCCGCAGGACGCGGAGGTGCGCTCCAACCTGCTGTTCTGCCTGTGCTTCGCCGAGGAGGCCGACCTTAGCGCGGTGTTCGACGAGCACCGGCGGTTCGAGCGCGCCGTGATGCCGCTGCCGCCCGCCGTTCCGCGCTTCGACGCGGTGAATCGCGACCCGGAGCGCCGCCTGCGCGTCGGTTACCTGTCGCCGGATTTCCAGCGCTACCCGGGGCCGGGCTATCACTTCCTGCTGCCGCTGATCGAACGCCACGAGCGGTCGGCGGTGGAGGTGACCTGCTATTACGCCGACCTGCCGAAGGACGCCGCGACCGCCCGCTTCGCGGCGCTCGCCGACCGCTGGCGCGATGTCGCGGCCCTGCCGGACGGCGACTTGGAGCGCCTGATCCGGGCGGACGGCATCGACGTGCTGGTGGACTGCGGCGGGCACATGTCGCGCAACCGCATGCCGCTGTTCATCCGCCGCCCGGCGCCGCTCCAGGTCAGCCTGCCACTCTACCCGAACACGACGGGGCTGACGGCGATGGACTACCAGTTCTCCGACCACCGCTTCGCCGCGGCGAGCGCGGACGCCCTGCACACCGAGACGCTGATCCGCCTGCCGGGGAGCGTGCTGTGCTACCGCCCCGCGGAGTCCGCCGCGACACCGCCCGACCGCCCGCCGGTGGAGACGACGGGGGTGTTCACCTTCGGCTCCTTCAACAACCTGACGAAGCTGAACGCTTCGACGCTGGCGCTGTGGGGGCGGGTGCTGGCGGCGGTGCCGGAGGCGCGGCTGATGCTGAAATGGCGCGGGCTGTCCGGCGGTGGGGTGGCGCGGCGGGTGTTGGACGCCTTCGCCGCCCATGGGGTGGCGGAATCGCGGCTGCTGCTGCGCGGCACCGCCCCCGACCCCTACGAGGATTATCGGCTGCTCGATTGCGCGCTGGACCCCGTCTTCGCCAACGGCGGCACGACGACCTGCGACGCGCTGTGGATGGGGGTTCCCGTGCTGTCCATTGCGGGGGAGGCGATGATCTCCCGCTGGGGCGCCACGATGCTCGGCAGCGTCGGGCTGGGCGGGCTGGTGGTGGAGCGTGAGGACGACTACGTGGCGCTCGCCGTCCGGCTGGCCACGGACCGCGCCTTCCTGGAGGCGCAGCGCGCGGGCCTGCGCGAGCGCATGGCGCGCTCCCCCCTGATGGACGAGGCGGGGTACGTCCGGGCGGTCGAGGCCGGCTACCGTCTGGCGTGGCGGCGCTGGTGCGCCGGCCTGCCGCCCGCCCGCATCGACATGAGCGCGGCATGACGGACGCCGTCTTCGACCTTTCGTCCGCCCGGCGCATCCTGGTGGTGAAGCTGGACGAGGCGGGCGACTTCGTGCTCGCCACACCCTTCCTGCGCGGTCTGCGGGCCTCGGCGCCGCGGGCGCGCATCGTGCTGGCGGTGCGCCCCGCCGTGGCCGACCTTGCCGAGACCTGCCCGCATGTCGACGCGGTGGTGGCGCCGCATCCGAAGCCGGGGGGCGGCATCGATCTGCGCGGCGTCACGCCGGGCGGTGCCGCGGCCTTCGCGGAGGCGTTCCGCGCCGGCTTCGACCTGACGCTGGTCCCCCGCTACGATTTCGACCGCCACGGTGCCACGGCGCTCGCCGCGAACAGCCGCGCCCGTGCCGTTGTCGGATTCTCCGAGACGGTCACGCCGTGGAAGGCGTCGGGCAACGCCGGCTTCGACCGCGCCTACACCCACCGGCTGACGCCCCCGCCGGGACGCCACGAGGTGGAGCAGAACCTCGCTTTGCTGCGCTTCGCCGGCGGTGAACCGGACGGCGACGGGGTGGAACTGCGCCCGACCGCGGAGGACCGGGCGGAGGCCGCCCGCCTGCTGGCCGATGCGGCGGGGGAGCGGATCGTCGCCGTGGCGCCGGGGGCGGCCGCCGCGCGTCGCGAATACCCGCCGGAGCGGCTGGCGGCGGTGGTCGCCGTGGTGGCGATCGCGCTCGGCGCGCGGGTGGCGGTTCTCGGCACGGAGCTGGAGCGGGCGGCGGCGGAGCGGATCGCCGGGGCCCTGCCGGGGCGGGTGACCAACTTGACCGGGCGGACCGGCCTGCGGCTGGCGGCGGCGGTGATCGAGCGGACGGCGGGGCTGATCGCCATGGATTCCGGTCCGGCCCATCTCGGGGCCGCCGTGGGCGTGCCGGTCGCCGTCTTCTCCTGCCATCCGGAGGGCGGGGACCCCAACCACTTCCACGCGCCGGAGCGCTTCCGCCCCTGGTGCGCGCGGGCGCTGGTGCTGCGGCCCACGGCGGCGCTTGCGCCCTGTCCGCCGGACAGCTGCACGGCGGCCGAGGCGCATTGCATCGCCTCGATCCCGCCGGAGTTGGCGGCGGCGCAAATCCTCGCTTTGTTCGGCGACGGGGTGTCGTCCTGAACCTCCCATCCGTCGGTTCCTGTGGCCGATGGGCAACCTTTGACGGCGCCGCCCCGGCAAAGCCCTTTCGGAGTGCCGCTTTCCGGCCTGTGGCAGCGCTGCATCACCCCCCGATATTTCGCGATACGGAAGCCACGCCCCTGGCACGAACGCCCTCGGAAACCGTATCTTATATGCATTGCAACATCAGCCGGTCCGTGAGGGATCATGAAGTCGTTCTTGTCCTCGCTTCAGCGGGATTGGGCGTCCTGGAGCCCGGTCGAGCGTTTCGTCGCCGTCGGCTTCGTCACGGCGGCTCCGGTCGCGTCGCTGGCTTTCCTCCTCACCCTCTGACCGGCCTTATTCCGGCGCCGTCCTTGTCGGCGTCCGAAGGCGCGCACGCTTCCCTTGGCCCCGTCCTGCATCCGGTGCGATACAGGAGGAGAGAAGGAACGGACGAACCGTTCCGGCAGGAGAGGGATGACGAATCATGGGCGATAAGGTTGCCATCATCACCGCGGGCGGCAGCGGCATGGGCGCCGCGGCGGCGCGGCGCCTCGCAGCGGACGGATTCAAGATCGCGGTGCTGTCCTCCTCCGGCAAGGGCGAGGCTCTGGCCGAGGAGCTGGGCGGGATCGGCGTGACCGGCTCGAACCAGTCCGCCGAGGATCTGGAGCGTCTGGTGAGCCGGACGATGGAGCGCTGGGGGCGCATCGACGCGCTGGTGAACAGCGCCGGCCACGGCCCGCGAAAAGGCCTGCTGGAGCTGACCGACGAGGACTGGCACAAGGGGATCGAGGTCTATTTCCTGAACGTCGTCCGGGCGGTCCGGCTGGTGACCCCGGTCATGGTCGCGCAGAAGGGCGGGACGATCATCAACATCTCGACCGCTTGGGCCTTCGAGCCGAGCCCGATGTTCCCGACCTCCGCCGTCGCGCGGGCCGGGCTGGCCTCCTTCACCAAGCTGTTCGCCGACCAGTACGCCGCCGACAATGTGCGGATGAACAACGTGCTGCCCGGCTGGATCGACAGCCTGCCGGCGACGGAGGAGCGGCGCCAGGGCGTGCCGATGGCCCGCTACGGCAAGAGCGAGGAGATTGCGGCGACCGTCGCCTTCCTCGCCTCCGACGGGGCCGGCTACATCACCGGGCAGAACATCCGGGTGGACGGCGGCCTCATGCGGTCGGTCTGAAGGTCCTTATAAAAAATCGGTGCGGGTGGCGCCCCTTTCGGAACGCCGCCCGCACCGCGAGGTGAAGCGAGGGGGATCGCCTCAGCTCTTGTTGCCGACGATGGCCTGATACTGCTTCCAGACCTCAGGGTAGCGCCGGACATAGTCCTGGTTGACCTTGTTGGCGATCTCGCGGAACTTCGCCTGCTCCGCCTCGGGCGCCACGGCCAGACGCCCGCCCTGGGCGATCATCTGGTCCATGGTCTTCTTGTCGGCGTCGATGGCGCGCTGCCACTGCTTGGCGATGATCTCGTTGGTGGTCGTCTCCACCACCTGGCGCAGGTCGTCGGGCAGGCCCTTCATCCACTTGTCGTCCACCAGGACGGAGTAGGTGAGCAGGCTCATGCCCGGCACCAGCGAGGCGACCTTGGCGGCGTTGGTGCCGACCATCTCCCAGCCGCCGGCGGAGGTGTAGATGCCGTCGATGGCCCCCTGCATCAGCGCCGCCGCCATTTCGGAGGCGGGCATCGACACCGGGCTGGCCCCGAAGTCGCGCATCAGAAGCTGCAGGACGCGCCCGCCGGTCAGGCGGATCTTGCTGCCCTTCAGGTCGCCGACGGAGTCGACCTCCTTGTCCTTGAAGAGGAAGATCAGGTCGGCGGTGCGCATCAGCCCCATGACGCGGATACCCTTGTCGGCCACCAGCCCGGACAGCAGCTTGGAGACCTCCTGCGCGGTTTCCGGCTTGGACATCGCTGCGTCGGTGACGGCGAAGGGCAGGTTCACCACGCCGTACTGCGGAGCGATGCTCTCAAGCTGCACGCTGACCGGCCAGACCATGTGCACGGCGCCCGACCCGAGGGCGGCGACGGCGTCCTTGTCCTTGTAGAGCGTGCCGGAGTGGAAAACCTTCGGCTTGATGCGGCCCTTCGAGCGCTCCTCGATCAGGGCCGCATACTCGTCCATCATCTTGGCGGTCCAGTGGGACGTCGCGATCTCGTCCGTCATCACCATCTCGACCGGCGCCGCCTGGGCGCGGGCCTGCCCCGGCGTCCCGGCGGCCAGCCCGGTCACGGTCATTCCGACCAGCAGCGTCTTCGCCCAGAATGGCCTGAAGAGTGACGGATTGAACATTGGCTTCCCTCCCATTGCTGCGTTCGGACGCTTTTGGCCCGCTTGTCCGAACGATCATAGGGGAAAACAGTGGGGAGTGCCAACATTATTGTACGGACAACTCTGCGCGATGGGCCTATGACCACCGCCATCAAGTTTTGCGGCGCGACCAGAACAGGACGGCCGCCGCCCCGGCCAACGGGAAGGCCATCATCAGGGCGAAGGTCTCGCCGTAGCTGCCGACCGTGTTGAAGAGGGTGGCGAACAGCGCCGGCCCGACGACGACGCCGGAGAAGGTGAACATCAGCGCGCCGCCCGTCGCCGTGCTGGCCGTGCCCTTCGGGGCGACCCGCGCCACCTCCGCCAGGAACACGCCGTTCCAGCCGATGGCGGCGATGCCGAACACCGTCAGCACGCCGATCACCGCGGGCACCGGCCAACTCGGCCCCAGGCCGGCGGTGACCAGGGCGGAGGCGGCGGACAGCCCGCCGATGCCGCCCAGCACCGCCACGCCGGAGCGCAGCCGGTCGGCCAGCAGCCCCCAGCCGATGCGCGCCGCCGCCCCCGCCGCCTGCATCACCGACACGGCCAGCCCGGCGGACACGATGGACCAGTGCAGGTCATGCACCAGCATGTTCACCGTGAAGGCCATCAGCGACAGCTGGATCGCCGAGAAGAAGAAGCCCATCAGGGCGAAGCCGCGCAGCGCCGGCACCCGCCAGACCAGCCGCGGCCCCTCCATCAGGTTGCCGCGGATCGGCAGGCCGGGGCTGCGGTCGTCGTCCCACACCCGGCGGCCCGGCGCGAAGAGGACCAGCAGCAGGGCGAACATGGCGGCCACCGCCAGCGCCGCCCCGCGCCAGCCGGCGATCTCGCCGATTCCCGGCAGGGTCAGCCCGGCCAGCACGCCGGCCAGCGGCACGCCGGTCTGCTTCAGCGAGAAGACCAGATTGCGCCGGGCCGGCGGGGTGAAGCGGTTCAGCAGGTGGGAGGAGGACGGGTTGACCAGCCCGTAGCCGATGCCGAGCAGCACCGACGCCAACGCCGCGACCCACAGGGAGCCGGTGGCGATGCCGAGGCAGCCCACCAACCCAAGCGCCAGCGCCAGGACGCCCACCGTCCCGGCGCCCCAGCGGCGGACCACCAGACCGGCGAAGGCCGACACCAGGGCGGCGGCGCTGTAGATGACGCTGATCTGGTAGCCGACCGCCTCCGACCCCACACCCAGCGAGGCGGCGGCCAGCGGGGCGACCGTCGCCAGGGTCAGGACCGACAGGGTGGCGACGGTCTGGACGCTGGTCACCTCCGCCAGCAGCAGGGGAAAGGGGGCGGGCGGGGTTTCTTGCGTGGTCATGGGAGTCCGGACAAGTGACGGTGGCGCGGGGCGCATGAACGGGCAATCCCTGGCTACAGCATTCCGGCGCGGCGGGCCAATGCCAGGATTCGATGGGACCCCAGCACCAGGGGCCGCTCGACCAGCCTGCCGTCCAGCACGCAGACCCCGCCGCCCGCCGCCTCGAAGGCGGCCAGGACCCGCCCGGCGCGGAGGACCGCCTCCGGCGACGGGGTGTAGGCGTCGTGGATGGCGGTGATCTGCTTGGGATGGATGGCCGAGCGCGCGGTGAAGCCGTGCAGGACGCTGCGCGCCAGCTCCTGGCGGTAGCCCTCCTCGTCATCCAGCGCGATCCACGGCATGTCCAGCGCGTCCAGCCCGAAGCGGGCGGCGGCGTGCACGATCCGGGTGCGGGCCTGGACCAGCGGTTCCCAGGCCAGCGGCACGCGCAGCTCCGCCGACAGGTCGCCCCCGCCGAACATCAGGAAGGACAGGCGGGGGGAGGCCGCGGCGATCGCCATGACGTTCTCCAGCCCGTCGGCGCTCTCGATCAGCGCGCCGAGCGCACCGGGCAGATTGCGCTCGTCGAGAAGCCCGGCGGCCAGCCGGACGTCCTCGGCCCCGTCCACCTTCGGCAGCAGGATGCCCGCCCAGCGCGGCGCGGCGCCGTCCGGAAGGTCGGTCAAAGCGAGGATGTCGAGCAGGCCGGTGCGGCTGCGCACCGAATTGGTTCGAACGAAAACCGCCGGCCCGCCCGCGCCGGTGTGCTCCAGCAGGAAGGCGCAGACGGCGGCGCGGGCGCTGTCCTTGTCGCCGGGGGCCACCGCGTCCTCCAGATCGATGATGACGGCGTCGGCGCCGGTTCCCAGAGCCTTGGCGAAACGGTCGGGACGGGCGCCGGGAACGAACAGGTAGGAGCGGCGGACCGGCGAATCCGGCGCCGTTGCTGCGTTCTGCGGATTGTTGGGCATGAAAACGCTTTCCAAGGGTGGGGGGGCGTGTTATTTGTACGTACAACATGCTATCACACGCGCTGAACATGTCACCTTGAAATGATCGGCGCCCCGCAATCATCCCTCCGATCCGCAGACAAGAGACGCCCGCCCATGCCCGATGTTCAGGAACCGCGGACCATCGTCGCCGACCTTGGCCGCTACCTTGAGGATTTCACCGTCGGCGATGTCTACGAGCACCGCCCCGGCCGGACCATCACCGAAGCGGACAACATCCAGTTCAGCCTGCTGACGATGAACCGCCACCCCATGCACTGCGACCACGCCTTCGCCGAGAAGTCGGAGTTCGGTAAGCCGCTGGTCAACAGCGGCCTGACGCTGGCCATGGTGCTGGGCATGACGGTGGACGACGTCTCCTACAAGTCCGTCGCCAACCTTGGCTGGAAGGAGATCAAGCTGGTCGCCCCGGTCTTCCCCGGCGACACGATCTACGCGCGCTCCAAGGTGCTGGACGTGCGCGAATCCAAAAAGCGCCCGACCCAGGGCATCGTGACCACCTACACCGAGGGCTACAAGGCCGACGGCACGGTCTTCGTGACCTTCGAGCGGGCCAGCCTCGTCCCCAAGCGGGGCCACGGCATCGGCGACTGATCCGGGGCGACTGATCCGGACAACCCGGAAAGACCCGATGGCCCGAGAAGAACAAGAGGGAGGAACCATGCCCGCCACCGATCCGACCACCAATTCCATCGCCGCCACGCTGGCGGCTTTCGTCGCCGACACCCCCGACGACGCCATTCCAGCGGAGGTCCGCACCCGCGCGCCGCACCACATGCTGGACGCCGTGGGCATCGCGCTCGCCTCGACGCGCTACGACTTTGCCCACAAGACGCTGACCGCCCTGCGCGGGCTGGCGGGGGAGGGGTCGGTGCCGGTGATCGGCATGCCCGCCTCGCTGCCCGCCCGCGACGCGGCGACGGTCAACGGGCTGCTCTGCCACGGTCTCGACTACGACGACACCCACATCGGCGGCGTCATCCACCCGACCGCCAGCGTGATGCCCGCCGTTTTGTCGGCGGCGGCGATGACCGGGGCGGACGGCCGTTCCGTGGTCAGCGCCTATGTTCTGGGCGTCGAGGTGGCGGCCCGGCTCGGCGCGGTGGCGCGGGGCGGCTTCCATCAGGTGGGCTTCCACCCGACGGGCATGATCGGCGTGTTCGGCTGCGCGCTGGCCGCCGGCCGGCTGCTCGGCCTGACCCGCGCGCAGCTGGCCGCCGCCCAGGGCATCGCCCTGTCGATGGCGAGCGGCAGCCTGGAGTTCCTGGAGGACGGCGCCTGGAACAAGCGCCTGCATCCCGGCTGGGCGGCGGCGGCGGGCATCACCGCGGCGGCGTTGGCCCGCGAGGGCTTCACCGGCGTCACCCGTCCCTACGAGGGCCGCTTCGGCCTGTTCAACACCTATCTCGGCAAGGAGGCCGGGCGCGCCGAGCTGGGCATCGCCACCGCCGGCCTCGGCGAGACGTGGGAGCTGATGGCGACGGCGATCAAGCCCTATCCGGCCTGCCACTTCACCCACGCCTGCGTCGACGCCGCCCTCGAGTTGCGCCGCGACGGCCTCGACCTCACGCGCATCCGCCGCATCGAGGCGCTGGTGCCAGAGCAGGTGGTCAAGACCGTCTGCGAGCCGGAGGCCAACAAGAAGCGCCCCTCCAACTCCTACGACGCGCAGTTCAGCGTGCCCTTCCTGGTCGCCGCCGCCCTGGTGCGCGGACGCCTGACCCTGGCGGAGCTGGAGAACGACGCGCTGGGCGACGCGGCGATCCTCGACATCGCGTCGAAGGTGTCCTACCGCCACGACCCCGACTCGCCCTTCCCGAAGGCCTATTCGGGCGAGCTGGTCATCACGCTCGACGACGGGCGGGAGCTGCGCCACCGCGAGCACATCAACCGCGGCGCCGCCGACCGCCCGCTCTCCAACGCCGAGATCGTGGACAAGTACCGCGGCAACGCCGCCATGGCCGTGAACGAGACCGCCGCGGCGCGCATCGCCGACGCCGTCCTCGGCCTCGACGCCAGCCCGCGCGCGGCGGACTCGCTGTCCGTGCTGTCGCCGTCCGTCCGCTGACCATCCAATCCGGGAAACACGCCATGAGCGACACCAACACCAGCATGACCGACGCGGAACGCGACGAGCAGGACCGCCTGATCCTCGACAGCGTGGACCGCTTCCTCGACCGCCATGTCCGGCCGGTCGCCCTGAAGCTGGAGCATGACGACACCTACCCCGACGAGATCGTCGAGCGGATGAAGGAGCTGGGCCTCTTCGGGGCGACGATCCCCGAGGAATACGGCGGGCTCGGCCTGCGGCCCTCCACCTACGCCAAGATGATCGAGCGCATCTCGTCGGTGTGGATGTCGCTGTCCGGCATCATCAACTCCCACCTCATCATGGCCTTCATCGTCACCAAGACGGGGACGGAGGAGCAGAAGGCCGCCTTCCTGCCGCGCTTCGCCACCGGCGAGCTGCGCGGCGGCCTTGCCCTGACCGAGCCGGACTGCGGCACCGACCTTCAGGCCATCCGCACGGTGGCCAAGCGCGACGGCGACGACTACGTCATCAACGGCTCGAAGACCTGGATCACCAACGGCATCCAGGGAAGCTGCTTCGCCCTGCTGGTCAAGACCGACCCGACGGCGCAGCCCCGCCACAAGGGCATGACGATGTTCCTGGCCGAGAAGGGGCCGGGCTTCAAGGTCAGCCGCAAGCTGGAGAAGCTGGGCTACAAGGGCATCGACTCCGCCGAGCTGGTCTTCGAGGACTACCGCGTCCCGGCCGACCGGCTGATCGGCGGCGTCGAGGGCCGCGGCATGGCCTGCGCCATCTCCGGCCTGGAGCTGGGCCGCGTCAACGTGGCGTCGCGCGGCGTCGGCGTCGCCCAGGCGGCGCTGGACGAATCCGTGAAGTACAGCCAGCAGCGCAAGACCTTCGGCAAGCCGATCCACGAGCATCAGGCCGTGGCGATGAAGCTGGCCGACATGGCGACCCGCGTCTCCGCGGCGCGGCTTCTGGTGCAGCAGGCGGCCAAGGCACTCGACCGCGGCGAGCGCTGCGACTACGAGGCCGGCATGGCCAAGCTCTTCGCCTCCGAAGCGGCGGTGGAGAACTCCCTGGACGCCATGCGCATCCATGGCGGCTACGGCTATTCCAAGGAGTTCGTGGTGGAGCGGCTCTACCGCGACGCCCCCCTGCTGTGCATCGGTGAGGGCACCAACGAGATCCAGCGCATCATCATCGCCAAGCGGCTGATCGAGCAGAATCCGGTGTGAGGACAAAAGCCCTCCCCTGCGAAAGCGGGGGAGGGTTGGGTGGGGGCCCGCTGCAACCACTCCCCACACGCCCCGCACACCCCATCAGGGAGACACCGCGTGCTACCCCTCGAAGGCGTCACCGTCATCGCCGTGGAGCAATACGGCGCCGGCCCGTTCGGCACCATGCTGCTGGCCGACCTCGGGGCCGAAGTCATCAAGGTCGAGAATCCCGCCGAGGGCGGCGAGGTCGGCCGGCATGTCGGCCCCCATTTCTTCGGCCCCGGCAACAGCCACTTCTACCAGTCCTTCAACCGCAACAAGCGCAGCATCACCCTCAACCTGAAGCACCCCGAGGGCATGGCGGTGCTGCACGAGCTGGTGCGCCACGCCGACGCCGTGCTGGACAACCTGCGCGGCGACCTGCCGGACAAGCTGGGCCTGACCTACGAGCATCTGAAGGCCGTCAACCCCAAGATCGTCTGCGCCCACCTGTCCGCCTACGGGCGCACGGGGCCGCGGCGGGCCTGGCCGGGTTACGACTATCTGATGCAGGCGGAGGCCGGCTATCTGTCGGTCACCGGCGAGCCGGACGGCCCGCCCGCCCGCTTCGGCATGTCGGTGGTCGACATGATGACCGGCCTGATGACCGCCTTCGGCCTCGTCTCCGGCGTGGTCGGGGCGCGGGCCAGCGGCAAGGGCTCGGACGTGGACGTCAGCCTGTTCGACACGGCGCTGCACAACATGACCTACCTCGCCACCTGGTACCTCAACGGCGGCCACAACCAGGGGCGGGAGCCGCGTTCCGCGCATCCCTCGCTGACCCCGTCGCAGCTCTACCGCACGCGCGACGGCTGGCTGTTCGTCATGTGCAACAAGGAGAAGTTCTGGCCGGTCTTCTGCGACAAGATCGGCAAGCCGGAATGGGGGGACGACCCGCGCTTCCGCAGCTTCAAGGACCGGCTCGCCAACCGCGAGCAGCTCACCGTCCTGCTGGACGAGGTGCTCGGCCAGCGCGACACGGCGGAGTGGGTGGAGATCCTCGGCGGCGCGGTTCCCGCCGCCCCGGTCCTCGACATCGCGCAATCGCTGGAGAACCCTTTCGTCCGCGACAGCGACCGGGTCGCCGACTTTTCCTATCCGGACGGGTCCCACGGCGTGCGGATGCTGACCGGGCCGGTGCGCATTGGCGGCGAGACGCTTCCCACCCGCCCCGCCCCGGCGCTGGGCGCCGACACCGAGGACGTGCTGGGCCGCATCGGCATCGGGCCGGAGCGCATCGCCGCCCTGCGCGAGCAGGGGGCGCTGTGAAAGCCGCCGTTCGCCCGACCTCCGTCCGCCCGTCCGCCGCGGAGGGGCCGCGCTTCCAGGAGATCCTGGACGCGCTGCGCGCCGACATCTCGGACGGGCGGGTCGGGGTCGGCGAACGGCTGCCGACCGAGCAGGAGCTGTGCCTGCGCTTCTCCGCCAGCCGCTACACGGTGCGGGAGGCGCTGCGCCGGCTCCAGGATCTCGGCCTGATCGCGCGCCGCCAGGGCTCGGGCTCGGTGGTGACCGCCGCCCGCCCCGACGGGCGCTTCCACAACACGCTGTCCAGCCTCGCGGAGATCGGGCAGTACGCCTCCTCCACCCGGCTGGAGGTGCTGGCGGTGGAGAAGATCCTGGTGGAGGGACGGACGGCGGAGCTTCTGCGCTCCCAGCCGGACACGCCCTGGGTCCGGGTGGTGGCGCTGCGCCGCCAGCCGGGGGAGCGGACGCCGCTCTGCTACACCGAGGTGTTCCTCCCCGCCGCCTTCGACGACGTGGCCCAGGCCATCGGCACCTTTCCGGTCGCCGTCTACGCGGTGCTGGAAAGCCGCTACGGCCTGCGCATCGAGGAGGTCGTGCAGTCCATCGAGGCCACCTCGGCGGACGCCAATCTCGCGTCCCGCCTGTCGGTGGAGGTCGGCACCCCGATCCTGGTGGTGATCCGCCATTATCTGGACGCCGAAGGAAACGCGCTGGAGGTGGCGGTCAGCAGCCACGCGGCCGGACGATACCGCTATGAAATGACGCTGCAACGATCCGGGTAAGGGGCCATCAAGGCCCTGCCCGCGGCGAACGGCCGGAAGAGCCGCGCGGGGACAGCACCGGAAGGGAGGGAAGGAATGACGGAAAACCTCATCGGGGACGCCGCGGCTTGCGCGCGGACCCTGGCCAGGATCCAGGGCGTGACCCTGGACGATGCCGACGCCGCCCTGTGCGGGCGCCTGCTGGCCGCCGTGCCGGGTGCGCTGGCGGCGGCGCATCCCGGCGGCTCGCTGTTCGACGTGCCGCTGGGCGCCCATGCTGCGGTGATTGCCGGGGAGCGGGCATGACCGATCCCACATCACTGACCCTGACGGAGGCCGCAAGGGCGGTCCGCGACGGCACGCTGCGGGCGGAAGCCTTGGCCGACGCCTCCCTGGACCGCATCGCCCGGCTGAATCCGACGCTCAACGCCTTCCTGTCGGTCGAGCCGGAGGAGGCGCTGGCCGCCGCCCGCGCCGCCGACGCGGAGGTTCGGGCTGGGCGGCTGCGCGGGCCGCTGCACGGCGTGCCCCTGGCCCACAAGGACATGTTCCACCGCGCCGGCAAGCGCTGCACCTGCGGCTCTCCGACGATCCGCGGCGACTTCCGCCCGGAACGGACGGCCACGGTGCTGGAGCGGCTGGATGCGGCCGGGGCGGTGACGCTCGGCACGCTGCATATGGCGGAATTCGCCATGGGACCGACCGGGCACAACGCCCATCTCGGGCGTTGCCGCAACCCCTGGGAGCCGGAGCGCATCACCGGCGGCTCCTCCTCCGGCTCCGGGGCGGCGGTGGCGGGGCGGCTGGCCTTCGGCTCGCTGGGGTCGGACACCGGCGGGTCGGTGCGGCTTCCGGCGGCGCTGTGCGGCGTGGTCGGGCTGAAGCCGACGCAGGGGGCGACGCCGATGGACGGCGTGATGCCGCTGTCGGAAAGCCTGGACTGCGTCGGTCCGCTGGCCCGCAGCGCCGAGGACGCGGCGACGCTGTTCTCGGTCATCACCGGGCGAACGGACGTCGCGGACGGCATCGGCCAGGGGGTCGAGGGGCTGCGGCTGGGCATCCCGCGCCAATTCTACTACGACGGGCTCGACCCCGCCGTCGCCGCCGCGCTGGAGCGGGCGCGTGCGGTGCTGGAGCGCGCCGGCGCCCGCGTCGTGGAGGTGGACATCCCCGACCACGAGCCCTACGGCGACCTCGCCAACCTCGTCTTCACGCCGGAGGCGGCGGCCGTCCATGCGCCCTGGCTGCGCGAGCGTCCGCAGGACTACGGCCCGCAGGTCCGCGCGCGGCTTCTGCAGGGGCTGATGGTGCCGGCGGCCTCCTACCTCCAGGCGAAGCAGCTCCGCGCGCTTCATCTCCGGGCAATGATCGAGGGTCCCTTCGCCCGGTGCGACGCGCTGTTCGTTCCCGCGCTGCGCAGCCGCGTGCCGACCGCCGCGCAGACCGACGTGGGGGCCGGGCCGGCGATGGCCGCGGTGGTCGCCGGGGTGGCGGCGCTGACCCGTCCGGTCTCCTACCTCGGCCTGCCGGCACTCGTCACGCCCGCCGGCTTCGATCCGGACGGGATGCCGATCGCCATGCAGCTCATCGGCCGCCGGCAGGCGGAAGCCACGCTGCTGCGCATCGCCGACGCCTACGAGCGCGCCACCGGCTGGCTGAGCCGCGTCCCCCAGACACAGGTCTTCTCGTGAAGGGAGTTACACCCATGCCGGGAACCGATACATTGACGTCCGCGGCCCCGCACACCCAGGCGACGTCGCCTGCGGTGGACGCCGCTCCGCAGCCGGGCCGCGGCCTGCCGGGCTGGTGGAGCTTCATCGAGGACCGCCTCCTCCTGAACGTCGCCACGATCCTGATGATGGCGGCCATCGGCATCATGTTCTACGAGGCGTCCAGCCGCTCCCTCCTGTCGGAAAGCCACTGGTGGGCGGAGGAGCTGGTCCGCTTCCTGGTGGTGTGGAGCGTGCTCCTGTCGCTGGGCGTCGGCACGCGGCACGGCCACTACATCCGCATGGACCTGCTGCTCAACATGATGCCGCAGTGGCTGCGGCTGGCCTTCTCCTGGCTGAACAGCCTGATCGGGCTGGGCTTCAGCGTGCTTCTGGTGGTCGCCGGGATTCAGGAGGTCGCCCACCTCCAGGCCATCGGCATGTTCACCGAATCCAACCTCGACCTGCCGCTGTGGATGGTCCGGCTGGTGCTGCCGCTGGGCGGGGTGCTCTACGGTTTCGCCTTCATCGGCAACATCATCCTGCTGCTGCGTGGCCAGGACCCCGATCCGCCCACCGAGGGCGAGAATCTCTAGGCGGCGATAAGAAAAGGGCAACCCAGCAAGGGGGAAGGAAACACCATGACATCCATCATCGCCGTCGTCAGCCTGCTGCTTCTCGTGGCGGGAGGCGTGCACATCGCGCTGGCCCTGGGCGTCATCGCGGTCGGTCTGCTGACCTTCAACTTCAACATCCCGGTCGTCCTGGTCGCGCAGATGGCCTGGGACTCCGTCGACAAATACGCGCTGGTCTGCATTCCCTTCTTCATCTTCGCCGGCAACTTGATGTCGCGCGGCAACCTTGCGCTGGTCATCCTCGATCTGGTCGGCACGGTGATCCGCTGGTTCCGCGGCGGCGTCGCCCTGGCGCTGGCCATGTCCAGCGTGTTCTTCGCGGCGGTCAACGGCTCGTCGGTGGCCTGCGCCGTGGCGCTCGGCCCGGCGGCGGTGAAGCTGCTGCCGGCGGAGGGCTATCCGCCCCGCTTCGCCGCCTCGCTGGTCGCGGTCTGCGGCACGCTGGGGCTGATGATCCCGCCGTCGCTGACCTTCATCCTGATCGGCTCCATCGTCGGCCTGCCGATCACCAACCTGTTCATCGCCGGCATCGTGCCCGGCCTGTTCGAGGCGTTCCTGCTCGGTCTTACCACGCTGATCGTCAGCCGGCTCAAAGGCTACGGCCATGTCGGCGAGCGTCCGGACTGGAAGGGCTTCGGCCAGCGCCTGCCGGGTGCCGCCGGGGCGCTGATGATGCCGGTGATCATCATCGGCACGATCTACATGGGCTGGTTCACCCCGACCGAGGTGTCGGCGCTGGCCGCGGTCTACGCGGTGGTCCTGGTGACGATGGTCTACCGCACCGCCAACCTCGCCGCGGTGTGGGAGACGGCGCGGGAGTCGGTCCTCCAGACCGTGATGATCTACGGTGTGCTGCTTGGCTCCGGCCTGCTGACCGCGGTGCTGACCCGTCTCGGCCTGTCCGCCGAACTGACCGCGATGCTCAAGGAGGCGCAGGTCTCGCCCTTCGAGTTCCTGCTGGCGGTCAATCTGCTGCTGCTCGTCGTCGGCATGTTCCTCGACGGCGTGTCGATGATCGTGCTGCTGGCGCCGATCCTGTTCCCGATGGCGCACGCCGTGGGGGTGGACCTGATCCATTTCGCCGTCATCATGACCGCGCTGGTCGAGGTGGCGACCCTGACGCCGCCGGTCGGGCTGAACCTGTTCGTGATGAGCCGCATCACCAAGATGCCGCTCCATGCCATCGTGAAGGGGGTGCTGCCCTTCTACGGGATGCGGGTGGTGGCCCTGCTCGTCATCAACGCCTTCCCGGCCCTGTCGCTGGTCCTGTTGAAGTAAGCCGCCCCGCGCGGATCACCCTCGTACGCCGGTTGCATCGGCGCCCCGGCTCGTCCATCTTCCGGCATCATGAGGGATGCGATGTCGGACGAAGCGGATAGCCTGAAGGAAACCAGCGGCACGGACGGCGCGGCGGAGCGGGGGGAGACCCCGCTCTACCAGGAGATCGTCCGCACGCTGCTGGAGGAGATCGACGCCGGCGCCTACGCCGTCGGCGACCGCCTGCCGACCGAGCAGGAGCTGTGCAGCCGCTTCGCCGTCAGCCGCCACACGGTGCGCGAGGCGCTGCGCCGGCTTCAGGAGATGGGCTACATCCTGCGCCGCCAGGGATCGGGTTCGGTCCTGGCGGCGCGTCGCGCCGACGGGCGCTTCGTCAACTCCATCAGTTCCCTGGACGAGCTGGTGCAGTACGCCACCTCGACCCGGCTGGAAATCCTCTCGGTGGACCGCATCATCGTGGAGGAGGAACTGGCGGGCCGGCTGGGTTGCCGCCCCGAGACGCAGTGGTTCCGCGTCAGCGCGCTGCGCCGCACCCGCGAGACGTCGGAGCCCTTCTCCTACGTCGAGGTCTACATCGACGCCGCCTTCTCCGACGTGGTGCGCAACCTGGAGGTGGTGCAGTACGCCATCTACACGGTTCTGGAGCAGCGCTACGGCGTCCGCATCGCCGAGGTGATGCAGGACATCGAGGCCGCCCCCGCCAGCCTGAACGTCGCTTCGCGCCTGCATGTCCCGCCGCAGTCGCCGATCCTCGTCATCACCCGGCGCTATTTCACCGAGGACGGGCGTCTGGTGGAGATCGCGGTCAACACCCATCCGGGCGCCGGTTTCCGCTACACCATGGCCCTGCAGCGGCGCTGACAGACACGGCTTCACGACCGGCGGAACGGTGCCCACCGCGGGTCGAGGCCCTCGCGCAGGCCTTCGGCCAGCAGGTTGACGGCCAGCGCGATGGCGGCGACGGTGACCGTCGTCGCGGCGATCAGGTGGGGGGCGTCGCGCAGGTCGGCCAGCCCGTCGCGGATCAGGGTGCCCAGCGACACCGACGGCTCCTGGATGCCCAGGCCGAGACCGCTCAGCGTCGCCTCCGCCACCATGACGGGACCGATGGAAAGGGCGGCGCGGATGGCGACCGGCCCGGCGACCGTCGGCAGGAGATGGCGGCGGACCGTGTGCAGCGGTCCCGCGCCCAGGGCGGCGGAGGCGCGTACATGCTCGGCGGTCCGGTTCGACAGGGCCAGTGCCCGGCACCAGCGGACCTGCGAGGGCCACGCCGCCAGGGCGAGCGTCAGAACCATGGCCTCCGTCCCCGGACCCAGCAGCGCGGCGGCGACGATGGCGAGCGACAGCTCGGGAAAGCCGTGCAGCAGGTCGGCCAACCGCAGGACCACGGCGTCCGTGCGCCCGCCGATCCAGCCCGCCACCCCACCCGACGCGACGCCCAGCCCCACCGCCAGGGCGAGCGCCAAACCGGCGATGGCGAAGGAGGTTCCCGTCCCGGCGATCAACCGGGCGGCGACGTCGCGGCCCAGCCCGTCGCAGCCCAGCGGGTGGGCGGCGGACGGTCCGGCCCAGGCCTGTCCGAGATCCATGGCGGACGGGTCCAGGGGCAGAAGAAGAACGGCCAGGGCCAGCGGCACGGCCAGCGCCGCAGCGAGCAGCAGGCCGGCGCGTCCGGCGAGCGAGCGTGTGACGGTCATGGCGGCTCCCCATCCCCATGCGCCCCAGCCCCATGCACCCCATCGGCGCGCAGCCGCGGGTCGGCGAGTCCGATCAGCAACTCGGCGGTCAGGCTGATGGCCACCTGCAGCAGGACGAAGACCAGAACGGCGGCCCCGGCCACCGTGTGGTCGCGGGCCAGCACCGCCTGGACGGTCAGCCGCCCGATCCCCGGCAGGGCAAAGACGGTCTCCACCGCTGCCGTGGTGGTGAGGACCGTCCCGGCCACCGATCCGGCCGCCGCCGCCAGCGGCACCAGGGCGTTCGGCAGGGCGTGGCGCAGCAGAACGGCGACCCGGCCCAGCCCCTTGGCGTGCGCGGTGCGGATGAAGTCGCGTCCCAGCACCTCCATCATCTGGGTGCGCGTCAGGCGGGCGATCATCGCCGCCGCCGGCAGGGCCAGCGCCACCACGGCCCAGAACGCGGTGCCGGCCCCCGCCAGCATCAGCCATGTCGCCAGCGCCAGCGGCGGCACCGACAGGGCCAGCACCGACCCGATGGTGAGGGCGGTGCCCGGCCATGCCCGCCGGAGATCGGCCGCGGCGAGTCCCAACGCGAGGCCGAGGGGCAGGGCGAGCGCCGCCGCGCCGGCCATCAGCCCCAGGGTCACCGGCAGGGCGTTGCCCAGCAGCGTCGTCACCGGCACGCCACCGTAGCGCAGCGATTGGCCGAGATCGCCCCGCAGCAGGTCCAGCGTGTAGGACAGGAATTGAACGGCCAGCGGCTGGTCCAGCCCGGCGTCTTCCCGCATGCGGCGGATCATGTCCGGGTCCGCGGCCCGCCCCTCTACCATGAGCATGACCGGATCGCCGGGAAGCGCGTGGGAGGCGAGAAAGCTCGCCAGCACGGCGGCTCCGGCCAGAATCAGCAGTCCCGGCAGGCGCCAGACCAATCGCCAAGCCAATCGCCAGAGCGGGCCGCGGGGGCCGGGCCGGCGTTCCGTCATGGCAACCGGGCGGCGTGGAAGTCCGTCGTGCCGTCGGGCCGGATGACCACCCCGGTCACACCCGGCCGCACCAGGGCCACGAACTGCGGCACCGCAAGCGGTATCGCCACGGCCTGTTCCCGGAGCAGGGCTTCGGCCTCCCGGTAAAGCGCGTCGCGGGCGTCAGGGTCGGCGAGGCCGCGCGCCCGCTCCATCAGCCGGTCGAAATCCCGGTCGTGCCAGCGGCTGCGGTTGGTCGGGCTGGCGCTGTGCCATTGGGTGGCGAGCTGGTCCATGGGATCAGGGAAATCCGCCGTCCAGCCGTTGACGAACAGCGCCTCGTGCCCTTCGTTGATCGCGGTCACGAAGGCCGCCCGCTCCTGGATGCGCACGCCGACCGGAATACCCAAAACCGCGGTGAGCTGGGCGGCGAAATAGGTCGCCTCCTCGCGCACGTTGGGTCCGCCGGCGATCTGGAGCGGCGGCAGGCCGCCTCCGCCGGCGTGGCCGGCCTCGGCCAGCAGCGCCTTGGCCCGGCCCGCATCAAATGGGGGCGGCGGCGGCGCGTCGGGCCGGTAGCCACCCAGACCGGGCGTGACGAAGCCGTTCGTCAGCACCGCCCGCCCGGCGTGCAGGCCGTTGACCGTGGCGGCCCGGTCCAGCGCGAGGCCGACCGCCTCGCGCACGCGCCGGTCGCGGAAGGGCGGGTACTGATCCTGGTTCAGGGCGAGATAGCGCACCTGGGCGCGGGCGAAGGCGGCGATCTGCCCGTCGTAGCGCGGCTGGCGGACCACGGTGCGCACGGCGTTTTCAGGAAGCATGGCCACGTCGAGCTGTCCGGCGTCGTAGCGCGCCAGAAGCGTGTTGGTGTCGGGCAGGACCGCCAGCGACACCGCGTCCACGGCAGGGGCGCCATTCCAGTAACCGGCATGGGCTTCCAGACGCACGGACTCGCCGTGCCGCCAGGATGCGAGGCGGAACGGCCCGGTGCCGCCGGACGCCCGCTCGGGCCACGCCGGTCCGAACTCGGCCTCCATCCCGCGGTCGACGAACAGGAACGGGTAGAGCGGGAACAGCGCGTCGGGTTCGGTCAACCGCACGACGAGGGTGTGGGGGTCGGGGATGGCGACGCCGGACAGCGCGGTTGCGGTCCCCTGCTGCAGCGCCGCGGCCCCCTCGATGTCGCGCAGGTAGAAGGCGCTGTAGCCGGGCTGGGGCTTGCGCGTCAGATGGTGTTCCCAGGTCCACAGGATGTCGGCGGCGGTGAACGGGCGTCCCGAATGGAACCGCACGTCCGGGCGCAGGGCGAAGCGCCACGTCCGCCCGCCGTCCGGAGTTTCCCAGCGGGTGGCCAGCGCCGGAACGGCGTTGCCGGCGGCGTCGATCGCGGTGAAGCCCTCATACACCTGCCGCAGGACGCCGGAGGAGACCAGTCCGGGAAAGACGAACGGATCGATCGTCGTCAGATCGTCGGACAGGCTGGCCCGCAAGGTTCCTGCCGTTGCCGGCAAGGCGCCGCCGGCCGCGATGGCCAGAACGGTCAGAAGAAGACGGAGGGCGGCAAGCAAAGGCATGATGAGGGACGCTGCAGAGCGGTGGCCGGGGGGTGGAAAACCAGACGCCCCTGCCTCCTTCACAGCCTCCGGCCAGAGCGGAGCCGGAACCGCGCCGGACGTCCGCCATATGTATGCACAAGAGTGCGTTCATATCCAGGTATTCGCGCCGCCGGCGATGCGTCAGGCACCATACCCGGATTCGATCAGACGCGCGACCCGAAATGCCAGCAGATCGTCGTCACCTGCCGCACGATGCCCGCTTGGTTGCGAAGACCCGTCTTGCCCAGGATGGACGAGACCTGATTGTAGACGGTCCGCCGCTCCACCCCGCGGTCCTCGGCGATCTCGTCGACGCTCCGCCCGGAGCACAGGGCCAGCGCGATCTCGGCCTCCGAACCGGTGATCTGGAGAAGCTCGGCGACGGCGCGCACCGACACGTTGGGCAGCACGTCCGGATCGACGAGGGTCAGCAGGAGGATGCCGGTCATCGGTGTGCCGTTTCCGACGCTCTGGGCCGGCGGTTCCGACAAGGTGGCGAAATAGGGTGACGGCTGGTCCTGGCGCGACACGCGCAGGGTGATCGACGTGCGGGTGCGGCGGCGGAAGAAACCGGCGGCCCGCTTGGCCAGTTCCATCTGCTCGTTCGGGGCGCCGGGAATGCACAGCCGTCCACCGACCATGGACAGCCCGTCCCCGCGCGACAGGATGGACGCGAAGGACTGGTTGCCGTCGATGACCTGACAGCGCGGCGTCAGCAGTGCCGCCGGGTAGGGCAGGGCGTCGAGAAGCCGGACGACGAAGGAGGGCTGGGCCGCCTGCGGCAGGACCCCGCCGCCGTTGAGGGAAATCAGGCTGTCGAAGCCGCTCCGGAAATTCTCCAGGACGTTGCTGGTGACGTCGCGCCGGATCTGGTACCACCAGCCGTCCGTGTCGTCCAACCGCTCGTAGGTGATCTGGATGACCCGCCCGTCGGAGTGGAGTGTGAAGGACTGCCAGAACCGGTTGAAGCGGCGGAGGTCTTCGGCGTAGCCGATCCACCGGTCCGGGTCGGAATAAATGGTGTCCGACCCGAATTTCTTATGCCTCACGCATTCCCACACGATGTCGCGGAAGGTGACCCCGCGCGAGAAGTCGATGAAGGGATAGATCGTCTTCTGCCTGTCGTTGGTCACCAGCAGCGTGTCGCTCTTGTCGTAGACCGTGAGCGCGGCGTTCATCTCCCTGGCGCGGCTGGAAAGGTCGTGGACCAGATCGGACATCAATCCTTCCTCCCTTTCGCTGCCGGGGGTTGGCGGGCCGCCCCCCTGGCTTGGCCTGATCGGCCGGTCAGGGGGGCGTCGCGGAACGCGCTGTCGTTCGAATGAACTTAGCAGAAAACCGACCGCGCCATGCAACGGTCAATACGATGGTATGACGCTTAGGCCGCCTCGACCGTGAGGTAGCAGCCGGCGAGTTCCTCCGTCGGCAGTTCCACGCCGAGTGTCGCCCGGAAAGCGTCCTGGGTGTTGGCGACAGCCTTCTGCCAGCTGGCGGCATCGGGAGCGTCCGGGTGGTGATGGACCCGGGCGCCGACCAGCCGCTTCATGTCCGCCTCGTAGCGGTCCATGAACAGGATGTGTTCGTGCCATGCCGCGTCCGCCGCCTTCGTCGGCACCAGGATCAGGTTCGGCTTCGCCGCGACCACGACGAGGAACTGGCGGTAGGCCTCGACCGATTCCGTGGCCTGCTCCGGCGTGTAGCCGGCCATTTCGAGCCGCTTGTTGATGAAGGAGAGGTCGAGGTTCGCCGGCTGCACGGACAGGACGCGTTCGCTGTTGTCGTTCATTCTCGATGATCCTTTCAAAAAGGGATGAGGTTCACTTCGGTCCTCAAGGACCTCCGCCCGATGACGCCGGCCCGTGCGCGGCGGCGGAGCAACGACCGCCGGCATGTGTGGGCCGGTTCAAGGAAGAGGGGTCCCGGCCGGTCGTGCCCAACCGTCCGGCGCCTGTGCATGGCACCGGTCGGCATGGTCCGGCTGCCGCCGGAGGTAAACCGCCAAGGCTGCGTTCGTGCGCGCAACACGCCCCGTTAGCTCCCGCAACAGGCCCGTCATGCGCCCCTCCTGCATACCCGAGTGCATCATAGTGTCGGTTGTGCAAGTGCTCAAGTGCATATCGTAAATTTGTATTGAATCTGAACCATAGCGTCCTTGGGATCGCATACGTATGCAGTCCAATTCGAGAAAGTCATGGTCTGATCGTATGAGATATCTCACTTGATTGAATCGTTTGCATTGATATCCGCGGAAGAGTTGGTATCTTCTGCGGGAGGTTGCAATTCATCTTGGCGTCACGGGGGTTCGGATGCAGGACCGGCGGGCACGTCCTTTTTCTTCGCCATGGCTCAATGGACTGCTCGCAGAGGCTTTGCAGCGTCCGGTTCTCGATGGCGCCGAGGACGCGCTGATCCTCGCTGACCTTTTCGCTGCCGCGGCACCGCCCCGCGTCGATGCGATCGTCCCCGCCGCGCGGGCCAGCGGCTGGCTGCGCAAGGCGGCGGCGGCGGCGCACGATCAGCCCGCTCATCGGGTGGCGCGGGACGTGCGGAGCTTCGCCGAATACATGGTGGAGGCGGTGCGGCTGATGCAGCGGCACGGCCATTTCCAGGATCGCGCCGAGCGGCAGCGGGTGAAGGCACTTTTGAAGAGGGCGGGTGGGCGAGGGACGATGCCGGACCGCGCCGCCGCCGCGGAGCGGCTGCTGTCCGCCGCCGAAAGCCCGGACGCGGGACGGTCGGATGTCATTGCCGAAGCGATTGGTACCGGCGCGCTTGGCCCCAGTGCGCTTGGCGCCGGTGCGCTGGCCCCGCCGGACGGACTGGACGCCGCAACGACGGTGCTGCTCGGGCTGGCGTCCTTACCGGTGGATAAGCGCCGGGCGCGGCTGCACGGCATGGGCTTGGCGCTGCGGGCGTCGTCGGCGCCAGGGGGCTGGAATGGGTAAGGGCGCTCTCCGGCTCAGGGCAGCAGGATCGCCGATTGCCATTGTTGCAGGAACCGTTCCCGCTTCAGCCGGTCGAGGAACACCAGCAGCGCCGGGCTGAGGGCGATGGGATGCAGCGGCGCAGCCGTGCTGGAGCGCAGGCCCGACGCCGACGCCTCCCGCTTGATGCCGGAGGAGATGGCATAGAGGGCGGAGCGGTCGGCCACCACCTCCTGCCCGCGCGGCGACAGCAGATAGTCGATGAACGCCCCGGCGAGTTGCGGCCGGGCTGCCGTCCGGGGGATCACCGCGACGCGGGAGATGACCAACGTGTAGTCCTCCGGCACCACGATGCCGATGGGTGCCCCCGCCGCCGCCCGCGCCCGCGCGTAGGAGCCGAGGACGTTGTAGGCGATCAGCACTTCCCCCCGCTCCACCATCTCCAGGATGTCGCCGGAGCAGCAGGCCAGACGCGCCTGGGCGTTGCCCATCATCGCGACGAGCTGCCAATACTGGCCGAACAGCAGGGCGTCGTGGGAGGCCAGAAGATAGCCGATGCCGCTGGTGGCCGTGTCGTAGGTGGCGACGCGCCGGCTGAAGCGGGCCGGGTCGTCGCGCAGCAGCCGGATCAGCGCCGGGCGCGTGCGCGGCACCTGGGCGTCCGGCAGCAGGTCGCGGTTGTAGGCGATCACCGCCGGCTCGAAGGTGAAGCCGAACGCCTCGTCCCGCCAGTTCGCCCAGTCCGGCAGCGCGTCGGTCAAAGCGGAGCGGTGGGGCTGGGTGTAACCGTCGTTGACCAGCTTCACCTGCAGGTCGGAGGCGGAGCTGATGAGCAGGTCGGGAGTTTCCGTTGCGGCTCCCTTCGCCGGCACGGCCACCGCCTCGGCGTAGAGGTCGGCGGTGTCCATGTCCTTGTATTCGACAGTGACGTCGGGGTGGAGTTGCTGGAAGTCGAGCACCAGCGGCTCGATGGCTTGCCGGTCGGTGGCGGAATGAATGCGCAGCCGCTCCCGCTCGCCGTCGGGGGCGGGGTAGGTGATAAGCTGCGCCGCCTGCACGGCCTGCATCCAAGGCGCCCCGAGCAGGGCGACGAGGACCAGAAGGGGCAGCAGGGCCCGCGCGGCCCCTCCCCCCGCCGTGGTGGTGCCGCCACCCGCCTCCGGGAAGTCGATGCGCGCGATCAGCCCGCCGCCGGGGCGGTCGAGCAGGGACAAATCCGCTCCATGCGCCTCCACCACCGAGGTGACGATGGCGAGGCCCAGGCCGCTGCCCGCCACCCCGGCGGCGGAGCTGCCGCGCCCGAACCGCTCCAGCACGCGGCGCTTCTCGGCGTCCGGCACGCCGGGGCCGCGGTCGGCGATCTCCACGCGCAGGCCCCGCCCGTTTGGCCGGGGGGTCAGCGTCAGGTCGATGGGGCCGGCCGGGCCGGCGTACTTCACCGCGTTGTCGAGCAGGTTGGTCAGCGCTTCGCGCAGGCTGATGGCGTCGCCGGGGACGGTGGCCGGCTCCGCCGCGCGGTCGATGTCCAGGCGGATCGCCGTGTCGCCGGCCACCGCGCGGGCGCGCTGGAACACCTGCTCCAGCAGGGCGCCGAGATCGACGTCCTCCGGCTTCAAGGCTTCGCTGCGGTGGATCACCATGGCGTGGTTGAGGAGCTGGCTGGTCAGCTGGCTGGCCTCCACCGCGTTGCGGTGCACGCGCTGGGCGATGCGGTGCAGGGCGTCGGGGTCGTCCTCGTCGATGGCGAGTTCCGCCTGCAGGCGCAGGCTGGCCAGCGGCGTGCGGATCTGGTGGGCGGCGTCGGCCAGGAAGGTCTGCATGGTGTCGAGGTTGGATTTGAGCCGCGCCATGAGCTGGTTGATCGCCTGGACGAGCTGGGAGACCTCCTGCGGCGGCGGCATGGCGATGGGGGAGAAGTCGTGGGGCTGCCGCTCGCGGATCATCCGCTCCAGCGAGCCCAGCGGGGCCAGCGCCTGCCGCACCCCGAACCAGATCAGCCCGCCCGCCGCGACCACGGTGAAGGCGATGGGCAGAAAGGCGTTCGCCAGGATGTCGCGGGCCAGCGCCCCGCGCTCCTCCCGCGTCTGGGCGACGGCGATGGTGATCCAGCCGCCAAGCTCCGGCTGCGCCGCGAAGCGCTTCAGGACGGCGATCCGCACAGGCATGCCGCGGAAGCTGGCATTCTCGAACCGGGTGGCGGGGTCTCCGCCGGCCGCGCCGGCGACCCCGGCCTTGGCAGGCGCCACCGGCAGATCGTGGTAGCCGGTGACCAGCTCGCCGTCCGGCGCGGTGATCCGGTAGAACACGCGGTCGCGCCGCGCCTGGGCCAGGATGCCCAGCGAGGAGTAGGGCAGGTCGACGGAGAAGCGCCCGTCCTCCACCCGCACCGTGTCGGAGATCGACAGCGCCGACGCCATCAGCAGCCGGTCGAAGGCGGCGTCGGCGGCGCGCTGGGCATAGGCGCTGACGAACAGGAACAGTCCGGCGGTCAGAACGGCCAACACGCCGAGCAGGCGGATGAACAGCCGCCGCCGCAGCGAGAATCCCTCAGCCTTCGGCACACACTTCCGCCACATACCCCAGCCCCCGAACCGTCCGGATCTCCACCGACGCGCCCTCCAGCTTGCGCCGGAGGCGGGAGACATACAACTCGATGGCGTTCAGCGCGGTGGGCTGGTCGAGGCTGAACAGCCGGTCCATCAGGTCCTCCTTGGACAGGACGGTGTTCAGGTTGCTGAGGAACAGCTCCAGAAGGCGGAACTCGCGGCCGCCGAGATCGACGGTCCGGCCGTCGACCAGCACCTTCTTGGCCGCGGCGTCGAACACCAGATTGCCGAACTGCGTGCGCGAGGAGGCGAGCCCGTGCGAGCGGCGCAGCAGGGCGCGGCAGCGGGCCTCCAACTCCCGCAGGTCGAAGGGCTTCACGATGAAGTCGTCGGCGCCGAGGTCGAGCAGGTCGACCCGGACATTGACCTGAGAGCGGGCGGTCATCACCAGGACCGGCGTGGCGTCGCGGCGCTGGCGCAGGCGGTTCAGCAGCGTCTGCCCGTCCACCCCCGGCAGCATGATGTCGAGCAGGACGAGCTGGTACGCCTCCTGGCGCAGCAGCTCCTCCGCCTCGTCGCCGGTCGGCGCCCAGTCGACGGCGTAGCCCAGCTTGCGCAGCCGGTGGACGATGGCGTCGGCCAGATCCTCGGTGTCCTCGACGACGAGTATGCGCATGGTCCGTCTCCGGCCTTCATAGCCCCCTCCCAGAGGAGAGAGGGGACATGAGCCCATGTATCAGTGCGCCATGAAGATGGGAATGGCGGGCGGCTCGCGCAGCACGTCCAGTGTCACGCCGCCCCACACCCGTTCACGGACCCGGCTGTGGCCGTAGGCGCCCATCACCAGCAGGTCGCAGCCGGCCTCCGCCGCCGTCTCCTGCAAGGCCCGCCCGACCGCCCGGCCCGACGCCGCGACCCGGCGGATCGACGCCGCGACGCCATGCAGCGCCAGATAGGCCGACAGGCGGTCGGGGTCGGACGCGCGTCCGGGGTCGGCGACGTCGGCCGACAGGATGACCGCCTTGCCGGCGCGCTGCAGCAGGGGCAATGCCGCCGCGACCGCCCGTGAGGCTGCGGCCCCGCCGTCCCAAGCCACGGCGACCGCGGAGCCGACCGAGGCCGGTTCGGCCGCCGGCGCCAGCAGCAGGGGGCGGCCCGAGCCGAAGAGGGTGGCCTCGATGGCCGGGCCCATGGCGTTGGTGCCGTCGGAGGTCTGGGCGATCACCACCAGATCGGCGAGCCGCGCCTCCTCCGCCAGCGTCTCGGCCAGCGGGCCGGTCGCCTGCTGCCAGGAGGCGGTCGGACCCTCCGCGCCCACGGTGCCGCCGGTCAGGCTGTCCGCCTCCGCGGCCCCGAAGCGGCCGCGGAACTCCTCGAACAGCTCGTGGGCGGAGTCGACCACCCGCGCCTGATCCTCCTGCCCGATGCGGATGAGCTGCTCGACCAGCGCCTTGGGGATGGCGGCGCTTTCCACGGAGGTGCGGATTTCGACCTGCGGCATGACGCTCAACCCCTCCACATGGGCGCGGGAGCGGCCAGCGAGCAGAAAGGCCGTGGCGATGGCGCGGCGGTCCAGCGGCCGCCCGGTCAGGGGAACGAGAACCTTCTTGATCATCGGAAGCGCTCCGTCACGATAGCCAGGAGGTGTGCATGAGGACTTCGTTGCTGCCGCGCCAGATCATGTCGAGCGCCACATAGGTGATGATGGCGAGACCGACCCAGCCGATCCAACGGTGCTTGTGCAGGACATGCGCGATCATGTTGGCCGCCGCCCCCATCAGCACGACGGAGAGCAGCAGACCGATGACCAGGATGGTCGGGTGGTCCTTGGCGGCGCCGGCCACCGCCAAGACGTTGTCGAGCGACATCGACACGTCCGCCACCACGATCTGCCAGATGGCCGCGCCCACCGTGACGCCGCCGACCGCGGCCCCGGCGGCGGCGTTTCCGGACACCCCCGCTGGCGTGTCAGGGGCGTCCATCGCCTCGTCGGGGGCCACCTCGTCCGTCCCGTGGGAGCGCAGCTCGCGGAACATCTTCCAGCAGACCCACAGCAGCAGAACGCCGCCGGCCAGGGTCAACCCGATGATGGCGAGGAGCTGGGTGGTGATCAGCGCGAAGAAGATGCGCAGGACGATGGCCGCCCCGATGCCCCAGAAGATCACCTTGCGGCGCTGCGCCAGCGGCACCGCGGCGGCGGCCATGCCGACGACGATGGCGTTGTCGCCGGCCAGCACGAGGTCGATGGCGACCACCTGCCCGAGGGCGGCGAGCTGCGACCAGAGATCGACGCTTTCCATGGAAAAGTCCTTCGCGGGATGGCGGTCTTACGTCGCGGGATGGCTGCCGGGCTGCGAGGCGCTGTCGCCCTTGCCCGTGCCCTTACCCGCGCCGTTGCTTCGGAAGCGCAGGACCATCGGGCCGATCACCAGCAGGGCGGCGATGATCAGCAGGGCCGCCGAGATCGGGTGGGTCAGGAAGACCGACGGGTCGCCCTGGCTGATCGCCAGCGCGCGGCGGAACTGCTGTTCGGCCAGCGGCCCCAGGATCAGCCCGACCACGCAGGGCGCCACCGGCACGTTCAGGACGCGCATGCCGAAGCCGAGCAGCCCGATCACCCACAGGATGACCAGATCGATGACGTTGTTGTTCAGCGTATAGGCGCCGAGCGACGAGAAGACCAGGATGCCGGCGTACAGCCAGGGCCGCGGGATCAGCAGCAGCTTCACCCAGAAGCCGACCAGCGGCAGGTTCAGCACCAGCAGCAGCACGTTGCCGATGTAGAGGCTGGCGATCATGCCCCAGACCAGTTCGGGGTTGTTGTCGAACAGCGTCGGGCCGGGCTGCAGGCCGTATTGCTGGAAGGCGGCCAGCATGATGGCGGCGGTCGCCGAGGTCGGCAGGCCGAGCGACAGCAGCGGGGCGAGCACGCCGGCGGCCGACGCGTTGTTGGCGGCTTCCGGACCGGCGACGGCCTCGATGGCGCCTTTGCCGAACTCCTCCGGCTTCTTCGCCAGACGCTTCTCGACCAGATAGGACAGGAAGGTCGGGATCTCGCTGCCGCCCGCCGGCAGGGTGCCGATGGGGAATCCCAGCAGCGTGCCGCGCAGCCACGGCTTCCACGAGCGCGCCCAGTCCTCGCGGCTCATCCATTTGGAGCCCTTGAGCGCGTAGATCTCCTCCGTCTCGAAGCGGTGGCGGGAGGCGACGTAGAGCGTCTCGCCGACCGCGAACAGGCCGACCGCGACGACCACCGTGTCGATGCCGTCGAGCAACTCCGGCACGCCGAAGGCCAGCCGCGCCTGACCGGTCTGCATGTCGATGCCGACCAGACCCAGCGCCAGCCCGAGGAACAGGCTGGCCAGACCGCGGGCCAGCGAGCTGCCCAGCACGGCGGTGACGGTGGTCAGCGCCAGCACCATCAGCGCGAAATACTCGGCCGGGCCGAACAGCAGGGCCATCTTGACCATCAGCGGGGCGACGAAGGTCAGCGCCGCGGTGGCGATGGTGCCGGCGATGAAGGAGCCGATGGCGGCGGTCGCCAGCGCCTGGGCGCCGCGGCCCTGGCGGGCCATGGCGTGGCCGTCGATGGCGGTGACGATGCTGCCGGATTCGCCCGGCGCGTTCAGGAGGATCGAGGTGGTCGAGCCGCCGTACATCGCGCCGTAATAGATGCCGGCGAACATGATGAAGGCGGAGGTCGGCTCAAGCCCGTAGGTGACCGGCAGCAGCAGGGCCACGGTCAGCGCCGGGCCGATGCCGGGCAGAACGCCGACCGCGGTGCCCACTGTCACGCCGATCGCCGACCACAAAAGATTGTAGGGGGTCAGCGCCACGAGGAAGCCGTGGCCCAGGGCGGCAAGGGTGTCCATTGTGCAGTTTCCTTCCCGAAGCGGGGCTTATTCGGCGTCGGCTGACGTGAGCCGTTCGACGATGCTGCCCTCGGGCAGGTTCAGGCCGAGCCCGTAATTGAAGGCCACGAAGGTGAAGGCGGCGAGCGCCAGCCCGATGGCGAGGTTGACCACCAGCCGCCGGCCGCCGAAGGCGCGGGAGACCGCGGCGAACAGGATGGTGGTGGAGGGAATCCAGCCCAGCGTGTCGAGCAGCAAGAACTGGACGGCCAGCCCCGCCGCGACCAGCGCCACCGCCCAGAGGTCCAGCTCAAGCCCCTCGGCGTGGGCGACGGCGCCGGCGAAGGCCTCGCGGAGCAGGGACAGGCCGACCAGGACGAGGCCGCCCGAGATCAGGTAGGGGAACAGGGCGGGGCCGACCACCGCCCGGCCGACGCTCGGGGTCAGCATGGTTTCGACCGCGATCAAGCCCCCAAGGGCGATCAGCCCGCCGCCCAGCACCGCCTCTCCGGCGCGCATGCTCCGACCGGTGGTCATCGCTTCATCCTCCCAGACTGTTTTTTGCGGACCGGTGGGCGCGGCGACCGCGCCCACCTTGGTTCGGTCCTTACTTCACGAGGCCGATGTCCTTCAGCGTGCCTTCGATCTGCGCGCGCTCCTGCTTGAGGAAGGAGGCGAACTCGGCGGAGGGCTGGTAGAGGTCGATCCAGCCGCGCTGCTTCACGGCCTGCTTCCACTCGTCGCTGGCGACGGCCTTGGCGACGGCCTCCTGGAGTTCCTTCAACTCGGCCGGCTTGGCGGAGGACTGGGCGAAGACGCCGCGCCAGTTCACGAACTCCAGATCGACGCCCTGCTCCTTCATGGTCGGCGTGTCGGAGCCCGGCAGGCGCTGCGGGGCGGAGACGGCGATGGCGCGCAGCTTGCCCGCCTGGAACTGCGGGGCGAACTCGCTGTAGCCGCCCATGCCCAGCGTGACGTGGCCGCCGAGCGCCGAGGCCAGCAGCTCGCCGCCGCCCGCGGTGGCGACGTAGTTGACCTTGTTCGGATCGACGCCGACCGACTTGGCGATCAGGCCGGCCAGGATCTGGTCGCTGCCGCCCGCCGAACCGCCGCCCCAGGAGACCGAGCCGGGGTCCGCCTTGAACTTCTTGATCAGGTCGTCGAAGGTCTTGATGGGCGAATCCGGCGGGACGACGATGGCGGTGTACTCGCCGGTCAGCCGGGCCAGCGGGGTCACCTGATCGAGCGTCACCGCCGACTTGTTGGTGACGATGGCGCCCAGCATGATCTGGCCGCCGACCAGGATCGTCGGCGTGCGCTTTTTGGCGGTGACGAACTGGGCGAGGCCGACCGTGCCGCCGGCGCCGGGGATGTTCACGACCTGGATGCCGGAGGCCAGCTTCTGATCCTGCAGAACCTGCTGGAGGGTGCGGGCGTGCTGGTCCCAGCCGCCGCCGGGGCTGGCCGGGGCGATGATCTCCAGCCCCTTGATCTCGGCCAGTGACGGGGTGGCGGCGAGGGCGGCCGTGACGAGGACGGCGGCGGTCAGGACGCCCTTCACGGCGCCCGGCATGCGGATGGTCATGACGCTTCGCTCCATGGGTGTGTTTTGTTCTGAGACCCGGCGGATCACCGCCGGCTGTCGGTCACTTGACGAGGCCGAGTTCCGTCAGGACGCCTTCGATCCGGGTCCGCTCGTCCTTCACGAAGGCGGCGAATTGGTCGGGCGGCAGGTAGAGGTCGATCCAGCCGCGCTCTTCGGCGATGCGCTTCCACTCGTCGGTGCGGACCATGGCGCCGACCGCGTCGTCGAGAACCTGCTTCTCCGACGCCTTCAGGTTGCCTGGCGCCATCACGGCGCGCCAGTTCACCAGCTCGACATCCACGCCCTGCTCCTTGAAGGTCGGGACGTCGATGCCGGGAAGGCGCTGCGGGGAGGAGATCGCCAGCGCGCGCAGCTTTCCGGCCTGGAGCTGCGAGGCCATCTCGTTGTAGCCGCCGGTCGCCACGGTGATGTGGCCGCCAAGCACCGAGGCCATCATCTCGCCGCCAGCACCGGCGGCGATGTAGTTCATCTTGGAGACGTCGCCGCCGATCGCCTTGACCAGCAGGCCGTAGAGGATGTGATCGGGGCTGCCGACGGCGAAGCCGCCCCAGGAGACCGAGCCCGGATCGGCCTTGAACTTCTTCACGAGGTCATCGAGCGTCTTCAGCGGCGAGTCCGCGGCCACGACGATGGGCTGGTACTCGCCGGTCAGGCGGGCCAGCGGGGTTACCTGATCGAGGGACACCGGCGACTTGTTGATCAGGATCGCCCCGATCATGCCGAGGCCGGAGATCATCAGGCCGGGGTTGCGCTTCTTGGCGGTGACGAACTGGCTGAGGCCGATGGTGCCGCCGGCTCCCGGAATGTTGACCACCTGGACGCTGGAGGCCAGCTTGTGGTCCTGGAGGACCTGCTGCATGGCGCGCGCGTGCTGGTCATAGCCGCCGCCGGCGTTGGCGGGGGCGATGATTTCCAGATTTTTGATCTCCGCGGACGCGGGGGCGGCGAACAGGGCGGAAGCGGCCAGCACGGCCGCCGCCAGCATCCCCTTGGCGGGGTTGCCGAGGCTCATGGTGTTTCCTCCGATTGGGCTTTTTTGCTTTTTGGACGGCGCTTGCTGCGCCTTACGGTGCCTTGGTGGTGGGGCGCTGCGGGCGCGCCTCGTAGAGGAGGACGGAGCCGCCGGCCCCCGCGCCGCAGGCGGCGCCATAAAAAAGCGGGGTTCGCTGGTCCGCCGATGCGGTCTTCGCCGTGGGTTCCGCCGGCTTTCGGGCTGCGGATTCGGTCGCCATGGTGGAGGTTCCGGGAACGGTGGTTGGTTGCTCCAACTGTTTAGCAGGCGAACCTGTCATGAACCTGTCAACCACCGCCCAGGCACGCAAAATTTCGGCGCTCCACCCGGAAGAGGTGGAGACCGGTCTTCGGCGGTTTTTCCCCCGCCGGGGGGGGGACGTGGCCCCCTCCCTAACCCTCCCCCGCTTTGCAGGGGAGGGGATTTAAAGCTCCCTCCCCCGCGAAGCGGGGGAGGGCCGGGGTGGGGGCAATGCCCCCGGAACCTACCGCACCACCAGCAGGAACAGCCCCTGGCCGAGATAGACGGTGCCGGTCAGGGCGACCAGACGCTGGCTCCAGCTGCGGAACTGGGCGTCGCTCATGGCGTCGAGCACGCGGCGCGACAGGTTCGTCCCCAGGACGGCCATGCCGATGCACAGGGCCGTCACCGTGATGTCCAGCGCCTCCGCCTCCGACGCCGCGACGAGGGAGCCGAAATAGACCGTCTTGAACAGGTGGCCGAAGACCTGCATCGTCGCCTTGGTCGCGACGACGCTCTGCCGCGACAGGCTGGACTTCACGAAGAAGACGTCGAGCAGCGGCCCCGAGATGCCGGCGATCAACTGCACGCCCATGCACAGCAGGCCGGCCAGCGTGCTGTGGCCGCGCCGCGACACGTTCGGCGACCAGTGCGACGGAACCGCCATCGCCATGAAGGGCGACAGGCCCAGCAGGATCAGCGACTCCGCCTTGCCGGGCACGTAGCGGATCAGGGTGAAGATGCCGACCGCCACCGCCCCGCCCAACAGGAACCGGGCCACGATCCCCCATTGCACGTGCCGCCGCCACAGCCACGCCCGCCATCCGTTGGCGGTCATCTGCGTGATCCCGTGCAGCAGCATCGCCGAGGACACCGGTAGCAACACCAGCAGCAGTCCCATCAGCACCATGCCACCGGCCATGCCGAACAGGCCCGACAGGAACGAGGTCACCAGCGCCGCAAGGCCGAGTCCGAGTGTCAGGGGAACCGTCAGCATCCCGCTCATCCGAAAGTTTTCTTTGGCTGTGGACGGTATCATGCCCCTGGCACGCTTGCCCTGCAAACGGGATTGTCTGATGCTGACCCCCAGGAAATGTTGGGGTGCATGGAGGAGGGGATTAGATGCGGCGCTTGCCTTCGCTGAACGCCTTGCGGGCGTTCGAGGCCGCAGCCCGCCACGGCAGCTTCACCGGGGCAGCGAGCGAGCTGAACGTCTCGCAGGCCGCGGTCAGCCGCATGGTGCGCCTGTTGGAGGAGCGCATGGGCTTCCCGCTGTTCGAGCGGCGAGCCAACGCGCTGGAGCTGACCGAGCGTGGGCGGGCGCTGCAGCCCGGTCTGACCGGCGCCTTCGACGCGATCGCGGACAGCGTCGAGCGGGTCGCCGCCATGCGCGACGGTCCGGTGCTCACTCTTGGGGTGGGCGCCACCTTCGCGGTGCGCTGGCTGATCCCGCGCCTGTCGGCCTTCCACGAGAGCCACCCCGACGTGGAGGTGCGCATCGCCACCGGCGGCGCCGGCGCGCCGATCCGCGAGGACTGGACCTGCGCGCTGCTGCTGGGCGACGGGCATTGGCCGGGCTACGAGGTGGAGGAGCTGTTCACCGCCGACATGCTGCCGGTCTGCGCGCCCGCCCTGGCGCGGACGCTACGCCGTCCGGAGGATCTATTGTCGGCGACGCTGCTCTCGGTGTCGCACTGGGCGGACGACTGGCCGCACTGGTTCGCCTCGGCGGGGCTGGCGCCGCCGGCCGTAAAGGGGCTGTCCTTCGGCAGCTACGCCATGACCCTGCAGGCGGCGGCGGACGGGGTGGGGGTAGCGCTGGGGGCGCGGCTCTACATCGCCGACGATCTGGCGGCGGGCCGGCTGGTCACGCCCTTCACGCTGGCCGTGCCGATGGGGCGGGCCTGGTATCTGGTCTCGCGCCCAGCGCGGCACCGGGAGCCGGGCTTCACCGCCTTCCGGGACTGGCTGCGCGCCGCGGCCGGATCGCCGGACCCCGGAAAGAAAAGACCGCCGGAGCGTGCCCCGGCGGCCTGAAGTCGCACTTTGGAGAAACGTCACTCGGCGGAACCACGCGCATGGCGCGGCCTGCCGACTGGGTTTCAAAGGATAACCGAACGAAAACACTTATACTAGTATATCACTGAGCGCGCAAGCCCTTTCGCTCACATGACGGCGCCCATCTGCCAGGGCGTGAACTCGTCGGAGCCGAAGCCCAGCTCCTCGCTCTTGGTCTTCTTGCCCGACGCGGTGTCGAGGATGAGCTGGAAGATCGCCCGCCCGACTTCTTCGATGGTGGCGTCGCCGGTGGCGATGGGACCGCAGTCGATGTCCATGTCGTCGGGCATCTTGCGGAACAGCGGCGTGTTGGTGGCGAGCTTCAGCGAGGGCGTCGGCTTGCAGCCGAAGACGGAGCCGCGCCCGGTGGTGAAGCACAGCACGTTGGCGCCGCCCGCCACCTGTCCCGTGGCCGACACCGGGTCGTAGCCCGGCGTGTCCATGAAGACGAGGCCCGGCCCGGTGATCGGCTCGGCGTAGCGCACCACCTCGACGAGGTTGGTCGTGCCGGCCTTGGCGACGGCGCCCAGCGACTTCTCCAGGATGGTGGTCAGGCCGCCCTTCTTGTTGCCGGGCGACGGATTGTTGTTCATCTCGCCGCCGGTGCGGCTGGTGTAGTCCTCCCACCAGCGGATGCGCTCGACCAGCGTCTCGCCGACCGCCGGGTTGACGGCGCGGCGGGTCAGCAGATGCTCGGCGCCATAGACCTCCGGCGTCTCGCTCAGCACCGCGGTGCCGCCGTTGCGGATCAGCAGGTCCACGGCGTGGCCCAGCGCCGGGTTGGCGGTGATTCCCGAATAGCCGTCCGACCCGCCGCATTGCAGCGCCAGGATCAGGTGGCTGGCCGGCACGGTCTCGCGCTTCACGTCGTTGACGCGGGGCAGCAGCGCGCGGATGCGCTCCACGCTCGCCCGCACGGTGGCGGCGGTGCCGCCGCTCTCCTGGATCGCCAGCGCCTGCAGGGTGTCGCCGACGGTCAGCCCCTCGACCTCGACCAGCTTGTCGATCTGGTTCACCTCGCAGCCGAGGCCGAGCACGAGCACGGCGGCGAAGTTCGGGTGACGGGCGTAGCCGGCGATGGTCCGGCGCAGCGCGTCGATGGCGTCGCCCTGCGAGCCCATGCCGCAGCCGTAGGCGTGGGTCAGCGCGACCACCCCGTCGATGTTCGGGTAGGCAGCCAGCGCGTCGCCGCGGAACTGGTCGGCGATCATCCGCGCGGCGGTGGCCGAGCAGTTCACCGTGGTCAGGATGCCGATGTAGTTGCGGGTCGCCACGCGTCCGTCCGGGCGGACGATGCCCTGGAAGGTGGCGCGCTCCGCCTCCGGCACGAGGTCGGTGGGATGAACGTCGGCACCAAAGGCGTAGTCGCGTTCGAAGCTGTCGCCCACGCCGATGTTGTGAACATGGACATGGTCGCCCGGCGCGATGGGGGCGGTCGCGAAGCCGATGACCTGATTGTATTTGCGCACCGGCTCGCCGACCGCGATCGCCTGCACCGCGACCTTGTGGCCGGAGGGGATCGTGGTCCGGGCGACGACGTCCGTGTCGGGCAGGGGGGTGCCCTCCGGCAGGTCGGCGCCGGCAACGACGACGTTGTCCGCGGGGTGCAGGCGGATGGTCAGCGATGCCATGGTGATGGTCCTCTCATGGAGATTCCCTCTCCCCTCTGGGGAGAGGGTTAGGGTGAGGGGGATGCGCGTGGCGGTACGTCCGGCAAAAGCGCAACCCCCTCATCCGGCGCCGTCGGCGCCACCCTCTCCCCGCTCTCGGCGGCCAAAGGCCGCCTGTCGCCGACAGCGCCCGCGAGCGGGCGCGAAAGGGAGGGGAGAGGGGTTTCACGTCAGAGCTTGTAAGCTTTCTTCGCCAGCGTGTAGGCGAGATCCACCGCCAGCTCCGCGGCCTCGTCCTCCTCCAGCCGGTGCTCGGCGACGAGCCGGGCCAGGAAGGCGCAGTCCACGCGGCGGGCCACGTCGTGGCGGGCCGGGATGGAGCAGAAGGCGCGCGTGTCGTCGTTGAAGCCGACCGTGTTGTAGAAGCCGGCCGTCTCCGTGATCATCTCGCGGTAGCGGCGCATGCCCTCGGGGCTGTCGTGGAACCACCAGGCCGGGCCGACGCGCAGCGCCGGGTAGTGGCCGGCCAGCGGCGCCAGCTCGCGGGCGTAGCTGGTCTCGTCCAGGGTGAACAGGATGATGGTCAGGTCGCGCTCGTTGCCGACGCGGTCGAGCAGCGGCTTCAGCGCCCGCACATACTCGGTGCCGGTCGGGATGTCGGCGCCCTTGTCGCGGCCGAAGCGCTCGAAGACACCCGGGTTGTGGTTGCGGAAGCTGCCTGGGTGGATCTGCATGACCAGCCCGTCGTCCAAGCTCATCTTCGCCATCTCGGTCAGCATCTGGCCGCGGAAGATCTCCGCCTCGGCCGCCGTGATGGTGCCGCGCAGCGCCTTTTCGAACAGCCGCTCGGCGTCGGCATCCGACAGGTCGGCGGTGGTCGCCGTGGCATGGCCGTGGTCGGTCGAGGTGGCGCCGCCGACCTCCTTGAAATACTGGCGGCGGTTGCGCAGGGCGGCGAGGTAGCCGGCCCAGGTCCCGGTGTTCTCACCGGACAGCGCGCCAAGCCGCTCCACATTGGCCTGGAAGCCCTCGAACTCCGGATCGACGACCGGGTCGGGGCGGAAGGCGGTGATGACGCGGCCCTTCCAGCCGCTCTCGCGGATGGCGCGGTGATGCTCCAGCGTGTCGAGCGGCGACTCGGTGGTCGCCAGCAGCTCGATGTTGAAGCGCTCGAACAGGGCGCGCGGCAGGAATTCCGGCTTCTGCAGGCAGGCGTCGATCTGGTCGAAGATGCGGTCGGCGCTGGCCCCGCTCAGCCGCTCCGTCACGCCGAACACCGTCTCGAAGGCGTGGTCGAGCCACATGCGCGTCGGGGTGCCGCGGAACAGGTGCCAGTTCTGCGCCAACTGGCGCCAAATCTTGCGCGGGTCGCTCTCCACCGCCCCGCCGTCCTTGCGCGGCACGCCCAGGCTCTCCATCGTCACGCCCTGGCTGTAGAGCATGCGGAAGGCGTAATGGTCGGGCACCACGAACAGCGACGCCGGGTTCGGGAACGCCTCGTTCTTGGCGAACCAGGACGGGTCCGTGTGGCCGTGCGGGCTGATGATCGGCAGGTGGCCCACCTCCGCGTACAGCCGGCGCGCGATGTCGCGCTGCGTGGGATCGCTGGGGAAGAGGCGGTCGGGGTGGAGCATCGTTCATCTCCGGAAAAAGGGATGCCGGACGGGGGTCCGGTGCCCATTTGAATGGGTGGTTCGGGTGCGGCGCGTGATGCTGCGCCGGTAATGCCCCGCATGTCGGAATATATTAATATATCAGTTCCGAATGCAAGGACTTTGTGCGTCCCGCCCACAATTCTGTCGGCGAGACGCGCAATTCAAGAGGGCGACTGGTCAAGAGGGCCCGTCAGAGGCGGCGCGAATCGTGAGCGGCGAAGTCGACGGCCCGCGGGCGGTAGCCGCTGGTGAAGAGGGGGGAGGAGATCACCATGTCGGCGGTCGCCTCGTTGCAGGCCATCGGGATGTTGTAGAGCGTGGCGAGGCGGGTCAGCGCCTTCACGTCCACGTCGTGGGGCTGGGCGGTCATCGGGTCGACGAAGAAGACGAGCAGGTCGATCCGGCCCTCGGCGATCATCGCGCCGATCTGCTGGTCGCCGCCCAGCGGACCGCTCTTCAGTGAGGTGATGTCCAACTGGGGATGGGCCTCCCGGACCAATCGGCCGGTGGTGCCGGTGGACCAGAAGACGTTCCCCTCCAGCGCGTGGATGTTGGCGCCGAGCCAGCCGATCAGGTCGGGCTTGCGGGCGTCGTGGGCGACGAGGGCGATGCGTTTGCGGTCCACGGTGACGGTCCTTGCGGCTGTGCGCTCCGCGGTGGAGCTTCCATCAATATACTAGTATACTGATGAGTGGCGCAACGCGCTTCCCGGTGGGACAAACTGGCGCGGAACCGGGGCGTCGTGCGGGGTCAAGGCGTTTGACCCACCCCGCCGGGTATTAGTATATTGCGATGAAGGGCGGACCGTCTGCGGCGTGAACCAGCGGGTTCGGCGCCGGCATCCCGGAGCACCGGCGCCCTTGAATCTTCCTGGCAGGAGCGGGTGTTGAAAAAGGCGGCGCAGACATCGATGGCGGATTCATCGACGGCGGATTCCGGACAGGCCGAGGGCGTCAAGACGCGGACCCGGCGCCGCACGGCGGCGGCGGTCGCCCGCCCAGCCCAGCGCGGCACCACCGTGGCCGCGACGATCTACCGCGACCTGCGCAACGAGATCGTCTCGCTCCGCCGCAAGCCGGGCGAGCCGGTCGCCGAGAAGGTGATCGCCCAGGATTATGGTGTCAGCCGGACCCCGGTGCGCGAGGCCGTGCTGCGTCTGGCGGACGAGGGGCTGATCGAGATCTTCCCGCAATCGGGCACCTTCGTCTCCCGTATCCCGCTGGGCGCTCTGCCGGAAGCCATTGCCATCCGCAAGGCTCTGGAGGAGGCGACCGTCCGCTACGCCGCCAAGCGGGCCACCCGCAGCCAGATCGCCAAGCTGCGCGCCAACCTGGAACTCCAGCGCGAGATGGAGGCCGCCCAGAATTTCGAAGGCTTCCACCAGGCCGACGAGACCTTCCATGCGCTGTTGGCGGAGACCGCCGGCTATCCGGGATTCTGGAACCTGACGCAGCAGGTGAAGGTGCAGGTGGACCGCTACCGCCTGCTGACCCTGCCGGTGCTCGGCCGGGTGCCGGACGTGATCGCCGAGCATTCGGTCATCATCGAGGCCATCGCCAACAACGACCCGGAGGCCGCGGCGAAGGCCATCGACCTGCATCTGGACTATCTCCAGGTCACCATCGCCGACGCGCAGAAGGCCAACCCGCTCTACTTCACCGCCCCTTCGGAGGACGAGGCCGAGCCGGTCTGAGGTCGTTTTGCGCTCTTGGCTTTGGACGGAGGCTGATTTCTAATATATCAGTCACGTTCCTCCCAACACCGCGCATGACAGCCAGGAGACCGCGATGCAATCGCTCTACCGCGCCGATCCGGCCCGCTACACCGGCATGACCTACCGCCGCAGCGGGCGGAGCGGGCTCGACCTGCCGGCCATTTCGCTGGGGCTGTGGCAGAATTTCGGCGGCACCGATGTGTTCGAGACCGGGCGCGCCGTGCTGCGCCGCGCCTTCGACCGCGGCGTCACCCATTTCGACCTCGCCAACAATTACGGCCCGCCGCCGGGCTCGGCGGAGGAGAATTTCGGGCGCGTCCTGGCGACCGACTTCAAGGCCCACCGCGACGAGCTGATCGTCTCCACCAAGGCCGGCTACGACATGTGGCCCGGCCCCTATGGAAGCTGGGGCTCGCGCAAGTACCTGACGGCCAGCCTGGATCAGAGCCTCAAGCGCATGGGGCTCGACTATGTGGACATCTTCTACTCGCACCGCGTCGACCCGCGCACCCCGCTGGAGGAGACGATGGGGGCGCTCGACCACGCCGTGCGGCAGGGCAAGGCGCTCTATGTCGGCATCTCCTCCTACTCGCCGGAAATGACCCGGCGGGCGGCGGCGATCCTCAAGGACCTCGGCACGCCCTGCCTGATCCACCAGCCGTCCTATTCCATGCTGAACCGCTGGATCGAGGGTGGGCTGCTCGACGCGCTGGAGGAGACCGGGATCGGCTGCATCGCCTTCTCGCCGCTGGCCCAGGGCATGCTGACCACCAAGTATCTGAACGGCCAGCCCACCGACGCCCGCGCTGCCAAGGGCGGCACGCTGAAGGCGCACTTCCTGTCGCCGGAGAATCTGGAGCGCGTGCGCGCCCTGGACGCCATCGCCACGCGGCGCGGCCAGACGCTGGCCCAGATGGCCATCGCCTGGGTGTTGCGCGACCCGCGGGTGACCTCCGCCCTGGTCGGTGCGCGCAACGTCGAGCAGCTCGACAACTCGCTGGATGCGCTGAAGAACACCGCTTTCACGCCGGAGGAGCTGGCCGAGATCGACCGCCATGCCGTCGATGGCGGGCTGAACCTCTGGCAGAACTCGTCGAACGCCGAAGCCGGCTGATCCGCCGAAATCCGACATGAAAAGGGCCGCGCCGGGGATGCCGGCGCGGCCCTTTTTCATAACCCTGTGTGCCTCAGCGCATGAGGAGGTGGGGGAGCCAGAGTGAGAAGGCTGGAACGTAGGTGACGAGGAGGAGGGTGACGAAGAGGGCGCCATAGAAGGGGAGGATGGAGCGCATGACTTGGCCGACGGAGATCTCGCCGATGGCGCAGCCGATGAACTGGGTGGTGCCGACCGGCGGCGTGTTGAGGCCGAGCGCGCAGTTGATCAGCATGACGATGCCGAACTGCACCGGGTCCATGCCGTACTGCATGGCGATGGGCAGGAAGATCGGCGTGCAGATCAGGATCGTGCTCGCCATGTCCATGAAGGTGCCGAGCAGGAACAGGATGATGTTGATCAGCAGGAAGATGACCAGCGGGTTGGTCGAGATGCCGGCCATCAGCTCGCCGGTGATCCTCGGCCACCTGATACAGCCCCATGATGTACTGGAACATCGTCGAGACGCCGATCAGCAGCAGGACCACGCCGGTGGTCTTGACCGTCTTGGCGGCGGCGGCCAGGAAATGGTCCCAGGTCAGCGTGCGGTAGACGAAGGTGGTGAGCAGCAGCGCGTAGATCACCGCGATGGAGGCGGACTCGGTGGCGGTGAAGACGCCGGACGTGATGCCGGCCAGGATGATCACGACGATGAGCAGGCCCGGGGCGGCGGCGGCGAAGGACCGGCCCAGGATCGACCAGCCGGGGAAGGTGCCGGGGGGATAGCCGCGCTTGACCGCGACGTAGTAGGCCGCACCCAGGTTGCAGACCATCAGCAGCAGGGCGGGGACGATGCCCGCGGCGATCAGCGCGCCGATGGAGGCTTTGCCGCCGGCGGCCAGGGCGTAGATGATCATGTTGTGGCTGGTCGGCATCAGCGCGCCGACCAGGGCGGCGTGGGTGGTGACGTTGACGGCGTAGTCGGCGTGGTAGCCCTCGCGCTTCATCATCGGGATCATCACCGCGCCCATGGCCGAGACGTCGGCGACGGGGGAGCCGGCGACGCCGCCGAAGAGCGTGCAGGCGACGACGTTGGACATGCCGAGGCCGCCGCGGATGTGGCCGACCATGTTCTTGGCGGTGGCGACGATCTTGTCGGCCACACCGCCGTGGAGCATCAGCTCGCCGGAGAAGACGAAGAAGGGGATGGCGAGGAAGGAGAAGACGTTCATGCCGGACATCATCTGCTGGAAGATGACGGCGACGGGGAGGCCCTCGTAGAGGATGGTGCAGAGCGCCGACAGGCCGATGGCGAAGGCGACCGGAATGCCCAGGACGAGGAAGCCGAAGAAGGTGACGGCGAGAATGGTCAGTTCCATGACGGTGCGACCTCCTCGCCGCGGATGATGGCGACGACGTGTTCGATGGCGAAAAGCACGATCAGGACGCCGGAGAGCACGAGCGGGATGTAGCGGACGGCTTCGGAGACGTGCAGGTTGGGGATGTAGTAGGCGGCGACGGAATTGCCGAGGACCCAGCCGTTGTAGGCCATGCAGGCGCCGAAGACGCCGACGAGGGCGTAGATGACGATCTCGACCTTGCGGCGGATGGCGTCGGGCAGCATGACGAGGAAGGATTCCAGGCCGATGTGTCCGGCGTCGCGGACCCCGACGGCGGCGCCGATGAGGGTGACGTAGAGGACCAGCACGATGGCCAGGCTCTCCGCCCAGGTCGGCGAGTCGTTCAGCACGTAGCGGCCGAAGACCTGATAGAACACCACACAGACGATGGCCATCAGGCCGACCATCGCCACGCACATCCCCGACCGCGCCAGCCGCGCGTTCACCCGCGTCAGCAGGCCCGCGCTCTGCGGGGGGCTGTGGTCCATTGCTTGCAGCTCGATTTCCATGCCGCCGGCTCCCCTCAAAGGACGCGGCGCCGCCCTTCGGTCTGCCGAAGGGAAGCGCCGCGTTCGACTGTGCTTACTTCGTGTCCTGGATGCGTTTCACGAGGCCGTCCAGCTTCGGCGTGCTCGCGAACTGCTTGTAGACGGGAGCCATCGCGTCGATGAACTCCTGCTTGTTCGTGACCTCGACGATCTGGGCGCCGGCCTTTACGACCACGTCCTTGGACTTCTGCTCGCGCTCGTCCCACAGCTTGCGCATGTAGGGGACGGAGTCCTTGGCGGCCTTGCGGATGGCGGCCTGGTCGTCCTTGGACAGGCGGTCCCACGAGACCTTCGAGAAGACCAGCACTTCCGGCGCCATCGCGTGCTCGGTCAGGGTGAAGTACTTGGCGGCCTCGAAGTGGCGCGAGGACTCGTAGGACGGGTAGTTGTTCTCCGCCGCGTCGACGATGCCGGTCTTCAGCGCGGTGTAGACCTCGCCGAAGGGCATCGGCGTGGCGTTGGCGCCCAGCGCCTGGATCATGGCGACGAACAGGTCGGACTGCTGGACGCGGATCTTGGCGCCCTTCATGTCGGCCAGCGTCTTGTAGGGCTTGGCGGCCGAATACATGCTGCGCGAGCCGCTGTCGTAGAAGGCGAGGCCGATCATGCCCTGGCTTTCCATGGCGGCCAGGATCTCGTCGCCGATCGGACCGTCCAGCACGGCGCGCATGTGCTCGGTGGAGCGGAAGATGAAGGGCAGGGCCGTGACCATTGTCTCCGGGACGACGTTGTTCAGCGGCGCGACGTTGATGCGCATCATGTCGAGCCCGCCGATCTTCAGCTGCTCGATGGTGTCCTTCTCGGTGCCGAGCGCGCCGTTCGGGTAGACCTTCACGCCGAGCTTGCCGCCGGTCCGCTCCTTCAGGAGCTTGTCGACGTACTTCACCGCCTCGACGGTCGGGTAGTCGGCCGGGTGGATGTCCGCGGAGCGGAAGTCGCGGGCCACGACCGGGGTGGCGAGCAGGGTGCAGGCCGCGCAGGCGGCGAGAAGGGCGGCGCGGATACCGCGGGTCGAAAGATGCATAGCGTGTCCTCCTGGCGATTGTTCGGCAGCTTCAGGCTGGTTTTTTGGTTTGGACGGTTGGGTCCGGGAGCCGCCCGGCGCGTGTTCCCGCGCGCCGGGCAACGGGTGAAGGTCGGCGGGTGATGTCGTCAGGCGAGGAAGTCCTCGCGCGGGGGCGTGAAGATGTCGAGCAGGACGCCCGGTTCCAGCGCCACGACGCCGTGCAGGGCGTTGGACGGCACCATGTAGCCGTCGCCGGTGCCCAGCCGCCGGGTGACGCCCTCGATGGTGACGTCGAAGGCGCCCTTCTCGACCACGGCGCACTGGACGTGCGGGTGGCGGTGCTGCGGCCCGATGGCGCCGGTCTCGAACTCCACGCGCACCATCATCATGGCGTCGTTGTGGCCGAGGATCTTGCGGCGCACCCCGGCGCCCAGATCCTGCCAGTCCACCGCCTCGTCGATCACGAAAACGTCCGTGCTCATCCTCGTCTTCCCTTTACTTGTGCGGGCCACTCGTCAGCGGGCGAGCCAGCCGCCGTCCACCGGCAGGATCGTGCCGTGGACGTAATCGGACGCATCGGAGGCCAGGAACACCGCGGGTCCGCCCATGTCGGCGGGCTCGCTCCAGCGTCCGGCGGGGATGCGGGCCAGAATTTCGGCGTTGCGGCGCTCGTCGGCGCGCAGCGCGGTGGTGACGCTGGTCGCGACGTAGCCCGGCGCGATGGCGTTCACGTTGATGCCCTTGCCCGCCCATTCGTTGGCGAGCAGCCGGGTGATCCCGGCGATGCCGCTCTTCGACGCCGCGTAGGAGGGCACGCGGATGCCGCCCTGGAAGGACAGCATGGAGGCGATGTTGATGATCTTGCCCTTCCGCCCGTTGCCCAGCGCGTAGCGCCCGAAGGCCTGGCAGAGGAAGAAGACCGACTTCAGGTTCACGTCCAGAACGGCGTCCCAGTCGGCCTCGGTGAAGTCCAGCGGGTCGTCGCGGCGGATCAGCCCGGCGTTGTTGACCAGGATGTCCAGCCCGCCGAGCGTGCCGACCGTTTCCTCCATCAGTGCGGGGATCGGGGCGATGCTCGACAGGTCGGCGGGGATCGCGGCGAAGCGGCGGCCTAGCCCCTCGACCAGCGCGCGCGTCTCGTCCGGCGGGGTGCGCCCGGCCACGGCGATGTCGGCGCCGGCCCGCGCCAGGGCGACCGCGATGGCCTGCCCGATGCCGCCGTTGCCCCCGGTGACCAGGGCGGTCTTGCCGGTGAGGTCGAAGGGGTTGGTCATGACGGGGTGCTTTCTTTCTTCGTCTTCGACGGGCTGTCCGGCTGCGCGCCGGAGAAGAAGAAGGGGTTGGCCCCCTGGGTGTTCGGGACGGACTCCAGCAGGGCGCCGAGATGGATGACCATCAGCCGCTCCGCCTCGGCCGGGTCGCGCGCGGCGATGGCGTCGACGATGCCGCCGTGTTCGGCCAGCACATGCGGGATGCGGCCCGGCTCCGGCAGGGTCAGGCGGCGGTAGCGGTCCACCTGCATCTTCACCTGCTGGGCCATGGTCCACAGGCCGGGGAAGCCGGCGATGTCGGAAATCAGGCGGTGGAATTCCTCGTCGGCCTCGTGGAAGCCGTCGAGGTCGCCCGCCGCCGCCGTCTCCTGCTGGAGCAGGACGTTGGCCCGCAGCGCTGCGATCTGACTGCGCGCGGCACGGACGGCGGCGTAGCGGACCGCGGTGCATTCCAGCGAGGTGCGGATCACCACCGCTTCGGGAAGGGCGTTGACCGGGATGCGGGCGACGAAGGTGCCGGACTGCGGGAAGATTTCGACCAGCCCGTCGTCGGCCAGCCGCAGCAGAGCCTCACGCACCGGGGTGCGGCTGACGCCGAAGGACTCCGCGACGTGCTTCTCCACAATGGGCTCCCCCGGCTTGCGCCGCATGGCCACGATGTCCCCGCGCAACGACCGGTAGATCTCCGCGGTGGCCGTGGCGCGGGCGGACAGGCGCGGTTCCTTTGCGGTTCCAAGCACCTTGCCAGGCACGGTCCCCGGAGCGGTTCCGGGCGGTTGAGCGTCCAGGGCGCGCCTGGAGGTCGAAGCCATTGCAGTCCTCCCAAAGTGCCGGCCCGTGCCCCATGCGGGGCCGGTCCGTGCCGTTCCTTGAGGAAGAGCATATTAATATATCAGCGTGGCGCGCAAGCCTGATTTTGAGGAAGGGGCGAACATTTTTTCGGGGGGGCGTCCGATATAACTGGCTGAAGCAAAAGATAGTAGGCGAATGTTGGCCATCCCGTCGGACGCAGCTTTGTGCCATGGAGAGATCATAGCCACGGTGGCACAGCGTCATAAAAACTTTCGTTCATCCCTGCTCCACAATGGAATTGAAATAATGTAGTTATTTTCATAAGATATTTCTCAGATCCTTCGACGAAGAAGGTCAAACTGTTTTTTTTGAGGCGGGAAAGTCAATCTGCGGCTTTTGTATAGGTAATATAAAACGGAGCACGCGAAATGGTAAATATAGATGCTAATGATGAGCGCTTGATTTTGAACTCTTTGAATGATGGGGCGATTGTTCTTGTTCTTGGTGCTGGAGCTTCGGCAACCTGCACAAAGTTAAATGGTGAGAAAGTTCGCCAGGGAAGGGCTTTGGCCGATTTGCTTGCAAATAAGGCTGGGCTACCTTATGCCGGTGAAGAGCTGCCTGATGTGATAGCTGGCGTCATTGGGCAACGGATTAGTGGTGATCAATTCCATCAAATTCTACGAAATGAGTATACGAAAATTAATCCATCACGGGAGCTTTCTGCTCTTTTTAATTATACTTGGCGGAGAATTTATACATGGAACGTTGATGACTCTTTGGAGAGTGTCCAGTCATCTGTTCAGAGAAGACGGTATTTTAATGGGCTATCTGATAAAGTATCGGTTCATGAAGGTCATGATTATGTGCAAATCATACACTTGCATGGCGATGCCTCTAAGCCGGAACATGGATTTATATTTAGTCAATCAGAATATAATGCTCGATTGAATAAAGGGGACCACGATTGGTACCGCGCTTTGACCTCGGATTATATTTCTTATACTCCGGTTTTTATCGGAAGCCGCCTCAATGAGCCTATTTTGTCCGCTGAGTTGGATAGAGCGCGCCCTGTATCTGGGGCTGGCCTCGGCGTTGCGTACTTGGTAACGCCTGATCAATTTACCGAAGTCCAACTTTCTGGATTTAAAGCACGAAATATAGTTGTAATTAGTGCAACCTTAGATCAATTTGTCAGCTGGATAAATGAAAAAGTGGGGAAGGCTATTTATCCTAAGGATGTAGCGCGGCGAGCTAATGAATTTGTTGAACGGCTTGTAAGTACCGTTTCTACAAATTCTGCAGATATCGAGGCTGCAGAGTCAATTTTTATCCATACTTGGCGTGCAACTAAGTTAGAAGCTGATGCTTTGGGTTCTACAGAGCTACGCCAATTAGGTCGCGCTTTCCTTGAGGGAGCTCCGCCAACTTGGCGCTTGGCAGCAACTGCTATCCCCGTTTGGCTGCAACGGACCGAAAGTTTGTATAGGGCAATGACTGAGTCTTTCAGAAATCATGATCGTTGTTTTATCGCTTACGGTCAAGCCGGCAGTGGAAAAACAATGGCGCTTATGCAGTGTCTTTTGCGTTATTCAAGAGAAAATGAGGGAGTGATTCTTTATGAACTTAAGAGTGATGTTCGATCTCTTCGAGCTTCACTAGGAATTATAATGAGGCTTCATAAGGATAGCCATGTCATTATTTATGTAAGAGACGTTTTCCTGTTTGGTGATGCTCTACGTGAGGATATTCTGAGCATTAACCCTGGGCAGATTACGCTAATAAGTAGTGCGCGTTCGGGTGAGTGGCGTGAGCATATAGAGCGTCGTATTGGTGATATTGCCAAGTCTTTTCTTTATCAACGGTTTGTTGAAGGAGATTATAGTGCGCTTATAGAGCGTCTTGTTGAGTATGTACCAGCTCCAGCATTCCTTAAAATGCCTCTAGAAAACAAGATTAAAAAAATCCGCAGCTCGCAAAGTCAACTTCTTATTGCTCTAAAAGAAACTACCGAGTCCGATATTTTTATAGACGTAATAACTAATGAATTCCTCAATCTTCCCGACGATGATTGTAGAATGCTTTTGATTATTGTTGGTATATCTACAATTGCAAGATCTGGGATACGGGAAAGTGAGGCTCGGGCTGCATACGATCGGCTTGGCGCTAAACGTCAGTTCTCTGCAGCTTTAATTGCTCTCGAAGGAATAGTTTCTAAAGATAGCTTAGATAGACTTTGGGCTCGCCATGAGCTTTATGTGCGGCACCTTGTCGAAAATGTGGTCGAATTCGAAGACGTCATTAGTGCTATCGTGGAAATTCTGAGAACTTTTACAAAGTACAAGATACCAATTGTGAAAACAGTGGGCAGGCTTGATGCCGTTCTATTTAAATTTCTGCTAAATCATAATTTCAATGCGGACCTTGCAAGACGGCGCCATGGAAAGGAAGAAGGGCGTCGGATTTATGAAACATTTGAGGTCGAATTCCAATTGGACGGGCATTTTTGGCTTCAGTATGGCCAGTATCTTGTGGCAATAGGAGAAGACGAGGAGGCGCTCTCTGTTCTTAGTAAATCTATACAAGCTTATTCCGAAAATTCATACGCCGTTCACGCATTTGCCGATCTTCAGCTAAGGGTGGCTATAAAAAGGAAAAATTATGACGCTACTACTGTTAAGCTGATAGGGGATGCTGTTAAGGCCCTAGAGGAGCAGCATCGCCAATCTTTGTGGGACTCGGATCAATACCCAATTGTAACTTTGGCGGAAAAGCATGTTGCTGCAATGATTGTGCACAAACAGATTAGCGCTGCTAAAGCTGCGGCTTCAAAATATTTCCGGGAACTGGAAATCATGTCCCGGCAGAACTCAGTGCAGCCGCTTCAAAGAGCTAGGGAGCGCCTAGCGCATTATCTCGCTACGGGCATATGGCACGAGGGAGAGGTTCCCGATTTCTCGGATCGTTCTAAAAGAATGTCTCGGAGGCGAGGGCGTAGGCGGAAGTGAATGATAGCAGCTGGGTCTGTCGGCAAAATCTGCTCCAGGCCCAATCTCTGTAAAAATTCTATTAAAACTCCGGTCTGACGTGCTGAAGCCGTCGTTCACTTTAGCTTTGAAGTGCCGATCAAAACCTCCGCCGGTCGGAGTAAAATCAATGGCTTGAGCCTATGGAGGCGGAGTTTTGATCCGCGCTCTTAGTTCAGTTTTGATCTGCACTCTAAACTCAACTGGGGCACGGGGCTTTGTCAGCGGCCCGCCCATCTATACCGTAATTGCTCCCCCTTGCCAGCCTCCGTCCATAATGGCATACTAGTATGCAAGTTGCCGCGATGGACGCCATGACCAACTCGCCGACCTCATCCGCCCCCACCGACATCCGCGGCCCCCGCCTGCACGGGGTCTACGACGCCCTGCGCGCCGCCGTGCTGTCGGGGGAGATCCGCCCCGGCGAGGGGATTTCGGAAACCCGCGTGGCCGCCCGCTACGGCGTCAGCCGCACCCCGGTGCGCGAGGCCTTCCGCCGGCTGGCCGACGAGGGGTTCCTGCGCATCGTGCCGCAGGTCGGCACCTTCGTGGCGCCGATCCAGCTCTCCGCGGTGTCCGACAGCCAGTTCATCCGCGAGACCCTGGAATGCCGGACCGTGCGTCTGGCCGCCGAGCGGGCGGAGGCGGCGGACGTCGCCTCGCTCACCCGGCTTCTCAACTCGCACCACGCGGTGATGTCCCCCGACCGCCATTCCGAGTTCTTCGCCCTGGACGAGGCCACCCACGCCGAGCTGGCGCGCATCGCCGGGCGTCCGGCGGTGTGGGACCTGCTGGTCGCCGTCAAGGCGCAGCTCGACCGCGTGCGCTTCCTGTCGCTGCACGGCGAAGGCTGGGCGGCCAAGATCGTCGGCGAGCACCAGAGCATCGTTGACCGCGTCGCCGCCCGTGACCCCGACGGCGCGGAGGAGGCCATGCGCGCCCATCTGCGCACCGTCTTCGCGGCGGTGGACGAGATCGCCCGAACCAACAGCCACTTCTTCGAGACGTAAAGCCCTTATGCGGAGTGTTCCATGCGCCTGAGCCCCGACACGCTGCCCTCGCTGCGCCATGGCGCGCAGCGTCCCGGCTATGACCGTGCCGCGCTGACCACCGGAATCGTCCATCTGGGCATCGGCGCCTTCCACCGCGCCCATCAGGCCGTCTACACCGACGACGCCCTCGCCCGGTCCTTCGGTCCCTGGGGCATCGCCGGGGTCAGCCTGCGCAGCCCCGACACGCGCGACGCGCTGGAGCCGCAGGGCGGCCTCTACACCGTCGCGGTGCGCGACGCCGCCGGCGAGCGGCTGCGGGTGATCGGCTCGGTCACCGAACTGCTGGTCGCTCCGGAGGACCCCGCCGCGGTGCTGGACCTCCTGACGCGCCCCTCCGTCCGCATCGTCACCCTGACCGTCACCGAGAAGGGCTATTGCCACGACCCGGCGACCGGCGCGCTGAACGAGGCCCATCCGGACATCGTCCACGACCTCGCCAACCCGGAACGCCCGCGCAGCGTGCCCGGCTTCCTGGTGGAGGCTCTGATCCGCCGTCGCGCCGCCGGGGTGGAGCCGTTCACGGTGCTGAGCTGCGACAACCTGCCGAGCAACGGCGACACCGCCGCGGGCCTGCTGCGCCGCTACGCCGAACTGCGCGATCCCGCGCTGGGGACGTGGTTCGCCGGGAACGTCGCCTGCCCGAACAGCATGGTCGACCGCATCGTGCCGGCCACCACCGACGCCGACCGCGACCGCGTGTCGGACGGGCTGGGCCTGCGCGACGCTTGGCCGGTGGTGACCGAGCCGTTCAGCCAGTGGGTGATCGAGGATCGCTTCCCCACCGGGCGCCCGGCCTGGGAGCTGGAAGGGGCGGAGCTGGTCCCCGACGTCCATCCTTATGAGACGATGAAGCTGCGCCTGCTGAACGGCAGCCACTCCACGCTCGCCTATCTCGGCTATCTTGCCGGCTACGAGACGGTGTCGGACACCATGGCCGATCCGGCCTTCGTCCGGCTGATCCGCGGCCTGATGGACGAGGAGGCCGGTCCGACCCTGCACATGCCGCCGGGCGCCGACCTCGGCCATTACAAGGATGCGCTGATCGAGCGCTTCCGCAATCCCGCCCTGCGGCACCGCACCTGGCAGATCGCTATGGACGGCACGCAGAAGCTGCCGCAGCGGCTGCTCGGCACCATCCGCGACCGGCTGGCCGCCGGGGCGCCGATCGACCGGCTGGCGCTGGGGGTGGCGGCCTGGATGCGTTACGTCTCCGGCACCGACGAAGCCGGCCGCCCCATCGACGTGCGCGACCCCATGGCCGCCAAGCTCGCCGAACTGGCGGCGGAGGCCGGACCGGTGGCCGACCGTCTGGCGCCCGCCCTGTTCGGGCTGAACGCCGTTTTCGGCGACGACCTGCCGCGCGACCCGCGTTTCACCGGCCCGGTGACCGACGCGCTGCGCCGCCTCTACGCCGAGGGCGCCCGCGCCGTCGTGCAATCGGTCGCGGGCTGAGCGCCCCAACCCAACAACCCCATCGAGACACGCCGGACTCGGCACAGCACTCTTCCTCAAGGAGCAGACCATGGAACAGACTTGGCGTTGGTTCGGCCCGGACGATGTGATCCGGCTCAACCACATCCGTCAGACCGGCGCCACCGGCATCGTCACCGCCCTGCACCAGATCCCCTACGGCGTGGTCTGGTCGGTCGAGGAGATCGAGGAGCGCAAGGCGATGATCGCCGCCGACCCCTCGCTCGGCCTGCGCTGGAGCGTTGTGGAAAGCCTGCCGGTCCATGAGTCCATCAAGATCGGCGAGGGCGATCTGGCCCCGCTGTTCGACAACTACCGCCAGTCGCTGCGCAACCTCGCGGCCTGCGGGGTGACGACGGTCTGCTACAACTTCATGCCGATCCTCGACTGGACCCGCACCGACCTCGCCGCGCCGGTGCCGGGCGGCGGCACCTCGCTGCGCTTCAACGCCTTCGAGCACGCCGCCTTCGACGTCTTCATGCTGGAGCGTCCGGGTGCCGAGGACGATCATTCGCCCGAGGTTCTGGCCCGCGCCCGCGCCTGGTTCGACAAGGCGTCGGAGGACGACAAGAAGAGGCTTCTCGCCAACATCATGGCCGGCCTGCCGGGCGCCTTCGA
>NZ_JBSNCG010000002.1:7500-537500 GCF_058780635.1 Azospirillum sp. UENF 312511 | reverse complement strand
AAGGGTCCCCGCGAGGGTGCCTGGAGGTATCGGAAGTGAGAATGCTGACATGAGTAGCGACAAACAGTGTGAGAAACACTGTCGCCGAAAGTCCAAGGGTTCCTGCGCAAGGTTAATCCACGCAGGGTGAGCCGGCCCCTAAGGCGAGGCCGAAAGGCGTAGTCGATGGGAACCACGTTAATATTCGTGGGCCAGCGGGTGTGTGACGAATGGGAAAGCGTGTCGGGCCTTATCGGATTGGCCCGGCTGGGGACCCGTTCCAGGAAACAGCCCCCGCATCAGACCGTACCCCAAACCGACACAGGTGGACTGGTAGAGTATACCCAGGCGCTTGAGAGAATGGTGTTGAAGGAACTCGGCAAATTGCCCTCGTAACTTCGGAAGAAGAGGGCCCCGTTGTGGCGCAAGCCATGGCGGGGGGCACAGACCAGGGGGTGGCGACTGTTTACTAAAAACACAGGGCTCTGCGAAGCCGTACAAGGCGACGTATAGGGTCTGACGCCTGCCCGGTGCCGGAAGGTTAAGAGGAGGGGTTCACGCTCCGAATTGAAGCCCCGGTAAACGGCGGCCGTAACTATAACGGTCCTAAGGTAGCGAAATTCCTTGTCGGGTAAGTTCCGACCTGCACGAATGGCGTAACGACTTCCCCGCTGTCTCCAACACCAACTCAGCGAAATTGAACTCTCCGTGAAGATGCGGAGTACCCGCGGTCAGACGGAAAGACCCCGTGCACCTTTACTACAGCTTTGCAGTGGTGCTAGGGATCTCATGTGTAGGATAGGTGGGAGGCTAGGAAGCCCGGGCGCCAGCTCGGGTGGAGCCACCCTTGAAATACCACCCTTGAGGTCTCTGGCATCTAACCGCGCTCCGTTCATCCGGAGCCGGGACCCTGCATGGCGGGTAGTTTGACTGGGGCGGTCGCCTCCCAAAGTGTAACGGAGGCGCGCGATGGTGGGCTCAGAGCGGTCGGAAATCGCTCGTCGAGTGCAATGGCATAAGCCCGCCTGACTGCAAGACAGACAAGTCGAGCAGAGACGAAAGTCGGCCATAGTGATCCGGTGGTTCCATGTGGACGGGCCATCGCTCAACGGATAAAAGGTACGCCGGGGATAACAGGCTGATGACTCCCAAGAGTCCATATCGACGGAGTCGTTTGGCACCTCGATGTCGGCTCATCACATCCTGGGGCTGGAGCAGGTCCCAAGGGTTCGGCTGTTCGCCGATTAAAGTGGTACGTGAGCTGGGTTTAGAACGTCGTGAGACAGTTCGGTCCCTATCTGCCGTGGGTGTCGGAGTTTTGCGAGGATCTGTCCCTAGTACGAGAGGACCGGGATGGACATACCTCTGGTGCACCGGTTGTCACGCCAGTGGCATGGCCGGGTAGCTAAGTATGGACGGGATAACCGCTGAAAGCATCTAAGCGGGAAACCCACCTCTAAACCAGAACTCCCTTGAGAGCCGTGACAGACCATCACGTCGATAGGAGGCATGTGGACGGGCGGCAACGCCTGAAGCTGAGCCTTACTAATCGCTCGATCGGCTTGATCCTTTCCAGCAGGCGGCCCGCGCGCAGCGGCAAGCCCTGGGCGCACGAGCCAACACCGCAAGAACAAGAGCAAACGTCCTCGCTCAAACCAAACCTCTGCCGTCCCTGTCCGGATGGTTCGCGTGTGCCTTGGTGACCTGGTGGTCATGGCGGGGCTCCCAACACCCGATCCCATTCCGAACTCGGCCGTGAAACGCCTCAGCGCCGATGGTACTGCGTCTTAAGACGTGGGAGAGTAGGTCGCCGCCAGGTCACCACGGCACACGCCAAACCAACACGGACGTGGACGCAGCAAGGCTTCAGACACACTTGACAATCGGCTTCATGAACGGCAAGGCCGGCGCTTTCCCACGTGGGAAGCGCCGGCTTTTCGTTGTGCCTGTTGTGCGAGAGGTATCGCTGTGGGCCCCCTCCCTAACCCTCCCCCGCTCCGCGGGGGAGGGGATCAAAGAGGGAAACTAGGGGCCGGGCGTCTTGTTCGTGGCCGTGGCGCCCCCACCTACCCATCGACAGCGACGATGCGGGAGGACGAGGAATGCGCATGGGCCGAACCGCCGCCCTGATGACCGCCACCACCCTTGCGGCTTGCCTGAGCGTCACCGACGCGAGCGCCGTGGACAAGGTGTTCAAAACCGAGAAGGCGATGGTGTCGGTGAAGACCGTCGCCAGCGGCCTCAGCCATCCCTGGGGGCTGGCCTTTCTGCCCGACGGGCGGATGCTGGTGACCGAGAAGGACGGCCGGTTGCGCATCGTGGCGCCGGACGGCACGGTCTCCGCCCCGGTGAAGGGCGTGCCGAAGGTCGACGACCGCGGGCAGGGTGGCCTCCTCGACGTGGCGCTGGACCCGGACTTCGCGCAGAACCGCTTCGTCTATCTCAGCTTTTCCGAGCCCGGGACGGAGAACGGCACCAACTCCACCGCCGTGGCGCGCGGCGCGCTGAGCGCCGACGAGACCGCCCTGACCGACGTCCGGGTGATCTTCTCGCAGAAGCCCAAGGTGGAAAGCCGGATGCATTACGGGTCCCGGCTGGTCTTCGACCGTCAGGGCCACCTGTACGTGACCCTGGGCGAACGCTCGCTGGAGCAGTTCCGGACGCAGGCGCAGGACCTCGACTCGCATCTGGGCAAGGTGGTGCGGATCAACCGCGACGGTTCGGTGCCCGCCGACAACCCTTTCGTGAACCAGTCCGGCGCGCTGCCGGAAATCTGGTCCTACGGTCACCGCAACATCCAGGGCGCCGCCCTGAATCCACAGACCGGCGCGCTGTGGATCAACGAGCACGGCCCGCGCGGCGGCGACGAGGTCAATGTCCCCGAACCGGGGAAGAATTACGGCTGGCCGGTGGTGTCCTACGGCGTGAACTACAACGGGACGCCGATCGGGACGGGCAAGTCGAGCGCGCCCGGCATGGAAGAGCCGGTGTACCAGTGGACTCCGGTGATCGGCTCCTCCGGCATGACCTTCTACACGGCGGACACGCTGCCCGGCTGGAAGGGCAGCCTGTTCAACGGCGGGCTGGCGACCAAGGAGGTCGTGCGGCTCGAACTCGACGGCAAGAAGGTCAAGCACGAGGAGCGCATGTTCCGCGATCTCGGCAAGCGCATCCGGCAGGTCAGCCAAGGTCCCGACGGTGCGCTCTATCTGCTGACCGACGAGAACAGCGGCGAGATCCTGCGGGTGACTCCGGCGGGCAAATCGTAAGCTCCGGTTCAGCGGCCTCGGCTGCGCTTGGATGGCTTCGTCAGACGCTCCGCGGCCATCAGGTCGCTGCGGCTGACGCCGATGTCCCTCAGCAATCGGTCGTCAAGGCGGTCGGGGGCGACGGCGGTTCGCCGGGACCGGCGCTCCATCAGTTTGCGGCAGGCATCCAGCAAGGTGGCGGTGAGTGACTTCGGCAGGGTTGCGCCGAAGGCGCGGACGGCGGGCAGGGTCGGCATGGGCGATTCCTCCGTTCGGGCGGGGACTGCCGCCCCGCGTTGCCGGTCCTGTCTAGCGGGCTTCGGCCGGTGGCGAAGTGGCCCCCTTCACATCGGCCCCGCGCTTTCCGGACTTCCGATGGGACGGCAGGGGCGCTACACAGGCGCCCATGCCAGCCATCATTCCCCCCTCCATCATCCCCATCGACGACCCGGACGACCCGCGGATCGCCGCTTACCGCGACGTGAAGGAGCGCGACCTCGTGGGGCGGGAGGGGCGCTTCATCGCCGAGGGGGCGGTGGTGCTGCGGACGTTGCTGACCGCCTCGCGCCATGAAACCCTGTCGCTGCTGATCGCCGACAAGCGGATCGCCGGGCTGGCACCGATGCTGGAGGCGTTGCCCGCCGCGGTGCCGGTCTACAGCGCCCGGCAGGAGGTGCTGGACGCCATCGCCGGCTTCCCTCTGCACCGCGGCATCCTGGGCCTGGGGCGGGCGGCGGCGATGCCCGAGCCGGACGCGCTTCTGGCCGCGCTGGGACCGCGGGCGACCGTGCTGGTGCTGTGCGGGATCGGCAACCATGACAATGTGGGCGGCATCTTCCGCAACGCGGCGGCCTTCGGGGTGGACGCGGTGCTGCTCGATTCCGGCTGCTGCGACCCGCTCTACCGCAAGGCGATCCGCGTGTCGGTCGGGGCGGCGCTGCGGGTGCCCTTTGTGCGGATTCCGGCGGGAACCGACCCGGTCGCGCTGTTGGAGCGGCACGGCTTTGCCGTCCTCTCGCTGAGCCCGGCGGGAGCGGTGACTCTGGCGGGGCTGCGCCGTCCGCAGCGCGCGGCGCTGCTTCTGGGGTCGGAAGGGCCGGGCCTGCCGGCGTCCGTCCTGGCGCGGACGCGGACGGTGCGCATTCCCATGGCACCGGACTTCGATTCCCTGAACGTTGCCACGACCAGCGGGATCGTCCTGCACCATCTCGCCTTCATGGCGGAGCCGGAGTCAGGCCTCGGCTGAGTCTTCGATCCGGCGCAGGCCGGGCGGGGTGGCGTCGCGCAGGCTCCGGGCGAGCGCGCGGAAGCCGGCGGCGCGTGGGTCGCTGGCCCGCCAGACCAGACCGATGACGCGGCCGGGTGGATCGCCCTGGAAGGCGCGGTAGGCGACCAAGCCACCCACCGTCGCCGCCTCCCCGTCGCCGGTGGCAAGACGCGGCATCAGCGTGTAGCCGGTGCCGCTGGCGACCATGTGGCGCAGCGTTTCCAGCCCGGTGGCGTGGCGCATGCCGCGGGTGATGGCGCCGCAGGCGGCCAGCGCCTGATCGCGCAGGCAGTGCCCCTCCTCCAGCAGCACCAGCTCGCCGGGGTCGAGGTCGGCCAGGGCGATGGAGGGCAGGCTTTCCAGCCGGTGGCCGGTGGGGTGGGCCAGCACGAAGGGTTCGAAGAACAGGGCGTCGCAGGTCAGCCCCTCCGCCTCGACGGGCAGGGCGAGCAGGACGGCGTCCAGCCGCCCTTCCCGCAATTCCTCCAGCAGGCCGTCGGTGCGGCCTTCGGACAGCACGAGCTGGACGTCGGGCAGGTGCCGGCGCATCGCGGGCAGGACGTGGGGGAACAGGTACGGTCCCAGCGTCTGGATCGCCGCGATGGCGAGCGGACCGTGCAGGGCCCCCGCCGTCCCGCGGGCCAGCGCCAGCAGGCGGCGCGCCTCCTCCAGAACGACGCGGGCCTGACGGATCACCACCTCGCCCTGGGGGGTGGGCAGCACACGGCGGCTCGTCCGCTCGAACAGGGGGATGCCGAGAAGGTCTTCAAGCTTGCGGATCTGCGCGCTCAGCGACGGCTGGCTGACCGAGCAGCGCTCCGCCGCCTTGCCGAAATGCCGCTGCTCGGCCACCGCCACCACATATTCCAGATCGCGAAGGGACAGACCGGCGAGATTCATAGGTTCAGGCTATCGGAGCATTTGAAACGATGTCTTGGATATATCAACGACACGGCGGGATAACCAGGGGGCAAAGCGGACGCGGCAACTGATAAGAAACGCAAGGAGTTGAGCCATGAGCACCCTGACCACCGCTGGCCTGACAACGGGAGCGGGCATCCCCGTCGCCGACAACCAGAATTCTCTGACCGCCGGCCCGCGTGGTCCGGTGCTGATGCAGGACTTCCACCTGATCGAGAAGCTGGCCCACTTCAACCGCGAACGCATCCCGGAACGGGTGGTCCACGCCAAGGGGGCCGGCGCCTACGGCGTCTTCCGGGTGACGAAGGACGTGACGCCCTACACCGCGGCACGGTTCCTGTCGGACGTCGGCAAGGAGACGGAGGTGTTCCTGCGCTTCTCCACTGTCGGCGGCGAGAAGGGCTCCGCCGACGCCGAGCGCGATCCGCGCGGCTTCGCCGTCAAGTTCTACACCGAGGACGGCAATTACGATCTGGTCGGCAACAACACGCCGGTCTTCTTCGTCCGCGACCCGCTGAAATTCCCGGACTTCATCCACACGCAGAAGCGCAACCCGGCGACCAACCTGAAGGACCCGACCGCGGTCTGGGACTTCTTCTCGCTGTCGCCGGAGACGATGCACCAGCTGACGATCCTGTTCAGCGACCGCGGCACGCCGCGCGGCTACCGCCACATGGACGGCTTCTCCAGCCACACCTTCTCGTGGATCAACGCGGCCGGCGAGCGCTTCTGGGTCAAGTACCACTTCAAGACGCGTCAGGGCATCCAGAACTTCACGGCAGAGCAGGCCGTGCGCATGGCCGGCGTCGATCCCGACCACGCCACCCGCGACCTGTTCGCCGCCATCCGCGACGGGGATTTCCCGGCCTGGACCGTGTCGGTGCAGATCATGCCGGAGGTCGAGGCCGACTCCTACCGCATCAACCCGTTCGACGTGACCAAGGTGTGGCCGCACGCCGATTACCCGCTGGTCGAGATCGGCGAGCTGGTGCTGAACCGCAACCCGGAGAACTTTTTCGCAGAGGTCGAGCAGGCCGCGTTCAGCCCGGCCAATGTGGTGCCCGGCATTTCCTTCAGCCCGGACAAGATGCTGCAAGGGCGCCTGTTCGCCTACGCCGACGCGCACCGCTACCGGCTGGGCGCCAACCATCAGGCGCTGCCGGTCAACCGCCCGCACGCCGCGGAGGTCCGCAACCACCAGCGGGACGGCGCCATGCGCTTCGACGGCAATGGCGGCGGCAGCCCGAACTACGAACCGAACAGCTTCGGCGGGCCGGTGCAGAACCGCGCGGTGGCCGAACCGCCGCTGCGCATCGCCGGCGACGCCGCCCGCTACGACCACCGCGCGGGCAACGATGACTACTCCCAGGCCGGCGCGCTGTTCCGCCTGATCGGGGCGGAGGCGCAGGGGCGGCTGATGGACACCATCGCCAACTCGCTGGGGGAGGCGCCGGGCTTCATCCAGCGGCGGCAGTTGGCGCACTTCTTCGCGGCGGACCCCGCCTATGGCGCGGGCATCGCGAAGAGGCTGGGGCTGACGGCGGCCGCGGCGACCGAAGAGGCGGCCGTGGCCGGCTGAGCCCAACGCCTGAACACACGGCACCGCCGGACGCACCCCCCTCGCGTCCGGCGGCTTTTTTGTAGGACGGGTCAGTCAGCGGCGGCGTCCTGCCGGTTCGCCCAGCCCTCGGCAATCCGCGGCAGGTTGAATTCGATCCAGTCGGCGAGGAGGCGCACCTTCTCGGCGGCCTCCCGCCCCAACGGCGTCAGGCTGTAGTCGACATGGGGCGGCACCACGTCGTGGGCGGTGCGCTTGACCAGCCCGTCGCCCTCCAGCCATTGCAGCGTCTGGGCCAGCATCCGCTCGCTGACCCCGCCGATGGTGCGGCGGAGTTCGCTGAAGCGCAACGTTCCGCTTTCCAGGGCGATCAGGACCAGGACGCCCCAGCGGCTGGTGACGTGCTTCAGCACCTCCCGCGAGGGGCAGGCCGCGGCCATCAGGTCGCCGCGCTGCATCCGCTCCGACAGCGGCAGCGGAATGTAATCATCGTCCGGTTCCGGCATCGCCGTTCTCCCGCTGGAAAAAATCTTCACACTTACATTTATGTACGTACTTACGAAAAGTAAGCAAGTGGCTTAGGTAGGTGGTCACCACCCAACCGCAAACGGGACACCCGACCATGACCATCGCCGTCACCGGTGCCACCGGCCAGCTTGGCCGCCTCGTCATCGCCCGCCTGAAGGAGACGGTTCCCGCCTCCGGCATCGTCGCCTTGGTGCGTTCCCCCGCCAAGGCCGCCGACCTGGGGGTCGATGCCCGCGAGGCCGATTACGGCAACCCCGAGACGCTCGCCCGCGCGCTGGTCGGCGTCGACACGCTGCTGCTGATCTCGTCGAACGAGATCGGGCAGCGGGCGGCGCAGCACCGCAACGTCGTCAACGCCGCGAAGGCGGCGGGCGTCGACCGGATCGTCTACACCAGCCTGCTCCACGCCGACCGCTCGCCACTGAGCCTCGCCGAGGAACATCGGGCGACCGAGGCGGACATCACGGCGTCGGGCATCCCCTTCACGATCCTGCGCAACGGCTGGTACACGGAGAACCACACCGGTTCGGTCGGCGCGGCGCTGGCCGGTGGCGCCTTCATCGGCAGCGCCGGCGACGGGCGGATTTCCTCGGCCACGCGCGCCGACTACGCCGACGCGGCGGTGGCGGTGCTGACCGGCACCGGCCATGAGGGCAAGACCTACGAGCTGGCTGGCGACGAGGCGGTGATGCTGGCCGATCTGGCCGCCGAAATCTCCCGCCAGTCCGGCAAGGACATCCCCTACCGGAACCTGCCGGAGGCGGACTACGCCGCCATCCTCGCCGGGTTCGGCCTTCCGGAAGCTTTTGCGAAGGGCATCGCCTCCTGGGACGCCGATGCGTCGAAGGGCGCGCTGTTCGACGACGGGCGCCAGTTGTCGGCGCTGATCGGGCGCCCGACCACGCCGCTCTCCGCCGCGGTCGCCGCGGCTCTGCCCCGATAAAGGCAGGCCGGCAAAGAAAAGACCCCCTCGCCCGAGCAAGGCGAGGGGGTCTTTTTTTGGACAGGCTACGGTCTGACGATGCTTACTGCGAGGCCGCCGCGATCTCCCGCGCGCGGCGGGAGACCGACGCCGCGTAGTGGTCCTTGGCCAGCACGGTGTAGACCGCCGGCAGGACGAACAGCGTGAACAGCGTGCCGATCAGCATGCCCGACACGATCACCAGACCGATGGAGAAGCGGCTGGCCGCACCGGCGCCGGCGGCGGTCAGCAGGGGCAGGAGGCCCACCACCATCGCCGCCGTGGTCATCAGGATCGGGCGCAGGCGGACGCGGGCCGCGTGCTCGATGGCGGTGCGGCGGTCCACCCGCTCGTTGATCTGCATCTCGCGGGCGAACTCCACCATCAGGATGCCGTGCTTGCTGATCAGGCCGATCAGCGTCACCAGACCCACCTGGGTGTAGATGTTCATGGTGGACAGGCCGAAGAACAACGGCAGCAGCGCCCCGCAGATCGACATCGGCACCGAGATCAGGATCACCAGCGGGTCACGCAGCGATTCGAACTGCGCGGCCAGCACCAGATAAATGACCACCAGCGCGAAGGCGAAGGTGACCATGAGCTGGCTGCCCTCGGTCACGTACTGGCGCGATTCCGACAGGTAGGAGTGGCCGAAGCCGGCGGGCAGAACCTCGCGGGCCTGCCGCTCCAGGAACTCCACGGCCTGACCCATCGTCACGCCCGGCATCGGCACCGCGGAGAAGGTCGCGGAGGGAAGCTGGTTGTACTTGGTCAGGGCGTTCGGCTCCGTCGCCATCTCGATCGAGACGACGGTGGACAGCGGGATCTGCGCGCCATTGCCCGCCGTGACGTAGTAGCGGGTCAGCGTCTCCGGCGTCAGGCGCTTGTCGCGTGGCACCTGCGGGATGACCTCGTAGGAGCGGCCGTTCAGGTTGAAGCGGTTGACGTAGTTGCCGCCGATCAGGACCGCCAGCGTGTCGCCGATCGACTGCATCGACAGGCCGAGGTCCGCCGCCTTCGACCGGTCGACATGCAGCCGGACGACCGGGCTGTTGAACTGCAGGTCGCTGTCGGTGACGATGAACATGCCGCTTTCCATGGCGGCGGTCTTGATGCGCTCCATGGCGTTGAAGATGGTCTGATAGTCGCCGGGGCTGTTGATGACCATCTGCACCGGCAGGCCGCCGGTGGAGCCGGGCAGGGCCGGCGGCGACACCAGGAACACCTGCGTGCCGGCCACCTTGCCGAGATCGGCCTGGACCAGCGGCTGAAGCTCCTTGGCGCTGCGGGTGCGCTCGTCCCACGGCTTCAGGATCATGCCGGCGAAGCCCTGGGTCAGGGTCGGCAGGCCGTTCAGCACGAAGCGGGTGTCGGTTTCCGGATAGTGGGTGAACACCTCGTCCATCTCGCGCCCGTAGGCGTCCATGTAGTCGAGGTTGGCGTACTGCGGCCCCTTGGTGATGCCGAACAGGATGCCCTGGTCCTCCTCCGGCGCCAGCTCCGACATGGTGTTGGCGAAGAGGAAGCCGACGCTCAGCAGAACGCCGAAGCCGAACAGCAGGGTCGCCGCCCGGTAGTCCAGCGCGCCGCCCAGACGCCGCCCGTACCAGCCGGACAGCTTGTCGAAGGTCCGGTCGACGAAGCGGGCGAAGCGGCCCTCGTTCATGTCGCGGGTCAGCAGGAGCGAACACATCATCGGCGACAGCGTCAGCGCCACCACGCCGGAGATGATGACCGCTCCCGCCAGCGTGAAGGCGAACTCACGGAACAGCGCGCCGGTCAGCCCGCCGAGGAAGCCGATGGGGGCGTACACGGCGGCCAGCGTGATGGTCATCGAGATGATCGGCCCGATGATCTCCCGTGCGCCGATCAGCGCGGATTCGACGGGCGACTTTCCCTCCTCCAGGTGGCGGTGGACGTTCTCCACCACCACGATGGCGTCGTCCACCACGAGGCCGATGGCCAGCACCATGGCGAGCAGCGTCAGCAGGTTCAGGCTGAAGCCCATCGCCAACATGATCGTCGCCGCACCCACGATGGACAGCGGGATGGTCACGATCGGGATCAGCACCGAGCGGAAGGAGCCCAGGAACAGGAAGATCACCACGATGACGATGCCGACCGCCTCCAGCAGCGTCTTCTGCACCTCGTCGATGGAGGCCTGGATGAAGCGGGTGGAGTCGTAGACGATCTCCATCTTCAGCGACGGCGGCAGGTTGCGCTCAAGCTCCGGCACCAGCTTGCGGATGTCCTCCACGATGGTCAGCGGGTTGCCGGTCGGCGTGGAGTTGATGCCGATGAAGATCGCCTGCTGGCCGTTCATCGACACGCTGGCGTTGGAGCTTTGCGCGCCCAGCTCGATCTCGGCGATGTCCTTCATGCGGACCAGCGCGCCGTCCTTGGACTTCACGACCATCTGCCGGAACTGCTCGACGTCGGTCAGGCCGGTGTTGGTGGTGATGTTGGAGACGACGAAGACACCCTTCGCCTGTCCGGGGGCGGACTGGTAGTTGTTGGCCTGGATCGCCGCCCGCACGTCGGCGGCGGCGATGTTGCGCGCGGCCATCCGGTCGGGGTCGAGCCAGACGCGCATGGCGAAGGTCTGGCCGCCCAGGATCTGCGCCTCGGCGACGCCGGACACGGTGGACAGCAGCGGCTGCACCACGCGCGTCAGATAGTCGGAGATGGCCGCCCCGGACAGCTCCGGGCTGGCGAAGCCCATGTAGAGGATGGAGGTCGTCTCGCCCGTGGACTTCAGGATCACGGGGTCGTTGGCCTCGCGCGGAAGCTGGTATTTGACCTGCTGCACCTTCGACATCACGTCGGTCATCGCGACGTTGGGGTTGAAGTTCAGCCGGATGTAGGCGGTGACGAGGCTCACCCCCTGGGTGGAGGAGGAGGTGATGTAGTCGATGCCTTCCGCCGTCGCCACCGCCTGCTCGATGGGCGTCGTGATGAAGCCCTGCATCAGGTCGGGAGAGGCGCCGGGGTAGGAGGTGGTGATGGTGATGACGGTGTTCTGCAGCTCCGGATACTGCCGGATTGGCAGATCCGTCAGCGACCGGACGCCAACCAGCAGGATCAGCAGGCTGACCACCAGAGCCAGGACCGGCCGTCGGATGAAGATGTCGGTGAATGACATGGCCGGGTCCTCAGTTGCGCGGAACGGTCTGCGGCGGCACCAGCGCGCTCGCTTCCGTCGGCACCACGGCGGCGCCGTTGTTCAGCTTGAGCTGGCCGGAGGACACCACCCGGTCGCCGGGCTTCACCCCGTCGAGGATTTCCACCTTGCCGTCGAAGCGGTCGCCGGTCTTCACCGGGACGCGGTTGGCGACATGGCCGTCCTTGCCCTCGCCGTCCTTCTGGGCCGCGACGACGAAGACGCTGTCGCCGTAGACCGTGTAGTCCACCGCGGTTTCCGGAATGACGATGCGGTTCGCGGCCGGCGGCTGGACGACGCGGATGTTGGCGAACATGCCGGGCAGCAGCTTGCGCTCCGGATTCTGCAGCGTCGCGCGCACCTTGATGGCGCGGGTGTCCGGGCTGACCTGCGGCTCGATGGTCGAGATCACCGCGTCGAAGGTGGCGCCGGGGGCGGCGTCGGCGGAGATCAGCACCGGCTGGCGGATGCGGATCTGGCTCAGCGCCTGCTCGGGCAGGGTGAAGTCGACGAACAGGTTGGACAGGTCGGTCAGCGTGACGACGGGGCCGCCGGCGCTGACATACTCGCCGACATTCACCTGCCGGATGCCCAGCTCGCCGTCGAAGGGCGCGCGGATCAGCTTCTGGGCGATCAGTGCCTCGGTCTTCTTGATGTTGGCGTTGGCCTCGTCGAGCTGGGCCTGGTTCTGGTCCACGGTGACCTGCGGGCCGGCCTGGTTGCGCAGCAGGTTGCGGGCGCGCTGCAGGTTGTTCTCAGCCAGCTTCGCCTGGGCGCGGAAGGCCAGCAGGTCGGCCTGCTCGGTGGCGTCGTTGAGCTGCACCAGCGGCTCGCCGGCCTTCACGCGGGCGCCCGATTCGAAGAAGATCTGGGTCACGCGCCCGACCACCTCCGGCGCCACGGTGACCTGCCGGCTGGCGGTCAGGGTGCCGATGGCGGTGGTGTATTTGGGAACGGACTGCGCCGTCGCCTCGGCGACCGAGACGGGGGTCGGCGGCGGCTTGTTGCCGGCGAAGAAGTCGGCAATGGCCTTGTTCCGGAAATTGTTGAAGGCGTACAGGCCGCCGAACAGCACGCCCAGTATGACGGCCATGATGATGATGCGGAACGCCAGCCGCCCGCGGGTGACCGGACGGCGTGCGGTGGTCCGCTCTGGCGCGTGAGCGGAATGGTGGATGTCACTCGTCACGATCAGCCTCTCTCGAACAGGTCGGTTCTGGTTCTGTTGATTGGGTGCAATGCAATAAAGGCGTGTAAAGGGCGACCGCCTCCTCCCGCAGGCCGAGGCCGCGCAGGATGAAGGCGACCGCGTCGCGGATGGTGCGCCGCGGCTCGGCCAGGGACGGGACGAGCGGTGTCGGCGGCAGGTGAATGGTCGCCAGGGTCGAGCCCAGCATCTCGGCCAGCCAGAAGGCGTTTTCCGTCACCGGGGCCGAGGGGATGAGGTCGCCCGAGTCGCGTGCGGCCTGCAGCGAGGCCACGAAGGGCGGCGCGATGTGCTCCGACATCCAGCGGCGCACCATGTGGGCGAATTCCCCGTCCTCCAGCAGGCTCATGAAGTAGAGCCGGTAGCGGGGGAGCATGGTGTCGCGGTCGCTCGGCAGTTCGCTGACGTAGCAGCTCACCATCGCCTGGACGTAGGCGGCGAGCGTCTCCGTGCTCGGCGGCATCGCCAGCAGCTTCGCCAGATCCTCGTCCCCGTCCACGCAGGAGCGGAAGATCGCCTCGTAGAGAGCGGCCTTGCTGGGGAAATGCTTGAAGATCAAGGCCTCCGACACGCCGGCAGCCTGCGCGATCTCCTTCGTCGTGGTAGCGGCGAACCCCTTGCGCGCAAACAGTGGAAGGGCCGCGTCGATGATCGCCGCGCGCCGGGCCGAGTTGTCCAGCCGTCCCATGATTAACCTTATAGCATAAGTGAGTACTAACTCACCTTGTTTGGGCTGGAGATACCACGGTGCGTTCGGGCTGTCCAGGGTGGTGATCGGGGCGCGAATTAGCGCTTGACCTTCCCGCCGCTGGAAGGTGGAGACTGTGCGGTGTGATGCCGATGCAGGAACGGGAAACGGCGATGGCGCGGGGTGGATGCCCCCTTGGCGGGACGCCGCCGATCGGGCGGCTGGTGGCGGGGCTGCTGCTGCTGGCCGCGCTGGCGCTGTTCGCGCCGTCCGTCGCGCAGGCGCATGTCCATGCTGGCCCTCATGCTCAAGGCCCCCATGCTCAAAGCCATGCCGCATCCTCGGCTCCAACGCCGGCCGGGAGCGTCTGGGTGGGGGATGCCGACCACGCGCCGCCGGCGGACGACGCCTGCGCGGGCAGGAACGGGCTGTCCTGCGGCGGCACCTGTCCGATGATGCTGTCGGGCATCGCCACCACGGCGGCCTTTCCGACGCCGCCGCTCCGCGCGTCCGCGCCCTTCCGGCCCGCCGGCCTGTTGCCGGAGGGTATCGGCCCGCCGCCGGCCCTCAGGCCACCGCGCTTGGCCGTTTGACCGGACTCCATGCCCGAGGTGCGCCTTTTCCGCGCGCTCCGGGCCGGCATTTCGCAAAAACGGACCATCGCATCATGACGATTCTTCAGACCCGTCGCCATTTCCTGGCGTCCGCGGCTTCCGCCGCCGCGCTGGGCGGCCTGTCCACCCTTCTTCCCGCCCTGATTCCTGGGGCCGTGCGCCCCGCATGGGCCGCGGCCCCCCTCCGCCTCGCCGTCGAGCGGCGCGTGCTGGAGGTGATGGGCAAACCCGCCTCCGTCTTCGGCATCCGCCAACCGGACGGCACCTCCGGCCTGTTCCTCGATCCGGGGCAGCGTTTCCTGGTCGATCTGGCGAACCGGGCCGGGGAGGACGCCGTCATCCACTGGCATGGCATGACCCCGCCCTACGCCCAGGACGGTGTGGCCGACGTGAACCGGCCGCTGATCCGCGATGGCGCTAGCCAAGGCTACGATTTCGAACCGCGGCCCGGCACGCACTGGATGCATTCGCACCATGGCCTTCAGGAACAGCGGCTGATGGCGGCCCCCCTGATCGTCCGCACCACCGAAGACCGGCGCGAGGACGCGCAGGAGGTCACCGTGCTGCTGCACGATTTCACCTTCAAGGACCCCGCCGAGGTGCTCGCCGGGCTGACCGGCGGCACCATGGATCATGGCGGGATGGATCATGGCGGTATGAATCACGGCGGCGGTCATGGCGGCGGTCATGGTGGGGCCATGCCGATGATGAACCATTCCATGGACATGAAGGGGATGGGGGACATGAAGGGCATGGGCGGCATGACCATGGCCGCCATGGACCTGAACGACGTGGAGTACGACGCCTACCTCGCCAACGACCGCACGTTCGACGACCCGGAGGTGGTGCGGGTGGAGCGCGGCGGACGGGTCCGGTTGCGGCTGATCAACGGGGCGACCTCGACGGCCTTCCACATCGAACTCGGTGCCCTCGACGGGACGGTGGTCGCGGCGGATGGCAACCCGGTGCAGCCGGTGACCGGGCGGCGCTTCGGCATGGTCATGGGCCAGCGGCTGGACATCCTCGTCCGGCTTCCCGACGAAGGCGGCGCCTTCCCCGTCCTGGCGCAGCGGGAGGGGGAGCGTCAGCGCACCGGCATCATCCTCGCCACCCCTGGCGCCACGGTGAACAAGGTCGCCGGCCTCGCGGACGGCGCCGCCGGTCCGGTGGACCTGTCGCTGGAGCGGCGGCTGACGGCGCTCGCCCCTCTGGCGCCGCGCCCCACGGATGCGGCCTTCACCATCCGGCTGACCGGCGGCATGGCTCCCTATGTCTGGACCATCGACGACCGTCCCTTCGGCGAGCATCGGCCGCTGACCGTCCTCAAGGGGCAGCGGGTGACCGTCACCATGGTCAACGAAAGCCCGATGGCCCACCCGATGCATCTGCACGGCCAGCATTTCCAGGTGGCGGCGCTCAACGGGACGGCGCTGGCCGGGGCGGTGCGCGACACGGTGCTGGTGCCGATGAACGGTTCCGCCACCATTGCCTTCGACGCCGACAATCCCGGGCGCTGGCCGTTGCACTGTCACAATCTTTTGCACATGGCGACGGGGATGATGACCGAATTGGTGTGCGAACAAACCATATGAACACGAAGATTCCAGCGCGGACCGACCGCGCCGGAACGGGTACCGCAAAAGCCCCGCGCCGGTTCGGACGGATGAAACCGGCAAATCCAGACGCATTCCTTTGGGAGCGAACTTTCACGCATCACTCCCATTCACATTGGACCGGGACGTGTCACTTCTCTTCCATCTCCGGGGGCGGCAACCAATGTTCCGGGACCAATCTTCTGCGGGGGCGGCCATTGGCCATGGATACGTGGTGTTATGACGGCGGTGCCGGGGGGCGCTCAGCCGCAGGGTCTGGTGACGGGTCTGCCGGCGGTGCCGCCGGTGCGGCGGACCTGTGGCTGGACCCGGATCTTGCGGCCCTGGAGGCGCTGTCGCTGCGGGTGCGGGACTTGGTTCTGCCGCATCTGGGCAGCGGACCGGCCGTCTATGCGGACATCCCGGTCCATCTGAACGTCGGGGACCTGCTGATCAACCAGGCGGCGGAAACCCTGTTCACCGATGGCGGTGTGGACATTCGGGAGCGGGTGACGCTGGGCAACGCCCGGCGCCTGCTGCGCCGCCAGCGCGACGGGCAGGCGGCGATCCTGCTGCACGGCGGCGGCAATTTCGGCGACCTCTACCCCCATCACGAGACGTTCCGGCAGAAGGTGCTGGAGAGCTTTCCATCCAGCCGCATCGTGCTGCTGCCGCAGACCGTCTACTACCGCGACCGCGACCGGCTGCGCCACGATATGAAGCGCTGGGCGGCCCACCGCAATCTGGTCTTCATGGCGCGCGACGCGCCGTCGCTCGATCTGGTGCGGCCCTTTCTGGGGGAGCGGGCGATCCAGGTGCCGGACCTCGCCCATTACCTGACGCGCTATCCGACGCGGCTGACGCCGGTGCGTTCGGCCCATGACACGACGTTGCTCGTCATGGCCCGGCGCGACCAGGAATGCGCGGGGCGCCATTGGCTGCGCCAGGACTCGCCGGTCTTCGACTGGGAGGACCTGTGCGGGCCGGAGGATTTCGCCGGCTTCGCGCTGGCCGCCCGGCTGATCCGGCTGGACGACGCGGTGCCGCTGCCCGCCGATCCGCTGCGCGGCTGGTATCCCATCCGCGACCGGCTGGTCCGCAAGGCCGTCGCCCATTTCGGCGCGGCCAACGCCGTGGTCACCAACCGCCTGCACGGGATGCTGCTGGCCCTGATGATGGGGTTGCCGGTGCAGGTGCGCGACAACTCCTACGGCAAGCTGACCAACTACATCGACAGCTGGCTCGCGGATTGGAAACGGTAAGGCTTCTGGGAACGTTTGCCCCCCGCATCCGTCTGTCATCCCGGAACATGGGCTGAAGAGGGTGTCGGCGGGTATGGCGGGCAAGGGGCTGCACATCGGATTCGAGGAGACGGCGAGCGGCGGTCTGGTCCGCCGCACCGTCCTGCTGTCCGAGGACGGCACCCGCCGCCGGCACCGCGTCGTCTACGAGTTCGAGGACCCGGCCGGGACCGCGGCGGACCGGCCGATGGACGGGTCGGTCATGGCCGTCCTGTTCCACGCCATGGAGCGGGACCTTCCCGTCCATGTCCACGGGCCGCTGACCCGCACGGCGCTGCACAACATCGACGCGCTCCAAGGGGTGTGGCGGCGCTGGCGTCCCGACCACTACCGGACGGTGGAGATCATCCCGGAGACGGTGGTCGACCGCAACGCGCCCAAGCCGGGGCGGCGGGCCATCGCCGCCTATTCCAGCGGGCTGGACAGCACCTTCACCATCCTGCGCCACCGGCTTCTCCTGCCGCCGGAGCGGCGCCACACCGTCGGCGCGCTGCTGATGGTGCACGGCTTCGACGTGGAGCTGGACCGGGCCGAGGATTTCGAGCGGCTGGTCGAGCGCACCCGGCCCTTCCGCGATCTGGTCGGGCTGGACCTGCGCGTGGTGCGCACCAACAGCAAGGAGTTGCATCTCCAGAACTGGCAGGATTCCCACGCGGCGGAGCTGGCGGCCTGCCTGCATCTCTATGAGGCGGAGTTCGAGTTCGGGCTGATCGGCAGCACCAAGCCCTACGACGCGCTGGTCATCCCCTACGGCACCACGCCGATCGCCGACCATCTGCTGTCCGGCGACGGCTTCTCCATCGTCCATGACGGGGCCGCCTATTCGCGGACGGAGAAGGCCGCGGCGGTCGCCGCCTATCCGGAGGCGGTGCGCTCCCTGCGCGTTTGCTGGGAGGGTGCGCAGCAGTTCCGGAACTGCGGTGTCTGCGAGAAATGCGTGCGAACCCGGATGAACTTCGCCGCCGCCGGGGTGGCCGCCCCGGACTGCTTCGACGGGCCGCTCGACCCCGCGCGCATCGCCGGCATCCCCGTGCGCAACGAGCCGCAGGCGGCGGAACTCCGCTCGATCCTCGACTACGCCCGCCAGCACGCGGTCGAGGGGGAATGGCTGGAGCGGCTGAAGGAGCGGGTGCACGCCATCCAGCCGGATATTGATCGTCCCGAACCCCGTCCTGTCCGGGCGATGAAGGGCGCCGCCGCGTCGCTGCGGCAGGCGGCGGTGGGGTTGCTCGACGCCATGGAGCTGAAGCAGCCGCTCAAGCGGGTCCGCAACCGGCTGCGGACCCGCGGTTGATCCGGCCCTTTCGCACTCGGTCGTCCCGTCGCGCGCCGAGCAGCCGCATCGCCACCAGCATCAGCAGAGCCGCCGCCAGAAGCAGGATGGCGCAAGCCACGGCGATGCCGGTTTCCCCGGTGGCGATGTTGAGGAAGACGGCCATGGGCAGCGTCTCGGTCTTCAGGCGGGTGGCCCCGGCGACCATCAGCGTGGCGCCGAACTCACCCAGCGCCCGCGCCCAGGCCAGCACGGCGCCCGCCGCGATGCCCCTGGCGGCCAGCGGCAGCTCCACCCGCCAGAACACCGCCCAGGGGGCGGCGCCCAGCGACTGCGCCGCGACGGCGTAGCCTCGGTCGACGGATCGGAAGGCGGCCGTGGCGGTGCGCACCACCACCGCGGTGGACACGAAGGCCAACGCCACCACCACGCCCGCGGGGGAGAACAGCAGCTCCATCCCCAGCGCGGGGACCGGCCCGTTGCGCCCGAGCAGGAACAGCAGCCCCAGCCCGGCGACCAGCGGCGGCATGACCAGCGGCACGTCGAGCAGCGTGTCGAGCAGGACCTTCCCCGGAAAGCGCCGCCGCGCCATCAGGTAAGCCGCCGGCAGGCCGAGGGCCAGCGCGATCCCCAGCGCCGCGACGGAGGTCAGCGCCGACAGCCGCAGCGCGAACAGCGTTTCCGCCGCGCTCAGGGCGGCCCAGAGATCGTCCGGGGGCAGGCGGGCCAGAAGGGCGCCCAGCACGCCCGCGATCGTCAGCGCGACAATGGCGAGCGGCAGGGCCAGCAGGGCGGCGAAGCCCATCCGTCACATCTTCGGGGCGGGTGGGAAGCCGAAGCGCTGGAAGGTGGCAAGGCCGGCGTCCGAGGCCAGGAAGTCGGCGAAGCGCTTGGCTGCGTCCGGCGCGGCGCTGGTCTTCAGCACGGCGACGGGGGCGTATTCGGCCTCGTACCAGTCCGGCGGGATGGCGAGGACCGACAGCTTGCCGGGATTCTGCGCGGCCTCCGACGCGCCGATGATGGCGGCGTCCACGTTGCCGTCCAGCACATAGAGGGCGAGCTGCTTCACGGTCGCGGCGCGGACGGTGACGTTGCGGCGGATCGCCTCGCCCTGGCCGGACTTGTCCAGGATGTCCTCCGCCGTGCGGCCCAGCGCCATGGCCTGCGGGTCGCCCAGCCCGACGCGGACGCCCGGCTTGGCGAGGTCGGCGAAACCGCGGATCACCTCGGCTTTGCCTGGCGCCACGGCCAGCACCGGGCCGTGCACCACCAGCACCTTGAGGTCGGCGACGGCGTCCAGTTCCTTCAGCTTGTCGGTGTAGAAGGTCGTGCCGGGGATGAACAGGTCGCCGGTTCTCGTCTCGGCGAAGCGGGCAAGAAGCTGGCCCGACCCGCCATACTCGGCCGTCACGGCAATCCCGGTTTCCTTGCGGAACGCCTCGATCAGCGCGTCCACCGGCGGGCGGAGGCCGGCGCCGACATAGGCGTGGAGGTCCTGGGCCGCAGCAGCAGCGGTCTGAAGGGCGAGCAGCCCGAAGGCGAGAGCGAGGGCTTTCAAACGCATGGACACGGTTCCTTCGGTTCGTTGCGGAATGACGACTCGCCCGACGCTGTATCGATTCGGATACTGCGCTGGATGGACGCTGTCAACAGGCCGTTGTACGCGAAGGTATATAGCGGTTGCGGGTGGGGGTGCTCCCCTCTCCCCTCCGGGGAGAGGGTTAGGGTGAGGGGGGTGCGCTTGTGCCGGACGTTAGTGCCATGCGCATCCCCCTCACCGGCCCTGCGGGCCACCCTCTCCCTAGAGGGGAGAGGGTTATGAAGAGCCGTGTGGCTTAAGGGACTCAGCTCACCAGCGCTTCCAGGGCGCCGCGCATGCCGCGTTCCTCGATCACCGCCAAATGGGTGGCGGTGCGGTGGGCCAGACCGGGGATGCGGGTCAGGTCCTCGCCCCACAGCGCGGCGTTGGACAGCACGGCCTTCACCAGCGCCGCCGGCTCGCCGCCATGCGCGGCCCAGGCGTCGGACAGTGCCGCCAGGACCGCCGCGTCGTCGCGGATGGGATAAGGGCCGGCGTCGCGGGTGCCGGTGCAGGCGCCGTCCGCCGCCGGCGTTCCCTTGTAGAAGCGCAGCAGGGCGGCCAGCGAGAAGGACAGGCCGTCCGGCGCCTCGCCATGGGCGGCCGCGTAATCCTTCAGGCTGGGCAACACGCGTACCTGCCACTTCGACACCGAGTTCAGCGAAATCGCGATCAGCTCGTGCCGGATGTGGGGGTTGCCGAAACGCTCCATGATGGTGCGGGCGTAGTCCTGGCGCTCGGCGTCCGGCAGGGGGACGAAGGGGACGATCTCCCCGAACATCACCGTGTTCAGGTAGGCGGACAGGGTGGCGTCGTCCATCATGCCCTTCACGGTGTCCACCCCCGCCACGAAGGCGGCGAGCGCGCTGGCCGTGTGGGCGCCGTTCAGGATGCGCACCTTGCGGGTGCGGTAGGGCTGCAGATCGTCGGTCCAGACCACGTTCAGCCCGGCCTTGTGCAGCGGGAACTCCTCGGCCAAGGCCGCCGGGCCTTCGATGACCCAGACGTGGAAGGGCTCGCCGGCCACGGCGAGCGGGTCCTCATAGCCCCACGTAGCGGCGAGCGTCGCGGCCTCGTCGCGCGGGTAGCCGGGGACGATGCGGTCGACCAGCGTGTTCAGGAAGTGGTTGTGCGCCTCGACCCAGGCGGCGAAGCCGGACTCCAGGCCCCAGCGCTTGGCGTGGGCGAGGACGATCCGCTTCAGCTTGGCGCCGTTGGCCTCGATCAGTTCGCAGGGCAGCAGGACGAGGCCGCTCTCCGGCGTGCCGCCCAGTGCGGTGAAGCGGGCGTGCAGCAGCGCCGCGACCTTGGCCGGGAAGCTCTGTTGGCAGGCACCGGGGGTGTAGGGCTCCGCCACGTCGGCGATGCCGGCCTCCGTCGTGTTGGACACCAGGAAGCGCAGCGTCGGGGACGTGGCGAGGGCCAGCATGCGGTCCCACGCGGCATAGGGGTTCAGCGCGTCGGACACGCAGCTCACCACCCGGCGGGATTCGACCTCCTTGCCCTGCTCGATGCCGCGCAGCAGGACGGTGTAGAGCCCATCCTGCGCGTTCAGCAGGCCGGCGACGCCCTGGTCCAGCGGCTGGGCGACGGCGACCCCGGCGCTCATCAGCCCGGCGCCGTTGGCGACGTCCATCATCCAATCGACGAAGCCGCGCAGGAAGTTGCCGTCGCCGATCTGGAGGACGGTGACGGGCAGCCGCGGGGCGCCCGCCGTGTGCGTCACATTGAAGGCGTCGGCGGCGAGCGATTCACGGGAAAGAAGAGGCATGACGGAGGGTCCTTTGGGGATCGGAGTTCAGGCGACGCCGAAGCGGTAGACGATGCGGCCCGCATACCACTGGCCGAGGGCCAGCGTGGTGGAGGGGAAGGACGGGATGTTGACGGCGTTGGGGAAGTGCGACGGCTCCAGGCAGAAGGCGCTGTGCCGGGTGTAGAGCGTGCCGCCCTTGCCCAGGTCGCGCGGCGTCTGGCCGTCGAGGAAATTGCCGGTGTAGACCTGCACGCCGGGTTCGGTGGAGAGGACCTCCAGCACCCGGCCGCTGCCCGGATGGACGACGCGGGCGTGCAGCCCGAGCGCGCCCGCCGGCTTGTCCACCGCGTAATGCAGGTCGTAACCCTTGCCGAGCGCCAGCATTGGGTGGTCGGCAGCGATCCGCGCGCCAAAGGCGGCGGGGCTGCGGAAGTCGAGGGGGGTGCCGGTCACGTCCACCAGCTCCCCGGTGGGGACGGCAGTGGCGTCGAGCGCCAGATAGCGGCTGCCGTTGACCGTCGCCACATGGTCGAGGATGGAGGACCCGGCGTCGCCTGACAGGTTGAAGAAGGTGTGGTCGGTGAAGTTCGCCACGGTCGCCTTGTCCGCCGCCACGGCGGTCCAGGCGATGGTCAGGGCGTTGTCCTCGTCCAGCGTATAGACCAGCCGGACGGGCAGGGTGCCGGGGAAGCCTTCCTCCCCGTCCTGGAAGACGTAGGTCAGCTCCAGGCTCGCCTCGTCCAGTTGCCGCGCGGCGAAGGTGCGGAAGCGCGAACCGCGCTGGCCGCCGTGCAGCGTGTTGGGCGGCGCGTTGACGGCGGTGCGGTGCTCCACCCCGTCCAGCGTGAAGCGTCCACCGCCGATGCGCCCGCAATAGCGTCCGATGAAGGAGCCCATGGAGGGCTGCCCGGCCATCGTTTGCTCCAGCGTCTCGTAGCCCTGCACCACGTCGCCGAGGGCGCCGTCGCGGTCGGGCGCCAGGATCTGGACGATCTTGCAGCCGTAATTGGTGATGCGGACGGCCATGCCCCGGCGGTTTCGCAGGGTGAACAGGTCGGTCGGCGTGCCGTCGATGGTGGCGCGGAAGTCCTCGCGCCGGAGGTCGGCATAAGGCGTCATGGCGTGGGTGCCCCTTGGACCGGAGGATGCCGGAAGGATATTGGATATATTAATATATCAGTTATCCGGGACGAAAGAAGAAAGGCACCCGACGCCGGAGTGGGCGCTTTTGCCGCACACAACGAGATGGAGAAGGTCGGCGGAGCAACGTCACGTCCGTTCGGGCGTCTCACCTTCTGCGTGGTGGTTTGATGATGACGGCGACGCGACACTCGAGGGTTGCCGGGGCGCCGCGAACCGCCGGCGGGACTGGGGAGGACAGCCGTGACCACCCTCTTTCACGACGCTCTGCACGAGGATTTCGGCACCTGGCCCATCGCTTACATCCCCTATGGCGGGGCGGAGTTCGGCGAGATCAAGGCAGTCGCCGATGCCATCGGCGATGGTGACGACGGCGCCTATTACGACGCCTGGACCGCGGCGGGCGACCGGCTGGCGCACGAGGCCGACATCGCCTTGGCGAAGGGCCACAAGGCGACTGCCCGTGCCCTCTATCTGCGGGCGAGCGCCTTCCACAATGCCTCCTTCCACCCGCTCTACGGCGCGCCCGTCGATCCGCGCCTGATCGCCGCCTTCCGCAAGGGGACGGCGGCGCTCGACAAGGGGCTCTCGCTCGGACCGCGCCCGGCCATCCCGCTGGCCATTCCCTTCGGCGGGATGGCGATGCCGGGCCGCTTCATCCCGGCGGAGGGTTTCGAGACCCGGGTCCGCCCGCTGATCGTCTTCACCAACGGCTACGACGGCACCATCACCGATATGTATTTCGCGTCGGCGGTGGCGGCCTCACGGCGGGGCTATCACAGCCTGCTGTTCGACGGCCCCGGTCAGGGGGCCATGCTCTATGAGCACGCCGTCCCGCTGCGGCCGGACTGGGAGACGGTGATCGCGGCGGTGGTCGATTTCGCCGAAACCCTGCCGCTCGTCGATGCGGAGCGCATCGCGCTCAGCGGCTGGAGCCTCGGCGGGCATCTCGCCCCGCGCGCCGCGTCGGGCGAGCCGCGCATCGCGGCGATGATCGCCGATCCCGGCACCTGGAGCATCGCCGACGGCTTCCGCGACGTGGTGGTGCACAAGCTCGGCGTCGCGCCGGAGGAAGCGGCCGACCTCGGCGCCCTGGACCAAGGCGTGATCGACCGCATGGACGCCTTCATCCGCAGCCACCGCCAACTCAACTGGAAGGTCGTGCAGCGCGGTTTCTGGGTGCATGGCGTCGCGGACCTGCGCTCCTACCTCGCCTCCGCGGAGCAATTCACCATGCGGGGGCGGGCGCAGCTCATCGCCTGCCCCACCCTGATCGCCCAGGCGGAGGGTGACGCCCTGTCGGCCGGCGCGGGCGCCTTCTTCGACGCGCTCGTCGGACCGAAGACGCTGATGCGCTTCACCGCCGCCGAGGGCGCCGACGGGCATTGCGAGATGGGCAACCGCTCCCTCCTGAACCTCCGCGTCCTCGATTGGCTGGATGACCGGTTCAAGGTTGGGGGCTGACGCCCCCGCCTCCTGGGTCAGTGATTGTCGCGCGGGATGCCCATGGTCTGGGCGACGCGCTGGTACTTGACGGCGGGCTTCAGCACCATGCCCTCGTCGAGCTGGTCGACGATGCCGCGCTGGATCTCCTGCCAGGGGGTCTGCGACGGCGGGATGGGGTAGCCGCCCGCGGCCTCCAGAGCGGCGCGGCGGTCGGCCAGCTCGCCCTCCGGGATCAGGATGTCGGCGCTGCCGCGGCGCAGGTCGATGCGCACCCGGTCGCCGCTGCGCAGCAGGGCCAGCCCGCCGCCTGCCGCCGCCTCCGGGGAGGCGTTGAGGATGGAGGGCGACCCCGAGGTGCCGGACTGGCGGCCGTCGCCGATGCAGGGAAGGGAATGGACGCCCTGTTTGATCAGCGTGGCGGGGGGCCGCATGTTGACCACCTCCGCCGCCCCCGGATAGCCGATGGGGCCGGTGCCGCGGATGACCAGGATGGTGTAGGCGTCGATGCCCAGGCCGGGGTCGTCGATGCGGTGATGGTAGTCCTCCGGCCCGTCGAAGACGACGACCTTGCCCTCGAACGCCTCCGGGTCCTGCGGGTTGGACAGGTAGCGTTCGCGGAACTCGTCGGAGATGACGCTCGTCTTCATGATGGCGGCGCCGAACAGGTTGCCGCGCAGCACCACGAAGCCGGCGTTGGGCATCAGCGGCTCGTCGATGGGGTGGATCACCCGCGTGTCGAGGATCGGCTGCTGGCGGCAGTTCTCGCCGATGGTCCGGCCGTTGACGGTCGGCGCTCCCTCGCGGATCAGCCCCTTGCCCATCAGCTGGGCGACGACCGCGGGCACGCCGCCGGCGCGGTGGAAGTCCTCGCCCAGATACTCGCCGGCCGGCTGGAGATTGACCAGCAGCGGCACGTCGTGCCCGTGGGTCTGCCAGTCCTCGACCGTCAGCGGCACGCCGATGTGCTTGGCGATGGCGTTGATGTGGATCGGCGCGTTGGTCGAACCGCCGATGGCGGAGTTGACGACGATGGCGTTGAGGAAGGCGTCGCGGGTCAGGATGTCGGACGGCTTGAGGTCCTCGCGGACCATCTCCACGATGCGCTTGCCGGTCTCGTAGGCGGCCTGCTGGCGCTCGCGGTAGGGGGCGGGGATGGCGGCGGAGCCGGGGAGCTGCATGCCCAGCACCTCCGCCAGCGAATTCATCGTGGAGGCCGTGCCCATCGTGTTGCAGTAGCCGGTCGAGGGGGCCGACGATGCCACCAGCTCGATGAAGCCCTGATAGTCGATCTCGCCGGCCGCCATCATCTGGCGGGCCTTCCACACGATGGTGCCCGAGCCGGTGCGCTCGCCGCGGAACCAGCCGTTCAGCATGGGGCCGACCGACAGGGCGATGGCCGGGATGTTCACGGTGGCCGCCGCCATCAGGCAGGCGGGGGTGGTCTTGTCGCAGCCGATGGTCAGCACCACCCCGTCGAGCGGGTAGCCGTGCAGCACCTCGACCAAGCCGAGATAAGCGAGGTTGCGGTCGATCGAGGCGGTCGGCCGCTTGCCGGTCTCCTGGATCGGGTGGACGGGGAACTCGATGGCGATGCCGCCGGCGGTGCGGATGCCTTCGCGCAGGCGTTCGGCCAGGACCAGATGGTGCCGGTTGCAGGGGCTGAGGTCGGACCCGGTCTGGGCGATGCCGATGATGGGCGCGCCCGATTGCAACTCCTCCCGCGTCAGCCCGAAATTCAGGTAGCGCTCCAGATAGAGCGCGGTCATGTCGGGGTTGTCGGGGTTGTCGAACCACGCGCGCGACCGCAGCCGCCGGCCGGAGCCGATTTCCGGGTGCTGGGGAGAGGGTTTCGTATCGGACATGTCGGCACCAATTCGGGTTGGGGGCGCGGACCGGGGGCGGCCGGCGCCGGGGTCGTTCGGAGCCTCGTTCGGGCGTCGTTGGGAGTCGGCCGGGCGGTGCGCCCGGCGCTTTACCAGTGAAAGGCGTCGGTGGTGCGCCAGCGCCCGACCAGACAGGCGTCGGCGACCAGTTGCAGAGGACGGGCGTCGACGTCGCCGGCCGCGTCCCCGATCAGATGGTGGAAGCGGCGGTAGATGCCCTGGTACTCGGCGTCGGGCTCGGCCAGCACGGGCACGCCGTCCACGCTCAGCCGCGTGCCGCCATGGGTCAGGTCGAGCCGCCCGCTGTTCGTTTCGATGGCGATGGCCCAGGTCTGCTCGCCCTCCTGGAGGAAGTCGAAGGCGGCCGTCACCGTCCCGACGGCGGAGCCCGCAGCCCCTTCCATGCGCAGCGTCGCGGCGATGGGCGTGTCGCGGTTGGCGGGGACCCGCAGTTCGGCGTCGCGGACGACGACGGGGCCGGGCAGGATTTCGGTCAGGATCGACAGGGCGTTGATGCCCGGATCGAAGACGCCGAAGCCCCCCGCCGCGAAAATCCAGTCCTGGCCGGGATGCCAGCGCCGCACGTCCTCCTTCCAGGTGATGGCAACGTGGCGGACGGTGGCGCCGGCCAGCCGCCGCCGCGTCTCGTCCACCGCCGCGTTGAAGCGGGAGTGCCAGGCGGCGAACAGCGTGCGCTTGGCGCCCTCCGCCGCGTCGAGCAGCAGGCGCAGCTCCGTCAGGGTGGCGGCCGGCGGCTTCTCGATCAGGACATGCTTGCCGGCGCGCAGCGCTTCCACCGTCAGGGCGTGGCGGACGGCGGGCGGCGTGGAGATCGCCACGGCGTCGAGGCCGGGCAGGGCGGCCAGCATCTCCCCCTGGCTGCGGAAGACCGGCACGTCGCCGAGGCCGGTTTCCTCCGGGGTGGCGCCGTGCGGGCTGACCACCGCAGCGAGGCGGAACAGGCCGGTGGCGGCGATGGCCGGGACATGCTGGTCGCGGGCGATCTTGCCGAGGCCGACGATGCCGAGGGTGAGCGGGGCGGGGGGAAGGGGGGTGGGACGGGTCATGACGGTCCTCACGCCTTGTTCTTGTTGTAGACGTCGATGGTCACGGCGGCGAGCAGCACCATGCCCTTGATGACCTGCTGCCAGTCGATGCCGATCCCCAGGATCGACATGCCGTTGTTCATCACGCCCATGATGAAGGCACCGATCACCGCCCCGGTCACCCGCCCGACCCCGCCCGACGCCGAGGCGCCGCCGATGAAGCACGCGGCGATCACGTCCAGCTCGAACGAGACGCCGGCCTTCGGCGTGGCGGTGTTCAGCCGCGCCGCGAAGATCAGCCCGGCCAGCGCAGCCAGCACCCCCATGTTGACGAAGGTGTAGAAGCTGAGCCGCCGGGTGTCGATGCCGGACAGCTTGGCCGCCTTCTCGTTGCCGCCCAGCGCGTAGACGCGCCGCCCCACCGTGGTGTTGCGGGTGACGAAGCTGTAGAGCGCGATCAGCACGCTCATGATGATCAGCACGTTGGGCAGGCCGCGGTAGGAGGCCAGCAACTGCCCGACATAGATCAGCACGGCGGCCAGCGCGACGTTCTTCGCAATGAACAGCGGCAGCGGCTCCTGCTCGATGGCGACGCTCTGCCGGCGCAGGCGCGCCCTGGTGTTCATCGCCACCATCGCGGCGGCCACGGCCGCGCAGAGCAGCAGGCTGGTCAGGTGGAACTTGCCCAGGTTGAAGGCGTCCAGCGCCAGGAAATCGGGGATGAAGCCGGAGCTGAGGCGCTGGAACTCCACCGGGAAGGGACCGACCGACTGGCCGGCCAGCAGGATCAGGCACAGGCCGCGGAAGACCAGCATGCCGGCCAGCGTCACGATGAAGGAGGGGATGCGCAGATAGGCGACCCAGAAGCCCTGCACCGCCCCGATCGCCGCCCCGGCCAGCAGGCACAGCAGCGTCGTGGTGACGAAGTCCAGGTGGAGCCGCACCATCAGCGTCGCCGCCAGCGCGCCGATGAGGGCGACGACCGAGCCCACCGACAGGTCGATGTGCCCGGCGACGATCACCAGAAGCATGCCCAGCGCCATGATGACGATGTAGCTGTTCTGCAGCACGAGGTTGGTCAGGTTCAGCGGCTGGAGCAGCGTGCCGTCGGTCATGTACTGGAAGAACAGGACGATGGCGACCAGCGACAGCAGCATGCCGTACTCGCGCATGTGCGCCTTCACGAACCGTCCCATGGACACCCGCGGGCCGCGCGCCGGAAGGTTGAGTTCGGCACTCATGGCAGAGCCTCCCCGGACATCAGCGTCTCGCCGGAGCGCATGATCGCTCCCATGATTTTCTCCTGGCTGGCCTCGGCCGCCGGCATCTCGGCGACCATTTCGCCGGCGTTCATCACGTAGATGCGGTCGGCGACGCCCAGCAGCTCCGGCATTTCGGAGGAGATCAGGACGACCCCCCGGCCCTCGGCGACCAGCTGGTTGATGATGGTGTAGATCTCGTACTTGGCGCCGACGTCGATGCCGCGGGTCGGCTCGTCGAGGATCAGCACCTGCGGGCCGGCGAACAGCCACTTGCTGAGCACGACCTTCTGCTGGTTGCCGCCCGACAGGTTCACCGTCTCCTGGAACACGTCGGCACAGCGGATGCGCAGCCGGCGCCGGAACTCCTCCGCCACCTGGACCTCGCGCTCATGGTCGATGACCCAGCGTTTCGCCACACCCCTGAGGTTCGCCAGAGTGACGTTGTGGCGGATGTCGTTGTCGAGCACGAGGCCGAGATGCTTGCGATCCTCCGTCGCGTAGGCGAGGCCGTTCGCCATGGCCCGGCTGATGGTGGAGACGTCGATCTCCCGACCGTCGAGGAAGGCCCGACCGCGGATGTTGCGGCCGTAGGAGCGGCCGAACAGGCTCATCGCGAACTCGGTGCGGCCGGCGCCCATCAGCCCGGCGATGCCCACCACCTCGCCGCGGCGGACGGTCAGGTTCACGTCGCGGACGACGCGCCGGCCGGGATGGGCCGGGTGGTCGGCGCTCCAGCCCTTCACCTCGAACAGCACCTCGCCGGACACGGTGGTCCGCCTGGGATAGCGGTCCGACAGGGCGCGCCCGACCATGCCGCGGATGATGCGGTCCTGGCTGACCACGGCCTCGCGGCAATCCAGCGTCTCCACTGTCGTGCCGTCGCGCAGGATGGTCACCCGGTCGGCAACCTTGGCGATCTCGTTCAGCTTGTGCGAGATGAGGATGGAGGCGATTCCGCGCGCCTTGAACTGCAGCAGCAGGTCCAGCAGGGCGTCGCTGTCGCTCTCGTTCAGGCTGGCGGTCGGCTCGTCCAGGATCAGCAGCTTGACCTCCTTGGACAGCGCCTTGGCGATCTCCACGAGCTGCTGCTTGCCGACGCCGATGTCCGTGATCAGGGTCTCCGGCGGGTCGTGCAGCCCGACGAGGCGCAGCAGCTCCCGCGCCCGCAGGGTGGCGGCGTCCCAGTCGATCACGCCACGGCTTGCCTGCTCGTTGCCGAGGAACAGGTTCTCGGTGATCGACAGCAGGGGAACCAGCGCCAGTTCCTGGTGGATGATGATGATGCCCAGCCGCTCGCTGTCGGCGATGCCGCGGAAGGCCTGGGGCTGGCCGCGGAAGCGGATCTCGCCGTCGAAGCTGCCTTGCGGGTAGACCCCGCTCAGCACCTTCATCAGCGTCGACTTGCCGGCGCCGTTCTCGCCGATCAGCGCGTGGATCTCGCCCTCGCGGACCGACAGGTTGACGTTGTCCAGCGCCTTCACGCCGGGAAACGTCTTGGTGATGCCCTTCATCTCCAGGATCGGCATCGCCAGACTGGACCGCTCCAGGATGGAGTCCATGAGAATCCTCCAAGGAACCTGCGATCGCCCGAGCGCACCTCAGTCCGGTGGCGGGTCGCTCGCATTTTCAATCCCCTCTACCCTCCGCTCACGCGCAAACGAAGTTTGCGCTGACGCGGCAGGCGGACCTTTGGTCCGCCGAAAGCGGGGAGAGGGTTAGGGTGAGGGGGTTGCGCTTTTGCCGGACGCACCGTCACGCGCATCCCCCTCACCGGCCCTCCGGGCCACCCTCTCCCCAGAGGGTAGAGGGTTATGAAAGCCAAATGCGCCCACCCCGCGCCGCTTCGTCACTTGAACTGGGCTTCGGTGTAGTAGCCGCTGCCGACCAGCGTGCTCTTCCAGTTCGACGCGTCCACGCTGACCGGCTTCAGCAGATAGGCCGGGACGACCTTCTTGCCGTTGTCGTAGGTCTTGGTGTCGTTGACCGGCGGCGTGCCGCCACCCAGCACCGCGTCGACCATCTCGACCGTGACCCGGGCAAGCTCGCGGGTGTCCTTGAAGACGGTGGCGCGCTGCTCGCCCGCCAGGATCGACTTGATCGAGGGCACCTCGGCGTCCTGGCCGGTCACCACCGGCATCGGCTGCGACGGCGAGCCGTAGCCGACCCCCTTCAGCGAGGAGATGATGCCGATGCTGATCCCGTCGTAGGGCGACAGCACGGCGTCGACGCGGCGGTTGCCGTAGAAGGCGCTCAGCAGGTTGTCCATGCGGGCCTGGGCGGTGGCGCCATCCCAGCGCAGGGTGGACACCTTGTCCATGCCCACCTGGCCGCTGCCCACCTTCAGCTTGCCGCTGTCGATGTAAGGCTGCAGCACCGACATGGCGCCGTTGTAGAAGAAATAGGCGTTGTTGTCGTCGGGGGAGCCGCCGAACAGCTCGATGTTGAAGGGACCCTTGCCGTCCTTCAGGCCCAGCGCGTCGACGATGTAGCTGCCCTGGAGCACGCCGACCTGGAAATTGTCGAAGGTCGCGTAATAGTCCACGTTCTCCGACCCGCGGATCAGCCGGTCGTAGGCGATGACCTTGACGCCGCGGTCCTTGGCCTGCTGGAGCACGTCGGTCAGCGTTGTGCCGTCGATGGCGGCGATCACCAGAACCTTGCTGTTCTTGGCGACCATCGTCTCGATCTGGGCAAGCTGGTTGGGGATGTCGTCCTCGGCGTATTGCAGGTCGGTCTTGTAGCCCTTGGCCTGGAACTGCTTGACCATGTTGTTGCCGTCGTCGATCCAGCGGGCCGAGGACTTGGTGGGCATCGCGATGCCGACGGTGGGCTTGTCCTGCGCCAGCGTCGGCGTGGCGGCGACGGTGAGGGCCAGCACGCCGACGGCCATCCCGGCCAGTGTGGTCGTGAACGAAGAAGACATGGGCCGATTTCCTCCCCCTTCTGCGGCACCGGGTTGACCACACCCGCGGCTCTTGAACGGGTGTCGGGTGGCGCAATGTTTGTAAGGCTAGCAATAGGCCGAAAAACCATAACTGTCAAATACGATTATTGGCGGAATCCATACACATTTCGATATCACTTGAAGGGCCCGCTTGTGGCGTTTCCTGCGCGCGGCGCATCTTCGCGTCGGACGCCGCCCGCAAGGCGGCCAGGGCGGTGCGGGCGCCCGGCGACAGCGGGCGGTCCTTCAGCCAGAAAATGCCGTAGGGCTCGACGCTGAAGCGCTTGTGGAAGGGCACGATGGTGCAGCTGCCGGTGGGGGAGAACACCTGGGCGAGCGCGCGGGCGAAGACGGTGACCGAATCGTTCTCGGCGACCATCGCCAGGGAAATGACGGGCGAGGCGCTTTCGATCACCTTGCGCGGCGGCGGAACCCCCTCGGCGCGGAACAGCGCCTCGACCCGGCTGCGCAGCAGGCTCCCCAGGGGCTGGAGAATCCAGGTGGCGTCCACCAGATCGGCGGCGGTCAGCGGGCGGCCGAGCCGCAGCAGCGGGTGGCCGTCGCGGCAGACGAAGCACAACTCCTCGCTGCTGATTTCCTGATAGTCGAAGCACGCGGCGTCGACGTGGTCGGGCAGGCGGCCGATCGCGAAATCCATGACGCCCTGCCGGACCCGCTCGGCCAGCACGTCGCTGGTTTCCACCGCCACGGCGATCTTCAGGTCGGGGTGATCGCGGGTCAGCGTGGTGATCACCGGCACCACCAGTTCCACCGCCGGAGCCATCACCGTGCCGATGGAGACGCTGCCGCTGTGGCCGGCCAGCAGGTCGTTCAGCTCCTCCCCCGCCTCCTGCAGGCCGCTGAGGATCGCCCGCGCGTGGCGGATCATCAGGCCGCCGTACCAGTTCGGCTCGACGCCGCGGCCATGGCGCTCGAACAGGGTGACGCCCAGCGACTCCTCCAGATCGCCCAGCAGCTTCGAGGCGGCGGGCTGCGACATGGTCAGGCTGGCGGCGGCGCGGTGCAGGTTGCGGTGCTCGTCCAGCGCCACGAAGAGTTGGAGATGGCGCAGCTTCAGCCGGGCCTTGAGGAACCAGTTGGCCGGGAAACGGTGGGGGGTCACGGGCGGGGGCCTCCGGTCTGGCGAGGCGCCGACATACGAAATCTCGTATCGCCGGCGCCGATATTCGTATTGGACGATTATCAGAACGCTCTCTATTGTTGGCGTGGTCAACAAAATTCAGAACGGGACCGCGAGGGGGAGGCGACACGGCATGCCGCAGGAGGTTCGTTGCGTCTGGCCCGCCCGGGCGCTCCTGGGCGAAGGCCCGCTGTGGTCGCCGGGGCAGGGCGCCGTCTTCTTCGTCGACATCCACGGATCGCGAATCCTGCGCCACGGGCTCGACGACGGGTCCCAAGCGGACTGGGCGCTGGAGGACGCGGCCTGCTGGCTGGTGGAATGCGCCGATGGCGACGGCTTCATCGCCGGGCTGCGCTCGCGCCGGGTGGTCCGCCTGCGGTTGGAGCCGGATCGCGCGGTGATCGCCGGGGAACTGGCGCAGATCGACCCCGACCGGCCGGGCAACCGGCTGAACGACGCCAAGGCCGACGCGCAGGGGCGCCTGTGGATCGGCAGCATGGACGACGGGGAGGAAGCGCCGTCCGGCGCCTTCCACCGGCTCGACCCCGACGGGTCGATTGCGCGTGTGGACGAGGGCTACACCGTCGCCAACGGCCCGGCCCTGTCCCCGGACGGGCGGACGCTCTACCACACCGACAGCGCGGCGCGGACGATCCACGCCTTCGACCTGGACGGCGCGGGACGGCTATCCGGGAAGCGCGCCCACATCCGCTTCGGCGAGGCCGATGGCTATCCCGACGGCATGACCTGCGACGCCGAGGGCGGCCTGTGGGTGGCCCATTGGGACGGCGGACGGGTCAGCCGCTTCCGGCCCGACGGCACACTGGACCGCGCGATTACGCTGCCGGTGTCGCGCGTCACCTCCTGTGTCTTCGCCGGCCCCGCCCTCGACCGGTTGTTCGTGACCACCGCGGCGCATGGCATCGGCCGTGACGGCCGGCCGGACGAACCGCTGGCCGGCGCGCTGTTCGAGTGCGATCCCGGCGGCGTTCGCGGCCTGCCGCCCGGCCGCTTCGGGCATCCGCCGGGCTGACCCGGCCCCCCTCCGCATACCCGACAGAAGGACCCCAACGGCCATGGCCCCCAGCGCCCGCCCCTATCGGGGAGTGTTTCCCGTCGTTCCCACCATCTTCACCGAGACGGGGGACCTCGACCTCGCCGGGCAGACGCGCTGCGTCGATTTCATGATCGACGCCGGCTCCGACGGCCTGTGCATCCTCGCCAATTTCTCCGAGCAATTCGTGCTGACCGACGCCGAGCGCGAGCTGCTGATGGAGACCATCCTCGGCCACGTCGCCGGCCGGGTGCCGGTGATCGTCACCACCACCCATTTCAGCACCGCCGCCTGCGCCGCGCGCAGCCGCCGCGCCCAGGAGCTGGGGGCCGCCATGGTGATGGTCATGCCGCCCTACCACGGCGCCACCATCCGCGTGCCCGAGGCGGGCATCGTCGCGTTCTTCCAGCGGGTGTCCGACGCCATCGACATCCCCATCATGATCCAGGACGCGCCGGTCAGCGGCACCGCGCTGTCGGCGGAGCTGCTGGCCCGCATGGCGCGGGAGATCGCCAACGTCGCCTACTTCAAGGTCGAGGTGCCGCAGGCCGCCGCCAAGCTGCGCCGGCTGATCGAGCTGGGCGGCGACGCCGTCGAGGGGCCGTGGGACGGCGAGGAGGCGATCACCCTGCTGGCCGACCTCGACGCCGGTGCCACCGGTGCCATGACGGGCGGCGGCTATCCCGACGGCATCCGCCAGATCATCGACCCCTTCTTGGCCGGCGACCGCGAGGCGGCGGTGGCCGCCTACGGGCGCTGGCTGCCGCTGATCAACCACGAGAACCGCCAGTGCGGCCTCGCCACCGCCAAGATCCTGATGAAGGAGGGCGGCATCATCGCCTGCGACGCCGTGCGCCACCCGCTGGCGGACCCGCACCCGGCCAGCCGCGCCGGTCTGCTCGACGCCGCCCGCCGCCTCGACCCGCTGGTCCTGCGCTGGGCGCGCTGAGAACGGCGCCACCCCTCGCCAAACCGGGAGACCCATGATGACCATCACCGGCGAGATGCTGATCGGCGCGCGGAGCCACCGCGGCTCCGACGGGTCCTTCCGGGCCGTCGATCCCGCCACCGGCGCGGAGCTGGAGCCGGCCTTCGGCGGCGGCGGCGCGGCGGAGGTCGAGCGCGCCTGCGCGCTGGCCTGGGCCGCCTTCGACGCCTTCCGCGAGACCGGGCTGGAGGCGCGGGCCGCCTTCCTGGAGACCATCGCCGCGAACATCCTCGACCTCGGCGACGAGCTGATCCTCCGCGCCATGGCAGAGAGCGGCCTGCCGCGCCCTCGGCTGGAAGGGGAGCGCGGGCGCACGGTCGGCCAGCTCCGCCTGTTCGCCCAGACGGTGCGCGAGGGCGGCTGGCTGGAGGCCCGCATCGACCCGGCCCAGCCGGAGCGCAAGCCGCTGCCGCGCCCCGACGTCCGGCAGCGCCACATCCCACTCGGCCCGGTCGCGGTGTTCGGCGCGTCGAACTTCCCGCTGGCCTTTTCGGTGGCCGGCGGCGACACCGCGTCGGCCCTTGCCGCCGGCTGCCCGGTGGTGGTCAAGGGCCATTCCGCCCATCCCGGCACGTCGGAGCTGGTCGGCCGGGCCATCCGGGCGGCGGTGGCCTCCTGCGGGCTGCCTGAGGGCGTCTTCTCGCTGCTGTTCGGCGTCGGCAACCCCATCGGAACGGCGCTGGTGACCGACCCGCGCATCAAGGCGGTGGGCTTCACCGGCTCGCGCGGCGGTGGCTTGGCTTTGATGGAAGCGGCGGCCCGCCGGGCAGAGCCGATCCCGGTCTATGCGGAGATGAGCAGCATCAACCCGGTCTTCCTGATGCCGGCGGCCCTGGCCGCGCGGGCCGAGGCGTTGGGCAAGGGCTTCGTGGCCTCGCTGACCGTGGGCGCCGGCCAGTTCTGCACCAACCCCGGCATTCTGCTGGGCGTGGATGGGCCGGACCTCGACCGTTTCGTGGCCGTGGCGGTGGACGCGCTGGGCGGCAGCGCCGCCTCGACCATGCTGACCCCGGCCATCCAGGCCGCCTATGATTCGGGGGTGGCGCGGCTGTCCGGCAGCGCCGCCGTGGCGACGCTCGCCCGCGGCTTGGCGTGCAGCGGCCCCAACCAGGCGCAAGCCGCTTTGTTCGGCACGACCGCCGACGCCTTCCTCGCCGAGCCGGACCTGCAGGACGAGGTGTTCGGGGCAGCGTCGCTGCTGATCCGCTGCCCGGACGTCGCGGCGATGCGGACCGTCGCCGAGCGGCTGGAGGGCCAGCTCACCGCGACCGTGCAAATGGACGCGGCGGACGGCGACGCCGTGGCCGCGCTGCTGCCGATTCTGGAGCGCAAGGCGGGCCGCATTCTGGCCGACGGCTGGCCGACCGGGGTCGAGGTCTGCCACGCCATGGTGCATGGCGGCCCCTTCCCGGCGACCTCCGACAGCCGAACCACCTCGGTTGGGACGCTGGCGATCCGGCGCTTCCTGCGCCCGGTCTGCTACCAGGACATTCCCGCCGCCCTGCTACCGGAGTCGCTGCGCGACGGCAACCCGCTCGGCCTGTGGCGGCGGATTGACGGCGTGCCGAGACAAGAGTGAGGGAAGGACCGGCAACGCTTTGCCCGCATCGGGCGATCATGCCGGTTTTGGTATCGCTTCGGTCGATAATCGTATTGGACAGATATGGTTTTTGACGCTTAATGTTGGCCCAACGAACAGATGCGAGCGGGCACAGGCGGGTCGCCGGGGTTGCCCGGATCGATGACAAGTCACCCCAGGGGAGTGAAACGGTATGTCCAGGACATGGCTGATCTCCGCCGCTGCCGCCGCGGCCTTGTTGATCGGGCTCGGCGGTGCGCAGGCCGCCGACAAGAAGCTGGTCGTCGGCTTCTCGCAGATCGGTTCGGAATCGGGCTGGCGCGCTGCCGAGACCAAGACCGCCAAGACGGAGGCCGAGAAGCGCGGGATCGACCTGAAGATCTCCGACGCCCAGCAGAAGCAGGAGAACCAGATCAAGGCCGTGCGCTCCTTCGTCGCCCAGGGCGTCGACGCCATCTTCATCGCCCCGGTGGTGGCGACCGGCTGGGATTCGGTGCTGAAGGAGGCCAAGGAGGCGAAGATTCCCGTCGTCCTGCTCGACCGCCAGATCGAGACCCGCGACCCCGGCCTCTACATGACCGCCGTCACCTCCGACACGGTGCTTGAGGGTCGGGTCGCCGGCGAATGGCTGGCCAAGCAGACCGGCGGCACCTGCAACGTGGTCGAACTCCAGGGCACCGTCGGCTCCTCCCCCGCCATCAACCGCAAGAAGGGCTTCGACGAGGTCGTCGCCAAGACTCCCGGCATGAAGATCGTCCGCACCCAGTCCGGCGATTTCACCCGCGCCAAGGGCAAGGAGGTGATGGAGAGCTTCATCAAGGCGGAGAACGGCGGCAAGGGCATCTGCGCGGTCTACGCCCACAACGACGACATGGCGGTTGGCGCCATCCAGGCGATCAAGGAGGCCGGGCTGAAGCCGGGCAAGGACATCCTGGTCGTGTCCATCGACGGCGTGCCCGACATCTTCAAGGCGATGGCCGACGGCGAGGCCAACGCGACCGTGGAACTGACGCCGAACATGGCCGGCCCGGCCTTCGACGCGCTGATCGCCTTCAAGAAGGACGGCAAGGCGCCGCCGAAATGGATCCAGACGGAATCGGCCCTGTTCACCCCCGACACTGCCAAGGCCGAGTACGAACGCCGCAAGGACGCCTACTGACCCGGCAGTCCCACGGCACCGCCGGCGAGGCCCCCGCATGACGGACCCCACCCCCACCGCGTCCCCGCCGCTGCTGGCGATCCGCGGCCTGTCCAAAGCCTTTCTGGGCGTCCAGGCGCTCGACGGCGTGGATTTCACCGTGCGCCACGGCGAGATCCACGCCCTCCTCGGTGAGAACGGTGCCGGCAAGTCGACGCTGATCAAGACGCTGACCGGCGTCTACCAGCGCGACGCCGGCACCGTGATGCTGGAGGGGCGGGCGATCGCCCCCCGCGGCGTGGAGGAGGCGCAGCGTCTGCACATCGGCACCGTCTATCAGGAGGTGAACCTGCTGCCCAACCTGTCGGTGGCGGAGAACCTGTTCCTCGGCCGGCAACCCATGCGCTTTGGCTTGGTGGACCGAGGCGCCATGCGGCGGCGGGCGCGGGCGGTGCTGATCCCCTACGGCCTGTCCCTCGACGTGACGGCGCCGCTCGGCCGCTTCTCGGTGGCGACGCAGCAGATCGTCGCCATCGCCCGCGCGGTGGACATGTCGGCCAAGGTGCTGATCCTCGACGAGCCGACGGCCAGCCTCGACGCGCAGGAGGTGGCAGTCCTCTTCAAGGTGCTGCGGACCCTGCGGTCGCGCGGAATCGGCATCGTCTTCGTCACCCATTTCCTCGATCAGGTCTACGCGCTGTGCGACCGCATCACCGTGCTGCGCAACGGTCGCTTGGTGGGGGAGCGGCGCACCGCCGAGCTGCCGCGCCTCGACCTCGTCGCCATGATGCTGGGGCGGGAGCTGGAGGCGGCGGCCCACCGCATCGCCCCGCCGGACGATGAGGGGGAGGAGGATGCCCGGCCGCCGCTGGTCCGCTTCCGCGGCTACGGCAAGGCGCGCAGCGTCGAGCCCTTCGACCTCGCCATCCGCCCCGGCGAGGTGGTGGGGCTCGCCGGGCTGCTCGGTTCCGGCCGGACGGAGACGGCGCGGCTGGTCTTCGGCATGGACCGCGCCGACCAGGGCGAGGTGGCGGTGGACGGCCAAGCGGTGCGGCTGCGCGGGCCGCGCGACGCCATCCGGCTCGGCTTCGGCTTCTGCCCGGAGGACCGCAAGAAGGAGGGCATCGTCGGCGCGCTGTCGGTGCGCGAGAACATCATCCTGGCGCTCCAGGCGCGGCAGGGCTGGCTGCGGCCGATCCCGCGCCGCCGCCAGGAGGAGATCGCCGACCGCTTCATCCGCCTGCTCGACATCCGCACGCCGCACGCCGAGCAGCCGATCCAGCTGCTGTCCGGCGGCAACCAGCAGAAGGCGCTGCTCGCCCGCTGGCTGGCGACCGCGCCGCGCCTGCTGATCCTCGACGAGCCGACGCGCGGCATCGACGTCGGTGCCCATGCCGAGATCATCCGCCTGATCGAGCGGCTGTGCGCCGACGGCATGGCCCTGCTGGTCGTCTCGTCGGAGCTGGAGGAGATCGTTGCCTACAGCCGCCGCGTCGTCGTGCTGCGCGACCGCCGCCACGTGGCGGAGCTGAGGGGAGGGGAGGTCGCCGTGGGCCGCATCGTCGCCGCCATCGCGTCGGAGTCCGTTCCCGTGGAGCCCCGCCCATGACGCGGTCGGCCCCCGGCCCGTCGCGCAACCTGCCGCAATACGGCGCGCTGGCCGCCGTGCTGCTGGCCAACTGGCTGCTCTTCCCCGACTTCTTTTCCATCCGCCTGCAGGACGGCCGGCTGTTCGGCAGTCTGATCGACGTGCTGAACCGTGGCGCTCCGGTGGCGCTGCTCGCCATCGGCATGACCATGGTCATTGCCACCCGCGGCGTCGACCTGTCGGTGGGCGCGGTGATGGCGATCTCCGGCGCGGTCGCCGCCACCCTGACCCAGGCGGGCTGGGGGTTGCTCCCGGTGCTCGCGGCGTCGCTGGCGGCCGGCCTGCTCTGCGGCCTGTGGAACGGGCTTCTGGTGGCGGTCCTGCGCATCCAGCCGATCGTCGCCACCCTGATCCTGATGGTCGCCGGCCGCGGCATCGCCCAACTCGTCACCGAGGGGCAGATCGTCACCTTCACCAGCCCCGGCCTCGCCTTCATCGGCAGCGGGTCGTTCCTGACCGTGCCGATGCCGGTGGTCATCACCGCCGTCCTGCTGGGGGTGACCGCGTTGCTGGTTCGGATGACCGCGCTGGGGCTGATGATCGAGGCGGTCGGCGTCAACCGGCTGTCCAGCGCCGGGGCCGGAGTCAACACGCCGGTCGTGCTGATCGCCGTCTATGTCTGGTGCGGCCTGTGCGCCGCGGTCGCCGGTCTGGTGGTCGCCGCCGACATCCGCGGCGCCGACGCCAACAACGCCGGGCTGTGGCTGGAGCTGGACGCCATCCTGGCGGTGGTGGTCGGCGGCACCTCCCTGCTCGGCGGCCGGTTCGGGCTGCTGCTGTCGGTGGTGGGCGCGCTGACCATCCAGGCGATGAACACCGGCATCCTGCTGAGCGGCTTCAAGCCGGAGTTCAACCTGATCGTCAAGGCGGGCGTCCTGATGGTCGTCCTGCTGTTGCAATCGCCGACCCTGACGCTGTTCCTGCCGCGCCCGGCCGGCCACCGACCCGCCCAGCCGCCGGTCCGGCCGCCGACCCCGCCACGGGCCAAGCCCGAGAGCCCAAGCCCGAGCGCGGGAGCGTGACGCCATGATCCACCGCTTCCTTCCCCTGCTGGTGACCAGCGCCGTCCTGGTGGTCGGCTTCCTGCTCTGCGCCGCGCAGTTCCCCAACTTCGCTTCGCTGCGGGTCGTCGGCAATCTGCTGACCGACAACGCGTTTCTCGGCATCACCGCGGTCGGCATGACCTTCGTGATCCTGTCGGGCGGCATCGACCTGTCGGTGGGGGCGGTGATCGGCTTCACCACCGTGCTGCTGGCCGTGCTGATCGAGCAGGGCGGCTGGCACCCTTTATCCGCCTTCGCCGTGGCGCTGGCGGTGGCCGGCGGCTTCGGGGCGGCGATGGGCGCCGTCATCCACGTTTTCCAGATGCCGCCCTTCATCGTCACGCTGGCCGGCATGTTCGTCGCCCGCGGCCTCGGCTTCGTGCTGAGCACCGATTCCATCCCGATCAACCACCCGCTCTATGCGGAGCTGGGCGATCTGGCGCTGCGTTTCGACGGCGGGGGCAAGCTGACCCTGCCGGCGCTGCTGATGCTGGGGGTGGTCGTCGCCGCGGTGGTCTGCGCCCATTGGACGCGCTTCGGCGCCAACCTCTACGCACTGGGCGGCAACCGGCAGTCGGCGGAGCTGATGGGCGTGCCGGTGGGCCGCACCACGGTCGCGGTCTACGCCCTGTCGGGGCTGCTCGCCGGGCTGGCGGGGATCGTCTTCTCGCTCTACACCGGGGCCGGCTACTCGCTGGCGGCGACGGGGGTGGAGCTGGACACCATCACCGCGGTGGTGATCGGGGGGACCCAGTTGACCGGCGGCTACGGCTATGTGATCGGCACCTTCATCGGCGTGCTGATCCAGGGGCTGATCCAGACTTACATCACCTTCGACGGCAGCCTGAGCAGCTGGTGGACGAAGATCGCCATCGGCGTCCTGCTGTTCGTCTTCATCCTGCTCCAGAAGGGCCTGCTGGCGGTCTGGACCGGCCGCGGTGCCCCGGCGGAGGCGTAACCCCGTCTACTTGGTGGGCGCGGTCGCCAGGGTGACCTTGTTCATGAAGTTCTCCGCTTGCCCCTTCACGACCAGCGGGAAGGCGTCGGCAACGGCGTCGATGAGCGGGTCGAGCCAGCTCTGCTCGGCCTTGGCGAAGTCGTGGAGGACATAGCCGCTGACCCGGTCCTTGTCGCCGGGATGGCCGATGCCCAGGCGGATGCGCCAATACTCCTTGCCGAGATGCGCGTCGATGGAGCGCAGGCCGTTGTGCCCGCCATGCCCGCCGCCCTTCTTCACCCGGATCTTGCCGGGCGGCAGGTCCAGCTCGTCATGGATGACGACGACGTCCTCGGGCTTCATCTTGAAGAACTGCACGGCCGCGGTGACCGACTGGCCGGACAGGTTCATGAAGGTCAGCGGCTCCAGGGCGATCACCTTCTCGCCACCGATCGTGCCCTCGGCGGTCTGACCCTGGAAGCGTTTGCGCCAGGGGCCGAAGCCGTGGCGGCGGGCGATCTCCTCCACCGCCATGAAGCCGATGTTGTGCCGGTTGCGCGCGTACTCGGCGCCAGGGTTGCCCAATCCCACCAGCAGCAGCATGGCGCATTCTCCTCATCTCGAAACAGCGTAGGCCGGAAACGAAACAGGGGGCCGAAGCCCCCTGTCGCAACCCCAAAGGCGGCTTCCGATCAGGAAGCGGCGGCCTCGGTGGCTTCGCCCTCTTCGGACTTCAGGCCCGACGGGGCGACGATCGTGGCGATCGTGAAGTCGCGGTCGGTGATGGTCGAGGCGACACCCTCCGGCAGCTTCACCGAAGAGATGTGGATCGAATCGCCGACGTCGTAGCCCTCGCAGGAGATCGTGATCTGCTCCGGGATGTTGCCGGCGGAGACGGTCACGTCCAGCTCGTGGCGGACGATGTTGAGCACGCCGCCGCGCTTCAGGCCCGGCGACTTCTCCTGGTCGACGAACTCGACCGGAACCTGCACGGTGGTGCGGGTTTCGGCGGAGACGCGCAGGAAGTCGACGTGCAGCGGGACGTCGGTGACCGGATGGAACTGCACGTCGCGCGGCAGGACCCGGTGGGTGGCGCCATCGACGGTGACGTCGAACAGGTGCGTGAAGAAGCCCGCCTGGTTCAGAACACGGGTGAACGTGAACTTCTCCAGCGAAATCATGATGGGGGCCTGCTTGCCACCGTAGATCACGGCCGGGATACGGCCATCACGACGGGTCTGGCGGGCGGTCCCCTTGCCGGCCCGGTCGCGCGCTTCGGCGCTGAGCGGAACGATCTGCGTCATCGGAAGAACTCCTTGAACGGAAAAAAGCGCCAGCCTCCAGGGGTGCTGACGCGTGGGCGCGGTGATTAAGCCATGCGGGGCGCGGCGTCAAGGACAGAGTCCGGAAACGCCCGAATGGCCCTTATGAAAAGATGACGCCCATGAAAAAAGCCCTTCCCCCGCGAAGGGGAAGGGCTTTTCGCGTGTGGTCCGGCGCCGTTACGAGAACAGGCTCGACACCGAACGCTCCTCGCTGATGCGGGTGATCGCGTCGGCGAGCAGCGGGGCGATGGTGAGCTGGCGGATGTTGCGGGACACGCGCACGGCCTCGGTCGCCTGGATGCTGTCGGTGGTGACGAGCTGCTCCAGCGGCGACACGGCCACGCGGGCCACCGCACCGCCGGACAGGACGCCGTGGGTGCAATAGGCGTGGACCGACTTCGCGCCGGCGTCCATCAGGGCGACCGCGGCGTTGCACAGCGTGCCGCCCGAATCCACGATGTCGTCGAGCAGGATGCAGCGGCGGTTCTTGACGTCGCCGATGATGTTCATCACCTCCGACACGCCGGCGCGCTCACGCCGCTTGTCGATGATGGCGAGATCGGCGTCCAGCCGCTTGGCCAGCGAGCGGGCGCGCACCACGCCGCCGACGTCGGGCGACACCATCGTCACCTCGCCGATGTCCTCGAAGGTCGCGCGGATGTCCTTCTCGAACACCGGGGCGGCCATCAGGTTGTCGGTCGGGATGTCGAAGAAGCCCTGGATCTGGCCCGCGTGCAGGTCCATGGTCAGCACGCGATTGGCGCCGGCCTGGGTGATCAGGTTGGCGACCAGCTTGGCCGAGATCGGCGTGCGCGGGCCGGTCTTGCGGTCCTGGCGCGCATAGCCGTAGTAGGGGAGGACCGCCGTGATGCGCCGGGCCGACCCGCGACGCAGGGCGTCGATGGTGACCAGCAGCTCCATCAGGTTGTCGTTGGCCGGGAACGACGTCGACTGGACCACGAACACGTCTTCGCCGCGCACGTTCTCCAGGATTTCGACGAACACCTCCATGTCCGAAAAACGGCGGATGCTCGCTTTGGTCAGCGGCACGCCGAGACAGGTGGAGATGGCCTCGGCCAGCGGACGGTTGCTGTTGCCGGCAAGCACCTTCATCGCAGTCGGCTCTCTCTGCAGGGAATAGGTTCCGGTGCGCCCGTCAGTCCCTTGCCGACGCCGCCCCTTGAAAACGCGGCGGACCATAACAAAGGGGCGCACCTATGTAAACGTTCCATGACGGGCGGTTCAAGACGCCGCAGCCAGCCGGCCCTGCGATTCCCGCATGGCGCAAGCGTGGCGGCAGGACGCCTGCGCATCACCGCACGGCGAACTTCGCAAGGTGCGATTTCATGGGCAGATCGGCCTTCACGAAATGGTCGAAGAACCAGAACTGCAGAAGCTCGTCCGCCTTGGCCTTCACATAGCTGTATTCGAAGGCCGACTCCTCGGCGTCCACCTGCCCGATGATGTCGTCCAGGAGGGTGGCCAGCCGGCGGTGCTGCGCCCGGTGTTCCTCCAGATGCGGGTAGCGCATGGAGGCCTGGACCCGCTCTTCCCGCAGGAAGTGGCGGACCGAGACGCGGCGCAGCTCGTTCAGCAGGGCCAGCGCCGGCTTGCGCTCCGCTTCCTCACCCGGCAAGGCGACGAAGCGGCGGATCAGTTCGTGCTGCATCCGGTGGTCGGCGTCCAGCCCGCCGTTGTCGAGCACCATCCGCGCGCTGCGCCAATCGCTTCGCCCGTCGCCGCCCCGCCCATCGGCCCGATGCGTGTCTTCCCGGTGCGCGTCCATCGTCATGCCGGCGTCTCCCTCTCCGGAATGCCCTCACCCTTGAGAATCGATCTTACCCGAAATGGGTCGTATCGCAATCAGTCAGAGGTAAGAACAAATTTCGGGCGGGAACTTTTCTGTCGTGTTCAGCCCTGAAGGACGATGGCCGAGAGGCCGCGCCCATAGTCCTTCTCACCACGCAGGCAGGACCGGCGGTAGCTGAAGAAGCGGTCCTCTTCGACCACCGTGTCGTTGGGGCAGCGCTGGATGATCTGCACCCCGGTATCGCCCAGGCGGCGGGTGATGTAGCCGGCCAGATCGAACAGGAAATGATCCAGGCGGCGGGCCGGCGCGAAATAATCGCGGTTGCGCGGGTCTTCCGACAGGAAGGGGGCGGGGAATTCCGGCCCGACTTCGTAGGAGCGCTGGGCGATGCAGGGGCCGATGGCGGCGACGATGCGGTTGCGCTTGGCGCCCAGCTCTTCCATCCGCGCGATGGTCGCCTCCAGAACGCCGCCCTTGGCGCCCTTCCAGCCGGCGTGGGCGGCGCCGATGACGCGGGCCTTCTCGTCGGCGAACAGCACCGGGGCGCAGTCGGCGGTGAGGATGCCCAGCGCGATGCCCGGACGGTCGGTCGCCATGGCGTCGGCGTGGGGCGCCTGATCGGGCGTCCAAGGCTCGGTGACCGCGACGCAGGTCGGGCTGTGCACCTGATAGCAGGTGACGAGCCGCTCCGGCGGGACGTCCATGCGGGCCGCGGCGCGCGCGCGGTTCTCCGCCACGGCGGCGGGCGCGTCCCCGGAGCCGAAGCCGACGTTCAGCGAGGCGTACAGCCCCGTCGACACGCCGCCGGTGCGGGTGAAGAAGGCGTGTCGGATGTGGGTGATGTCGTTCAGCGCGCCAAGCGTAATCACGAACCCGTCCCTTTGCTGTCGCGGTCTCTTGTTAATTTGCCAGATCCGGGCTTTCGAAGCCCGCCGGAGGCCCCAGGCCGGGGGAGGCGAGGGCCAGAACCTTGAAGAGGGTGCCCATTTGGTCGGGACCGATCAAGCGGGCCAGTGCGGAGTCGATGTCCGCGGCCTGCGTCGCCGTGGCGCTGCGCTTCAGCGCGGCGGCGCGCGGCTGGATGCCCAGCCGGGCCAGCCAGTCGCCCTGGTCCACCGGACCGAAGCTCTCCGCCCCGCCCTCGCGGGCCGCGGCGGCGATGGCGGCGAAATCCACATGCGCGGTCAGGTCGGCCTCGCCCGGCGCGTCGAGCACCGGGGCGTAGGCGTGGCGGCGCAGCGCCTGGAGCGTGTCGCCGACCGCCGGACCGCCGCGGTAGCCGTAGTCGATCACCAGCGCCGCGCCGGGGTGGGCGGCCAGACGCTCCCCGATCAGGCGGGCCACCGCCTGGGAGGCCGGGGAGACCTCGACCACGCTGCCCTCCGGCGCGTCGCGCAGGGCCGGTGGAATCAGCCGGGCGCCGGCGCTGCCGAAGGCCTCCAGGACGAAGCGGAAGCGGGGCGTTTCGGCGGGAGCCGCAGTGTCGATGTCGATCAGCCGCTCGAACCAGCCGTGGTTGGTCTTCTGGACCTGACGGATGGGCAGGGCGTCGAAGAACTCGTTGGCGAGGATCAGGGTCGGGCCTTCGGGCGCATCCTCCAGCCGGTCGTGCCAAGCGACCGGAGTGCCGGCCAGGGTGTCCTTCTGGCGGGCGCGAAGCGTCGGGCTGGTCTCCACCAGATGGACCTGGGCGGCCTCACGGAAGGCGGGAACCAGCGCGGCGGCGCGCAGGGCGTCCTGCATCAGCGTGCCGCGGCCCGGCCCCAGCTCCACCAGATGGAAGGGGGCGGGGCCGCCCAGCCGCGCCCAGGTATCGACGCACCACAGCCCGGCCAGCTCGCCGAACATCTGGCTGATTTCCGGGGCGGTGGTGAAGTCGCCGGACACGCCGAAGGGGTTCTGGCGCATGTAGTAGCCAAAGCGCGGATGCCCCAGCGCCTCCGCCATGAAGGCGGCGACCGACAGCGGCCCGTCCATCAGGATGCGGCGGGCGAGGTGGCGGGCGAGGCTGTCCGGGGCGGCATCACTCATGACGGTACCTTCCGAACTCAGACGGCGGCGGGGCGGCGGCGGGCCTGGGCGACCAGCCACACACCGAACAGAACCATCGGCACCGACAGAAGTTGTCCCATCGTCGCCCCGGCATAGAGGAATCCGAGCTGCGCGTCCGGCTCGCGGAAGAACTCCGCGACGATGCGCGACAGGCCGTAACCGATGAAGAAGATACCCGCCGTCATGCCGGCCCGCCCGCGCACGGCGGGCATCCGCACCAGGATGGCCAGGAGGACGAACAGCACCGCCCCCTCCAGGAAGGCTTCATAGAGCTGGCTGGGGTGCCGTGGCACCTGCAGCGGGTCGCGCGGGAACACCACCGCCCAGGACACGTCGGGCGCCGGGCGGCCGTACAGCTCGCCGTTGATGAAGTTGGCGATGCGGCCGAAGAACAGCCCGATGGGGGCCGCCGCGGCGATCAGGTCGCCGAAGGCCAGCGGCGACAGGCCGCGCTTCCAGCAGAACAGCAGGATCGCGCCGAGGACGCCGATCAGCCCGCCGTGGAAGGACATCCCGCCATGCCAGACCATCAGCGCGTCGAGCGGATTCTGGAGGTAGAAGGGCAGGTTGTAGAACAGCACGTAGCCGATCCGCCCGCCCAGGATGACGCCGACCACGGCCCAGGTCAGGAAGTCGTCGTAATCCTCCGCCGAGGGGCGGCCGGGCGTGCGGCGGGCCAGCGCCAGGCAGTAGCGCCAGCCGAGCACGAAGCCTGCCAGATAGGCGAGCGCGTACCAGCGGATGACGATCGGCCCGAGTTCGAACGCCACGGGGTCGATGGCGGGGAAGGCGATGGCGAGCATGCGCGGCGGGTGCCTTATGTTGTTTCGGCGTTTCCCCCGTCGATGGGGGAGGCGGAACCGTCAGCGGTAGGGGTCGGGCTGCGACAGGAAATCCTGGACGTAGCGGCGCACGCCCTCTTCCAGCTCGGTGAAGGGCTGCTCGAATCCGGCGGCGCGCAGGCGTTCGGTGCGCGCCTCGGTGAAATACTGGTATTTGCCCTGAAGCTCGGCCGGCATGTCGAAATACTCGACGCGCGGCTCCAGCCCCAGAGCGGCGAAGGTGGCGAGCGCCAGGTCCTTGAAGCTGCGGGCCTTGCCGGTGCCGACGTTGAACAGCCCGCTGACCTGCGGGTTGTCGTAGAGCCACAGCATCACCGCCACGCAGTCGTCGACGAAGATGAAGTCGCGGAGCTGTCCGCCGTCCTCGAACTCCGGGCGGTGCGACTTGAACAGGCGCGCCGGCTCGCCGGCCTTGAGCTTGGGGTGCAACTTGGCGACGACACTCATCATGTCGTCCTTGTGCCGCTCGTTCGGGCCGTAGACGTTGAAGAACTTCAGGCCCGCCCATTGCGGCGGCACGATGTCGCCCTCCGTTACCACGCGGGCGACGCGGCGGTCGATCAGGTGCTTGGACCAGCCATAGGCGTTGAGCGGGCGCAGGGTCGCCAGCGCCCCCGGCGACCCGTCGTCGTCGAAGCCGGCGGAGCCGTCGCCGTAGGTCGCGGCGGAGGAGGCATAGATCAGCCGCGCCCCCCGCCAGGAGGACCAGCGCCACAGGTCGAGCGTCAGCGCCACGTTGTTGGCGACGATCTTGTCCACGTCGCGTTCCGTCGTCGCCGAGATGGCGCCGAGGTGGAAGATCACGTCGATCTCCGCAGCATGCTGGTCGAGGAAGGCGAGCGCGTTCTCCGGAGCGATGAGGGTGGCGAGTTCCCGCTTGGCGAGATTCTGCCACTTCTCCCCGTCGCCGAAGCGGTCGATCACCGCGACGTTGGTGATCCCGCGCGCGGCCAGGGCCGCCACGAGGTTCGAGCCGATGAAACCGGCCCCACCGGTGACCACGATCATGCGCTTTTCCTTGCCGCCGGACCGAAAGAAAGGACGAGCGTCCTTATAGGGTCCGGGGGGCGGGGCCGCAAGGTGGGGTGGGGCGTATGGCCACCCTGCGGTTCCGGAAGGGCACGCGGTGCCTTACGAGCCCTTCCGCCGCTCCGCCTCCTCGTCGAGCAGGGCCTTGCGCGACAGCTTGCCGATCATCGTCTTGGGCAACTCGCCGCGGAACTCGACCGCCTTGGGCATCTCGATGGGGGAGAGCTTGTCCTTGAGGAAGTCGATCAGTTCCTCGCGCGTCAGGCTCTTGCCGTCGTCGACGCGGATGTAGGCCTTCACCGTCTGGCCGCGGTACTCGTCGGGCAGGCCGGCGACCACGCATTCCGCGACGGCGGGGTGCAGGTAGATCGCCTCCTCCACGTTGCGCGGGTAGACGTTGAAGCCGCTGCACAGGATCATGTCCTTGATGCGGTCGACGATGTGGGTGTAGCCGTCCTCGTCCATGTAGCCGACGTCGCCGGTGTGCAGCCGGCCGTCCACCAGGGTCAGCGCCGTTTCCGACGGCTTGTTCCAGTAGCCCTTCATCACCTGCGGACCGCGGATGCACACCTCGCCCTTCTCGCCGATGGGCAGGACGCGGCGCGGCTCCTCCAGGCTGACGATCTCGATCAGCGTGCCGGGCAGGGGCAGGCCGATGGAGCCGGCCTTGTTCAGCCCGGTTATCGGATTCGCGGTGGCGACGGGGGAGGATTCGGACAGGCCGTAGCCCTCCACCAGGACGCAGCCGGTGTTCCGCTCGAACGCCTCCTTGACCTCCACCGGCAGGGGAGCACCGCCCGACAGGCAGTAGCGGATCGAAGAGAGGTCGTATTTCTCCAGATGCTTGTGGTGGTTGATCGCCGTGTAGATGGTCGGCACCGCCGGGAACAGCGTCGGCTTCTTGGCGTGGATGGTCTCCATCACCTGATCCAGCTCGAAGCGGGGCAGCATGACGATCTCCGCCCCGATGCGGATGCTGAAGTTCATCACCACGGTCATGGCGAAGACGTGGAAGAAGGGCAGCACGCCCAGCATCCGCTCCTCCCCCTGCCGCGCGCCGACGAACCACAGGCTGCACTGCTCGGTGTTGGCGTAGAGGTTGGCGTGGGTCAGCATGGCGCCCTTGGGTACGCCGGTGGTGCCGCCGGTGTATTGCAGCACCGCCACGTCCTCCGCCGGGTCGATGGCGACCGGCTTCGGGGCGCCGTCGTTGGCGACGAGGCGGCGAAAGGACAGGTGGCGGTCGTCCGCAGGGATGCGCGCGACCTCCGCCCGCTTCACGATGGGGAACAGCCAATTCTTGGGAAAGGGCAGGATATCGGCCATCGGGCAGACCACCAGCCGCTTCAGCCCCGATTCGGCGAGCATCCGCGCCATCTTGCCGTAGAGCACGGTAAGGTCGAGCGTCACCATCAGCTCGACGCCGCTGTCGGTGATCTGGTGGTGCAGCTCCCGCTCGGCGTAGAGGGGGTTGAAGTTCACCACCGTCCCGCCGGCCTTCAGGATCGCGAAGTAGCAGATCACGTAATAGGGTGTGTTGGGCAGGAACAACCCGACGCGCACGCCCTTGCCGACGCCGATCGCCTGGAAGCCGCGGGCGGCACGGTCCACCATCCGCGCCACCTCCGCGTAGGTCGAGCGCTTGCCCATGAAGTCCAGGAAGGGCCGCTCCGCGAAACGGGCCGCCGCGTCCTCCAACAGCGCGGTCAGCGGTTTCACCGGAATCGGCGCGTTCCAGTCCACGTCGGGCGGGTAGCCCAAGGTCCAGCTCTGGTCCGGCAATTTGCGGGCCGCATCCCCCATCATCGTCGTCCCTCCCATGTTCGATTCTTGTTTGTTTGGGTCTTGTTTGGCCCCGGCGCCCGTTCGGGCTTGTTCCAATCAGGTTCGGGGGCCTTTGGCTCATTGTAGCCCTTTTTGTAACCCGTCATCCGGAGAAATGGTCCCTGTGACGGTGCCGCCGCCAGAGGCAAAGGGCGGTTGTGAAGAAAAAATTACGCTGGAAACCCTATTTTCTGTGTGGCTAAATTCATGTTCGGCGGACGATCCGCTTTCCACGCTTGGCGCCTTGACCGAAAGGATCGGACCCTTGCCTTCAGCCGATTCGCATCCCAGCGACGTTCTGGATGTTTCCGATCCTGGCGAAGCGGCCCCGCTCCGCGCTTCGGTGACGTGGTTCGATCCGGTCAAGGGCTTCGGCTTCGTGGCGCCGCAGGACGGGACGACCGACGCCTTCCTGCACATTTCCGTCCTGAACCGAGCCGGGCTGCACGAGATCGGCGAGGGGGCGGAGCTTCTGTGCCGGGTGGTTCCGGGTGCCAAGGGGCCGCAGGTGGCCGACATCCTGGACGTTCTGAGCACCGGCACGACCGCCGAGAGCCGCAACGCGCGCCATGACGCGGCGTCCGGCGCCGAAGAGGAACTGACGGGCACCGTGAAGTGGTTCAAGCCGGAGCAGGGCTTCGGATTCGTCATCGCGGACGACGGGGCCAAGGACGTCTTCGTCCACAAGAGCGTTCTGCGCCGCTGCAATCTGACCGGATTGGAGTCCGGACAGCGGGTGCTGCTGCGGGTGCGCGCCGCGCCGAAGGGACGGGAGGCGTCCTGGGTCGTGCTGCTGTGACGCGGTCGTGGACGCTGGAAGGTCGGCGGGGCATACGGACTTGTTGTATTTTCTTTAATTACCATTGATTACCATCGCCGAGCCTTTGTCCCTTTCAGGCTGACGGTGATGCCCCTGTCCGGATCGCTTCACTTCCAATCCTCCGCCGGATTCGACGGCCGCGGCGCGGACGGTGACGGGCCGCGCGCGGACGGCAGCTACCTGGACCGTGAGTTCGGGGCCTATGTGGTGCCGGTCGTGCTGGGCCATCACCGGATTTCCGGGCGTGACGACGACATGCTGGTGACCACGCTTGGTTCCTGCGTCGCCGCCTGCATCAACGATCCGGTGGCCCAGGTCGGCGGCATGAACCACTTCCTGCTGCCCGGCTCCCCGTCCGGCGGCGAGGGCTTCGGAGTCGCCACCCGCTACGGCAGCGTCGCGATGGAACGGCTGATCAACGACCTGCTGGCGCGCGGCGCCCGCCGCGAGCGGATGGAGGTCAAGCTGTTCGGGGCGGCCCGCGTCATCGACACCAGCCTGGACGTCGGCGCCGCCAACGCCGCCTTCGCGGTGGATTATGTGCGGCGGGAGGGGTTGGCGCTGGCCGTTCGGGATCTGGGGGGGGGCAAGGGGCGGCGCGTCCATTTCTTCCCGGCCACCGGGCGGGCCTTCCGCCGCCTGCTGCGCCCCGAGGCGGAGCGGGAGACGGTGCATCAGGAGATGGATTATCTCCAGGCGCTGCGGCGCACCCCCGTCGAGGGGGAGATGGAGTTGTTCGACCGGCGCTGACCGGTCATTCCCGCAGGCTTTCCACAGCCTCCACGGTCATCCACTCCGCCTGGTCGTTGTCCTCGCCGTCGGTGAAAAGGGCCACGGTCACCGGCTCCTCTCCCGGCTTGCGGGCGGGGAAGTGATAGGCGCAGGCCGACCCGCCCGGCCCGCCGCCGGTGTGCCCCCAGTAGGGTCCGGCCTGCCCGTCGCGCTCCACCATCAGGCCGAGGCCGTAGCCCGGCTCCACCCAGGGTCGCCCGCGCATCGTTCCCGGCACCGGGAAGGACTCCTGCATGCGCGCCGCCGCGGCGCCGGGGAGCAGGCCGCCCGCGAACAGCGCGTGGAGAAGGTCGGCAATGTCCGCCGCCGTCGCGGCCACCACGCCATGGGCCACCCAGCCGGGATGGTAGCGGGCCGCCACATCGGCGGGCAGGCCGTCCTTGCCGCCGAGATAGGGGCTGGGACCGGTCCACAGGCCGGAGAGGTCGCCGCGCCCCGTCGGCACCGACCAGCCGGTCAGGCCCAGCGGGCCGAACAGCTCGCGGTCGAGGGCCTGGGCGAAGGGCAGGTCGGTGGCCCGCTCCAGCACCCGCTTCGCCAGCAGATAGCCGATGTTGGAATAGGAGAATTCCCGGCCCGGCGGGGCGAACAGGTCGCTGGCGCGGCAGTGTTCCAGGAAGCCGTCCTCGCTCCACGGCTCCTCGCCCGCCCGCACGGCGGCGTGGTAGGCGGGGCTGCCGCCGTAATTGCGCAGGCCGGCGCGGTGGGCGAGAAGCTGGGCCAGGGTGATCCGGCCGGCCGCCGCGAAGTCCGGCAGCCAGCGGTCCAGCGGAGCGTCGGGGTCGATCAGGCCCCGTTCGCACAGCCGCAGCAGCGCGGCGGCGGTCAGGGTCTTGGTGATGCTGTAGATCAGGAAGCGGGCCGTGGCCGGCGGGAGCGGCGCGCCGCTGCGGGCGAGGCCGGTGGTCCAGGAGTGCGGACCCGAACGGACCGCCACCACGGCGGCGCGGGCCGCGGCGGGGCCATCGCCTTCGTCGAGAAGCCGGGTCAATCGATCGGCGGTGTAACGATCCATGCCTCGCGGGTCCTCCGGTGAGGAATTCCCGGATAGTACGGCCATGCCGGGCGAATGGCGACGCCATAACGGCCGCACCGGGCCGTGCCGGCTTCACGCCACGGTCCGCCTGCACGTCTGCCTGTCGTTGAACCGACCAAAAGGAGCAGATGATGCTGCATCGCAAACGATTGGTTGCCGCGGCGCTGGGAGCCGCCCTGACAATGGGCATTCCTTCTTACGGATTTGCCACGGAGCTGCCAAATCTCAGCGATTTCAAGAAGGCCATGGGTGAGGATGGATGCCAGCTCATCCCGTTCGCGGATCTGCGCGGCCGATGCATTGAAGCCAACGCCGGGCTTCACGCCCAGGACGCCTGCTCGGCGCCGGCCTGTCAGGCCAGTGCCGGGGTGCAGGAGAACCAGCGGCGGCGGGAAGCCTGGAACAATTGCGTCGTCCGGCGCACCGCGACGGAAAAGGCGTTTTCGGACACCCTTTCTCGTTTCGAGAGCCTGAAGAGGGTGGAACTGAGGGGGAACCAGGAGCCGAACAGGAGCTACAAGGCGGCCATGGCGGCGATCTCCGAAAAGATCGCGGCGGGACAACCCGGCCACGCCCAGGCCCTGCGGAACGCCAAGAGCACTTTGACCGCCTGCAGCGGCCGGATATGACGCGCAACGTCTGACACGCAACGGGCCGCCCCGATGAGGCGGCCCGCTCAACCCTGAAACGGCCCGCCCCGGTGAGGCGGGCCGTGGTCCGGATCAGTCGCGCTTCACCGTGTCGGCGTCGAGCGCCGCCTGGGCGGCCGCCAGACGGGCGATCGGCACGCGGTAGGGCGAGCAGGACACGTAATCCAGACCGACCTTCTCGCAGAAGGAGATGGAGGCCGGGTCGCCGCCATGCTCGCCGCAGATGCCGAGCTTGATGTTCGGACGGACCTTGCGGCCGCGCTCCGTGGCGATGGCGATCAGCTCGCCGACGCCGTCCTGGTCCAGCGTCTGGAACGGGTCGTGCTCCAGGATGCCCTGGCGCTGGTACTCCGGCAGGAAGGCGCCGGCATCGTCGCGCGACAGGCCGAAGGTCGTCTGGGTCAGGTCGTTCGTGCCGTAGGAGAAGAACTCCGCCGTCTCGGCGATCTCACCGGCCTTCAGCGCGGCGCGCGGCAGCTCGATCATGGTGCCGACCATGTACTCGAACGTGACGCCGGTCGAGTCCATGACCTCCTTGGCGACACGGTCGACGACCGCCTTGAGGATGTCCAGCTCCTTCTTGGTGCCGATGAGCGGGATCATGACCTCCGGCATCACCGTCTCGCCCGTAGTCTGGGAGACCTCGGCGACCGCGCTGAAGATGGCGCGGGCCTGCATCTCGTAGATCTCGGGGTAGGTGATGCCGAGGCGGCAGCCGCGATGGCCGAGCATCGGGTTGGCCTCGTGGAGCTGCACCACGCGGTGGTTCACCTTGAGCTGGTCGGTGCCGGTGGCCTTGGCGACCTCCGCCATCTCCGCCTCGGTGTTGGGCAGGAACTCGTGCAGCGGCGGGTCGAGCAGGCGGATGGTCACCGGCAGGCCCGACATGATCGTGAACAGCTCGGCGAAGTCCTTCTTCTGGAAGGGCTCCAGCTTGGCGAGCGCGGCGCGGCGGCCGGCCTCAGTCTCCGCCAGGATCATCTCGCGCACCGCCAGGATGCGGTCCGGGTCGAAGAACATGTGCTCGGTGCGCGACAGGCCGATGCCCTCCGCGCCGAACTTCCGCGCGGTGCGGGCGTCCAGCGGGGTCTCCGCGTTGGTGCGGATCTTCATGCGGCGCAGCGAGTCGGCCCAGCCCATCAGCGTGGCGAAGTCGCCCGACAGCTCCGGCTGGATCGTCGGCACCTGGCCCAGCATCACCTCGCCGGTCGAGCCGTCGATGGTGACGATGTCGCCTTCCTTGATGGTGACGCCGCGGACCGACATGATCTTGGACTTGTAGTCCACGCGCAGGTCACCGGCGCCCGACACGCAGGCGCGGCCCATGCCGCGGGCCACCACGGCGGCGTGGCTGGTCATGCCGCCGCGGGTGGTCAGGATGCCGCGGGCAGCGTGCATGCCGTGGATGTCCTCAGGCGAGGTCTCCACGCGGCAGAGAATGACCGCCTCGCCCTGGCCGGCCAGAGTCTCCGCCTCGTCGGCGGTGAAGACGACCTTGCCCGAGGCGGCACCCGGCGACGCCGGCAGGCCCTTGGCGATGACCTTGCGCTCCGCCTTCGGGTCCAGCGTCGGGTGGAGGAGCTGGTCGAGCGAGGCCGGATCGATGCGGCGCACGGCCTCCGCCTTGTCGATCAGCCCTTCCTCGGCGAGATCGACGGCGATCTTCAGCGCCGCCGGGGCGGTGCGCTTGCCGTTGCGGGTCTGCAGCATGAACAGCTTGTTCTGCTGGACCGTGAACTCGATGTCCTGCATGTCGCGGTAGTGCTTCTCCAGCGTGAGGCGGACCTCGTTCAGCTGGTTGAAGACCTCCGGCATGACCTCTTCCATGGCGGGGAGGTCGGACTTGTTGGCCTGCTTGCCGGCGATGGTCAGGTGCTGCGGCGTGCGGATGCCGGCCACCACGTCCTCGCCCTGGGCGTTGACGAGGTATTCGCCGTAGAAGGCGTTCTCGCCGGTGGACGGGTTGCGGGTGAAGGCCACGCCGGTGGCGCAGTCGTTGCCCATGTTGCCGAACACCATGCACTGCACGTTGACGGCGGTGCCCCAATCGGCGGGGATGTCGTGCAGCTTGCGGTAGGTGATGGCGCGGGCGTTCATCCACGAGCCGAACACGGCGCCGACGGCGCCCCACAGCTGCTCCTGCACATCCTGCGGGAAGGGCTTGCCGAGCTCGTGCTCGACGTCCTTCTTGTAGTCCTCGATGACGGCCTGCCAGTCGGCGGCGCTCAGGTCGGTGTCGAGGTTGTGGTTCTTGTCGCGCTTGTGGTTGTCCAGGATCTCCTCGAAGTGGTGGTGGTCAACGTCCAGCACCACGTTCGAGTACATCTGGATGAAGCGGCGGTAGCTGTCGTAGGCGAATCGGGCGTCGCCCGAGCGCTTGGCGAGGCCGGCGGCGGTCGCGTCGTTCAGCCCGAGATTCAGCACCGTGTCCATCATGCCCGGCATGGAGGCGCGGGCGCCGGAGCGCACCGAGACCAGCAGCGGGTTGGCCGGATCGCCGAAGGTGGCGCCCATGGCCTGCTCCAGCCCCTTCACCGCGGCTTCCACCTGGGCCTTCAGCTCCGGCGGATAGTTGCGGCCGTTGGCATAGAAATAGGTGCAGACCCCAGTCGTGATGGTGAAACCCGGAGGAACCGGGAGGCCCAGATTGGCCATCTCGGCCAGATTGGCTCCCTTGCCGCCGAGCAGGTTCTTCATGTCCGCCCGGCCTTCGGTGGCATCGGCACCGAAGCAGTAAACCCACTTGTTCTCGCCCTGGCTCGCCATCGTGAAATCCTCGTTCACCTCTATGGTCGTCCGGCCGTCGGCTGTGCGGGGAACCGGTGAAGATCAGCCCGGCGAACGGGTGTCCTTCTGGTATGACCGCGCAACCGCATCCGATGGAGCCCCTTCTAGCCCCCCGCGGAAGGAGAACACAAGACGATCCGTTGCATAGCGTGAGCGCGACGGTGCTGATCCCATTTATGCCACGGCGCGCAAAAGGGGCAGGCCGGACGGAAAACTACCCCTTATACCTTGCGCGAAAAGGGAAATTTGCCATGGCTCTCACGGCCCCCGCGCCAGATCGAGCACGGCGTCGGTGGCCGGCGGGGGCGGACGTTCGCGGTCGGCGCCGCGGCTGCTGCGGAAGGTCCGGAAGGCGATGGCCATCCAGGTGCCGTGAAAGGCGAGGCCGCAGAGCAGGACGATCTCCCCCGGCACCGGCCCGATGGTCGCCCGCGCGAACAGCTCGCCCAGGCTCGACAGCGGGACCGGGTGGATCATCAGCTTGCCCAGATAGGCCACCACCTGGATCAGGAAGATCCAGCCGTAGTTCCGCCGCAGCCGACGGCCCACAGCCTCCAGGTAGGTGATGTGCAGGTTGGGGTGCTGGTAGTCCTGGAACAGCGTCTCGTTCCAGCCCCGGGCGAACTGGTCGCCCTGGCCGCGCAGGATGGGGCCGAGGAAATACAGCTCCAGCACATGGGCGCGGATTCGCCAGAAGTCGAAGAAGCGGTAGCGCCGCGCCTCGATGTAGAGGAACACGGCGACCAGAAGCCCCACCAGCACCAGCGGCAGGGGGGAGGCGGTGGCACTGCTGAAGGTCAGCGACAGGGCGATCCCGGTGGTGACCACCGCCCAGTTGGTGGTGGCGTCCAGCCGGGTGCGCCAGACGGTGCTGCGGTAGATCTCGGCCCTGTAGAGATGCGACAGGGCCGTGACCTCGGCCGAGGTATAGTTGGTCTTGGGTGCTTTGGCGGCGATGTTGTCCATGCTCGGCGTCCTCCCCTGGCTTTTCTTGGCGCAGGGACCGGGGACGCCGGCGCGTCAGTGGGCGCCGCCGTCGGCCTCCAGCCCCAGCCGGTCGAACAGCCGCCGGTCGGCCTCATGCTCCGGGTTGCCGGTGGTCAGCAGCTTGTCCCCATAGAAGATGGAGTTCGCGCCGGCGTAGAAACAGAGCGCCTGACCCTCGTCGCTGAGCGAGCGGCGGCCCGCCGACAGACGGACGTAGGAGCGCGGCATCAGGATGCGGGCGACCGCGATGGTGCGGATGAACTCGAAGGCGTCCAGAGCGTCGACGCCGCCCAGCGGAGTGCCGGCGACCGAGACCAGCTTGTTGATCGGCACGCTCTCCGGCTGCGGCGACAGGTTCGCCAGGGTCTCCAGCAGGCCGGCGCGGTCCACCCGGCTTTCTCCCAGCCCGACGATGCCGCCGGAGCAGACCTTCAGCCCGGCGTCGCGGACGTTGGCCAGCGTGTCCAGCCGGTCGCGGTAGCTGTGGGTGGAGACGATCTGCTCGTAGAACTCCTCCGACGTGTCGAGGTTGTGGTTGTAGTAGTCGAGGCCGGCGTCCTTCAGCGCGTCGGCCTGCGGGCGGGTCAGCATGCCCAGCGTCATGCAGGCCTCCAGCCCCAGGTCCTTCACGTCGCGGACGATGTTCGCGAGCTTCTCGACGTCACGGTCCTTCAGCTCGCGCCACGCCGCCCCCATGCAGAAGCGGCCGGCGCCCGCCTGCTTGGCCTTCTCGGCGGCGGCGCGCACCTGGGCGCGGTCGAGCAGCTTCTCCGCCCCGACGCCGGTGTCGTACTTCACGCTCTGCGCGCAGTACTTGCAGTCCTCCTGGCAGCCGCCGGTCTTGATGTTCAGCAGGGTGGAGAGCTGGACCTTGTTCGGGTCGTGGTGCTGGCGGTGCGTCTCGTGGGCGCGGTGCAGCAGCTCCATGAAGGGCAGCACGAACAGGGCCAGGATGTCCTCGCGGGTCCAGCGCCGGGCGATGGTGGTGGAGGCGGAGTCCGCGGTCTGCATGGCGGTGTCGGGCATGATCGGTCCTCGGGGGAAAAGCGAATCAGAGAAGGGTATCGGCGGCGTCGCGGATCGCGGCGTAGGCGCGGTCCAGCTGCCCATCCGTCACGCAGTAGGGCGGCAGCAGGTATATCACGGGGCCGAGCGGGCGCAGCAGCAATCCCCGCTCCAGGAAGAAGCGCTTCAGCGTCTGCCCGACCGCGGCGGTGTAGCCCTGCGCGTCGGTCACCTCGATGGCGGCGATGGTGCCCATGACGCGCCCGCGCGACAGCTTCGGGTGGCCGGACAGGTCGGCGATGGCGGCGCGGTGCCGCGCCTCGATGCGCGCGAGGTTGGCGGCGGTCTCCGCCGAGGTGGTCAGCTCCAGCGAGGCCAGGGCGGCTGCGCAGCCCAGCGGGTTGGCGGTGAAGCTGTGGCCGTGGGCGAAGGCCCGGTCGAAGCCGGCGCCGAGGAACGCTTCGTAGATCGAAGCGCCGCAGGCGGTGACCGACAGCGGCAGGAAACCGCCGGTCAGGCCCTTTGACAGGCAGATCAGGTCCGGGGCGACCCCGGCCTTATGGCTGGCGAACAGGGCGCCGGTGCGGCCGAAGCCGGTCATCACCTCGTCGAAGATCACCAGACCGCCCGCCGCCCGCACCCGCGCCGCCATGGCCCGCAGGAACTCCGGACGGCAGAAGCGCATGCCGGACGCGCCCTGGACCAGCGGTTCGATGATGACGGCGACCAGCTCCGCCCCGTTGGCGGCCAGCCAGTGGTCGAGCCAGTCCAGCGCCGCCGCCTCCTTGGCCTCGACCTCCGGGTCGCCGTCCCAGGTGGCCGGGTAGGGCATGCGGTCGACGGCGAACAGCAGCTCCTGGAACGGCGCGTAGAAGCCGGAGCCGACCCCCGCCGCCATGGCGCCGAAGGTGTCGCCGTGGTAGCTGCCCTCGAAGGCGAGGAAGCGGCGGCGCTGGCCCTCGCCCTTGTTGCGCCAGTACTGCCAAGCGAGCTTCAGCGCCACCTCCACCGCGGTCGAGCCGTTGTCGGAGTAGAAGACGCGGTCGAGGCCGCCCGGCAGCACTTCCGCCAGCCGGGCGGCGAGGCGGGCGGCGGGGCTGTGGGTGAAGTCGGCGAAGATCACCTGCTCCAGCCGGTGCGCCTGCTCCGCAATGGCCCCGGCGATGGCCGGGTGGGCGTGGCCGTGCAGGTTCACCCACCAGGAGGAGATGAGGTCGAGGATTTCCCGCCCGTCCTCGGTGAACAGGCTGACTCCCTTGCCGTGAGTAACGGCCAGCGGCTCCGGCGCGGTCTGCGCCTGGGTGAAGGGGTGCCAGACGTGGCGGTGGTCGAGGACGATGGTGTCGGTCATGGAAACACGCTGTCGAAGGACGGAATGAGGGCCGCCGCTTCGGCGACGGTTTCGGCGTCGAGGCGGGGCAGGGTGGGGATTTCGGCCAGCACGCGGACCTTGCCGAACCGCTCGATGGCGGCGCGGTTGCCGGGGTTGGGCGGGCCGTTCAGCACCACCCCGGCCACCGCCAGCCCGCGCGCCCGCAGCGCTTCCAGGCTGAGCAGCGTGTGGTTGATGGTGCCGAGCGTGCTGCGCGCCACCAGCACCACTGGCAGGCCGAAGCGGGCGATCAGGTCGATGATGAAGACGTCCTCCGTCACCGGCACCATCAGCCCGCCGGCCCCCTCCACCACCAGCGGACGGTCGGTGTCGAGCAAGGACAGCGCGTCGGGGTCGATGGCGACTCCCTCCAGCTCCGCCGCGGCGTGGGGGGACAGCGGCTCGGCCAGGGCGTAGGCCGGGGGGTGGACGCGCTCCACGGGCAGGGCGGCGAGGGCGGTGACCGTGGGGGTGTCGCCGGCTTCGTCCTTCAGGCCGGTTTGCAAGGGCTTCCAATAGGCGGCGTCCCAGGCCCGCGCGAGCACGGCGGAGACCAGCGTCTTGCCGACGCCGGTGTCGGTGCCGGTGACGAACACCCCGCGGGGCTGGGCGCCGTCCTTGCGGAACAGGCCGTAGGCGATGTGATGGGTCATGGTCAGTCCTTCCGGCCGTTCCAGCCGGCGCAGCACGCGGCGCAGGGCGCCCGGAGGCAGGGGGCGGCGGCCCTCCGCCGGCAGATGGGCGCCGATGCCCTTCAGTTCGGCCAGGAACTCCAGCCCGTCGGCGTGACGGCGGAGCAGCCGCTCCTCCTCCACCGATCCGCTGCCCCCGGCGGGCCACAGCCGGTCGAGGGCGTGGCGGGTGGGGTAGGGGGGAATCCCGGTCTCCAGCCCCAACGCATGGTGAGCCTCCCGCCACTCCCGGAAACTGTCGGCGGCGAGTGTTGCGACGGCGATTCGCCCACCGGGCGCCAGCAATTCTGCCCAGCGCGCCAGCGCGGAGGCGGGATCGCGGAACCATTGCAGGGCGAGGCTGGATACGATCAGGTCGAAGGGGGCGTCGAGGTCCGGCTGTTCCCCGTCCACGATCCGGAAATTGGAATCGGTCGGGTCGCCCAGCGCGGCGCGGCAGCGCGCCAGCATGTCCGGCGACAGATCGGTGAGCAGCCAGTCCGCCGGTCCGATCCGCTCGCGCAGGGCGCGGCTGAGGAAACCGGTGCCGCAGCCGATCTCCAGCACGCGGGGGCGGGGCGGCAAGGGGAGGTGGGCGACGCGCTCCGCCAGACGCTCCGCCGCGATGCGCTGCACGGCGGCGTGTTCCTCGTAGGAAGGGGCGGCCTTGCCGAAGGCGGCGGCGATGGCGGCCTTGCGCGGGTCGGCGGTCATGCCGTCAGTCCGGCGGCGAAGGCGGCGATCCGCTCGGCGCACCAGCCCGGCGCGGTCAGCGGCAGCAGATGCCCACCTTCGGGGTGCCACTCGACCGAAATCTGACCGCATCCACCATCCCCTCTCCCCTCTGGGGAGAGGGTTAGGGTGAGGGGGTTGCGCAATGCCTGATCGTCCGGTTCCCCGAGAACCCCCTCACCCGGCGCCTTCGGCGCCCCCCTCTCCCCGGAGGGGCGAGGGACAGAGTGGTCGCGAAACGCCTGTTCGGTCATGGCCGGGGGGACGATGGGGTCCTGCGCCCCCGCCAGGGCGAGCGCCGGACCAGTGAGCGCAGCGCGGGCGTCCCAGTCGCGCAGCGCCCGCAGCGCCTCGCCCAGCCGGGCCGCATCCAGGCCCTCAGGCGGTGGGACCTCGCAGCCGCAGCGGCGCAGAAAGTCGGCGGTCACCGCCTCCGGCGCGGTGTGGAAGCGGGCGATCATGCGGTCCAGCAGCCGGCGCGGCGTGGCGGGGGTGAAGCCGTCGCCCTCGGTGAAGCGGGGGAAGCCGTTGACCAGCACCAGCCCGTCCCAGGCGAAGGGCCGCTCGTGCAGCAGCCACAGCCCCCCGAAGGAATGGCCGACCGCGATGACGGGGCGCCCGCGGGGAAGTGCGGGAATCGATGGCGGGCCGTAGAAGCCCAGATCAATCGCCACGCTCTTGCCCTCCGGAAGGGCGGCCCGCACACCGTCCCAGATGGTGGGGCCGAAGCCCCAGCCATGGACGAGGACGAACAGCGGCGCGTTCATCGCGGGCTCCAGGCGTCGGCCACCGCGCTCATCAACGTCTCCAGGTCGGCGTCCGTGTGGGCGGCGGACAGGGCGAAGCGCAGGCGGCTGGTGCCCGGCGGCACGGTCGGCGGGCGGATGGCGATGCCCAGGATGCCGCGCTCCTCCAGCCGCCGGCTGAGCGCCAGCGCGTCCTCCTCCGTGCCGGTGATGGCCGGGACGATCTGCGTGCTCGACCCCGCCGTGGCGATGCCCAGCCCGTGGAAGGCGGCGCGCAGCCGTTCGGCCATGGCCTGGAGCCGGGCACGCTCCGCGTCCAGCGTCGGCACGAGGTCGAGCGCCGCGTCCATCGCCCCCAGCACGGCGGGCGGCAGGGCGGTGGCGTAGATCAGCCCGCCGCAGCGGTTCACCAGATAGTCGCAGAGCGCTCTCGACCCCGCCACATAGGCGCCGAAGCCGCCCAGCGCTTTGCTGAAGGTGCCCATGGCAAGGTCCACGCGCCCGCCGCCCAGCGCCGCCAGCCCCATCCCGCGCGGGCCGAGCACGCCGGTCGCGTGCGCCTCGTCGAGGTACAGGAAGGCGCCGTGCCGCTCCGCCAGCGCGGCCAGCGCCGGCACGTCGGCGCGGTCGCCGTCCATGCTGAAGACGCTCTCCGTGACGATGAAGCGCGTGCCCGGCTCGCCCGCGCGCTGGGCCAGCAGGGTTTCCAGATGATCGAGGTCGTTGTGGCGGAAGCGGATCTGCCGCACCCCGGCGGCGGCGCAGCCATGGTGCAGGCTGGCGTGGTTCAGCCGGTCGGTGAAGACCAGGGCCTCCGCGCCCAGAAGTTCGCGGTCGAACAGGGCGGGCAGGACGGCGGCGTTGGCCTGCCAGCCGGAATTGAACAGAAGCGCGGCCTCCGTGCCCTTCAGCCGGGCGAGCTTCGCCTCAACCTCCGCGTGAAGCTCCAGCGTGCCGCAGACGAGGCGCGACGCCGTCGCCCCGGCACCCCAGCGCCGCGTCCAGTCGCCGGCGCGCTCCACCAGCAGCGGATGGGAGGCGAGGCCGAGATAGTCGTTGCTGGAGAAGTTCAGCAGCGTCCGCCCGCCGCGCCGGATGCGCCCCGCCCCCTCCGGGTGCACGGGCAGCAGGGAGCGGCGCGTGTGGCGCCGGTCGAGGCGGTCGAGATGCTGGCGGAACAGCGGATCGAGCAAGGACATGATGCGGGCGTGATAGCAGAGCGCGCCGCTGGGGCGAAAGGTCCGATTAACAACCGGTGCTCCGGCGCCCCGACGGCGGTAGACTGGCGTGGCCATGCCGCCCGATCCGCAATTCCACGACCGTCCCGACACCCTGCCGCCCGAGCCCGGCGCCTATGTGCTGCTGATCGCGCTGGAATGCGAACTCCCGCTTCGCCTGCCCGGCAAGCCGGAGCGTGTGCTGACACCGGGCCGTTATCTTTATTGCGGCAGCGCGCGGGGGCCGGGCGGGCTGCGGGCACGGGTCGGGCGCCATTTCCGCCATGGCAAGCCGGAGCGCTGGCACATCGACCGGCTGACCGCGGCGGGCCGGATGCTTGGCGCCTGGATCGTTCCCGGCGGCAACGAATGCGCCCTGGTCGCGGCGCTGTCCGGCCTGCCGGTGCCGGTTCCCGGCTTCGGCAGCAGCGATTGCCGCCGCTGCGCCAGCCATCTGCTGCATTGGCCGGACGGGGCGCCAATTCCGCTGCGCAATGCGCCGTTTTGAGGCTCCGGACGGGCTCTGGCGCGGGAATTGAGGCGAATTGCTTGGTTCGACCGCCATCCGGAGGTTATAGTCCCCCGTCATCGGGAGGCGGGCATGAAGACATTGACCCATAACCGCCGGGATGTCCTCCGGGCGTTCGGGGCCGCGGCCATGCTTCTGACGGCGCCCCAGGCGTTGGGGCAATCGGCACCCTCGGCACCGTCCGCCCTTGGATCGCCCGACTTGGGAGTCGGCGTCCTTTATTGCGGCGACCGCGGGGATTTCGGCTTCAACCAGGCCCATGCGGAGGCCGCCCGCGCCCTGACCGGTCTGCCCGGCCTGCGGCTGGAGGAGCGGGAACACGCCGCCGGTACGCTGGCCGCCACGGCGGAGGAGCTGGTCGGCCCCGAGGGCTGCCGGATCGTCATCGTCACCGCCGCGGGCGACGCCCTGCCGGGGCTGCTGGCCCAGGCCGACGCCCACCGCGACACGGTGTTCCTGTTTTCCGGCGCACCGCTGGACCGCGACCGGCTGCCGATCAACACCGGTTTTTTTGAAGGCTATCTGGAGGAAGCGCAGCACATCTCCGGCCTCGTCGCGGGCTACGCCAGCCGGGCCAAGACGATCGGTCTCGTCGCTTCCCACCCCGCACCGGACGTGCTGCGCTGCGTGAACGCCTTCGCGCTGGGCGCCCGGCGCGCCGATTCCGCCACCGCGCTGCGCGTCGCCTTCGTCGGCGAGGCGGCGACGCCGCGGCAAGTCGCGGAGGCCGCCCGCGCCCTGGCCGACGGCGGGGCCGACGTGCTGGCCGCCCAGCTCGACGGGGCCCGCCCGGTCTGCGAGGTGGCGGAGGCCCACGGCATCCTGTGCTGCGGCCTGCACACCGACCTGTCGGCCTTCGCGCCGCAGGGCTTCCTGACCGGGGCCGAATGGGCCTGGGAGAAGGCCTACGCCGAGACCGTCGCGCTGATCGCCGCGGGAAAGCCGTGGAAGCATTTGCGCCAGGGCGGCTTCGACCAGGGCTTCGTCCGCAACACCGCCTATGGTCCGGCGGTGGGGGTGGAGGCGCGGGCCCACGCCGACGCGGCGCGCATGCAGCTTGCCAACGGCAACGCCGCCGTCTTCCGCGGGCCGATCCAGGACAACACCGGACGGACGGTGGTCGCCAAGGGCAAGGCGCTGCGTGGCGGCGACGCGGAGCTTGGCCGGATGGTCTGGCTGGCCGACGGCGTCACCGAGGTCGGGCGCTGACTGTTACGTCCCGCTTCGTTCGGTCCAGCCGCAGGCGATCAGCGCGTCCCGCATGTGCGGCGGAGGCGGTGCCACGGCGGTGACCGGTTCGCGGTCAAAAGCCATGGTGAAGGTGACCGACCGCGCCAGCAGGTGCAAGTTTCCCGGCGGCACGCGCACCGGACCGTAATAGGGCTCTCCCACCAGCGGGCAGCCGATGGCCGCGCTGTGGACGCGGAGCTGGTGGGTGCGCCCGGTCCGCGGCCGCAGCTCCAGCCATGCCCGCCCGTTGCCGGTTCCCAGCACCTTGTATTCGGTGACGGCGGGCTGGCCGGTGGGGTGCGTCACGATGTTCCAGGCGCCGGGGATCAGCAGCTTCAGCAGCGGGAAGTCGATGACCCCCTCCGCCGTCTCCGGGATGCCCTCGCTGATTGCCCAGTAGGTCTTCTCGACATGGCCGGCGGCGAACATGTCGCCCAGCCGCTTCAGCGCCCAGAGTGACCGGCCGAGCACAAGGCAGCCCGCCGTGTCGCGGTCCAGCCGGTGGGCCAGCCGCGGCGGCGTGCCGTCCCCCTCCGCCAGGAAAGGCAGGTAGAGGTCGAGATGGTCGGTGATCCGCCCGGCCTTGTGCACGGCCAGCCCGGCGGGCTTGTCGATGATGAAGACGTCCTCGTCCTCGTGCAGGATTCGGGCGCGCAGCGTGGTGGGGGTGAAGGTGGTACCGGCGTCGCTCATGGGCGCCACCCAAGCACGGCGCGGGGAGAGGGGCAAGCCCGCCGGCGGCTCCCGCGTCGCGGAACCACATCGGCGGACGCTCTGTTGCCCAACGGGCGGCGCCGTGGACAAGTCTTGGACAAGTCTGGACCCATGCCGCCGCGCCGCCCATCTTTACGGAATGACAGATCACCGTGGCGAGGGGATACGGGCGATGGCTGAACGCGACAATCTGCCGGCGCAGCAGCGGTCCACCCAGACCGAGGTGGACGATTTCCTGAGCCGTGTGGCGGCCCTTCCACGGGCGACGGGGGGGCCGCGCGGGCGTCTGATGTTCGCCATGGACGCCACGGCCAGCCGCGAGCCGACCTGGGACCGCGCCTGCCAGATCCAGGGCGAGATGTTTCAGGCGACCTCCGCGCTGGGCGGACTGGACATCCAGCTCGTCTACTACCGGGGGTTCCGCGAGTGCCAGGCCAGCCCCTGGGTGGGCAACGCGCAGGACCTGCTGCGGCGGATGACCGCGGTGTCCTGCATGGCCGGCCAGACCCAGATCGCGCGGGTGCTGGGGCACTGCATCAAGCAGACACGGGACCGCAAGGTCAACGCCTTGGTCTTCGTCGGTGACTGCATGGAGGAGGACGTCGATCAGCTCGCCCATCAGGCGGGCCAGTTGGGACTGCTCGGCGTCCCGGTCTTCATCTTTCACGAGCGTGGGGACCTGATTGCCAAACGCGCCTTCCAGACGATCGCGCGGCTGAGCGGTGGCGCCTATTGCCCGTTCGACGGCTCGTCCGCCCAGCAATTGCGGGACCTGCTGAGCGCGGTCGCCGTCTATGCGGCGGGCGGCCGGGCGGCGCTGGAGCATTACAGCCGCGGGCGTGGCGACGCGGTGCGGCTGCTCACCAGCCAGCTCGGGAGCGGTCAGGGGGGACGCGGGGGGCAAAGCCATGCATCATAAAGCAGGATTTGGCTAGAGATGGGGCAGAGCGGGATGTTTGGGTTTTTTCTCCTGGGCATCGCTCTGGTGGCCGGCTTTGCCATGCTGGCCCGTGTCTTCGTGTCCGCGGACCCGCGCACGCTGGCCACGGCGGTGCGTTATGGCGGCATCGCGCTCGCGGCCGTGACGGTTGTCGTCCTGACCCTGACCGGACGGCTCGGCACCGCCATGATGCTGGGGGCATTGGCCTTTCCGCTGCTGACGCGCTGGCGGACGCTGCGCGACGCCTTCCGCCCGTCGTCCTATGGAGCCTCCTCGGGCAGCGGACAGACCTCGCAGATCGAGACGCTCTATCTGCGGATGACGCTGCAGCACGACACCGGGGCGATGGCGGGGGAGGTGCTGCACGGGCCGTGGCGCGGGCGGACGCTGGAGTCGCTGACCCTGGGGCAATTGCTGGCGCTGCTGGACGAGTGCCGGCGCGACGATGCGCAATCGGCCTCCGTGCTGGAGGCGTGGTTGGACCGCGCCCATCCCGACTGGCAAGCCGCTGAAGAGCAATCCGCCGGACGCGCGAACGATGCCGGTTCGGCGGGCGGCGGCGGTGGTCGTGGCGGCGGTTCCATGACCCGCGACGAGGCCTATGAGATTTTGGGGTTGTCGCCCGGCGCCACACCCGAACAGGTAAAGGACGCCCACCGACGGCTGATGATGAAAGTGCACCCAGATCATGGGGGGTCCACCTATTTGGCAGCCAAGATCAACCAAGCGAAGGATTTGCTGCTGCGCAACTAACCTTTTGCCGGGTTACGGAAGGGGAGTTGCGTCACCGAATTGCCTGTGGCAGAAAGCTGGACGAGCGTTTTGCAAACCTGCGAATCGTCTCCATATTCGAAGTATTTCCTCAAGCAACCACAAGAGAACCCCAATGCGAAAGCCTGTGCGCAAGGTGGTGTTCCCCGTCGCCGGTCTCGGTACGCGCTTTCTGCCGGCGACCAAGGCGATTCCAAAGGAAATGCTGCCTTTGGTCGACCGGCCTCTGCTTCAGCATGCCGTGGAAGAGGCGCGGGCCGCCGGCATCGAGGATTTCGTGTTCGTCACCGGCCGCAGCAAGCGCGCCATCGAAGACCATTTCGACACCGACACGGAACTGAACCGCACCCTTGAGGAGCGCGGCAAGCAGGACGCCCTCGAGGTGGTGCGCGACAGCGAGATCGCGCCGGGCCGCTGCTTCTACACGCGTCAGCAGGTTCCGCTGGGCCTTGGTCACGCGGTGTGGTGCGCGCGGGCGGTGATCGGCAACGACCCCTTCGCCATCGTCCTGCCCGACGACTTCGTCCAGGGCGACACCCCCTGCCTGAAGCAGATGGTCGACGCCTACAACGAGGTGGGCGGCAACGTCGTCGCCGTCGTGGACGTCCCGCGCGAGCGGACCAGCAGCTACGGCATCCTGGATGTGGAGAAGGACGACGGCCGTCTGGCCACCGTGCGCGGCCTCGTCGAGAAGCCGAAGCCGGAAGAGGCGCCCTCCACCCTGTCGATCATCGGCCGCTACATCCTGCAGCCGGAGGTGTTCGATCATCTGGAGAAGCAGCAGCGCGGCGCCGGCAACGAGATCCAGCTGACCGACGCCATGGCCAAACTGATCGGCACGCAGCCCTTCCACGGCCTGCGCTTCGAAGGCACCCGCTACGACTGCGGCGACAAGGTCGGCTTCATCGAAGCCACGCTGGCCCACGCGCTGCGCCGTCCGGACATGGCGGACAAGGTCCGCGACATGCTGCGCAAGTACTGCTGAGGCGGACGGCCCGCGGGGAGGGGCGCCGTCCTTTCCCCGCGGGCCAGGCTGCTTTCGCTGGCTGTATGCTCGTCAACGGCCGCCGGCGGCCCGGCGGGGAGGCCGTGCGGCTTCCTCCGGCGGGGCGGAGCGGCGGAAGGTGCTGAGTTCGGGGATGCGGTTCACCGACAGGCCGGCAACCCGGCAGGGCACCACCTCCAACACCTGGAATCCGGCCTTGCGCGGGTAGCGGGCGCTGACGCGCTCGCGCACCTCCCGTTCCGTTTCGGCGGTCAGGAGACAGCGGCGGATGCCCAGCCAGCCGCGCTGGCCGGTCATCACGGTGGCGTCGCTCGGCACATGACGTACCGCGGCTTCCCAGAACCGGCCCGGACGGGGTTCGGAGCGGTCGAACACGTGATAGCGCACGACCGGCGCGGTCTGCCTCGCCTCCAGTTCGTTCAAGGCGGCCTGCATGTCCTGCTCCGCCTTCTGGGCGCGCTTCTCGGCCTCGGCGTGCTTCTGAGTAACCTGGGAATAGGCGGTGGCGATGTCCTCCACGTCCTTCCCAACCTCCTCCATCTTCTCGCGGATGCGCAACTGGCCCTGCCGCAGACCTTCCAACTGCCGCCGCCAGTAGCGGTTGGACAGCACCGTCAGCACCATCAGCCCAAGGCTGAGATAGAGCATCATCCCGGTCATGCCGCCGCTCCTTCCGCGTCGGGGTCGGGCGCCTGGGCGAGCGGGACGACAATGGTCGGCAGGACGCCGTTCTTCACGGTGAAGGCGACGCGCGCCATCGCCGCCGCCTGATCGACGGAATAGGTCCAGACATGGGCGACGTTCGGATAGCTCCAGATCTGGCGGGCGAAGATCACGTCGCGCCGTTCGATGGCGGGGAACTCGTCCTGCACGCTCAGCCGGACCCAGAAGGCGCTGGCCTCCTCGCCGTCGCCCAGTTCATGGACGAACTCCACCTTGGTCAACTCCAGGGCCCTGATCTCCGACAGTGCCTTCTGCCGTCGCCCGTTGCATTCGGTATAGCGGGCCTGGAAGGCGGTCATTTCCTCCTGCCGCTGCTCCAGCTTGCGGGTCCATTCGCCCAGTGCCGTCTTCTTCCGGTCGTGCTGGCGCATCATCATGGTCTGGCGCGCCTTCTCCGACGTGATCTGCCCGACGTCGATGACGATGGACAGGCCGAGCGCCGCGGCGCTGGTGACCAGCAGAAGCATGCCCAGGAACTCGGCCGATGGAACCATTGGTGTACCTTATGGTTGCGGCGGAAGCTTCGCGTCTCCTTCATTGAGGACCGGGAGCCACGACTTGGCACCGCGGTATTCCGTCGCACGGCCCGCCGCATGCAGACAGGAATATGTCGCGCGGTTGCAACAAACGGTCGATCGGGCTGAATTCCATTGATCTTTTCGGACCCATGCGCAAGCGTTCGGCCACAATGTCGCAGCGCTTGGACACAGTCCTGAAATGTTGCGCGCCCCTGGTCACAGGACTGACATTTCCACCGTTCGAAGGGAGGACCCATGCTGGACCTGATGACTCGCAGCGACGAGGCGCTGGACACCATCCGCCGCACCTTTCCGGTGGCGCTCGGCGATTACGCGATGCCCGCCGGGGGCACCGGGCTGGTGATCATCGACGAGGTGAAGGGGTTCGCCGCCGTCGGTTGCGGTCCGCTCGCCCCGGCGGCGCCGAACGCCCAGGTCGACCGCATGATCGCCGAGACGGACCGTCTGGCCCGCCGCTTCGCCGGGGCCGGCTGGCCGATCTGCGTCTCGCTGGATCGCCACGCCCCGGACAAGCCGGAACCGCCCTATCCCCCGCATTGCCTGATCGGCACCGGCCATGACGAGCTGGTGTCCGAACTGGCTTGGCTCGAGTCGGAGCCGTCGGCGACCCTGATCGCCAAGGATTGCATCAATTTCTTCATCGGCGCGACCGAACTGGGCGCGGATGGCAAGGCCGGGCGCAACCGGCTGGTGGACTGGGTCAACGGCAACCGGCTGGTGTCGGTCGTCACCGTCGGCATCTGCACCGACGTGTGCGTGATGGACTTCGTCCTGACCCTGCTGTCTGCGCGCAACCACGGCATGATGCCGACGCTGAAGGACGTGGTGGTCTACGAGCCGGGCTGCGCCACCTACGACCTGCCGGCGGAGACGGCGCGGGACCTCGGCCTGCCTGAGACGGCGGCCCACCCGCAGGAGCCGGCGCACCACATGGGGCTCTACATGATGGCCTCGCGAGGCGCGCTGCTGTCCGACACGCTGCGCTGAGGCAAGGCAAATCAGGGCTTTCGCTTTTTCCAGGCGGCTCTGGTAACATCCCAGCGTGGCAAGGGTCCCGATCGTTCAACCGGCGCGCGGTGCCGGCGGAAACGGCTGGACGGCGCGGAGGCGTCGCACGTGGAAGAGCGATATCTGAGGGCGATCCGCAACGCGCTGGTCAAGCATCAGCAATGGCTGACGCGCGACCCCAGCATGAAGGGGCGTTGCGCCGACCTCAGCTTCCACAACCTGTCGGGCCTGGGGCTGCGCCGCATCAACCTCAGCGGCGCCAAGCTCAGCGGTGCGAACCTGAACAGCGCCCGGCTGTCCGGGGCCGTTCTGGCGCGCACCGACCTGTTCGGCGCCGACTTGTCCAAGGCCGATCTCACCGGTGCGTCGCTGGAGGGTGCCGACCTGCGCGGCGCGCGGGTGGAGGGCGCCTTGATGGAGGAGGCCAACCTGCGCGGCGCCGACCTGCGCAAGGGCATGATGCTGGGCGCGGACGAGCGCAAGCCGGCGGGCAACGCCGACGGCAGCACCACCTTCATCGGGTCCAAGATGGCCCGCGCCATCCTGTCCGACGCGCGTCTGGCGCAGTGCGACTTTTCCGGTTGCGATCTCTGCGGCGCGACCTTTTCCGGCAGCGACATGACCGGAACCATCCTGATCGGCGCCAATCTGATCGGCGCGGTGATGGAGCGGGTGGAAATGCAGGGCGCCCTGCTGTGCGGCGCCCGGCTGGACGACGAGTTGCGCCAGACGCTGGAGCGGCGCGGCATCGACGTCGACGGCACCGGTCTGGTCAGCCTTGCCGGGCGGATGGCCGACAGCATTTCCGCCCACCAGCTCTGGGTCGAGCGCAACGCCGCCGCCGGGCAGCGGCTGGAGATGCAGCGCGTCGATCTGCGCGGCTACAACTTCGCCAACCAGCTCCTGGCCGGCAGCGTGATGCGCTTCTGCGGGCTGCGCGGGGCGGATTTCTCCGGGGCGAAACTGGTCATGGCGGATCTGTCCTATTGCGACCTGCGCGAGGCAGACTTCACCAGCGCCGACCTGTCCGGCTGCAACCTGCGCGGTGCCAATCTGGCGGGGGCCAAGCTGTGGCGGGCGCGGCTGCGCCCGGTGGACCTCGCCGGGGACGGCAGCCGCCTGTGGCCGACCAACCTCGCCGAGGCCAGCCTGACCGGCGCCGATCTGCGCGACACCAGCCTCGCCCGCGCGATCCTGCACGGCACCGACCTGACGCGCGTCCGCGCCACCACGGAGACTCTGCGCGGCGCCGACCTGAGCTTCGCCGTCGGAGTCGAACCGCAATACGCCTGAGTGGGCGCTACACGGCGTCTGCCACCCGGATGCGGCCCTGGATGATGGCTTCGCGCGCCTCCTCCAGCCGGTCCTTCATGGTGGGGGTGACCAGCGCGCGGTTGTTGTCGTCCAGCGCGTAATCGACGCCGCGCTCGGCCAGCCCCAGGGCGCGCGGGCCGGGGGTCCAGGCGCCGCTGCGGCCCTCCCCGAAGGCGCGCTCCACCGCCAGATCCACCCGCTTCAGCATCGAGGTCAGGATGGTGCCGGGGTAGAGGTGGTTCTGGTTGCTGTCCACCCCGATGGCAAGGCGCCCGCCGTCCTTGGCGGCGGCGAAGATGCCGAAGTTGGAGACGCCGGCCCCGGCAAACACCACGTCGGCGCCGCGCTGGAACTGGGCCTTCGCCACCTCCGCCCCGGTGGTCGGGTCGTTGAAGGCGGCGGGGGTGGTGCCGACGAAATTGACCAGCAGGCCGATGTCCGGGCGGGCGTGGCGGGCGCCCTGTTGGAAGCCGGCGATGAACTTGCGGATCAGCGGGATGTCCAGCGCCCCGATGAAGCCGACGGTTCCCGTCCGCGAGGCCATGGCCGCCAGCATGCCGACGAGGAAGGACCCCTCCTGCTCCTTGAAGGTCACGGACTGGACGTTCGGCGCCTCCACCACCGCGTCGACGAGGGTGAATCGGACGGCGGGGTGTTTCGGCGCGAGGCTGGCGAGCGGGGCGGCGTAGTAGAAGCCGATCAGCGCGAGGTCGGTCACGCCGCGGCGCAGCAGGGCGGCCACCGCCTGCTCGAACTGCGCCGTGCTGGCCGGCAGATAGTCGCGGTAGGCGACCCCGGTGGCCTCCTTGAACCGTTCCGCGCCGGTGAAGGCGCCCTCGTTGAAACTCTTGTCGAATTTCTGGCCGACCGCGTAGAGCAGCCCCGGCGCGAAGTCCTGCGCCCGCGCCGGAGCGGCCAGCGTGGCGAGGCCGCCGGCACCGAGCGCCAGGACGGAACGGCGGGAGAGATGGGTCGTCATCGGGCGGGCTCGGTGGTCAGGATTTCGGACACCAGCGCCGCGTGCCGCGCCCGCAGCGGGGCGAGGGCAGGGCTGTCGGGCTGGGGCGGCTGGAGGACGAGCCGCGCGTCGGCGCGCCCGGTCGCGGCCAGGGCCGCGCCGGGGAAGGCGTCGGCGGCGCGGCGCAAAAACTCCGCGAAGGCCTCGTCTGGGAGGCCGCTGTAGGGCGTCCCGCCGTCGCTGCGCAGATTCAGGAACAGCAGCGTATCGCCGAAGGCGGTGTAGCCGCCACCCAGCCCTTCATGCTCCGCCGCGGCGGCGAGGAAGAAGCGCAGGGCGCGGTCCGGCGTCAGGCTGCCCGCGGGAAAGCGGACCAGGGCGTAGCCGGTGGCGCCGTCGGCGCTGTCGAAATCGGCCACCAGGACGCTGTCCTGTTCGAGGCTCCAGGCGATGGCCCTGGCCAGACGGTCGGCGGGACCGTCCTCCAGCCGCAGGGTCAGGTGGAGCGACGGGTTGGTGTGGAGCCGGTAACCGCCCATCCGCAGGTCGGCGACCGCGCCCGCTCCATCCAGGCCGGCGGCGTCGAGGATGGCCGGCAGCAGCTCGGTCCGGGCGCGCTCGGTCAGGCGTTGCCGCGCCTCGTAGGACGCGCCGGACGGGGCGCCCGCCGGCACGGCCTCGAAGAACAGATGCTGCGCCACCACCTGCGCGAAGGCGGGCGCCGTGGCGAGGATCAGCGCGAGGGCGAGGGCAAAACGGCGCACCGGCTGAGACTCCCGAACGAGAGGGGCGAGCGCAGTCTAGACGGGATGGCAGCATTGACGCATAGGTCAATTAAATGACGCATGCGTCTGGACGAGTCCTGGGGAATGTGTGCTAGCATCGCCGATAACCGGCCGGCTGCGGCGGAAGAACCATGGGGAGGAAAGCAACATGACGGACGCGCGCACGCTGAAGGGCAAGACCCTGTTCATCACCGGCGCCAGCCGGGGCATCGGCAAGGCGATCGCGCTGCGCGCCGCCCGCGACGGCGCCAACGTCGTCATCGCCGCCAAGACGTCGGAGCCACACCCCAAACTGCCCGGCACCATCTTCTCCGCCGCGGAGGAGGTCGAGGCCGCCGGTGGCAAGGGGCTGCCGATCCTCTGCGACATCCGCGACGACGCCCAGGTCGCTGAGGCGGTGGCCCGCACGGTGGAGGCGTTTGGCGGCATCGACATCCTGGTCAACAACGCCAGCGCGATCAGCCTGACCGGCACGCTGGACACGCCGCTGAAGCGTTGGGACCTGATGATGGGGGTCAACGGGCGGGGGACCTTCGCCTGCTCCCAGGCCTGCCTGCCGCATCTGCTGAAGGCCGAGAACCCGCACATCCTGACCCTGTCGCCGCCGCTGAACCTGAACCCGCGCTGGTTCCAGCACCACACCGCCTACACCATCGCCAAATACGCGATGAGCCTGTGCACGCTTGGCATGAGCGCCGAGTTCCGCGGCAAGGTCGGGGTGAATTCCCTGTGGCCGCGCACGATCATCGGCACGGCGGCCATCGCCATGCTGAAGGGCGCCGCCGAGTTCGACAATTGCCGCAAGCCGGAGATTCTGGCCGACGCCGCCCACGCCATCCTGACCCGCGACGCCAGGACTTGCACCGGCCACTTCTTCATCGACGACGAGGTGCTGGCGGAGGAGGGCGTCACCGACCTGGAGCCCTACGCGGTCAAGCCGGGCGCTCCGCTGGCGCCGGACATCTTCCTGGATTGAGGGTGGTCTAAGGTAGCCGTGGAGCACCGTGGGGGCATGCCCACGGCTACCCCTTTTGCGTCTCGTGAACGCTCTTGGCGCAGAGCAGCGTTCCCACGATATCACAAGCATCGGCCGCCGATTTCGATTACACTGCGGTTTGTTTGCTCCCCAAATCGAAAGGGACCCTTTTCGCCGATCGGCTGATCCCCGGATTCAATCCGCCAACCGGCAAGTGTCCGCACGTCCCTTTCCAGCTTGTTTTCACACACCGTCCGGTTGGGGCGGAGCGGATGCTCGAACAGCGTCAAACACTGAGCTTGTCCCAGAACAATCGGTTCATTCCGGAGCTCTTATGACCATCGAGCTGCACACCTTTACCGTTACCCTGAATCACTCGGAAGCAACGGCGTACAAGAGCTTGGCCGAGCATCGGGCCTGGGTCCGCACCGCGGTGTCCGACCTGTCGGAGGTGCTGCGCACCGCCGGCATGGGCGCGGAGGCCCGCCTGCGCGGGCACGACCGCTGCGGTCACCTCGTCGTCGAGGCGACCGACACGGGTGTGAACTTCCTGCGCACCCTGCCGGCCATCGTCAGCGTGGAGGTCCACTGACCGGCGAAGCGCAACGGTCTACGGACAGTTTTAAAAGGGGCCGGAGCGGCAACGCTCCGGCCCTTCCGCGTTAAAGCCCTATTTGTCACAGCCCCTTCTTCGCGGCGTCCCTCAGCCGGTGCAGGAAGCGCTCGGCGCGGGCGAGTTCGCTCAGCTCTACATACTCGTCGGGCTTGTGGGCCTGCTCGATGTCGCCGGGGCCACAGACCACGGCGGGGATGTTGGCGATGCTGGTGAACAGCGCGCCCTCCGTGCCGAAAGCCACCTTGCCATGGCCGTTCTGCTCGGCGAGGTTCTTGACCAGCGTCACCTCCTCCGACTCCGGCGGGGTGTCGAGCGCCGGGCTGTCCGACAGGGTTTCCCAGGAGAAGCCGGCATCCGGACGGACGGCGCGCATCTCCGGCTCCAGCGTCTTGGCGAAGTCCCGCAGCTCCTTCAGCATCGGCGCCACGGGGTGGTCGGCGAGATGCCGGATCTCGAACTCGAAGGAGGCGTCGGAGGGGACAATGTTGCGGGCCGTGCCGCCCTCCATCACTCCGGTGTGCACCGTGGTGAAGGGCACGTCGTAATCGTAATCGAACGGCCCCTGCTCGGCGAAGCGGCGGCCCATGCCGCGCAGGAAGGACACCAGTTCCGCCGCATACTCCACCGCGTTCACCCCCTGCGGGGCGAGCGAGGAGTGGCAGGCGTGGCCGTGAACGCGGCAACGCAGCGCCACCTTGCCCTTGTGGCCGACGATCACCCGCATCCGCGTCGGCTCGCCGACGATGCACAGGCGCGGCTTGACCGCCATCCCGGCGAGCTGGGTGAGCAGGCCGGGCACGCCGAGGCAGCCCAGCTCCTCGTCGTAGGAGAAGGCGTAATGGACCGGCGTCGTCAGATTGGAGGCCAGGAAGTCCGGCGCCATGGCCAGCGCCGCCGCGATGAAGCCCTTCATGTCCGCCGTGCCGCGCCCGAACAGCTTGCCGTCGCGCTCCGTCAGGGTGAAGGGATCGCTGGACCAATCCTGGTCATCCACCGGCACCACGTCGGTGTGGCCGGACAGGCAGACGCCGCCGCGGTCCATCGGTCCGATGGTGGCGTAGAGGTTGGCCTTGGTCCGCTCCTCGTTGAACACCAGCGTGCTGGACACCCCCAGCGCCGCCAGATGGTCGCGGATGTAGTGGATCAGGTCGAGGTTGGAGTTGCGGCTGGTCGTGTCGAAGGCGATCAGGTCGCGCAGCAGCTCCAACGTGCGCGGGCTGCACGCGGATGGGCCGGCGGGATCGGGTGAGGGCATCATGGACCTGTGGTTTCGTTCAGGTGGCAGGCGGACCAGCGCCGGGGCGCGATCGCGCGCAGGGCCGGGCGTTCCGCCGAACAGCGTGGCATCGCGTGCGGGCAGCGCGGGTGAAAGGCGCAGCCCGACGGCGGGTCGAGGGGCGATGGGATCTCTCCGCGGATCGGCGCGAACCGCCGCTTCTCCACGGACACGCGCGGCGCCTCGTCCAACAGCGCCTTGGCATAGGGATGATTGGGTTTGTCGAACAGCTCCGGTGTCGGGGCCAACTCCACGATCCGTCCAAGATACATGATCGCGGTGCGGTCGGAAATGTGTTCCACGACGCCCAGGTCGTGGCTGATGAAGAGATAGGTCAGCGACAGCTCTTCGCGCAGGCGCATGAACAGGTTGATGATCTGCGCCTGGATCGACACGTCGAGCGCCGCGACGGACTCGTCGCAGACCAGCACGTCCGGCTTCACCGCCAGTGCGCGGGCGATGCCGATGCGCTGCCGCTGCCCGCCGGAGAACTGGTGCGGGTAGCGCCGCAGATAGGCGGGGTCCAGCCCGACCTGCCGCAAGGTCGCGGCCACATAGTCCTCCGCCTCCCTCCGCGGCACCAGCCCATGGACCACCGGCGCCTCGCCGACGATGTCGGCCACGCGCAGGCGCGGGTTGAGCGATGCCATGGGGTCCTGGAAGACCATCTGGATCTTCAGGTTGGCGTGATGGCGGTCGGCCGGGGACAGCTCCCACAGGTCGCGGCCGCGCCAGCGCAGGGTGCCGGCGCTGGGCGGCAGGATGCCGGCGACCATGCGGCCCAGCGTGCTCTTGCCGCAGCCGGATTCGCCGACCAGCCCGACCACCTCGCCCTCGGCGATGGACAGGTCGACGCCGCTGACCGCCTGCACCGCCCGGTCGTCGATGGCCGCCCCCAGCCGGCGGGCGAAGCGCTCCACCACGTCCAGCTTGCGCGAGAAGCGTTTGGTCAGCCCATTCAGCTCGATGATCGGGGGAGTGGTCATGCGGCGTCTCCCCGCGCTTCGGCCGCGACGGGGTTCCAGCAGCGCCAAGCGCGGTCCTCCCGCTCCCCCGCCAGTTCGGGCATGGTCGCGCAGGCTCCGCTGGACCGGTCGCAGCGCGGGCGGAAGGCGCAGCCCTCCGGCAGGTCGAGGACGGAGGGCGTCATGCCGGGGATCGAGCGCAGCGGCACGCCGCGCCGGTTGCGGCTGGGCACCGATTCCAGCAGGCCGCGGGTGTAGGGGTGGCGCGGGGTGCCGATGATCTCCGCCACCGTCCCGGTCTCCACCACCCGGCCCGCGTACATCACCGCCACCCGGTCGGCCAGCGCCGAGACGACGGCGAGGTCGTGGGTCACCCAGATCAGCGCCGTCCCCGTTTCGCGGCAGAGCTTTTGCACCTCGAACAGGATCTGCGCCTGGATGGTCACGTCGAGCGCGGTGGTCGGCTCGTCGGCGATGATCAGGTCCGGGGAATGGAGAAGGGCGATGGCGATGGCGACGCGCTGGCGCATCCCGCCGGAGAACTGGTGTGGGTAGGACGCCAGCCGCTCGTCGGGCGAGGCGATGCCGACGCGGGCCAGCGCCCGGCGCGAGCGCTCCCAGGCCTCGGCCCAGCCGACTTTGTCATGAGCCCGCACGGCCTCGACCATCTGGGTGCCGATGCTCAGCACCGGGTTCAGCGTCATCATCGGGTCCTGGAAGATCATGGCGATGCGCCGCCCGCGGATGGCGCGCAGCCGCTTCTCCCCGGCGCCCACCAGATCCTCGCCCTGGAACAGCACCCGGCCGCCGACCACCCGGCCCGGCGGATCGACGAGGCCGAGGATGGATTGCCCGGTCACCGACTTGCCGGAGCCGGACTCCCCGACCAGCCCGAGGATCTCGCCGCGGTCGAGCCGCAGGTCGACCCCGTCCACCGCCTTCACGGTGCCGGCGCGGGTGAGGAAATGGGTCTTCAGCCCGTCCACGCGCAGCAGGGGTTCGGTCATCGCGTGCCCCCTCTCAATGGTTGAGCCGCGGGTTGAGGACATCGCGCAGCCGGTCCCCCACCAGATTGATCGCCACGATGGTGATCAGCAGGGCGAGGCCGGGGAACAGGCTGACCCAGTAATCGCCCGACAGCATGTACTGGTAGCCCGACGCGATCAGCATCCCCAGCGACGGCTGGGTCACCGGCACGCCGACGCCGAGGAAGCTCAGCGTCGCCTCCAGCGCGATGGCGTGGGCGACCTGCACCGTCGCCACGACGATAAGCGGCGGCAGGCAGTTGGGCAGTAGGTGGCGCATCATGATCCGCCGGTGGGGCAGGGCAAGACATTGCGCGGCCTCGATGTATTCCTTGCGCCGTTCCACCAGGGCGGAACCGCGGATGGTCCGGGCGTAGTAGGCCCACTGCACGGCGGCCAGCGCGACGATCACCTTGTCGACCCCCTTGCCCAGCAGGGCCAGCAGGATCAGCGCGATCAGGATGGCCGGGAAGGAGAGCTGGATGTCGACCAGCCGCATGACCAGCCCGTCCACTCGGTCCCCCGCATAGGCGGCGAGCAGCCCGACCGCCACCCCGACAGCGAGCGCGATCAGCGTGGCGACCACCCCGACCAGCAGGCTGGTGCGCAACCCGAAGACGATGGCCGACAGCATGTCGCGCCCCTGGTCGTCGGTGCCCAGCCAGTAGGTCCAGCCGCTGCCGCCCAGCGACCCCGGCGCCATCATACCGTCGAGGATGTCGAGTTGGGCGAGGTCGTAGGGGTCCTGCGGCACCACCCAGCGGGCGAGCAGGGCGGCCAGCACGATCAGCACCAGCGCCGCCAGACCGGCCAGCGCCGTGCGCGACCGCGCGAAGTCCCGCGCCAGCCGCAGGAAGGGCGTCTCGACCGGCGGGGCCTTGGCAACGACGCTGCTCATGCCCGCCCTCCGCCCAGCCGGATTCGCGGGTCGAGCAGCGAATAGACCAGATCGACGATCAGATTGATGACGACGAACAGCAGCACCGTCACCAGCAGGTAGGCAATCACCACCGGCCGGTCGAGCTGGAGGATGCTGTCGATCAGCAGCTTGCCCATGCCCGGCCAGGCGAAGACCGATTCCGTGACCACCGAGAAGGCGATGACGCTGCCAAGTTCCAGCCCCAGGACGGTGACCACCGGGATCATGATGTTCTTCAGGATGTGCACCCCGACCACCCGCGCGGGCGCCAGCCCCTTGGCGCGGGCGAACTTCACATAGTCCTGCAAGGCGACCTCCCGCGTGCCGGCGCGGGCCAGACGAATGACCAGCGACAGCTTGAACAGGGCCAGATTGACGGCGGGGAGGATCAGATGGGCCAGCCCGTCGGCGGTCAAAAAGCTCCACTGCACGCCGAGGAGGCTCGCCGTCTCGCCGCGTCCGCCCGCCGGCAGCCAGCCCAGAGTCACCGCGAAGGCCATGATGAGCATCATGCCCACCCAGAAGGTGGGCAGCGAGAAGCCGAGGATGGAGCCGGTCATGATGACCCGCCCGGCCATGCTGTCGGGCTTCAGCCCGGCCCACAGCCCCAGTGGGATGCCGAGAACCACCGCCACCAGCATGGCGCAGAGCGCCAGCTCCAGCGTCGCCGGGAAGCGTTGCAGCACGAGGCCGAGCGCCGGCACCCCATGCACGAAGCTGGTGCCGAGGTCGCCGCCGAGCGCGCTGTCCACGAAGCGCAGGAACTGCTCGTGCATGGGCTTGTCGAGCCCCAGCCGGGCGATGGCGGCGGCGCGTTCGAACGCGTCGGCCTCGGGGCTGATGAGCACGTCGATGGGGTTGCCGATGGCGAAGATGCCGGCGAAGACCAGCACCGACATCGCCACCACGACGACTGCGCTCTGCGCCAGCCGCCGGAGGATGAAGACAAGCATGGATTTTAACCCCTTAACCCTCTCCCCTCTGGGGAGAGGGTGGCCCGGAGGGCCGGTGAGGGGGATGCGCGTTGCGGAGCGTTCGGCAGAAGCGGAACCCCCTCACCCTAACCCTCTCCCCGCTTTCGGCGGACCGAAGGTCCGCCTGTCGCGTCAGCGCAAACGAAGTTTGCGCGAGAGCGGAGGGGAGAGGGGAAATGGAGGACCGCTCCCCCTTCGCTACTTCGCGGGGGTCACCTTCTGCGCCAGCGTGTACTGGTCTGCGCGCGGTTCGTAGCTCAGCCCCTTCTTCATCGCCCAGACCGTCACCTCGTAATGCAGGGGGATGATGATGTCGGCGTCCACCGCCCGCTTCACCGCGGCCTGGAGCAGCTTCTCCCGTTTGGCGTCGTCCACCGTCGCCAGCGCCGTGTCCAGCATGCCGTCCAGCTCCGGGTCGGAATAGCTGGTGTAGTTGGTCGTGCCGTAGCCCTTCTCCTTGATCGGCGTGGCGATCAGCGCCTTCAGCGGCGACGACATCTCGCCCGAATCGGCGCCCCAGCCGGCCAGGAAGACGCTGTATTCCTGCTTGTTGCGCTTGGAGAAGAAGACGTTGGCGGTGGTCGCGTCGACCTGGGTCTGCACGCCGATGCGGGTGAACATCTGGGCGACCGCCTGGGCCACCTTGTCGTCGTTGATGTAGCGGTCGTTCGGCGTGCCGAGGGTGAGCTGGAAGCCCTTCGGGTAGCCGGCCTCGGCGAGGAGCTGCTTGGCCTTGTTGGCGTCGGTGGCGACGGTGACCTCCGGGTTGTTGCCATAGAAGCCGGCGGGGAGGTACTGGTTCGCCGGCTCCGCCACGCCCATCATGATGCGCTTCACGATGGCGTCGCGGTCCACCGCCAGCGACAGCGCCTTGCGCACCTTCGGGTCCTTCAGCGGATTCTTGCCGTCGGTGCCGGTGATGGTCGGCGGGGTGTCCTGCACGCCCAGCGCCAGATAGATCACGCGGTTCGACTGGGCCTGGGCCAGGGAGACGTTGGGGGCGGACTTCAGCCGCTCGATGTCCTGCACCGGGGGCGATTCGATCATGTCCACGTCACCGGCGAGCAGGGCGGCGACGCGCGGCCCGTCGCTGGTGATCGGGCGGAAGACCACCGTGTCCCAGGCGGCCTGTGGACCCCAGTAGTCGGGGTTGCGCTCCAGCACCTGCCGGTCGCCCTTGGTGTAGGACTTGTGCTTGAACGGCCCGGTGCCGATCATCAGCGAGCCGTCGTTGAAGGCCTGCGTGGTCGGCCAGGAATTGGCTTTGCAGCCCGCCTTGTCGAAGGTGACGGCCTCGCCGCCCGCCGCCTTGGCGGAGATGATGCCGAAGGTCGACAGTTCCACCGGCAGAAGCGGGTAGGGCTTGCCGGTCTTGATGATCAGGGTGTGCGGATCCGGCGCCTCGATCCCCGCGATGCCCTTGGTGTAGACGGTGAAGGAGGAGGGGCTGTTGGCGACGTTCGGGATGCGGCAGACCGTGTAGACGAAATCCTGCGCCGTGAACTCGGTGCCGTCGTGGAACTTCACGCCCTTGCGCAGCTTGAATTCCCAGGTCGTCTCGTCGATGGCGCGCCAGCTTTCCGCCAGTTCGGGCTGGAGCCGCATCTTGGCGTCCATGCTGACCAGCGATTCGAACACATGCTTGCGGGCGCGCGTGTTGGGGCCGAGGTTGTGGTAGTGCGGGTCGAGCGCGCTCGGCTCCGCCGAGGTGCCCACCGTCAGGGTGGCGGCCTGAGACGGCGTCGGGGCCGCGGCCAGCAGGGCCAGGCAGGCCGCCGCCGGCAGGACTTGTTTCAAGGTTCCGGAACGCAGCGCATCCGCAAGACGCCGATGCCGATCACGTAAGGCCATCCCTCGTCCCCCTGATTGTACGTTTGATTTGTACCCGTGAAGCAGGCTCCCAGCCCTTTGGACCACGGTTGTTGCGGCCCGATTCTTGTCGTTCGGCTCGCCGCAAGCGGGGCGGCGGCACGTATGTGTTCAACGATCAGAGCTTGAAACCATTGATCTGTCAACAGGGTCTGGTCTTCTGACCTATCCGGTTTTTCCCCGATGGAAAGCTTTGGCAAACGGCGCCGGACGGGGCAGGATCGGTTCACCCGAAAACGCCAACGCAGAGAGCGAGGGGATTAGAGATGAAGACCTGCCAATCCTTCTACATCGGCGGCGCCTGGACCGAACCCGCGGCGGGCGCCACCGTGATGGAGGTGTTGAACCCGGCGACGGAGCAGGTGTCGGGCACCGTTGCGCTCGGCGGGCCGGAGGACGCGCAGCGCGCGGTGGCCGCGGCCCACGCCGCCTTCGACGGCTTTTCCCGCACCTCCCTGAACGAGCGGCTGGAGCTTCTGGCCGCCGTCTGCGCGCTCTTCGAGAAGCGCATGGACGAGGTGGCCGACGCCATCACCGAGGAGATGGGCGCGCCCCTGGCGGCGCTGTCCAAGCCGGCGCAGGCCTTCATGGGGCTGGCCCATTTCAAGACGGCCTTGGAGGCCGCCCGCGAGTACCCGTTCGAGCGGACCCGCGGCACCACCCGCATCCTGCGCGAGCCGGTCGGCGTCTGCGCCATGATCACGCCGTGGAACTGGCCGATCAATCAGATCGCCTGCAAGGTCGCCCCGGCGCTGGCCACCGGCTGCACGATGGTGCTGAAGCCCAGCGAGTTCGCCCCTTATTCGGCCTGGATCTTCGCGGAGATCCTGCACGAGGCCGGGGTTCCGGCGGGCGTCTTCAACATGTTCTACGGCGACGGCGCGGTGGTCGGCCCGGTCCTGGCCTCGCACCCGCTGGTCGACATGGTGTCGCTGACCGGCTCCACCCGCGCCGGGGCGTCGGTGTCCCACAACGCCGCCGACAGCATCAAGCGCGTGTCGCTGGAGCTGGGCGGCAAGTCCGCCAACATCATCTGCGAGAGCGCCGACCTGACCAAGGCGGTGACCCACGGCGTGCGGTCGATGATGTCCAACACCGGGCAGAGCTGCAACGCGCCGTCGCGCATGTATGTCCCGGCCTCCCGCCTGGACGAGGCGGAGAAGATCGCCGCCCAGGTCTGCGCCCGTCTGGTGGTCGGTGACCCGCGCGGCGACCGCACCGGCGTCGGCCCGATCGCCAACCAGCGCCAGTACGAGCGGGTGCAACGCCTGATCCAGGCCGGCATCGAGGAGGGGGCATCCCTGCTGTGCGGCGGTCCGGGCCGTCCGGAGGGGCTGGAGCGCGGCTTCTACGCAAAGCCCACCGTCTTCAGCCGCGCCACCGACACCATGACCATCATGCGCGAGGAGATCTTTGGCCCGGTCCTGACCATCCGCCCCTACGAGGACATCGAGGAGGCGATCCGCAGCGCCAACAACTCGCTCTACGGTCTGTCCGGCTACGTCTATGCCGGCACGGTGGACGAGGCGCGGGCGGTGGCGAAGCGTCTGCGCACCGGCATGGTGCATCTGAACGGCGCCTCCATCGACCTTGCCGCTCCCTTCGGCGGCTACAAGCAGTCCGGCATCGGCCGCGAGTGGGGCGAGGTCGGGTTCGAGGAGTTCCTGGAGACCAAGTCCGTCTACGGCAGCGAACCGGCCGCTTAAGGGGCTGAATTGGCGGTGAAATCCCCTTTCCCCTCCGGGGAGAAGGTTAGGGTGAGGGGGGTGCGCATTGCTGTACGTCCGGCAAATGCACAACCCCCTCACCGCCCGCTTCGCGGGCACCCTCTCCGCAGGGGGAGAGGGCTAGACGGTTCGTCCCCTTACGCCTCCGCGGTTTTGGCGGCGGCGACGAACTCCTCGCTGGTCGCCTTGCCCAGCCCGTTGAAAAACAGGTTCAGCAGAACCGCGGCGATGGTGCCCAGCAGGATGCCGCTGTGCAGCAGCGGCGCCAGGAAGGGCGGCATCTTCTGGAAGATCTTGTCGGCGACCAGCGGCACCATGCCCAGGCTGATGCTGATGGCGACGACGTAGATGTTGCCGCGGTTGGTCGTGTAGTCGACCTTCGCCAGGATCTTGATACCGGTCGCCGCGACCATGCCGAACATCACCAGACCGGCCCCGCCCAGCACATAGGTGGGAACGGAGGCGACGACGTGCGCCAGCTTCGGGAACAGGCCGAAGGCGATCAGGATGACGCCGCCCGCCACGCAGACCCAGCGGCTGCGCACCCCGGTGATCCCGGCCAGTCCGACATTCTGCGAGAAGGAGGTGTAAGGGAAGGTGTTGAAGACGCCGCCGATCAGCGTGCCCAGCCCGTCCGTGCGCAGGCCGCGGGTCAGCTGCTCCGGTGTCACCGGGCGGCCGACCATCTCGCCGACCGCCAGGAACATGCCGGTGGATTCGATCATCACGACGATCATCACCAGCGACATGGTCAGGATCGACCAGAACTCGAACACCGGCATGCCGAACTGGAACGGGTAGATCACGTCCACCCACTTGGCCTGTCCCACCCCGTCGAAGCTGACCAGCCCCAGAACCATAGTCAGGGCGAAGCCCGCGACGATGCCAAGCAGGACCGAGATGTTGGCCCAGAAGCCCTTGGCGTACTTGGTGATCAGCAGGATCACCGCCAGCACGAACAGGGCGACGCCGAGATAGAGCGGATCGCCGAAATTCGGATTCCCGGCCCCGCCGCCGGCCCAGGTGATGCCGACCCGCATCAGCGAGATGCCGATGATGGCGATCACGGTCCCCGTCACCACCGGCGGGAACAGCGGCAGCAGGCGGCCGACCAGCGGGGCGGCCAGCGTGGCGAAGACGCCGGCCCCGATCACCGCGCCATAGATGCCGAGAAGCCCCAGCGACGGGTTCCCAGCCATGGCGACCATCGGCCCGACCGCGGCGAAGGTGACGCCCATCATCACCGGTAGGCGGATGCCGAATTTCCAGAAGCCCAGCGTCTGGATCAGCGTGACGATGCCGCAGGCGAACAGGTCGGCGTTGATGAGCAGCGCGATCTGGTCCTTGGGCAGCTTCAACGCGCCGCCGATGATGAGCGGCACGGCGATGGCGCCCGCGTACATCACCATCACGTGCTGCATGCCCAGCGCCAGCAGGCGCAGCAGCGGAAGCCTCTCGTCAACCGGGTGGGGTCGGATTGGTGATTCCAGCGACGACATGATCCATGACCTCCGCGAATGAACAGGCGCGAAATGCATGACACGTGCCACAACCGGCGGGGCAGAGGATTTTGGTCCAGCCCGCCGGAATGTGCTGCGAAAGATGGCGGTGCCAGGGAGGGATGCGCAACGATTGGGCAGATCCATATCCCCTCTCTCCTCTGGGGAGAGGGTTAGGGTGAGGGGGTTGTGCGTGTCGGTACGCTCGGCAAAAGCGCAACCCCCTCACCGGCCCTTCGGGCCACCCTCTCCCCGGAGGGGAGAGGGCTATTCCACCGCAAGCGAAGGGACTCGGCTCAGGGCCGCGCGCTGGACAGCGGCTGGGCGGCTTCCGCCACCACCGCCTTGCGGACGGGCAGCCCGGCGCCGCGCAGGGCTTCGGTGATGCGGTCGCCGTGGCCCTCGTCCTCCACCTCGATCAGCAGGGCGACCTCGGCGGACTTGACGGAAAAGGCGCCGAACAGGCGCTGGTGCTGGACGTCGATGATGTTGCCGCCGCACTCCGCCACGATGCGGGCCACCTGGGCGAGCGCGCCGGGCTGGTCGGCCACGTCGATGTCCAGGTTGATCAGGCGCCCGTCGCGGGCGAAGCCGCGCATCAGCACGTTGGCGAGTGTGCGCGTGTCGATGTTGCCGCCCGACACGATCAGGCCGACCCGCTTGCCGCGGAAGCGCTCGGGGTGGAAGAGCAGGGCGGCCAGACCGGCGGCCCCGGCGCCCTCCGCGACGGTCTTTTCCACCTCGATCAGCATGGCGATGGCGCGCTCGATCACCGCCTCGGGCACCAGCACCACGTCACAGCCGTTCTGCTTCAGGATGTCCATGGGCCGGTCGCCGACGTCGCGCACGGCGATGCCCTCGGCCACGGTCGGGCCGCCGACCTTGACCGGCTGCCCGGCGAGGCGCTGCGCCGCGGCGGGGTAGGTCTCGACTTCCACCCCGACGACCTCCAGGCCGGGCCGCAGCGCGCGGGCGGCGACCGCGGCCCCGGCGGCCAGCCCGCCGCCGCCCACCGGGATAGCCAGCGCGTCGAGGTCCGGCACCTCCGCCAGCATCTCCAGCACGACGGTGCCTTGGCCGGCGATCACCGCGTCGTCGTCGTAGGGATGGACGAAGACCAGCCCCTCCCGCTTGGCGAGGTCGTGCGCGAAGGCCGCGGCCTCGGCCAGGGATTCGCCTTCCAGGATGACGGTGGCGCCGTGGTAGCGCGTGCGCTTGACCTTCACGAAGGGAGTGAAGCGCGGCATGACGATGGTCGCCGCAATGCCCAGCCGCTTCGCGTGGTAGGCCACGGCCTGGGCATGGTTGCCGGCCGACATGGCGATCACCCCGGCCTGCCGCTCCTCCGGCGTCAGGTGGAGCAACCGGTTGGCCGCCCCGCGCTCCTTGAAGGAGGCGGTGAACTGGAGATTCTCCAGCTTGACCCAGACCTCGGCGCCGGTGATCTGCGACAGGGTTTCCGAGCGCAGGAAGGGCGTGCGGCTGATGCGTCCGGCCAGCCGTTCGGCGGCGGCGTGAATGTCGTCGATGGTGACCGGCATGTGTCCTGTTCTTCCTCTACGAACCGCCCTTCCCAGGCGCGCTGGAGACCGCACCGTACAGGTCCGGGCGGCGGTCCGCCAGATGCGTGCCGACCCGGCGCAGGGCGGGGTCCAGATCGACGGTCAGCAACGCCTCGCCGTCGCCGGCCCGCGCCAGCACCGACCCGTCCGGCGCCGCCACGCTGCTGAGCCCGCAATAAATGAGTGTTCCCTCCTGCCCGCAGCGGTTGGCGTAAGCGACGAAGATGCCGTTCTCGAAAGCGCGGGCGGGGACGATGGTGGTGGCGACGATCTCGTAGGGTGTCATCAGCGCGGTCGGCACCAGCAGCAGGTCCACCCCGGCCAGCGCGTGGCGGCGCACCAGCTCCGGAAACTCCACGTCGTAGCAGATCGCCACGCCCACCCGCATCCCGCCAACCTCCGCGGTCGGGAAGGCGTCACCGCCCGGCGCGAAGGAGCCGCGGTCGAGATCGCCATAGAGATGCGCCTTGCGCTGGTTCAGCAGGGAGCGACCGTCCGACCCGATCAGTTGCGCGGCGTTGCAAACGGCGCCGTCCGCCCCGCGCTCCGGATAGCCGTAGAGAATGGCGATGCCGTGGCGCCGGGCGATGTCGGCGACCCGCGCGGCCATCGGCCCGTCCGCCGGCTCGGCCAGGGCGCACACCACCTCCGCGCCGATGTCGTAGCCGGTCAGGCCCATTTCCGGACCGACCAGCAGGGTGGAGCCGTTCTGTGCCGCCGCCGCCGCCGCCCGCTCCAGACGGTCGAGGTTGCGGTGCGGCGCACCGGACTCCGCGTCCGCCTGGAACAGGGTCAGCCGCATGCGGTCAGCCTTGCTTCTGGCGGTTGGCGAGGGCGCGGACCGACAGGCAGAGGATTTCGAACAGCATCTGCGCGCCGGCGTGGGCGGTGTTGGTCGTGGCGTCGTACTGCGGCGCCACCTCCACCACGTCGCCGCCGATGATGTCCAGCCCGTCGAGCCCGCGCAGGATCGCCAGGGCCTCGCGCGTGGTCAGGCCGCCGACCTCCGGGGTGCCGGTGCCGGGGGCGAAGACCGGGTCCAGGCAATCCACGTCGAAGGAGACGTAGACCGGCCCGTCGCCCACCACCTTGCGCGCCGTTTCGATGACGCTGGCGATGCCGCGCTCCGGGATGTCCTCCGCGTGGATCACGGTCATGCCGCTGTCGTAGGAGAACTCCCACAGATACTCGGTGCTGCCGCGGATGCCGATCTGCACCGTGCGCTCCGGGTCGAGAACGCCGTCCAGCACCGCCTGCCGGAAGGGGCCGCCATGGTGGAACTTGGCGCCCTCGTAGGGACCGCCGGTGTCGCAATGGGCGTCGAAATGGATCATGCCCACCGGACGCTCGCGGCCCAGTGCCTTGAGGATCGAATAGGTGATGGAATGGTCGCCGCCCACCGACAGCGGGATGACGCCGGCGTCCATCACGCGGTTGTAGAAGGCCAGTATGTCGCCGTGGCAGGCCTCCAGGCTGAAGCGGCTGGACAGCGGCACGTCGCCGACGTCGGCAAGCGTGCAGGAGGCCGCCGGGACCATGCGCAGGGCGTGCTCGTAGGGGCCGATGCGCTCCATCCCGCGCACGGCGCGCGGACCGAGGCGGGCGCCGGCCCGGTTGGTGACTCCCAGGTCCATCGGCACGCCGATCAGCGCGATGTCCAGCCCGCCGAAGTCCGCGGTGTCGGCCGCGTCGGGGCGGAAGGGGGCGTCGAGCAGGGTGGACACCCCGGCGAAGGGCTGCACCCGCTTGCCGCCGGAGAACTGGAGGGCGGCCACCCGCTGGAACTCCGGATCGTGGAAGTCGTCGCCGCCGGAGCCGCTGTACTTCGTACGCAAACGATCTAGCTTCTGAGGGTCGATCATCGTCCGGATCTCTTTGAAAAAGAAGGGGTTGTCGGTCGTCGTTCTTCGACGTCAGTCGTTCTTGGCCCAGGCGCCGAGCAGGCGGGGCAGGTCGCCGAACCACGCGATCAGCCCGAAGACCACCGCGGTCAGCGACACGAACAGCACCGTCACGGCGGCCATAGTCGGCGTGTAGCCGTAGCGGAGCGCGTTGAAGATCTTGATGGGCAGCGTTTCCAGCGTGAAGCCGACCACCATGTAGGCCACGATGTACTCGTTCAGCGACAGCACGAAGGCGAAGGCGAAGCCGGAGATCACGTAGGGCCGCACCAGCGGCATCACCACCGTGCGCAGCACCGTCCGGTCGTCCGCCCCCATGGTCGCCGCCGCCTCGACGTAGGAGCGGTCCACCGCCCCGAAGCCCAGCGACAGCGTGACCAGCGGCAGCGTCACGAAGAACACCGCGTGGCTGACCACTACCGTCCAGGGCGACCCGTACTCGCCGACCGCCGCCCAGAAGCTGAGGAAGCCCAGCGCGGTGATGACCGGCGGCAGGATGAAGGGCGTCATCCCCAGCACCTCGAACGCCCGCGCCCAGGGGGCGCGCCAGCGCCACAGGAACCAGGCCAGCGGGAAGGCGATCAGCACCGCCAGCGCCGCCGACAGGGTGGCGACGACGAGGCTGGTGATCAGCGCGCCGCGCCAGCCGGGATCGGTGAAGACCTCCGCGTACCAGGCGAGCGAGAAGCCCTGCGGCGGGAAGGTCAGCGCCTTCTTCTCGTTCACCGAGACGCCGGCCACCACCAGGATGGGGGCGGCCAGAACCAGGGCGATCAGACCGGCGGCCAGGGAATTCAGCGTGCGCATCAGCATCAGGCCGTCTCCTCCCGCCGCCCGGCGAGCAGGGCCAGCCCGACGAGGGCGAGGCTGACCAGCACCAGGAAGACGGCCATGGCCGCCGCGAAGGGCATGTTGGACTGGTAGATCGCCTGATCGGTGATGAGCACCGACAGCGTCCAATGCTGGGGCCGTCCCAGAAGCTGCGGCAGCAGGTAGGAGCCGAGCGCGAAGACGAACACCATGATCGTGGTCGCCACGATGGTGTTGCGCAGCCCCGGCACCACCACCGTGAAGAAGGCGCGCAGCGGCGAGGAACCGAGCGTGCGCGCCGCCTCCTCCAGATAGGGGTCGAGGCGGGCGAGCGCCGGGTAGAGCACCAGCACCGTGTAGGGGAAGGCCTGATAGACCAGCCCGGCCAGCAGCGCGCCGAAGCTCGGGCTGAGCGATTGCGGTTCGGCCATCAGGCCCAGCGCCACGAACAGGTTGGTGATGCCCGCGGTGCGCGACAGCAGGGTGGACCAAGCGAAGCCGATGATGACTTCCGACAGCGACAGGATCGACAGCAGGAAGACCAGCCAGCGGATCTGCGCCCCGCGCGGCAGTTTGACCAGCCGATAGGTGAAGGGGAAGGCGATGCCCACCGACAACACCGCGACCAGCGCCGCCAGCCCCAGCGAGAAGGACATCACCCCGCCGAAGAAGGTGGTCAGGAAGCGCTCGTAGTTGGCGAAGACGAGGTCCGGCTCGTAGAAGCCGCCGGGCACGCGCCGGAAGACGCTGACCGCGATCATCAGGCTGAAGGGGATGACGAAGAAGACGACCAGCATCAGCGCCGGGAACAGGATCGGCGCGTGCTCGGCCAGACCGCGGGGCGCGCGGCGGATCATTGCGGGCGCTCCGCCATTGGCGGCAGCACGACGCAGGCCGCCGGGGGGAACTCCACCGACAGGGCGCCGCCGGGGGCGACCGGCGGGCGCTCCTGCGGTCGCGACAGCGCGACGATCTCCCGCCCGGCCACGTCGATGCGGAACTCCACGCTGGCGCCGAGGTCGCGCATGAAGGACAGCGTGCCGGTCAGCCGGTTCGGCCCGTCCGTCCCGGCGGGGTGGACGACCACGTCCTCCGGGCGGACGGACAGCAGGACGCGGCCGGTCGGCGGCAGGTCCGGCAGGTGCAGGGTGCCGCCGGGCACGGCGGCGGTGCCTGGGGCGGTGACCTCGCCCTCCAGCAGGTTGGTCATGCCGATGAAGTCGGCGACGAAGGCGTCGGCGGGCTGGCGGTAGACCTCCATCGGCGGGGCCGCCTGATGGATGCGGCCCTGCGACATCACCACCACGAGGTCGGCCATGGTCATCGCCTCCCGCTGGTCGTGGGTGACGACGATGGTGGTGATCCCCAGCCGCTGCTGAAGCTGCTTCAGCTCGATCTGCATGGCCTCGCGCAGCTTGGCGTCGAGCGCCGACAGCGGCTCGTCGAGCAGGAACAGCTTGGGCGACAGCGCCAGCGCGCGGGCGATGGCGACGCGCTGCCGCTGCCCGCCCGACAGCTTGGAAACCGGCCGGTCGGCCACGCCGGGCAGGCGCACCAGCTCCAGCAGCTCGTCGGCGCGCTTGCGCTGCTCGGCCTTCGTGGCGCCGCGGATGCGCAGGGGGTAGGCGATGTTCTCCCCCGCCGTCAGGTGCGGGAAGAGGGCCAGCGACTGGAACACCATCCCGAACTCCCGCGTGTGGGCGGGGGCCGTGGTGATGTCGCGTCCGTCGATGACCAGCCGTCCGCCGGAGGGGTCCTCCAGCCCGGCGATCATGCGCAGCAGCGTCGTCTTCCCGCAGCCGGACGGGCCGAGCAGGCAGACGAATTGCCCGTGCGGGATGCGCAGCGACGCGCCGTGCACCGCGGTCACGGGACCGTATCGTTTGGTGAGACCGTCGAGGACAAGAGCTGACATGGGATGGCTTTTTGACTGTCGTTCACAACGGGCTTTTTCCCCTCGCCCCTCTGGGGAGAGGGTTAGGGTGAGGGGGCGCCCGCAAGGGCGTCCACGCACTGCAATGAGCCAGCGTGGTCGGCCTGCAGCCGCCCCCTCATCCCATACCCTTCTCCCCAGAGGGGAGAAGGGCTGTCACTCACCCGACGATCATTTCCGTCCACTTCTGGTTCAGCCAGTCGGACTTGCTCGTGTACAGGTCGTAGCGCGGGATGATCGGCGCGATGTCGGAGGACACGGCGGCGAACTCCTGGTCGGTCAGGTCGGTCAGCTTGCGGTCGATGGTCGGGGCGGTGCCGACCTTGCGCGACAGCAGGGCCTGGATCGACGGCTGGCACATGTAGTCCACGAAGACATGGGCGAGATCGCCGGCCTTGGAGGCGCGGGTGACCGCCCAGCTGCCGGAGTTGAGGATGCCGCCCTCCTTCGGGAAGGTCGAGCGCACCGGCTGCCCGTCCGCGGCGGCAAGGCCGGTCACATCGTGGTAATACTGGCCCATCGGAATCTCGCCGGATTTCAGCGAGGCCTCGAACTGCGCCTCGTCGCGGTACCAGAGCTTCACGTTGGACTTCAGCTCCGCCAGCTTCTTGAAGCAGTCGAGCTGCCCCTGCTCGCTGTCCAGATGCTTGGTGCCGCCGAAGAAAGTGGCCGCCGTGACCTCCAGCAGGAAGCTGTTGCTGACCAGCGCCAGCAGGCCCAGCTTGTCCTTGTTCGCCGGGTCCCACAGCGCCGCCCAGCTGTCTGGAGCCTGCGGGTAGCTCTTGGTGTTGGTGACCAGCGTGATGTACCAGGACACCGCGCCGATGCCGCTGACCTTGCCGTCCGGGTATTTGTTGATGAGGTGCGGGACGACCTTGGCAGCGTTGGGGATCTTCGACAGGTCGAAGGGCGCCCACAGCTCCGCCGAGGCCCCCTTCAGCATCGCCACCTGCGACATCATCGAGACGTCGGCGGGCGCCTGACGGGCGCGGGCCGCCTGTTCGAGCTGGACCAGCCACGCTTCGCCGGTCGGCTCGGCAATGGCCTCCACCGCGATGCCGGTGGCCTTAGAGAATTCCGGGAAGATGTGCTTTTCGAAGGATTCCTTGAAGTAGCCGCCGTAGACGCCGACCTTCAGCGTCTTCGACTGGGCGCGGACGATGTTCGGAAAGCCGATGGCGGCCACCGTGGCCAGCGTGCCCGCTCCGGCCAGGACGGCGCGCCGGCTGATGCCGCCGGTCAAAGCGGCGTGAAGTCCCTGCTTACCCGTCGTCTCGTTCATGGATGCGACCTTTCCTTGCGGACGAGCTTATCTGTTCGTGAGGCCAACATTGCGGCCTGCGATCATTAGACCCCCGGCGCCGTTGCCCGAAAATCAGAAAGTTTTGTACCTTACTTCGATCCAGGCCGAAGTATCGGGGGGCCGGACCCGGCGGGCGGGGCAGGGGAGGGCGGGCGTCGTGGCGATGATTCAGCTGGAAACCGTGGATCTGCGCCTGTTGCGGTTGTTCATGACCATCGTCGAGGCCGGCGGATTCAGTGCGGCGCAGAGCGAACTGAACCTGTCGCTGTCCACCATCTCAACCCATTTCGCCGATCTGGAGACGCGGTTGGGCCTGCGGCTGTGCCGGCGGGGACGGTCGGGATTCCAGCTCACCCCGGAAGGGCAGGCGGTCTATGACGAGGCGCGGCGCGTGTTCGACACGCTGGAGCGGTTCCGCGGGCGGGTGCGCGGCCTGCGCGAGCGGCTGACCGGCACGCTGGCTGTCGGGCTGGTGGACAACACGCTGACCGACCCGCGCGCCCCGCTGGAGCGTGTCTTCGCCCGCTTCACCGAGGCGGCGCCGGAGGTCTCGCTGATCATCAACGTGCGCCCGCCGAACGAGCTGCTGCGCGACGTCATCGGCGGGCAGTTGCAACTCGCCATCGCCAGCTTTCCGCGCATCGTGCCCAGCCTGTCCTACCAGGACCTTTACAACGAGACGATCCACTTCTGCGTGGCGGACGGGCACCCGCTGTTCACCCTGCCGGACGAGGCCATCGACCTGGACGAAATCCGCCGCTACCGGCTGGTCGCGCGCAGCTATTGGGGATCGCGCGACCTGAAGATCTTCGCCATATCAACGCCCAAGGCGACGGTCAGCGACATGGAGGGGGCGGCGCGGCTGATCCTGTCCGGCGCCTACGCCGGCTATCTGCCGGACCATTACGCGGCCCCCTACGTCAAGGCCGGGCGGCTGCGGATTCTGCTGCCGAAGGTGCTGTCCTATCAGGCGCCCTTCCAGGTCGCCTTCGACGCCAACCGCTCCAAAAGCCCGGTGGTGGACCTGTTCATCGCCCTGACCCGCGAGGAGATGACCGCGCCGGAATTCCGAAGCGCTCCCGTTGTCCGACCGGCCTGATCGTGGCCCGGTGCGGCGCAATGTAAAGCACGCTTGACAGTGACGAGGCGTCGTGTGTAAAGCCTCCTTGTCATTGGGCGGCATGGAGGGAGCAGGGGATGTTCAGCATCAAGCGCTACGGCGTCGAATTGTCCGGGGCTCTGGCTCTCTACGTGGCGCTTCTGCTCGGTGCCAACGCGGCGGACCAGTTGCTCCAACCGGAAGGCACGATGAAAATGGCGATCGCGATTCTGCCGATCCTCGGCACGGTCGCCGTCACCTGGACAGTCTTGCGGGGGCTGCGGCGAATGGACGAGCTTCAGCGCCGCATTCAGTTTGATGCGATCGTCCTGTCCTTCACGGGAACGGCCCTGGCGACTTTCGCCTGGGGATTTGCGGAAGGTGCCGGCGCGCCGGAACTGCGGGCCTTCCATGTCTGGCCGCTCATGGCGGTGCTGTGGGTCGTCGGGGTGTGCGTAGCCCAGTGGCGCTACCGATGAGAAACGCGGTGAAAGACATCCGCACGGCCCGCGGTTGGAGCCAGAGTGAACTGGCGGAGCGCCTTCAGGTGTCCCGCCAGACCGTCAATTCGATCGAGAACGGGCGCTACGACCCCAGCCTTCCGCTGGCCTTCGCCATCGCCCGGACGTTCGGCCTGACCATCGAGGAGATTTTCTTTCCCTGAGGGATGTCCGGCCCGGAATCCGCCGGTACCGTCAGATGTGATATTCCGGCTCCGGCACCGTCTGGTCCATGGCAAGCGCCGGCACCGTGTCGCGGCACCAGCCGACGATCCGCGCCGGAACGCCGACCACGGTGGCGCAGGGCGGCACGTCCTTCAGCACCACGCTGCCGGCTCCGACCTTGGCGCGGCTGCCGATCTCGATGTTGCCGAGGATCTTGGCCCCGGCGGACAGCAGGACGCCGTCGCGCACCTTCGGGTGACGGTCGCCATGCTCCTTGCCGGTGCCGCCGAGCGTGACCTCCTGCAGGATCGAGACGTCGTTGCCGACCACCGCGGTCTCGCCGATCACCACGCCGGTGCCGTGGTCGATGAAGACGCCGCGTCCGACCGGGACCGCCGGGTGGATGTCCACCGCGAACACCTCCGACACCCGGCTTTGCAGGAAGTGGGCGAGGTCGCGCCGCTCGCGCCGCCACAGCCAGTGGCCGATGCGGTGCCATTCCAGCGCGTGGAAGCCCTTGTAGTAGAGGAAGGGCGTCAGGCAGTTGTCCGCCGCCGGGTCGCGCGTGCAGATGGCCTGGAGGTCGGAGCAGGCTTCCTCCACGATGCAAGGTGCGTCGGCGACCGCTGAGCGCACGAGCATCGCGAGCTGGTCGGCGGAGATGTAGGAGTCGCCCAGCTTGCGCGCCAGCAGGCTGCCCAGCGCCGACGGGAAGTCGTGGTGCAGCAGGATGGCGGTGTCGATGAAGGGGCGCAGCCAAGGCTCCTTGACGACGACGTTCTCCGCCTCGGCGCGCAGCATCGCCCACATGCCGTCGACGCCCTCCAGAAGGGGCGATTCCGGGCGGTCCAACCCCTTGAGGTTCTGGTCCTTAAGGCCCTGATCCTTAAAGCAGGGGGCGACGATGTGATTCATGGTAGGCTTGTCCTGATGTTCCCGACCGGTCCGGCCGTCGGTCCGGTCATGGGGCCTTCAACAGGCCGGACGAAAGCCTAGCACGCCGCTTTCCGGAAGGGGAGCCATGTTGCGGGGAATGAAGGGCCACCACGAATTTTTGCACATTTTCACACTGTGAAAATTGCCGACCCACTCAGACAGCCCCATCCGCGCAGCGGGCGGGTTTACAGATGATCACATAGTCGCCGGTGTAGGGGCTGGACACGACCTGCGTGTTCCTGGTGCCGAATTTTTCCGGCAAGGCGGTGGCGTTCACCGTGATCCACAGACGTTCCCGCCCTTTTCAGCGCGCGCTGCATGACGCTGGAAACCATCGCACCGCTCGGCAATAATGCCACAATCATAATGAACGCTTCGGCTCATACATCACGCCTTGGGAAACGACCCATGAGACGAATTTTCAAGCTCGCAGGTCTTCTTGTTGGTTTGCTTGTCGTCGCGGCCATTGCTTACGGCGGAAAAGGATATTGGGACGCTCTATCGGATGCTCCGCAATTGCGTCAGCGCGCAGACGATCTGATAGCTCAGGGGCTGGGAGGAGATTCGCTCGGCGCGGACCATCTGGCGATGTTGCTGACAGTTGAAGACCCAAATTTCGTCGATCACGCCGGAGTGGATTTTTCGACCCCTGGGGCTGGAGCGACGACAATCACGCAATCGGCTTCCAAGCGCCTTGCTTTCGAAAAATTTCAACCGGGCGTCGGAAAGATACGACAAACCGGGTACGCGATGGGCCTGGAAAGCCGACTCTCCAAGGATCAGATTCTGGCCCTTTGGCTCGATACACTGGAAATGGGTGAAGGTCCGGAAGGCTGGGTGACGGGCTTTCATAAGGCAAGTTCAGCAATCTATGGGCGACCGCCGGCTGAGTTGAGCAGTACGGAATTTGCTCGATTGGTCGCCGTTCTCATCTCGCCAGCATCCTTCAAGCTTCGTGACAATGATCCCGCGCTCAACGAGCGTGTCAGGCGGATTGAACGCTTGGTGGCAGGAGCGTGTGTTCCCGAAGGACATAGTGACGTTTGGCTCGAAGGGTGCCGACAGCATTCCAATAGCTGAGCGGCACCAGCAGCTTCATCCTGCGGGCAACGGCGTGCAGCGCAAGCCTAACTTGTTTATTTTCCATAAGATACCTTATGGGATTTATCTGCTGTTCCGAACGAAACACCATCATGCATACACCCGGCACCGGATCCGTGCATCTGCTTCCCGTGATCCGGGGTCGGACCGCCCTCCCGGTCTCGATCGGGAGCGCGGTCCGCGGCTAGGGCGTCCCGCCGGACCGGCTCCCGGTCGGTTCGGGGCGGTCGCGGCGCGCCATGGTGTCCACGAAATGGCCCATCGCCAGTTTCATGTCGTTGAAGACCGTGCCCTGCGACACACCCAGATGGGCGGCGATCTGGGGATAGGACAGGCCTTCGACCCGGTTCAGAAGCCACACCTGCCGGGCCCGCGCCGGCAGACGGTCCAGGGCGTCCATGAAGCACGACAGCCGCTCGCGGTGCAGCAGGCGTTCTTCCGCCGAAGGGCTGTCCGATGCGATGCCCAGCGCCTCGACGGTGTCCGCCGGGCCGGCCTCGAACCGCTCCTGGGTCCGGCAGCGCCGGAGATGGTCCAGCGCGAGGTTGTGGACCGTCCGGTGAAGGAAAGCCCCGATGTTGTCGATGGGGCCCCTCTCCACCGCCTTGCAGGCGCGCAGGTAGCTTTCCTGCAGCAGATCCTCGGCAACCTGAAGATCACGCACGATCTTCATCGCGCACCCGAACAACGAGCGGCGGTGATCGAGATAGATCGCAATCAGGCTTGCGGACATGATAGCCCTTGTCGGTACGGCGGCGAAAAGGACACCACCGCGGTCGGTGCGACATCGGCGGCCTTGCAACATCGAGATTGATAATGATTCTCAATTTCAGATGTCAAGCCGGTTGGACGGGCGCGGGACCGATCACCATCTGCGGGCCATGGGCTGCGGTTTGTGAATTGTGACCCGCCAAGCGATGAAACGTCTCAACTGTACGTGAGTCCGGTCAAGGAAGAGTGGAAGACCAGCGTGGAGCAGGACAAGGCAAACGGCGGACAGGATGCCGGGGCCTACCGGCATGCGGACCCGATCACGGACGAGGCGCTCACCTGGTTCGTGACGCTTCTCGACGCGCCCGTAGACCCGGACACCCGAGCCGCCTATCAGGCATGGCGGAACCGCGACCCGCGCCACGCCGCGGCGTTCGACCGCCTGTCGTCGCTTGGGAGCATGCCCGAATTGCAGGCCGCGACGCTCGCCCATCACCCGCAGACGGCCACTTCGCCGACGGCCGGCCGGTCCGCGGCGCGGCGGCGGTCCGGGCGGTTCGGCGGCTGGCGGGCCTCGCTGGCCGCCGCCGCGCTGCTGCTGGCCATCGGCGTCCATCTCCAGCCCACATTGACGCTCCGCCTGACCGCCGACCACCGCACCGCCGCCGGGGAGCGGCGGGAAATCGCCCTGCCCGACCGGTCCCTGCTGATCCTCGACACCGACTCCGCGGTCGCGCTCGATTTCGCCGAGGGTCGGCGCCATGTCCGGCTGCTGCGCGGGCAGGCCTACTTCGACGTGGTCAGCGACCCCGCCCACCCCTTCCGCGTCACCGCCGGCTTCAGCGAGGTGGAGGTGACCGGCACCGCCTTCACCGTGCGGTCGGACGGCGGGCAGGACGCCGTCTTCCTGGAGCGCGGGCGGGTGTCGGTCAGCCGGCGGGAACCGCCGGGCCAGACGGTGTCCCTCGTTCCGGGTGACCGGGTGACGGCCACGGTGGACGGCCTGTCGGCGCCCGCCCGCCCGGACCCGGCGGTTGCGCTTGCCTGGAAGGACGGGCGCTACGTGTTCCACGACCAGCCCTTCGCCGCGATCGTCGACACCATCCGGCGCTACCATGGCGCACCGATCATCCTGATCGGCGACCGGCTGGCCGGCGCGCGGGTCAGCGGAAACTACCGGCTGGACGATCCCATCGCGGCGCTCCGCTCGCTGGCCGACGTCGTGGGCGCCCGCGTGACCGAGCTTCCCGCCGGGATCATCCTGCTTCGATAGGCTTTGTCCTTCTTTCAGGATTTTTTTGTGAGACGCCACGCCCCCGCGCGTCTGCCGAAAAGAGGGGGCACGGTTCATACACCGGTAATCACGCCCCCGCCACCAGCGCAGACGGGAGTTGTGAGGCATGGAAGGCCGGACGGTTTCGACAGGCAAGTTCTTGGTGTGCGCGCGGGGAACCGCCGCCCGGCATCTGATCCTGGCCCTGATGGCGACCACCGCGCTCGGCGGCGTCCTGGCCCTCCCCTCCCCGTCCCTGGCCCAGCCAGCCGCATCCACCGCGCAGACGATGGCCTTCGCGCTGCCGGCGCAGCCCCTGCCCGCGGCGCTCGACGCCTTCGCGCGGCAGACCGGCTGGCAAATCGGCTATTCCGCCGATCTGGCCGCCGGGCGCAGCTCCCGTCCGGTGTCGGGCAGCATGACGCCGGCCCAGGCGCTCGACACTTTGCTGTCCGGAACGGGCGTCGGCTACCGCACGACCGGCACCGGCTCCGCGACGCTGGTTCCGGCCCCGACCGGCGACGTCACCATGCTGGCGCCGGTGTCGGTCACCGCCTCGACCGGAGCCGGCAGCGGAAGCGGCAACATCACCATCACCAAGGAGGACCTGGAGCGCAAGAATCCCAGCGACCTCCGCGATGTCTTCTCCGGTGAGCCGACGATCCGCGTGGGCAGTTCCGTGCCGATGTCGCAGAAGGTCTATGTGAACGGCGTCGAGGAAACCAATCTGGCCGTCACCATCGACGGCAGCCGCCAGAACAACAAGGTCTTCCACCACAACGGCACCACGCTGATCGACCCGGCGCTGCTGAAGGTGGCGCGGGTGGACGCCGGCGTTGCCCCCGCCGATGCCGGGCCGGGCGCGCTCGCCGGCTCCATCGCCTACGAGACCAAGGACGCCAGCGACTTCCTGGCGAGCGACGGCATCGGCGCCTTCGGCAAGACCACCTTCAACACCAACGGCTCCGGCCTGACCACCAACCTCGCCGGCTTCGGGCGCCACCAGGGGCTGGAGGCGCTGGGCACCGTGACCTACGGCAAGGGCGGCAAATACACCGCGGGCAACGGGCGCAAGGTGGACGGCACCGAGACGGACGTGGTCAGCGGTCTCGGCAAGGCGGCGGTGCAGACGGAGAGCGGCCACCGCTTCCAGGCCAGCTACGAGCGGGTCTACGACGACGCGCCGCGGCCCTTCCGCGCGAACATCGGGTCGCTGGCCGGCCGCCCGGCCTGGGAGCCGCGCGTGCGCGACTACTCGCTCGACCGCCAGAACATGGTCTTCACCTACACCGACGCCCTGCCGACGGAGCTGTGGAACCCCAAGCTGGTGCTCGCCTATGGCCGCACCGACGTGGAGACGCCGATCTTCACCCGCCCGGTCGGCAGCAGCACCGTGCCGGGGAGCTACCCGGGCAAGGGGGCGACCAGCTCCTTCAACGGCAAGCTGGAAAACACCTTCGGCTTCCGGTTCGGCACCGTGACGGCAGGCACCGACTTCTACGTGGACCGCGCCAACTACCGGGACCGGACGATGACCGCGACCGAGCGGGCGCGCAACAACGGCCTGTACGGTCAGGCCCGGCTGGAGCCGATGGAGCGTCTGCGCCTGTCCTTCGGCCTGCGCGGCGACCGCCAGACCTTCGAGGGGACGACCGGACGGGAATGGACCAACCACGGCCTCAGCCACAACCTCTCGGGCGAGTTCGACCTGCTGCCCCGCTACCTGACCGCCAAGGCCGGCGTGTCCCGCGGCTGGGGCGGCGTCCAGCTGGCCGAGAACTACATCATGAACCCGGCCTGGAACTACGGCGCCGGCCCGCGCCCGGTGACGGCCTACAACAGCACCGCCGGGCTGGAGGCCCGCTACGAGGGCTTCACCGCGGAAGGCCGGATCTTCCGCACCAAGCTGGACGACGCCCGCGCCGCGCGCTTCGCCGCCACGAGCGCCACCCTTGCCCGCGACGTGCGGTCGGAAGGCTATGAGCTGGGTCTCGGCTACGCCTGGACGAACGGCTTCATCCGCGCCAAATACGCCGACATCGACGTGAAGATCGACGGGCTGCCCGCGGATTCCGACACTGGGACCTACCTCGCCACGCCGATCGGGCAGGTCTTCACCGTCGGCGGCGCCCACACCGTGCAGTCCTGGAACCTGACCTTCGGCGCCGACGTGGAGTTCGTGCTCGACTACGACAAGGTCCAGGCCGGGCAGCGGCCGCTGAAGGGCTATCAGACGGCCAACCTGTTCGTGGAGCACCGGCTGCCGGAACACGCCAACCTGGCGCTGCGCCTCGACGTCCGCAACCTCTTCGACGAGACCTACGCCGACCGCGCCACCTACGGGCAGGAGTTCGGCACCGTCACCCCGCTCTACCAGCCGGGCCGGGCCTTCCTGCTCAGCGCCTCGGCGCAGTTCTGATCCCACGCCGCGGCGGCGGCGGCAAGGTCATGGCCCAGGCGGGCCATGACCGGCCCCCAGTCGCCAGGCGAGTCCTGACGGTAGAGGCGCATCGTCGGGTACCACGGGCTGTCGTCGCGCCCGCGCAACCAGCGCCAGCAGGCGTCGGCGCGCGACAGCATCCACACTGGGCGCCCAATGGCGGCGGCGAGGTGGGCGACCGACGTGTCCACGGTGACGACGAGGTCGAGATGCGCCGCGATGGCCGCGGTGTCGGCGAAGTCGGTCACGCCCGCTATGGGATCGGTGAACAGGCCCGCCGCAACGGCGGCCTGCGCCTGTTCCGCCGCGTCCCCGACCTGGAGGCTGACCGCCGCGATCCCCGGCACCGACAGCAGCGGTTCCATCAGCGCGAAGGGCACGCTGCGGCGGCGGTCCATCGCGTGCGAGGTGGGGTCGTGGCGCCGCGGGTTGCCCGACCAGACGAATCCCACGCGCAACGGGCGCTTTCCGGCGGAGTCTCCGGTCCGGTTCCAGCCGAGCCGCTTCGCCCAGGCCGCCACCAGATCGGGGGGCGGCATGATGTAGGGGACGCCGGAGGGGATCCCGTCGATGCGCGTTCCGAAGGCGAAGGGCAGGCTCATCAGCGGGCAGCACAGGTCGAAACGCGGCAGCGCCGCCGCGTCGTCGTAGGTGGCCAGACGGTCGATGCCCCGCACGGAGGCCAGAAGACGGCGCAGCTCCGGCTGGACGATCAGCAGCACCCGCGCGCCGCGATCGGCCAGCAGCGGCGCGTAGCGGACGAATTGCAAGGTGTCGCCCAAGCCTTGCTCGTAATAGAGGAGGATGGTCCTGCCGGCGATGTCCTCGCCCCGCCACACCGGCTTGCCGGACAACGCCGCGGATTGTCCGGTGTAGTCCCAGCGCCGTTCGTAAAGCGCCAGCCCCTCTTCGAAATCGCCGAGCGCCAGCTTCAGCACCGCCAGCTCGCAGACCGGGTGCGGATGGTTCGGGCGCAGGGACTTGGCGGTTTCCAGCGCCACTTCCGCCTCGTCGAACCGGCCCGCGTCGCGCAGCGCGATCCCCAGATTCAGGAGCGTCTCGAAGTGCGCCGGGTCGAGGGCGGCGGCGCGTCCCAGCCAGGGCACGGCTTCGCCGATCCGGCCATCGGCGGCCAGGGCGGAGCCGAGATTGCCCGGAACGCCGCGCGCCGCCGGCTCCAGCGCCAGGGCGCGGGCGAAATGACGGATGGCCTCGTCGTAGCGACCGGCGGCCTTCAGCGCCGCGCCCAGATTCCCGAGGAAGTCGGTGTTCAGCCCGTCCCGTGCCACCGCGGCGCCGATCAGCGCGACGGCTTCGGCGGGACGGCCCCGCTGCCCGGCGACGATGCCCAGCAGATGCGAGGCGTGGGCCTGCTCCGGATCGGCGTCCAGAATGCGCTGGTAGATGATCGCCGCCTCGTCCAGCCGCCCGGCCTGATGGTGGTCGATGGCGACCGCGTAGGCTTCCTCGATCGTCGCCATGCCCCCGCACCCCGCGCTGCAATCGTCAAACGGGAAATCGTCGAACGGACCCGCCTTGCAGTAAACCGGAACCGGCGCGGCGCGCAAGCATCCGCCGGCGTCACGCGCCTTCCCTCTCCGGCGTGGCGGAAGGCAGGCGGATGACGAAGCGCGCCCCGCCCGCCCCTTCCTCTCCCTCCTCCAAGCCAATGGTGCCGCCGAGCTGGCTGACCGCGTTGTGGACGATGTGCAGGCCGAGCCCGGCGTGCCCGCGGTCGCGGCGCGTGGTGAAGAAAGGGTCGAAGATCCGCGCCCGAAGCTCCACCGGGATGCCCCGCCCGTCGTCGGCGACGGCCAGTTCCACGACATCCGCCGCGGCCTTGCGGGCGCGGACCGTCACGGTGCCGCACCGCCCATTCCCGTCCGTCCCCTCCCCGCCCGAGAAGCCGTGGTTGACCGCGTTCAGCAACAGGTGCGAGACGATCTGCGCGATGGTCTGCGGGTAGCCGTCCATCATCAGTCCCGGCGGGCAGTCCACGACGACCCGGTGCTCCGCCGGTTCCCAGAAGGCTCCCAGCGCCTCCACCGCCTGCATCAGGCAAAGGCGAAGGTCGAAGCGCCGGCGCTTCTCGCCGGCCGGGTCCACCGCCAGCTCCTTGAAGCGCTGCACCAGTTCCGCCGCGCGGACGGTGTTGCTGACCATCAGGTCGGACACGTCGCCCATGTCGGTCAGAAAACGCTCCAGCTCGCGGCGGCGCAACTGGCCGGAATCGAGAAGGCGCTTCATCTTCGGCACCTTCTCGCGGATTAGGGTCGAGGTGGTGAGCGTGATGCCGAGCGGTGTGTTGATCTCGTGCGCCACGCCGGCCACCACCTGCCCCAGCGCGGCCAGCTTCTCCGCCTGCACCAGATGGGCCTGGGTCCGCCGCAGCTCCGCCAGGGTCGAATCCGCCTGCTCCTTGGCGCGGCGCAGTTCTTCCTCGCGGCGGTTGATCTCGGCGGCGAAGTGATGGACGGCGCGGGCCATGTCGCCCAGCTCGTCCCGCCGCTCCAGGTCGGTCACCTGCCCGTCGCGCGGGTTGTGGGCCAGCCGCCGGGTGGCGCCCTGAAGCCGGCGCAGGGGCCGGGTGATGCCGCCGGCCACCAGGAGCGCCGCACCGGCGGCGAACAGCAGGCCGATGGTCGCCCCGATGAGCAGGGTGGAGCGCAGCAGGCCGGCGCTGCGCACCGCGCTGTCCTGGAACAGGTCGTTCAGACGGCGGGCGGTGTTCATCACCGCGGCGGCGTCCATGTCCATCGCCGCGATGGCCCCGTTCTGGCGGGCCAGCCCGTCGGTGGCGCGCTCCAGCCCGTCGCGCCACGCGGTGATGGCGGCGAGCATCCCGTCCTGGATCAGCGGGGAGATGGGCAGCCCGGCCACCCGGTCGCGCAGCCGCCCGCTGTCGGTGGCGACGTCGCGCAGGCTGCGGGGGTCGCGCCGCTCCAGCGCCCTCAGGGTCCGCCCGCTGAGGGTCAGGGCGGTCATGGCGAGCGTCTGGGTCTCCTGCTCCATGGCGTGGGCCGACACGGTGTGGTGCAAAAGCTCCGCCACCTCGTCCTGGGCGACGCTGTAGCCGGTGTCGGCGGCTTTCAGGACCCGCCCGGCGAGCGCGTCGTAGCGGGGCGCCAGTTCCGGGAGCGTCGTCCGGTCCAGCCGTTCGGCCCGCAACCGGGTCAACTCGTCCAGCGCCGTCCCACGGACAATGTCGGCGGGAAGCGACGCGGCAAGACCCTCGGCGGCCCGCTCCACACGGTCCAGCCAGAGGGCCAGGGCATCGGGCCGCGCCGCCTCGTCCTTCGCGGCCAGCCGGGCGTTCAGAATCGCTTCCCGCAGCCTGTGCAGCCCGTCCACGAGATCGCGGCTGTCGCGCATCCGCCGGTCGGCCTCGGCCAGGGAGGCGACGAGCGCCGCGTTGGTGGCGTGCTGCCGCTGACGCGCCTGTTCGGCCAGACCGAGCAGCCGCGTCTCCTGCTCCGCCATGCCGCGGGCGCGGGCGTCGCTGACGGTGATCGCGTCGACCAGCTCCTCCAGCCGGGCGGCGTGACGGTCGGACGCGCGGCGGGCGGTCTCCACGGCGTCGGCCTGGATGCCCCGGTCCGCCAGCCCGCCCAGCGCGTCCAGCGCCGTCTGCGCGCCGTGGGTAGCGCGGCGGAAGGTGACCTCATGGGGGAGTCGGCTTTCCGGGGGGGAATGGATGAAGTCGTTGCGGGCCGCGGTGGCGGCAATCATCTCGCGGTAGACGGTGCCGGCCAGGACCGCGGCCTCGCGCGAACGGCCGGCGCGCTCCAGCAGAATCCAGGCGGACACCGCGATCAGCGCCGCGATGACCACCGGGATTCCACCCACCGTCGCTATGCGATACGAGATCCTCATCACGCTCCGCCGGCTGCCGTTCCTCCAGGGGACTGCGGAACAGGCCGGCGGCGGAACATCGCAAAGCTAGCGATAGCACTCTGGAGTTGTCGAGTTCTTTCAATTTTGGCGAAAATTAAAACTAATTTGTGGTAGAGCCGACAATCAGCGAGTGCGGTATCAGCGGGTGCGGTCGTCCCGCCCTTTCAGCGTCCAGCCCCGCTGGGCGCGGGGCTGGACGAGGTCGGGGCCGCCGTGTCGAGGGCCGGGGCCGCGGCCGGGTCGGCCTCGACGCGGCGCTTCAGAATCATCAGGCCGAGCGTCGTGACGATGGTCCCGGCGACGATGGCCAGGACATAGGGGCCGAGCGGCGCCACCGCGTTGGGGATGGCCAGCACGAAGACGCCGCCGTGCGGCGCCCGCAGGCCGCAGCCCAACCACATCGACAGGGCGCCGGCCACCGCCGATCCGGCCATGGCCGCGGGGATAACGCGCAGCGGGTCCTTGGCGGCGAAGGGAATCGCCCCTTCCGTGATGAAGGCGAGGCCGAGCACGCCGGCGGCCTTGCCCGCCTCGCGCTCCTGCATGGTGAACCGGCTGGGCACGACCATGGTGGCGAGCGCCAGCCCGAGCGGCGGCGTCATGCCCGCCGCCATCACCGCGGCCATCGGCGTGTAGGTGTTGGAGGCCAGAAGCCCGACCGCGAAGGTGTAGGCCGCCTTGTTGACCGGCCCGCCCATGTCCAGCGCCATCATGGCGCCGAGCAGCGCGCCCAGCGCCACCGCGTTGGCCCCGGTCATGCTCTGCAGGAAGGCGGTCAGCCCGTTCATGATCGCGGCGACCGGCGTGCCGATGACGTAGACCATCAGCAGACCGACCGCCAGCGTGCCCAGGAGCGGGATGATCAGCACCGGCTTCAGCCCCTCCAGATTCTGCGGCAGCCGGATGGTGTCGCGCAGCCAGCGGGCGATGTAGCCGGCCAGGAATCCCGCCACGATGCCACCCAGGAAGCCGGCGCCGATCTTGGCCGCCAGCATCCCGCCGATGAAGCCGGGGGCGAGGCCGGGCCGGTCGGCGATGGAATAGGCGATGTAGCCCGCCAGAACCGGCACCATCAGCCCGAAGGCGGCCTCCCCGCCGATCTGCATCAGCGCCGCCGGCAGGGTTCCCGGCTCCTTGAAGGCCTCGATGCCGAAGACGAAGGACAGTGCGATGAGCAGACCGCCGGCCACCACGAAGGGCAGCATGAAGGACACGCCGGTCAGCAGATGCTTGTAGGGGCCGGACTGCGTCTCCTTCTGCCGCGCCTTGGCACCCGACACCGCCTCGGCGTAGGCGGGCGCGGCGGTGCTCCCCGTCGCGGCCGGAGCCGGCAGGGCGAGCGCCTCGTCGATCACGCGGGCGGGCTGTTTCAGCGCCTCCCCCACCGAGGTCTTCAGCAGGCGCTTGCCGGCGAAGCGGTCGGTGGCGACGTGGGTGTCGGCGCCGATGATGACGGCCTCGGCCTCGGCGATCTCCTCCTCCGTCAGCGCGTTCTTCGCACCGACCGAGCCCTGGGTCTCGACCTTGATGCGGTAGCCCTTGGCCTGGGCGGCCTGCTTCAGCGCCTCCGCCGCCATGAAGGTGTGGGCGATGCCGGTCGGGCAGGCGGTGATGGCGACCAGCAGGCCGGGGCTGCGCACCGCGGTCGGTGTCGGCTTTGGGGCGGGCTGCGGAGCGGCGGTTTCGGGTTGCGCACCGGGAGCATGGCCCAGGGCGTTGCCAATCACCGTCTTGGTGTCACGGATGGCGGCGGCGGTGGAGGTGCGCAGGATCGGCTTGCCGACAAAGCGGGAATCGTCCACGGCGATGTCGGTGGCCAGGATCACCGCGTCGGCCGCCGCGATGTCGGCAGCGGAGAGCGGCGTCTGCACGCCGTTCGACCCCTGGGTCTCCACCGCGATGGCGTGGCCCATCAGCGCGGCGGTGCGGCGCAGCGCCTCGGCCGCCATGACGGTGTGGGCGATCCCCGTCGGGCAGGCGGTCACAGCCACGAGCTTTGCCATCGCGATCCCTCCGGCGCTGAAACCCTTTAGAGTTCTTCCACCCGAACGACCCGCATCAGCTCGGCGAGACGCTCCGACGGCGGCAGTTCGGGGCCGAGGCGGGACAGCGTGCCGGCAGCGAAGGCGGTGCCGCGCCGCGCGCAGTCCTCCAACCCCATCCCCTCCAGCCGGGCGGCGACGACCCCGGCCACCATGGCGTCCCCGGCGCCGACCGTGCTGGCGACCTCCACGGGCGGCGGCACGGCGAGCAGGGCGCGGCCGCCCTCCACGAAGACGGCGCCCTCGGCGCCCAGCGACACGACGACGAGCGCGATGCCGGACTCCGACAGCTCGCGCGCCGCGCGCACCACCTCGGCCCGATCCTTCAGCGGGCGGCCCAGCAGCTCGGCCAGTTCCGCCGCGTTCGGCTTCACCATGTCGGGGCGGGCAGCCACGGCGTGGCGCAGCGGCGGGCCGCTGGCGTCCACCACCACGAAGGCGCCGCGCCGGTGCAGGGCGGTGACCATCTCGGCGTAGGCGGTGTCCGGCACGCCCGCCGGGACGCTGCCCGACAGAACGAAGGTCCGGTTGGTGACGGCGAGGTCGTCCACCACGGTCAGCAACCCCCGCCAGCTTTCCGCCGGGACATGCAGGCCCGGCAGGTTGATGTCGGTGACGGAGCGGCCCTCGCGGTCCACCAGCTTGATGTTCACCCGGCTGCGGCCCGGCAGGCGCAGGCAGCGGTCGCGGATGCCCCGGCGGCGGAACAGCGTGTCGAACACGGCGATGTTCTCTTCACCCAGAATGCCGGTGGCGGTGACCGGTACGGCACCGCCCGCCAAGGACGCTCCGGCCAGGAAGGCAGCGACGTTGATGCCCTTGCCGCCGGCGGTCCGCGTCTCGGCGACCGCCCGGTTGACCGCTCCCGCGGCGAAACCCGGCACGTCGAGCGTCTGGTCTATGGCGGCGTTCAGCGTCACAGTGACGACGCCGGGGCGTGGGGTGGACAGTGCGCTCATGACACGCCTCCGGCGTCGGCGAAACGTTGACGGACCAGCGCCCGAACCTCGCCAGCGTCGGCGCAGTCCAGCGCGTCGCGGGCCGTGCGCTCGGCGTCGGCCATGGCGATGGCGCGCAGCCGCGCCTTGACCGAGGGAACGGCGGGAATGGCCACGCTCAACTCGGCGACGCCCAGCCCGGACAGCAGCACGGCCCCGGCCGGGTCGCCGGCCACACCACCGCAGGCGCCGACCCAGATTCCGGCGCGGCGGGCGGCGTCCACCGTCCGCTCCACCATGCGCAGGACGGCGGGGTGCAGCCCGTCCGCCTGCGGGGCCAGGACCGGGTGCAGCCGGTCCATCGCCAGCACATACTGCGTCAGGTCGTTGGTGCCGATGGAGAAGAAGGACACCTCCCGCGCCAGCCGGTCGGCCATCATCACGGCGGACGGCACCTCGATCATGATGCCAAGCTCGACCGGCGGCACGTTCAGTTCCTGCCGCACCGCCTCGGTGATCGCCTTGGCGCGCTCCAGTTCGGCGGGCGCGGCAATCATCGGGTACATGATGCGCACCGGCCCCTCCACCGAGGCCCGCAGCATGGCGCGGAGCTGGGTACGGAACAGGTCCTCCCGCTCGAAGCACAGGCGGATGCCGCGCACGCCCAGGAAGGGGTTGCCCTCCGCCGGCATGCGCAGATAGGGGACGTTCTTGTCGCCGCCGATGTCCAGCGTCCGCAGGATGATCGGCAGCCCGTTCATCGCCCGCACCATGGTCTGGTAGGCGGCGAACTGCTCCTCCTCGTCCGGCGGCAGGTCGCGCTGAAGGAACAGGAACTCCGTGCGCATCAGTCCGACGCCCTCGCCGCCCGCCTCCACGGCCTGCACCGCCTCCGCCGGGTCGGAGATGTTGGCGGCGACCTCGACGCGCCGGCCATCCGTGGTGATGGCCGGCTTGTAGCGGTCGAGCCGCTCGGCCTCGCGCCGCTCGCCCACCTTGATGCGGGCCTCGGCGGCGCGGCCGCGGTCGCGCTCGCTGGGGTCGGCGACCAGAACGCCGCCATCGCCGTCGAGGATCGCCGTGCGCCCGTTCTCCAGATCCAGCACCGACGGCCCGGCGGCGACCACCGCGGGGATGTCCAGCGAGCGCGCGATGATCGCCGTGTGGGAGGTGGCGCCGCCCCCCGCCGTGCACAGCCCCAGCACCTTGGCCGGGTCGAGCTTCGCCGTGTCGGACGGCTCCAGATCCTCGGCCAGCAGAATAACGGGGTGCTCCGGTAGGGCCGCCATGGTTTCCGTCACCACGGCGAGCAGGCGCAGCACGCGGCGCCCGACGTCACTGAGATCGGCGGCCCGTCCGGCCAGCAGCGGATCGGCGAGTTGGGCCAGCGTGCCGGCGCGCTCCTCATAGACGGCGCGCCACGCCCAGCCGGCGCTCTTGCCCTGGCCGATCAGGGCGTGGGCTTCGGCGACCATCTCCGGATCGTCGAGAAGCTCCTGATGCGCCTTGAAAATGGCCGCCTTGGCGGCGCCGGCCTTCTTCCAGAACTCCTCGTGCAGGTTGCGCAGGTCAGCGGCGGCGGCGGCAAGCGCCTGATCGAGCCGGCGGTGCTGCGCCGCAGGATCGGGGGCGGTCTCGGCGACCGTCAACTCCTCGCGCTGGAACTTCCAGACCGGGCCGGTGGAGACGCCGGGGGAAGCGGAGATGCCGGCGATCACCCGCCCGTCGTAATCGAGATCGGCCGGGACGGCCCGCGGGGCAGGTTCCTCCGCGGGCGCCGCCGTGGAGACCGGCTCGTCCAGCCCTGCCTCGAAAGCGGCGCGGATGGCCTGGAGCGCCGCCGCCGCGTCCTCGCCCGCAGCGGTGACGGTCAGCGGCTGGCCGCCGGACGCGCCGAGGCGCAGCAGGGAAATCAGGCTCTTGGCGTTGGCCGTGGTGCCGCCGTGCCGGACAGCGATCTCGGCGCGGAAGCGTTTGGCGACCTCGACCAGCGCCGTCGCCGGGCGGGCGTGCAGCCCGTGAGGTGACGGCGCGGTGACCGCTATGGAGTCGCCATCGATGGGAGCCGCGACCGGCTCACTCGCGGGCGCGGCGGGTGCCTCGCCGTTCAGAACGGCCATGATGGCGCGCGGGTCGCTCGTATTGCCCAGCCGCGCGGCCTCCGCGGGATCGCCCAGCACGCCGGTCAGCCGTTGCAGCACGGCGATGTGCTCGTCCGACTTGGCGGCGATGCCGACAACCAGCCGCGCCGGTTCCCCGCCACCCCAATCGACGCCCTGCGGAAACTGGACCACCACCACGCCGGTCCACCGCACCAGATCGCGCGCCTCGGGAAGCCCGTGGGGGATGGCGATGCCGCTGCCGAGATAGGTGCCGGACACCGCCTCGCGGCCCAGCATGCTGTCGATGTAGCCGGGGTCGATCAGGCCGTTGTCGACCATCGCCCGCCCGGCGATGCGGATGGCCTCCGTCTTGTCCGGCGCCGAGAGACCAAGGCGCACCTGCGATTCGGAGACCTGAAGCATCGCCCGTCCTCCCCCCGCGTGGAGTCCGTGCGCGGGGCCGGACTCGTCCTTGGAGGAGAGTAACGCATCAATCGCAGTGGCGTTCCGGGACAGATTCGCGCAGGACGCCACCCCCGCCGCCGCCACCCCGCGTGTGGGCCAGCATGCCGGTGACGCGGGCGACCAGGGCCGTCGTCTCGAAGGGCTTCTGGAGCACCTCGCAACCCGGCTCCAGAATGCCGGTGCCGAGCGTCGCGTCGTAGGCGTAGCCGGTCATGAACAGCACGCCCAGCTCGGGCCGCCGCTCATGCACCGCCTCGGCCAGTTGCCGCCCGTTCATGCCGGGAAGCCCGACGTCGGTCACCACCAGATCGGCGCGCAGCCCGCCGTCCAGCAGCTCCAGCGCCTCCGTCCCATCCGACGCCTCGACCACGTCCAGACCGGCGTCCTCCAGCGCCTGAACCGCAACCATGCGAACCAGCGCCTCGTCCTCGACCAGCAGCACGGTTCCGGCGGTGTTGTCCACCGCGCCGTCCACCGCACCGTCGGCGACAGGCGCCGCAGCGGCCCCCGGCGCAAGGCTGGTGCCCTCCTCCCCGTCGCAGCGCGGCAGGTAGAGGCGCACGGCGGTGCCCCGCCCGGCCTCGCTGTCGATGCGCACCAGCCCGTGCGACTGGCTGACGAAGCCATAAACCTGCGACAGCCCCAGCCCGGTCCCCTGCCCGATCGGCTTGGTGGTGAAGAACGGGTCGAAGGCGCGCTTGATGATGTCGGGCGGCATCCCCATGCCGGTGTCGGCGACGGTCAGGACCACATAATCGCCGGGCGCCGCACCGGAGGCATCGCCCGCCACGTCGGCCGCCGTCAGATGGGCGTTGGCGGCGGTGATGGTGATGCGCCCGCCGTCCGGCATGGCGTCGCGGGCGTTCACCACCAGATTCAGCAGGGCGATCTCCAGCTGGTTGGAATCGCACCAGGCCGCCCAAGCGTCCGGCGGACAGTCGGTCGCGATGGACACCTGCTCGCCCACCGTGCGGCGCAGCAGGTCCTCCATCCCCTGGACCAGCACGCAGGGCTCCGTCGCGTCGGGGCGCAACGGCTGCCGCCGGGCGAAGGCGAGGAGGCGCTGCGTCAGCCCGGCGGCGCGGGTTGCCCCGACCTTGGCGTGGCTGGCGTAGTCGCGCAGGTCCGCCCGCTCCGCCGTGTCCAGCCGGGACAGCAGCAGGTCCAGATTGCCGGAGATCGCCGTCAGCAGGTTGTTGAAGTCATGGGCGATGCCGCCGGTGAGCTGGCCCAGCGCGTCCATCTTCTGGGAATGGCGCAGCGCCTCCTCGGCCCGCTCGCGCTCCGCCTCGGCGCGCAGGCGGGCGGAGACGTCGACCACCGCGGCCATGGTGCGCAGGAAACCGCCCCACCCGTCCCGCTCGACCCGGGCGGACACCAGCACGTCGGCGACCTCCCCCGACCGCTTGACCAGCCGGTAGGGCATGTCCTGGAACGCGCCGAGCCGCAGCAGCTCCGGCCAGTGGTGCTCCCGGTGCTCCCGCACGACGTCCGGCGGCATGAACTCCGTGATGTTGCGGCCGAGCACCTGGCCCCGGCTCTCGTAACCCATGAATTCCAGCCAGCGGTCGCTGACGCTCAGCAGCCGCCCCTCGGCGTCCAGGGAGTGCAGCGGCACCGGGGTCTTGGCGTAGAGCGCGCTGAGGTCGGCCTGGGCGCGCTGCCGCTCCGCCACCTCGCCCAGCAGCCGGCGGTTGGCGGCCACCAGCTCCGCCGTGCGCTCGGCCACCTGCCGCTCCAGATCCTCGCGGGCGTCGGCCTGGGCGGCGCGGGCCTTCACCGCGTCGTCGATGTCGGTGCAGGTGCCGAACCAGCGGGTGATCCGCCCGTCCCCATCGCGCAGCGGCACCGCCCGCCCCAGGAACCAGCGGTACCGGCCCCCGGCCTCGCGCAGCCGGTACTCGACCTCGTAGAAATCGCCCGACCGCACCGCGGCGGTCCACAGGGCGGCAGTCCGCGCCCGGTCGTCCGGATGGACCACATCCATCCAGGCCGCGCCGGTCATCGCCTCCGGCCGGGTGCCGGTGTAGGCGAACCAGTGCAGGTTGTAGTAGTCGGGGAGACCATCCGGCGGGGCCGACCAGACGAGCTGCGGCATGCTTTCCGCGATGGCGCGGAACTTGGCCTCGCTGTCGCGCAGCGCGATTTCCGAGGCGCGGCGATCGGTGATGTCGCGCACCACCACCGAATAGGCGGCCGGCGCGCCCGTGGCGTCGCGCGCCACGGTCAGCACGGTGGAGCCGAAGAAGCGCCGCCCATCGCGCGCCGCATGGATCCATTCGACCTCGCAGCGCTCCTTCTCCGCCACCCCGGCCAGCAGGCCGCGGATGTTCTCCGCGCAGCGTTCCTCCGGCGCGAAGAGCAGGGACAGCGGGTGGCCCAGCGCCTCCCCCTCGGTGTGGCCGAACAGGCGGCGGCTGCCCTCGTTCCACGAGGTGATGCGGCCCTCCAGGTCCAGCGTGACGATGGCGTAGTCGCGGATGTCGTCGATGGCCTGCCGCAGCCGGCGCAGGTTCTCCTCGGCCAGCCGCCGCTCGGCCAGGGTGCGCGCCTCGACGATCGCCCGCTCCACCGCAGCGGGGAGGTGGGCCAGCCGCTGCTTCAGCACATAGTCGCGCGCGCCCATCTTCAGCGCCGACACCGCCGTCTCCTCCCCCATGCGCCCGGACAGGAACAGGAAGGGGGTTTCCGGGGCACGGGCCTTGGCGATCTCCAGAGCCGCCAGCCCGTCGAAGTCCGGCAGGGAGAAATCGGCCAGGATCAAGTCGAAGCGCTGACCTCCCACCGCCTTGACCAGCGCCGCCTCGAAGGCCGCGCGGGTGTCCACGCGGGTCACGTCGCAGGAGATTCCCGCCTTCCGCAGGCGCGCGCAGGCCAACTCGCAGTCCAGCGGGCTGTCTTCCAGATGCAGGATGGTCACGGCAGCGGGCATTCCGGCGGGCATTCCTTCAGGCGCCTTTTCCCGCGGGCGGGATTCCCGCCGGGCGGCGGGTGCAGCCGACCGGGGGTTCGTTCAGGATCGCCCAGAAGGCGCCCAGGTCGCGGATCGCCTGGAAGAACGCCTTGAAATCCACCGGCTTCACCACGAAGGCGTTCACGCCCAGCTTGTAGCTGCGCACGAGGTCGCTTTCCTCGCGCGACGCGGTGAGCATCACGATGGGGACGTGCCGGGTCTCCGGATCGCTCTTCACCCGCTCCAGCACCTCCAGCCCGTCGATCTTCGGCAGCTTGAGGTCGAGCAGGACGACGGCGGGAAGCTGGGTCGGCTTTCCGGTTTCCGGATCGCGGCGGGTCAGCATACCCAACGCCTCCTCGCCGTCGCGGGCGACGATCACGTCGTTGGCGAGCTGGCATTTCTCCAGCGCCGCCAGGGTCAGTTCCAGGTCCCGCGGGTTGTCTTCGACCAGCAGGATGGGTTTCAGGTCACTCATCGAGGTCTCGCAGATCGGGTTTCGCCGTCCCGGCCTTCGGCAGCGTGAAGTAGAAGATGGCCCCCTTGTCGAGCCGCCCATCGGCCCAGGTCCGTCCGCCATGGCGGTCCACGGCGCGACGCACATTGGCCAGACCGATGCCGATGCCTTCGAACTCCTCGTTGCGGTGCAGCCGTTGAAAGACCCCGAACAGCTTCTTCTCGTAAGCCTGATTGAAGCCGACCCCGTTGTCCCTGACGAAGAAGATGGTTTCGGTGGGCCGGTCTTCGCAACCCACGGCGATGCGCGCCGGTTCCCGGTTGCGGGAATATTTGATGGCGTTCGACAAAAGATTTTGCAGAACCAGCCGCATCATCACGGGATCGCCGCGCACCGTGGGCAACGGGGCGATGTCCCACTCGATGGCCCGCCCGGCGGTGTCGGGTGCCAGCGTCTCCCGCACCTCCGCCACCAGGGTGTTCATGTCCACCGAGACGGGGGTCAGCTCGCTGCGCCCCATCTGGGAGAAGTGCAGCAGGTTGTCCACCAGGGTGCCGGCGCTGTTGGCCGCGTCCACGATGACGTTCAGATAGCGCTTTCCGGTGTCGCTCAACCGGTCCGATTCCAGCTCCTGCAACAGTTCGGCGTAGCCGACGATGTGGCGGAACGGGGCGCGCAGGTCGTGGGAGACGGAGTAGGAGAAGGACTCCAGCTCCTTGTTGGAGCGCGCCAGCTCCCGCGACAGGGCGGCCAGCTCCTCCGCCTTGCGCAGGACGATGCCGATGACGGCGTGGCGCAGCGCCGCGGCGGTGTCGCGCTCCGCCGCGGTCCAGGGCAGCGCGCGGTGGCGCACCGTCTCCTTCCAGGTCTCGAAGGAAGCGCGCGGACTCAACCCCTGTCCCTGCCCCCGCCCGTCGCGGGCGAGCGGCTTGCGCGGATCGCCGCCCCAGCGGACGGTGCGCACCACCTCGGGCCGGAACCACAGCACGTAGCTGGCGTGCAGCTTCGACACGGCGATGGCCAGCAGCCCCGCCGCCTTGCCTTCGAAGTCCGCCGCGGCCGGGTAGAGGGCGGGCAGGCTGTCGGTCTCGAACTGCTCCGGCTCGCCCTGGGCGGCCAGCCAGTCCACGAGGCCGCGCACCTGCTCTTCCGTCGGGGTGTCGCCGACCAGCGTGCAGCGCCGTTCGAAGACGACGGCGGCCCCGCTGGCGTTGGCGAAGCGCAGCAGGTCGTCGGGATGCTCGGTCAGGCCGGCGATGAAGGGATCGGCCTGGGCCATGGCGGCGAGCAACCGCGCCTGGATGGCCTGCAGGGCGATGCGGTGCTCCGCGTCGCGCCGGTCCTCAACCGCGGCGATGCGCACCGACAGGATCTGGGCGATCAGGTCGCAGGCCGAGCGCACGGCGTAGGACACCGCCTTCGGCTTGTGGTGATGGCAGGAAACCAGCCCCCACAGGGCCCCGTGCAGCAGGATCGACACCGACATGGAGGAGGCGGTTTCCATGTTCCGCATGTATTGCACATGCACCGGCGACACGCTGCGCAGGACGGAAAAGCTGAGGTCCAGCGGCGGCGCTCCTTCGGGGACCGGCGGCAGCGCGACCAGCGGCACCGGGGCGTAGCCGGCGTCGGGGATCAGCCGCTGGCGGTTCAGCCGGTACAGCTCGCGCGCCTGGGTGGGGATGTCGGAGGCGGGAAAGCGCAGGTCCATGTAGGAGGGCAGCCGCCCGTTCCCGTCCTCCGCCACCACCGTGCCGTGCCAGTCGGCGTCGAAGCGGTAGATCAGCACGCGGTCGAAGCCGGTCAGCGCGCGGACCTCCTGCGCGGCGCAGCTCAGAAGATCCGTCGGCGCGTTCAGCGCGTCCAGCCGTTCCAGCGCCTCGCGCATGCGCGGGTAGACGTGGTCGAGGAGGTCGGTCTCCAGCCCGTCCAGCCGCTCCAGCTCCAGGATCACCACGCGGTTGCCCGCCGCGTCATCGACGGCGTGTGCAAGAAGCTGGTGACGGCCGGCACCGGGCAGTTCGGTCAAGATGACCGGCACCGGGCGGGAGGGAACCGGGCCGGCGGCGAGGAAGGAGCGGACGGCGGTGGCGATCTGCGGGTGCAGCGCCCGTTCCAGCGGCTGACCCAACGCCTGCGCCAGCGGCAGGGACAGCGCCGGCGCGGCGTTGGCGCTGGCCTGGATCAGGGGGGCGCCGGCGTCGCTTCCGGAGAAGGCCAACAGCATGCCGTGGGGCTGGATGCTGCCGGGGCGATGGATCGGTTCCCGGCTGCAGGCGTCGAGGTCCAAATCACCAACGGTCATGGCGCTGATCCTCGCGGCAGCGATCACTCCGAAAACAAAGACAATCCAATAGGTCGCTCCTTAATGCCCTGCTCGCCGTCCGGTCTATTCGATGATTTCAGATAATGTCGAATGTTTGACGTGGCGGGCATCTCTTTGGTTATCAACGGCGGGGGAGTGAGACAATACCACTTCAGAACAAGGGCATAAGCGATTGGTCATATAGATTGCCTTTCGCTGCGCGCAACGTGGGAAGAGGGGGTAGGACAGGATACGGGAGATCGCCCGGGGCGGATCCACGCGGTTGGAACTTTTCGACCGGATCGCGTAAAATTCGCTCCGGAGCTTCGGGCGGAACCGGAACGGGTCCGGCGGACGGAAGGCGGGCAGAGGTGCATCGGAACGGAATCGACGCCGCGCGGCTGGGCACCGCGCGCTGCAGCAGTTGCGCCATCCGGGACCTCGTCCTGTTCGGCGATCTGCGCGACCAGGATTTCGACCTGATCCACATTCCCATCGACGAGTTGCGCTTCCAGCCCGGCGCCACGCTTTACAGCGCGGGGGACGAGGGCGGCTCCCTCTACACGATCCGCGGCGGGCTGGTGAAGCTGGTCCAGTTCCTCCCCGACGGCACGCAGCGCATCGTCCGGCTGCTCCGCCGGGGCGCCGTGGCCGGGCTGGAGGTCCTGGTCGGCAAACCCTACGAGCACACCGCCGTCGTGCTTCAGGAGGCCGAGACCTGCCGCCTGCCGGGGGCCGTGGTCGAGCGGCTGAGCAAGGAGACGCCGCGCCTGCACGCCCGCCTGATGGAGCGCTGGTACCAATCCCTGCACCAGGCCGACGAGTGGCTGACCGAGCTGTCCACCGGCAGCGCCCGCCGGCGGCTGGCCCGGCTGTTCCTGAAGCTCGCCGCCGACGCTCCGAACGAGCCGGTCCTGCTGTCGGGCCGCGAGGATCTGGGCGCCATGCTCGGCGTCGGGATGGAGACGGCCAGCCGCACCATCGCCGAGTTCAAGCGCGCGGGTCTGGTGGTCGAGCAGGCGCCGAACGTCTTCGTCTGCGACCTGTCCGCGCTGGAGGCGGTGGCGCTGGATGGGTAGAGGAGCTTGCCCCCACCCCAGCGCCCCTTCCGACAAAATCGCCACCCAACCCCCGTCCGTTTGCGGATTCGCAAAGGCGGCGCCGCGTCGTCTCCCTAGCCTGCGGGGATGGCCCGCCCCCTGCCCCGCCCCTGCCCATTTGTCCGCGGGCCGAACCACGGACGAGCATGATGAGCGTTTCCACCACCGAACCGCAAACCGCCTCCCATGCCGCGGAATCCGCGCGCAAGAGCAGCCTCTACGCCAAGCACAACAAGATCTACCCGAAGTCGGTCGCCGGCACCTTCCGCCGGCTGAAATGGCTGACGCTGATCCTTCTGCTCGGCCTCTACTACGTCACCCCCTGGATTCGCTGGGACCGCGGCCCCAACGCGCCGGGTCAGGCGGTGCTGGTGGATATGCCGGGCCGCCGCCTGTATTTTTTCTTCATCGAGCTGTGGCCGCAGCAGGTCTATTACCTGACCGGCGCGCTGATCCTGGGGGCCATCGGCCTGTTCCTGGCCACCGCGCTCGCCGGCCGTGTCTGGTGCGGCTACGCCTGCCCGCAGACGGTGTGGAGCGACCTGTTCCTCTGGGTGGAGCGCCGGATCGAGGGCGACCGCGGCGACCGCATCCGCCTCGATCACGCCCCCTGGTCGCCGGCCAAGCTGGGCAAGAAGGCGGCCAAGCATGCCGCGTGGCTGCTGATCGCTCTGCTGACCGGCGGGGCCTGGGTCTTCTACTTCAACGACGCCCCGACCCTGGCGCTGGAGATGCTGCGGTTCGAGGCGTCCTCGTCCGTGCTGCTGTTCATCGGGCTGTTCACAGCGACCACCTATCTGCTGGCCGGTCACGCGCGCGAGCAGGTGTGCATCTACATGTGCCCCTGGCCGCGCTTCCAGGCGGCGATGCAGGACGAGGAGAGCCTGACCGTCACCTATGAGGACTGGCGCGGCGAGGGCCGCGGCCACCTGAAACGCTCGCAAAGCTGGGAGGAGCGCAAGGTGATGGGGCTGGGCGATTGCATCGATTGCGGGGCCTGCGTCCATGTCTGCCCGACCGGGGTGGACATCCGCAACGGCCCGCAGCTCGCCTGCATCGGTTGCGGCCTGTGCGTGGACGCCTGCAACGACGTGATGGCGAAGATCGGGCGGCCCGGATATCTGGTCCGCTTCGATTCCCTGAACGCCCAGATCGCGCGGGCCAACGGCGCCAAGCCGGCGTTCAAGCCGATCCGCCCGCGCACCATCATCTACACGCTGCTGCTGACCGTCGTCGGCGGGATGATGGCCGCCGGGCTGGTGCTGAAGCCGAAGGTCGACGTGAGCATCCTGCGCGACCGCGCGCCGCTGTTCGTCACCCTATCCAACGGCGACATCCAGAACGCCTACACGGTCAAGGTGCTGAACATGACGCGGGCGGCCCAGACCTACCGCCTGTCCGTCACCGGGCTTCCCGGCGCCGCCCTGTCGGTGGCCGGCGGCGGGGGCGAGGCGGCGGACGGCGCCGTCCCGGTCCAGGCCGATCCCGACAGCGTGGCGACCCACCGCGTGCTGGTCCGCGTGACGAAGGAGGCGCTGCGCCAGCCGTCGACTCCCATGGCCTTCGTCATCACCCGCCAGCCGGACGGGCTGACCGTCCAGCATGAGAGCGTCTTCCTCGCCCCCTGATCCTGCCTGTCTCTTCAACCGATGGAGGTTTCGCCATGAACTTCGACACCACCACCTACATCGCCCTGGTCGGCGCCGTCAGCGTGTTCGTCGTGACCATCGGCGTCTTCGCCTTCCTGCTGACCCGCAAGGGCAAGTGAGGGCGCCCGCTTTCCATCAGGGGTGAGGTTGCCCGCCGCGCCGGACCTGTTGCATAACGGCTTCGGCGGGAGATCCCCCCAAGAACGGCGTCGTGAAGGGTCCATCGATGGAAGTGCTGACGTTCTCGCCGGAGGATTTCTCCCATGAGCTTCTGGCGCTGGAGGTCGCCAAGCTCATCAAGGACGAAACGCCCCCGCCCGAGCCGCTCACCTTCCACGCCTATTGGGACGGCGCGCTGAACGAGAAGCACCTCATTTCGGTGAAAAGCTGCCATCTGTTCAACGCGCGCGGCAACGGAAACAGGATCATCGTCTGGACCCAGAACGGCGTCGACAACGACTGTTTGAGCGAAATCGGAAAATACGCCGAAATACGCGCCTTTTCCGAGCGTGACGAGTGCCGCGGCACCTTTCTTGAGGGGAACGATTTCGGGCGGTCGCTCGACGCGTCCTTCTATTCCGACATCGTCCGCTACATCCTGCTCTACAAATACGGCGGCGTCTGGTTCGACCTCGACTGCCTGTTCCTGAGAAGCGTCACACCCCTCCTGAACCAGTTTCCCGGCAAGATCCTGGCTTACCGGTGGGAGCGGCAGAACTATCCCAACGGCGCCATCTACATCTCCCCCACGCCGCGGTCGGAGGAGATGAGGGGCAACATCGCGTTCATCCGGAACCGCGGCCGCGGCTGGGGTTTCCAGCAGGCCGGCCTGGTCTACGACACGCCGATGGACATTCTCGTGCTGCCGTGCCCCTGGTTCGACGCCGGATGGATCGACAATCCGGTGCTTCACTTCAACGACTTCATGAAGGCGTCGCCGGTCGATCACACCCTCGACAGCTTCTTCCCCGGTGCCTTCTGCTTTCACTGGCACAACAAGTGGCGCGACACGATCGAGCCGTCGAGCCCGATGGATCGGCTCGCCCGCGACATCGACCGCCGGCTGTCCATGGAGCGCTGAGCGCCGCCGCAATCATCCCCCCACGCCTCTGTTGAAGCCGCGACGCCGGACGGAACAGGACGGAGCGGGACCTCATCATGACCACCACGCTGAAGGGAAGCGCCGACCGGCTGGAGGTCGGCGGCTGGGCGGCCAGCAGCAACGTCTGGAATCCCGGCGGTTACCGCAACGGCAAGGACTTCACCCAGTCCATCGCCATCGACGAGGCGACTTTTCCCAACGGCACGGTGATCAGCTGGAGCTGGCCCTACGACAGCCGCCGTACCCTGACCTACGAGAATTACCCGGTGCGGGCCTATCCGGAGCTGACGCACGGCGTCAATCCATGGAACGGCGCGCCGTCCACCAGCATGGACCTGCCGGCGCGGATCGCCGACCTGCCGAATTTCGACGTGACCTACAAGGTCGGCCTGACCGGTGCGACGAACCTCTACAACGTCGCCGTCAGCCTATGGATCGGCGACGACCCGAAGAAGGGGATCGAGGGTGTGACCGACGAGGTGATGGTCTGGCTGCACAGCGGCTTTTTCACGCCCGCCGGGGAGCCGATCGCCAAGCTGACCGACGCGCAGGGCGACGCCACCCTGTGGAACAAGCCGGTGTTCAGCGGCGGGGTGGACGGCAACCCGATCGACTGGGAATACAGTCCTGCAATACGGTGACGACCGGCTGGCCGGGACGCTGGACCTGGACGGGCTGCTCGACGAGCTTCAGACCCGCGGGATCGTCAGCGAGACGGACTGGATTCTGGGCTTCCAGTTCGGCGCGGAGGTGGCGGCGGGCGGCGGTTCGATGACGATCGAGCAACTGTCCGTGGATTTCACGGCGCCTCCGGCGCCGGTCCTGACTCCAACCCCGGCTCCGGCGGCAGTCGCGACGCCACCGGAGCCGGTGATCGGGATGGTCCCGTCGGTGTAGGGGGGAGAGCGGCCATGCCAACCCTCCGCCCCTACATCCCGACGGATCAGCCGGCCAGCGACTTGCCGGCGGCGCCCAGATCGGCGAAGGCCTCGTCCAGGCGGCGGACCATGCCCTGCTCGCCCAGGCGCAGCCACTTGCGCGGGTCGTACAGCTTCTTCAGCGGCTTGCCCGACTGCGGGTCGATCTGATGGCGGAAGGCCGCCTCGTTCTCCAGCACGAAGCCGCCGATGGACTCGGCGAAGGCGAACTGGGTGTCGGTGTCGATGTTCATCTTGAACACGCCGAAGCCGACCGCCTGGGCGATCTTCTCCTTCTCCGAGCCCGAACCGCCGTGGAACACCAGGGCCAGCGGCTTGGCGCCGCCGCCGTGACGCTCCGCCACCAGGGCCTGCGAGGCGCCGAGGATCTCCGGACGCAGCTTCACGTTGCCCGGCGCATAGACGCCGTGGACGTTGCCGAAGGAGGCCGCGACCGAGAAGTGGCCGATGGGCGACAACTCCTCATAGGCACGCAGCACGTCTTCCGGCTGGGTGTAGAGGTGGGCGTTGTTGGCGGCGTCCAGGTCCTCCGACCCGATGCCGTCCTCCTCGCCGCCGGTCACGCCCAGCTCGATCTCCAGGCTCATGCCCAGCGGGGCGAGGCGCTTGAGGACGCGGGCGCATTCCGACAGGTTGAAGTCCAGCGACTCCTCCGACAGGTCGAGCATGTGCGAGCTGAACAGCGGACGGCCGGTGCGGCGGAAATGCTCCTCGCCGTGGCCGATCATGCCCTCGACCCAGGGAATCAGGCCCTTGTTGGCGTGGTCGGTGTGCAGGACGACGCAGACGCCGTACTGCTCGGCCAGCAGATGGACGTGCTGGGCCGCCGACACGGCGCCGAGGATGCGCGCCTGGAGCGCGTCCTTCATGCCCTCGCCGGCGTAGAAGCGGGCGCCGCCGTTGGACAGCTGCACGATCACGTCGGAGCGGTTCTTCGCCGCCGCCTCGAGGACGGCGTTGATGCCGTTGGTGCCGACCACGTTGACCGCCGGCAGAGCATAACCGCCGTCCTGGCAGGCGGCGATCAGCGCGCGGTAGTCCTCTCCGGTCACGACGCCGGGCTTCAGTCGGGTCGGGGCAGACATGGGTGAATTCCTCCCTCGGAAAAATACTGCCTTGAAACGTTGGTTCGAACTTCGGTTCGATCGTTCGGTCAAGCCCCATATGGGCATGGGACCGGCGAACGCCACGCGCTCTTTTTGCCACTTCCCGCGCCGGAACGCTGCAAAAGACTTGCCGCGAAAGTCACCCCGGGCCTGTGACGAAAAGACCCGCGGCATCCCGCAGGACAGCAATAGTAAGGAGATCGGGACCATGGACGCCCACTGTGTCTGGGAGGCGGGCGCAAGGCTCGGCGAGGGGCCGGTCTGGTCGCCGTCGCGCAACGCCCTGTTCGCCGTGGACATCCGCGGGTCGCGCCTGCTGCGCTACAGCCCCGCCGACGGCCGGGGCCGCGACTGGCCGCTGGAGGAAGCCGCCTGCTGGCTGGTCGAGCGGGCGGACGGCGCCGGCTTCGTCGCCGGGCTGCGCTCGCGCCGGCTGGTCTGCCTGACGCTCGATGGCGACCGGCTCTCGATGGGGCCCGAACTGCTGCGGCTGGAGGAGGACACACCCGGCAACCGGCTGAACGACGCCATGGCCGACACCGCGGGCCGGCTGTGGGTGGGCAGCATGGACGACGCGGAGCAGGATGCCTTGGGCGCGCTGTACCGCGTCGAGCCGGACGGATCCCCGGCGCGGGTGGACGAGGGCTACACAGTCAGCAACGGCCCCGCTTTGTCCCCGGACGGGCGGACGCTCTACCACACCGACAGCCCGTCCCGGACCATCTTCGCCTTCACCCTGGCCGCGGACGGCACCCTGTCCGGCAAGCGCGTCCACCTCCGCTTCGGCGAAGAGGACGGCTATCCCGACGGCATGACCTGCGACGCCGAGGGCCACCTCTGGGTCGCCCACTGGAGCGGCGGGCGGGTCAGCCGCTTCCGGCCGGACGGGACTTTGGATCGGGTGGTGCGGCTGCCGGTGTCCAACGTCACCTCCTGCGCCTTCGGTGGGCCGGGGCTGGACCAGCTGTTCATCACCACCGCCACTCAGGGCGCGCCGGACGGAGAACCGCTGGCCGGCGGGCTGTTCGCCTGCACGCCCGGCGTCGTCGGGCTGGCGCCGGGACGGTTCGGCGCCCCCTAAACAGGCTGCGAGTCTTGCCAGCGGATTTGATATACTAGTATAACTTTGGTGCTGAACAGCAGCCGTCACCGCATGGCGGAAGGATCACGCGCCGCCGTGGCGAGCCCTTCGGCCAAGTGATAGATCTGTGCGGACACCGCAGCGCAACCGGCACCCCCGGGTGGCGGCGTCCGCAACCGTGCCGAAGCCGTTCTCCCACAAGGGAAAAAGGGCTTTAGCGGGTGCAGCAAACTGCTTTACAGTTGCACGCCGATCCTTTCGACGGTTCCACCTTCGCACAGCCGGAGCGACCCACGATGACCACCGACGCCGCCCTCCATTCCACCGCTCCGGTCAGCGACACCGAAACCGGCACCGATACCGGCACCGACGACAAGGATTTCCCGCTGCGCGAGGACATCCGCCTGCTCGGCCGCCTGCTTGGCGACACGGTGCGCGAGCAGGAGGGCGACGGCGTCTACGGCGTCATCGAGAGCGTGCGCCAGGCGTCGGTGCGCTTCAACCGCGACGACGACAACTCCGCCCGCCGCGAGATGGCCGAGATTTTGAACGGCCTGCCGCGCGACACGATGATGTCGGTGGTGCGCGCCTTCTCCTACTTCCTGCACCTCGCCAACATCGCCGAGGACCAGCACCACATCCGGCGCACCCGCGACCACGCCATCGCCGGCTCGCCGGCGCGCGAAGGCACCCTGCCATACGCGCTGGAGCGGCTGGAGGCCGCCGGCGTCGCCCCGGACCGGCTGGCCGGCGTGCTGGACATCGCACAGGTCAGCCCGGTGCTGACCGCCCACCCGACCGAGGTCCAGCGCAAGAGCATCCTGGCGCTGGAGCACAAGGTGGCGTCCCTGCTCGACACCCGCGACCGTTCGCGCCTGACGCCGGAGGAGGCGGAGGCCAACATGGACGCGCTCCAGGAGGCCATCCTGACCCTGTGGCGCACCCGCATGCTGCGCCCGCAGCGCCTCGCCGTGATCGACGAGGTGAAGAACGGTATTTCCTACTACACCGACACCTTCTTCTCCGAGTTGCCGAAGCTGTTCTGCCGCTTCGAGGATCTGCTGGCCAAGCGCTTCCCCGACCGGCAGTGGTCGCTGCCGCCCTATTTCCGCATCGGTTCCTGGATCGGCGGCGACCGCGACGGCAACCCCTTCGTCACGGCACCGATCCTGCGCGAGGCGATGCGCCTGCAATCGACCGCCGCGCTCGACCACTATCTGACCGAAATCCACGAGTTGGGCGGCGAGCTGCCGCTGTCCGAGCTGCTGCTCGGCACCTCGCCGGAACTGGAGGAGCTGGCCAAGCGCTCGCCCGACCACTCGCCGCACCGCGCCGACGAGCCGTTCCGCCGCGCCCTGACCGGCATCTACGCCCGTCTGGCGGCGACCTCGCGCACGCTCGACCAGCATGAGGCGCTGCGCAACGCGGTCGGCAAAGGCGATCCCTACCCGACCAGCGCCGAACTGCTGGCCGACCTGGAGGTGCTGGCCGCCTCGCTGAAGGCCCACGGGGCGGGGCGTCTGGCCGCCGGGCGGCTGCGCCGCCTGATCATCGCGGTGAAGACCTTCGGCTTCCATCTGGCGCCCATCGACCTGCGCCAGAACTCCGACGTGCACCAGCGCACGGTGGCGGAGCTGCTGGCCGTGGCCGGGCGCTGCGCCGACTACGCCGCCCTGTCGGAGGACGAGCGCATCGCCCTGCTGGCCGAGGAAATCCAGAGCCCGCGCCCGCTCCATTCGCCCTACCACGCCTATTCGGAGGAGACGGCGGGCGAGCTGGCGATCTTCTTCGCCGCCCGCCAGCTCCGCGAGACCTACGGACCCGCCGCCCTGCCGAACAGCATCATCTCCAAGACGGACGGCGCGTCCGACTTGCTGGAGGTGGCGCTGCTGCTCAAGGAATCCGGCCTGCTGCGTCCGGGGGCGGAGGGCGCCCCGGCGCTCGGCCTCAACATCGTCCCGCTGTTCGAGACCATCGAGGATCTCCGGCAGGCCCCGGCGACCATGGAGCGGCTGTTCACCCTGCCCGCCTACCGCGCCCTGGTCACCTCGCGCGGGGACGAGCAGGAGGTCATGCTCGGCTATTCGGACAGCAACAAGGACGGCGGTTTCCTGACCTCCGGCTGGGAGCTGTACAAGGCGGAGATCGAGCTGGCGAAGCTGTTCGACCGGCACGGCGTGCGCATGCGGCTGTTCCACGGCCGCGGCGGCTCGGTCGGCCGCGGCGGCGGCCCCAGCTATCAGGCGATCCTGGCCCAGCCGACCGGCGCGGTGTCCGGCCAGATCCGCATCACCGAGCAGGGCGAGGTCATCGCGTCGAAGTACGGGCGCCCCGAGGTCGGGCAGCGCAACCTGGAGGTCCTGACCGCGGCGACGCTGGAGGCCACCCTGCTCGACCTGGAGAACCGCGTCGAGCCGGCGGAAGCCTTCTACGCGGCCATGGAGCGGCTGTCGGAGCTGGCCTTCGGCGCCTACCGCGGGCTGGTCTATGAGACGCCGGGCTTCACCCAGTATTTCCGCACGGCCACGCCGATCTCGGAAATCGCCACGCTGAACATCGGCAGCCGCCCGGCCTCGCGCACCAAGTCGGACCGCATCGAGGACCTGCGCGCCATTCCCTGGGTCTTCTCCTGGGCGCAGTGCCGCCTGATGCTGCCGGGCTGGTACGGCTTCGGCAGCGCCGTGGAGGCTTGGCTGAAGGAGGAGCCGGACGGGCTCGCCCTGCTCCAGCGCATGAACCGCGCTTGGCCCTTCTTCAAGTCGCTGCTGTCCAACATGGACATGGTGCTGGCCAAGAGCGACCTCGCCATAGCCTCGCGCTACGCGGAGCTGGTGGAGGACGTCGAGCTGCGCGAGCGCATCTTCGGCCGCATCCGCGAGGAGTGGCAGCGCACCCGCCGCCATCTGCTGGCCATCGCCGGCCATGACGAGCTGCTGGGCGAGAACCCGCTGCTGGCGCGGTCGATCCGCAACCGCTTCCCCTACATGGACCCGCTGAACCATGTCCAGGTCGAGCTTCTGCGGCGCCACCGCGCCGGCAGCAGCGACGAGCGGGTGCGGCGCGGCATCCTGATGTCGATCAACGGCGTCGCCGCCGGCCTGCGCAACAGCGGCTGACCTCTACGATTGCCGCTTCCGTCCCGTCGCTCCGGCGGGACGGAAGCGGAAGCGGCAAAACCGTGGAACGGCATCGAAAATGGGTTGCCACCCCCGATTTCCCGCTTGCTTTCATATTAATATATTAGTATGCTTCTTCTTGTGTTCAAGCGTTGTGGGCCGCCGGTGCGGCGGCCGGTGCGACGTCCTGGACGTTTCCTCCCTAGAACTCGAAGGCCATCGGGGTCCACCCCGGTGGCCTTTTTTCTGCGCACGCTTCGGCTGTGGAGCCTGTTGTCCCCGGTGGGAGGAAAGGAGGTTCCTATGCATCCGATCCCGCGCGACACCAGCCCGGACAGCCCGCCGGCCCTGCTGTCGATGCGGCGGCGGACCCGGCCGGTCGCGCTTCCCCGACGCGCACATTGACAATCCATACAATCACGGGTCTTATGTCTGGAAGGGAGCGCCCCGCCTCCCTACAAGGATCGCCATGCCGCCGCTTCCCGCCCCCCAAACAGCTTCCCAACCCATCGACTGGGCACCCTCGCTGGAGGACCGCAGCCGGCCCGTCTACATCGCCATCGCGGACGCCATCGCGGCGGACATCGGGTCGGGGCGGCTGAGGCCCGGCGACCGGCTGCCGCCGCAGCGGATCCTGGCCGACCGGCTGGGCATCGACTTCACCACCGTCAGCCGCGCCTATGGGGAGGCGCGCCACCGCGGGCTGGTCGACGCGCGGGTCGGGCAGGGAACCTTCGTGCGCAAGTCGGGCCATGTCCTCCCGCCCTTCGCCGCGGAGCCGCACACCACCGTTGCGACGGTGCCGCTGGCCGTCAGCATGGCGATGAACCAGCCGCCGCAGCCGGAGAATTCCACAACCCTGACCGCCCGCATGAACCGCGGAATCGCCGCGGCCACCGCGGCTCTGGGACTGCCGGACCTGCTGCGCTACCCGGACGGGGCCGACAGCCCGGACGACCGCGAGGCGGCGGTCCATTGGCTGCGCCATCGCCTGCCCGGCCTGACGGCGGAGCGGGTGCTGGTGGCGCCCGGCACGCAGGCCGCCCTGCTCGCCCTGCTGTCCGCCCTGGCCCGTCCCGGCGACACGGTCTGCGCGGAGGCGCTGACCTATCCCGGCTTCCGCGCCGCCGCGGCCCAACTCGGGCTGCGGGTGGTCGGCGTTCCGATGGACGCGGACGGCATCGACCCCGACGCGCTGCGCGCCACGCTCGCCGAGCACCGGCCCAAGGCGCTCTACTGCATCCCGACCTTCCACAACCCGACCACCGCGACCATGCCGGAGGAGCGGCGGCAGGCGGTCGCCGCGGCGATGCGCGACCACAACGTGCCGATCATCGAGGACGACATCTACGGCCCGCTGCCGGAAACGGCGCCGCCGCCGTTGGCCGCCTTCGCGCCGGAGCTGACCTACCACGTCGCCGGGCTTGCCAAATGCGTGTCCCCGGCGCTGCGCATCGCCTATGTGGCAGCGCCCGACGCCCGGCAGGCCCGCCGGGTGGCGGTGGCGCAGCGGGCGACCACGCTGATCGCCGCCCCGCTGTCCGCCACCATCGCCCGGCTGTGGATCGCCGACGGCACCGCCGAGGCCGTGCGCGACGCCATCCGGGCGGAGGCCATGGCCCGCCGGGCGCTCGCCGAATCGCTGCTGCCGGCGGAGCGGATCGTCACCAAGCGGGAGGCCTTCCATCTCTGGCTCACCCTGCCGGACGGCTGGACCGGCGGGGAGTTCACCGCCCACCTGCGCAGCCGGGGCATCTCGGCGGTGGCCGCGGAGGCCTTCGCCACCACCCCGGACGTGCCCGCGGCCCTGCGCTTCTGCCTGGGCGCCCCGCTGGACCGCGACGAGACCCGCCGCGCGCTGGAGATCCTGGCCGACGCCCTGGTCCTGCCCCCCGCCACCGCGGGCGTCATCATCTGAGGCCCATCAAAGCCTGCTTCAGAGTGTCGCATTGCTGGGATCGACCCCCGAAGAATCAGGATTTTCCATACACAGCCTTTATTGAATGCATTCAATCGCGCTTGCGGAGTCGGCGATTGAAGGCATACAGTCGGCGCCATGCCGCAGGCCACCGCTCGGGTGGTGCGGATGTTTGCGCAGAGGCACGCCATGCAGAATCTCGCCCGCTCGTCCAGCCTTCCCCCGCCGCCCTCCGCTCCGGCCCCGTCCAGCCCGGCTTCCTCGACCCCGGCTCCGTTCTACGCTTCGCACCAGAAGATCTACCCGAAGGCGGCACGCGGCCGGTTCCGCCGCATCAAGTCGGCGCTGATGGTGGGCCTGCTGGCGCTGTTCATGCTGCTGCCCTGGCTGCGCTGGGATCGCGGCGCCGGCCTGCCGAACCAGGCGATCCTCTTCGATCTGGACAGCCAGCGCTTCTACCTGTTCGCCCTCGAACTCTGGCCGCAGCACATCTACTACCTGACGGGCGCGATGATCCTGGCGGCGGTCGGCCTGTTCCTGGCGACCGCGCTGGCCGGCCGCGTCTGGTGCGGCTACACCTGCCCGCAGACGGTGTGGACCGACCTCTACGTGAAGGTGGAGGAGTGGATCGAGGGCGACCGCGGCGCCCGCATCCGCCTGGACAAGGGCCCGCGCGACGCCGGCTGGCTGGCCAAGAAGACGGCCAAGCACGCGGTCTGGCTGCTGATCGCCCTGGCGACCGGGGCCTCGGCCCTCTTCTACTTCGTGGACGCTCCGGGCTACGTCACGGACCTGCTGCGCTTCCAGCCGGGGCCGGTGGCGACCGGCTGGATCCTGTTCATGACCGCCTGCACCTACGCCATGGCCGGTTTCATGCGGGAGCAGATGTGCGTCTATGTCTGCCCCTGGCCGCGCATCCAGGCCGCGCTGCTGGACGACGAGAGCCTCACCGTCACCTATCAGGACTGGCGCGGCGACGGCCGGGCGCCGCTGCGCAAGGAGCAGAGCTGGGCGGGGCGCTCCGCCGAGGGGCTGGGCGACTGCATTGACTGCAAGGCCTGTGTCCAGGTCTGCCCGACCGGTATCGACATCCGCGACGGCCTGCAGATGGACTGCATCAGCTGCGGCCTGTGCATCGACGCCTGCGACGACGTGATGGGCCGCATCGGGCGCCCCGGCGGGCTGATCCGCTACGACACCCAGTCCGCCCAGGAGGCCAAGGCCGTGGCCCGCAAGCCGGAGCCCTACCGGCTGGTCCGCCCGCGCACCATCATCTACTCGCTGGTGATGCTGGTGGTCGGCGGGATGATGACGCTGGGCGTGCTGCTGGAGCCGACGGTGGACGTCTCCGTCCTGCGCGACCGGGCGCCGCTCTACGTCACCCTGTCCGACGGCGCGATCCAGAACAGCTACACGGTCAAGATCTCCAACATGACCCGCGCCCCGCAGGGCTACCGCCTGACGGTTTCCGGCCCCCGCGGCGCCACGGTGACGGCGGCCGGCGGGAATGCCGACGGGGCGGCGCCGGTGCTGGGCGCCGAGCCCGACACGGTGCAGACCCACCGCGTCCATGTCCGCGCCCCCGCTGGCGCCGCGGTGGCCGGCTCCATGCCGCTGACCCTCACCCTGACCCGCCTGTCGGACGGGGTGGTTCATCAGGCCGAAACGGTGTTCCTCGCGCCCTGACGCGGTTCACAGGGGACCGTCGCGGTCGCGGCGGTCCCGCGGGGCGGCGTGGCCGATGATGGCGCTGAAGCCGAACAGCAGAAGCAGGACGCCCATCACGATCTCGATCCCGCAGACCAGCCGCACCGCCCCCGTCACCGGGTGGATGTCGCCGTAGCCGACCGTGGCGAAGGTGACCAGCGAGAAGTACAGCCCCTCCGGAAAGGTCAGGTCGCGGCGCACGCCGTCGATGATGAAGTTCGGCTCCACCATGAAGCGGTCGAGGATGGTGTAGAAGGCGCCGAACATGATGATGCACAGGGAATAGAAGGTCAGGAAGGCGAAGGCCGGCAGCACCAGCCGGGAGGCCTGCTGGAAGAAGCCCTCGAACAGCAGCCCGGCGTCGAGCAGGAAGACGGCGATGTCGCGGGCGACGAGCGCGACGACGACTCCGATGGCCGACATCGACAGCAGGAAGATCGCCGTCAGCATCTCCGGCGACACCTCCCGCCCCGGCAGCAGGAAGGTCAACGCGCCGATGCCCCAGACCGGGGCCATCCACAGGAAGATGCGGTCGAAATGCCCGCCGTCGCGCAGGCGCCGCGACATCACGATGCTGCGGATCGTGTCGGCCCGCCACCACGCGCCCCCCAGGAAGGCGATCAGCGGGATCGCGAAGGCGGCGGCCTGGATGTGCGACGGGATGCTGTGGAAGTTGCTTTCCAGGAAGAAGACGAAGACGCAGGCGTAGACGCCGATGAAGTTCGCCAAGGCCAGGCTGAAGAACTGGCTGCCCGGAAACAGATAGTGGAAGGCCCCGACGACGAGGCCGACCGACCCCAGCAGGGCGAAGGCCAGATCGCCCGACACCGAGCGGATGGACAGGGCGATCATCCCCTGCATCAGTGCGGTCAGCACCGCGCCGGTCAGCCAAGACCGGCGGACGCGCGGCCGGGACGTATGGGCGGAGCCGGCGGCCTTGCTGGAGCGGCGGTCGGGGAGGATCTGGTCCATGCGCGAACCGGTTGTCGGTGATGCCCACCTTATAGCGCCATGGCCGGTCCCGATGGCAGGACTTTCAACCACCCTCCCCCAACGGGCCTTGCTGTGCGGCGGGCCTTACCAGCCGCCGGTGGACAGCCAGCGCTCCACCATGTCCAGACGGTCCCAGCCCCAGAAGGGCTCGTCATCGACGATGACGAAGGGGGACCCGAAGACGCCGCGGTCCACCGCCGCGTCGTTCTCGGCGCGCAGGCGGTCCTTGACGGTCTGGTCCTGCAGGGCCGCGGCCACCGCCGCCCGGTCGTGGCCGAGCGTGCCGGCGATCTCCACCACCGTCTCGGCGGGGCCGATGTCGCGCCCCTCCCCCCAATGGGCATGGTAGAGGGTGCGGGCCAGCAGCTTCGCCTGCTCGGGATGCTCGTCGGTCAGCCAGTAGAAGGCGCGCGACGCCGCGACGCTGTTGGCGGGGGCCGAATCGGGGTAGGTGAAGGGCGCGTTGGTCAGCCGGGCGATCCGGCCCACGTCATGGACCAGATACTCGCCGCGCAACGGCTGCTGAAGGTTCGGCTTCATCCCCGTCACCTTGAAGATGGCGCCGAGCAGGATGGGGCGCCACGTGACGGTGCGGCCATGCGCCGCAGCCAGCTCCTCAATGCGGCGGCTGGCGAAATAGCCGTAGGGCGAGGCGAAGTCGAAGTAGAAATCGATGGGGTCGGCCATCCGCGCATCCTCCCGGTTCTGCTTTTCCGGAAAGGCTAGCGCGCGCCGAAGGTTCCGTCCAGCCGCCGACGGCCGGACGGGCTTCAGACCGTCTTCACCTTGGCGTCGAAGACGTAGCCGGCGCCGCGCTCGGTCTTGATGATCCGCGGCTCCTTCGGATTCGACTCGATCTTGCGGCGCAGCCGCAGGATCAGCACGTCAATGGAGCGGTCGAACACCTCCGCCCCGTCGGCGCGGGTCAGGTCCAGAAGCTGGTCGCGGGTCAGCACGCGCTGCGGGCGCTTCACGAAGGCCGCGAGCAGGCCGAACTCGGCCTTGGTCAGCTCGACCTCGCGCCCGTCCTGGCTGCGCAGGCGCTGGGCGGTCAGGTCCAGTTCCCAATTGGCGAACTGCACCACGGCGCGCAGGTCGTCGGGGCTGCGCGGCGGGCGCCCCTCGCCGGAGACGCGGCGCAGCACGGCCTTGATGCGGGCCAATAATTCGCGCGGGTTGAACGGCTTGGTCAGATAATCGTCGGCGCCCAGTTCCAGCCCGACGATGCGGTCCACATCCTGGTCCTTCGACGACAGGATGATGACGGGAATGTGCGATTCGGTGCGGATCTGGCGGACCAGCCCCAGCCCGTCGCCGTCGGGAAGCCGCAGGTCGCAGACCACCAGATCGACGGGTTCGCTCTCCAACGCCTTCTTCGCCGCGGCCGTGTCCGGTGCGGTGGTCACACGGTAGCCTTCCGAAGCCAGATAGGACTCCAGAAGTTCGCGCACCGGCTCATCATCATCGACCGCGAGAATGTGCATGGCCGTTACCTCCCGTCCTCTTCATAGCTCACCGCCATGGGTGCACGCAATCGGTTACAACCCCGTAACAGGCACTCGTTGCACGACCGATGGGTGAATCGGCTGAAACATCCTGCCGTGCGATCGAAACGAAAAAGCCAGTTTCCTGAAATCACGCGGTCATCACAGGTTGGTTTATTCCTCTCAGCCGCGAGGCGAAAGGCAAAAGCCCGCACCGAAGGGGAACAACGATGCTCGTGCTCGACCACTGCCTGGAACGGATGGCCCATCTCGACCGCGCCGACCGCCTGCTGAACGAGGTGCGCGTCTACAACAGCCGCCTGCCGATCCGCGAAGCGCTGGCCCAGCACCGCGCGCTGCTGAGCGAGGCCCGCCGCCACATCGAATCGGCGCGCACGCTGATCGGCGAGGCATGAGCCTGCAGCACGAAACGCTCAGCAGCGGGCGGTGACCTCGATCTCGATCCTCACGCGCGGGTCGGCCAACGGGCAGACCATGGTCGTGCCGACGGGCGGCCGGTCGCGGAACTCCTCCGCCAGGACCGGCTGAACCCGAGGGAAATCGGCGGCATCGGCCAGATAGACCCGCATCCGCACCACATCCGACAAATCCGCATCCGATCGCCGCAGCGTCCGGCGGATGTTGCGCAGGGTCTGGCGCGCCTGCTCCTCCACATCGCCGGCCATCGTCCGGCGCTCCGCGTCGAAGCCGGAGGTGCCGGACACGAACACCCAGCGCCGGTCCGGGGCGCCCGCACTCCCGGCCAAAAGGGTCCGCGCACCGTTGCCCCACCAGCCGCCGGGGTCCCCTTCGCCGTTGCTCCCGTCACGATCCATGGCGCTTCCATCCCTTATTGTTCGCGTTCTTTACAGTCAGCAAAACCGCCTTGACGCCTTTATGTCACAGAGCGCCGAACCCGCACAAAGCCTGACCGGCGGCGGTTCCGCGGCATGTCGGCGCGGTTTGCGTCTTTTCGCCCGCCCAAATCTTTCCCAAATCCAAGCGTAAGCCGGGCCAGGAAGCCGGGTCCGGTCAATCGGGTCCAGTCAGGCCAAGAACGCCCAATCGTCCATAACGGGAGAAACCCGCATGTCCGGGATCACGAAAGCCGCCCTCTTCACCCTTGCCGTGCCGCTGCTGGCCGCGCCCGCCCTGGCGGCGGACCAGCCGCCGGGAGCGCTGGCGCTGAAGCGGGTGCTGCTGTCCACCGGCGGCGTCGGCTATTTCGAGCATGAGGCGCGCGTGTCCGGCGACGCGGCGCTTACCCTGGAGGTGCGCCGCGACCAGGTGGACGACGTGCTGAAGAGCATCGTGGTCTACGACGACCGCGGCGGCATCGGCACGGTGGACCTGCCAGGCCAGGAACCGCTGGAGACCGCCTTCCGCGAGTTGCCCTTCACGCCGGGGGATCTCGCCTCCCCCACCGCCCTGCTGAACGCCATGAAGGGGGCGGAGGTGCAGACCAGCGGCTCCCGCGCGGTGTCGGGCCGGCTGCTCTCGGTGACGGAGGAATACACCCAGCTTCCCAACGGCGGCGGCACCGTCACCCGCAACCGCGTCAGCCTGATGACCGCGGAGGGGCTGCGCCAGCTCGTCCTGGAGGAGACCGATTCCCTGCGCTTCGCCGACCCGCGGGTGCAGGCGCAGCTCGATTCCGCGCTGGCCGCCGTCGCCGGTGCGGCGGGCAAGGAGCGGCGGCGCCTGACCATCCGCACCACCGCCCCGCAGGCGGACGCGGGCGCCGAGCGGACCGTGCGCGTCGCCTATGTGGTCGCCGCCCCGCTGTGGAAGGCGACCTACCGCCTGACCCTGCCCGAATCGGCGAAGGGGAGCGAGGGCGGCACCGGCGACCTGCAGGGCTGGGCCGTGCTGGAGAATCTTAGCGGCGACGATTGGAAGGGGGTGGAGCTGTCGGTGGCGTCGGGCAACCCGGTCACCTTCCGGCAGGCGCTCTACTCCGCCTATTTCGTGAACCGCCCGGAGGTGCCGGTGGAGGTTCTGGGCCGCGTCCTGCCGCCCCCCGACGAGGGCTCCGTGGTCGCCGACGTGATGGCGAAGGCGCAGGATTCGGCTGTCCGCTCGCGCGCCGCCGCCGAGTCCGGCGCCCCCACCGCCATGGCCGCCCCGCCCTCGCCGGCCCCCGCGCCAGCCATGAGCGCGCCCTTCGCCGGGGCGATGCCCCAACGCGCGGCGGAGACCACCCCCGCCGAGAGCACGGAGGCGACGGCGCAGGTGCTGTTCCGCTATCCGCAGCCGGTGACCCTGGCCAACGGCGGCACGATGATGATGCCGATCACCGCCCGCGCCATCCCAGCGGAGCGGCTGTCGCTCTACCAGCCCAACACCCAGCCGCGCCATCCGCTGGCCGCACTGCGCCTCAGCAACGGCGACTCGGGCGAGACCGGCCTGCCGCCGGGCGTGCTGACGCTCTATGAGCGGCTGGGCGGGGCCACCGCCTATGTGGGCGACGCACGGCTGGCCACTCTTCCGGCGGGCGAGAGCCGAATCCTCAGCTTCGCGGTGGATCAGGCGGTGACGGTGGACCGCTCCGAGCAGCCGAGCCGCACCCTGTCCCGCGCCACCCTGGCCGACGGGGTGCTGCAGCTGACCGTGACCGACCGCCAGACCACCACCTATCGAATCGCCGGCGCGGCGGGCGAGGACCGCACCGTCATCGTCGAGCATCCGCGGCGTTCCGGCTGGGAGCTGGTGCCGCCTTCGGGTGGGGCCACCGGCGGGGCCGCTCCCGACCTGACGGCCGACGCCTACCGTCTGCCCGTGGCGGTGCCCGCCGGCCAGACGGTGACCCTTGCGGTCGCGCTGGAGCGCCCACGGATCGAACGCTTCGGCATCTCGGAGATGTCGCCGGAGCAGGTGCGGGCCTACGCCTCCTCCACGGAGCTGCCGCCCGCGGCCCGCGAGGCCCTGGCCAAGGTCGCGACCCTGCGCGGCGCCGTCGCCGACAAGGAGCGCCGCGTCGGCGAGTTGGAGCGTGAACAGGCGGAGATCGGCAAGGAGCAGGAGCGGCTGCGCCAGAATCTCGCCACGCTGCCGCGCGACAGCGACCTGTTCAAGCGGACCATCGCCAAGATGGGCGAGCAGGAAACCCGCCTGGACGGCCTGTCCCGCGAGCTGGCCACCGCCCGCAAGGAGGCCGACACCGCCCGCAACACGCTGCGCGATCAGGTGCGCGGCATGACGTTCTGAGTGTAAAGGCGGAGCGTCACCAGGGCAGCGGCGACACGCCGAACAGCATCCGGTGCAGGTGCAGCAGCCCGCCATAGACCAGAAGAGCCACCGCCGGGCGCCACCAGCCGATCTCTCGCCAGACGAGGCTTTGGCGCCCGGCCAGGATCGCCGCGAAGGGCAGGTTGGACGTCCGCGCAGCGTAGCGGTCCCAATCGGCCCCCAACCGCCGCGCCAGCTTCGCGTCGATCAGGACGCTGCCGCCCAGCGCCAGCAGGGCGAGCGTGCCGAACAGGATCAACGAGGCGAGATCCCCGTTCGGCACCATATGGGCGACCGCCCACAGCCCGACGCCCCACAGGAACGGGTTGCGCGTCACCCGCAGGATGCCGCGGACCGGCTCCCGGTCGCCGGCCAGCAGCCTCTCCTGCCCGACCGAGGTCGGGTTCGGGGTGGAGAGGCCGGCGACGAGCAGGAACAGCGCCACCGGCACCAGCAGGACCGGCACCCAGGCCAGCCCGCCGACGGGCGGCCACACCGGCACATGGGGCGCCGCGTTGTAGGCCGCCACCAGCCACCAGAAGGCCAGCGCCGAGACCAGCGAATAGAGGCCGAGATAGGGCTTCTCGCCCAGCCGTCCGACCAGGGCCGCGCGCAGCGGCGTGCTGGAAATGCCGAAATGCGTCAGCAGCAGGAACAGCCCCGCGGCGGACAGATGGGCAATGGTCCCGGTCATGAGCGGTCTCCCGGTCGCGTCCTACAACCCTCGTCAGGCGCCCTCGTCAGGCGCCCTTTTCCAGCGTCGTGCCGCTGCAATAGGCCCAATCGTCGCCGTGCAGGCCGAAGAACAGGGCCACCGGCTGCTTGCCGGAGCGGTCGATGACCACGCGGAAGCGGTTGCCGGTGCAGGCGCCCGCCGCCTGCTTCTGGTAGGGCAGCTTGACGCTCTTGGATTTCAGGCAGGAATCGGCGGCCTTGGGCGGGTTGGCCGACGCGTCGATGCGCTTGCCGTTCAGCACCATGTAGTAGTTGGTGGCCTGCCCGCCCTTGACCTCGGCCTTCACCTCGATCTTGCCGAATCGGGACTTGTAGAGGCCGGCGTCGGTTTCCCCGTCCGGCGCGCCGGGGGCGATGGCGCGGAAGGACACGGCGCCGCAGGCCGGCGGCTCCTTCTTCTGGGCAAGGGCCGGCTGGGCAAGCGCAATGGTGGCGATGCCCGCGACCAACGCGGCACCGAAAAGACGCGACAGCGGCATGCGAACCTCCTGGATCGGATGGAAGGGGTTGGGACGGGTCAGGCGGGAGCTTGGCAGAACAGGGTCTGCTGCATGATGGCGCAGTCCTTTTCCACCCCGCCGTCGAGCATCGAGATCTCGACGCTGGTGACGGTCAGGGTGCGGCCCGGCTTCAACACGCGGGCGCGGGCGATCATCACCTCGCCCTTGGCCGGCGACATCAGATTGACCTTGAACTCCACCGCCAGGACCTCGCTGCCCGCCGGCATCAGCGTGTAGCCGGCGTAGCCCCCGGCGTTGTCGGCCAGCGTGCTGACCATGCCCGCGTGGAAGAAGCCGTGCTGCTGCGTCAGGTCGGCGCGGAACGGCAGGCGCATCTCGCAGAAGCCAGGCTCCAGCCGCGTCAGCTCGATCCCCAGCGTCTTGCAGATCGGCTGGCGTTCGAAGCCGGCGCGGCAGCGCGCCTCCCAGTCCGGATCGCGCGGTTCGAAGGTCTTGGGCACGTCTCGGGTCTCTCTGATTGTGTTCGGGCGGCCCTTACCCTGCGCCAGCCTTACGTTCCGATCAAGCCGAGCTGCGGGCTCGACGCCTCCGCGAAGGCCCGTTTCGGCATGCGCCCGGCCAGACGGGCCGCCCGCCCCGCCGCCACCGCGTCGCGCATCGCCGCCGCCATGCGCACCGGATCGCGCGCCTTCGACACCGCAGTGTTCAGCAGGACGGCGGCGCAGCCCAGCTCCATCGCCAGCGCGGCGTCCGACGCCGTGCCGATTCCGGCGTCCAGGACCACCGGCACCGGGCTGCGCGCGCAGATCGTCTCGATGGCGTGCGGGTTGCGGATGCCCAACCCCGAGCCGATGAAGGCGCCCAGCGGCATCACCGCCGCAGCACCCAGATCGGCGAGCTTGCGGCAGGTCACCGGATCGTCGTTGCAGTAGGGCAGAACGGTGAAGCCATCGGCCACCAGCTCCTCCGTCGCGCGCAGCAGCTCCTCGACGTCGGGGTAGAGCAGCTCGCGGTCGCCGATGACCTCCAGCTTGATCCAGTCCACATCCAGCGCCTCGCGGGCGAGCTGCGCAGTCAGCACCGCCTCCTTGGCGGTCAGGCAGCCGGCGGTGTTGGGCAGCAGTCCGGCGCGGTCCCCGATGACGTCGACGAGGCTTTCCGAATAGCCGTCCAGGCTGATGCGGCGGATGGCCAGAGTGACCAGTTCGCTGCCGCTGGCCGCCAGCGCGTCAAGCATGACCTGCTGGTTCGGATAGCCAGCGGTGCCGAGAAACAGGCGCGAGCGGAACTCACGGCCCGCTATGGTGAGCGTGTCGTTCATGGGTGTTTCCTTGAATGTCGGACCCGCGCTCCGGCGGGTGAGAATTTCAGCCGCCCTGCACGGGGCGGATGATCTCCAGGGCGTCGCCCGCGGACAGCGGCGTCTCGTCCCAGCGGCGGGACGGCAGGACGGCGCCGTTGAGGGCGACCGCGACCCCGCGGGTGCCCGCGGCGATTCCCCGCCCGGCCAGCAGGGCGGCGACGGTGGGGGCGGCGAGATCCTCCTCCCGCCCGTTGACGCGGATGCGCGCGCTCATGCCGCGGCTCCTCTGGGCTGGGCGAAGCGGTCGAGCGCGAAGGGGCGGATCACCGGATCAGCCTCCCCGGTCAGGATCAGCCGCGCGATCGAATCCGCGGTGACCGGGGTCAGCAGGATGCCGTTGCGGTGGTGCCCGGTGGCGTAGACCAGCCCCTCCACCTCCGAGAGGCCGAGGATCGGGGCGTCGTCGCGGGTGCCGGGGCGGAAACCGGCCCACGCCTCTTCGATGGGCAGTTCGGCGATACCCGGTAGGGCACGCCACGCCCCTTCCAGCAGGGCGAACTGGCCCCCCGCGGTCAGCCGGTCGTCGAATCCGCGCTCCTCCGTCGTGGCGCCGACCAACAGCCGCCCGTCCAGCCGCGGGATCAGGTAGGTGCCGGGGGTCCACACCACATGGCGCAGCAGCGGCAGGCGGGCGTCCATGCGCAGGCAGAGCATCTGCCCCTTCACCGGACGCACGGGCGGACGCACCGCCGGGGACAGCCCGTCTATCCAGCCCGACCACGCCCCGGCGGCCAGGACCACATGGTCGGCCTCGACCAGCCGGTCACCAACCTGGACGCCAACGGCGCGACCACCACGGACCTCGATGCGGCCGATCTCTGCATACTCGTGCACCACGGCACCAGCCCGCAAAGCAGCGGCGTGCAGGGCGGCGGCGACCTTGCGGTTGTCCACCTGATGGTCGCCGGCGCAGAAGAGCGCGCCGGCCACGCCCGGCTGGAGGTAGGGCTCGCGCCGCCGCACCTCCGCCCCGCTCAACCACTCGACCGGCAGGCCGAGCTTGGTCTGGAAATCGTGCAGGAAGCGCACCTTGGCGGCGTCGTCGGCGTTCAGCGCGATGACCATGGTGCCTTCGTCGCGCAGGTCCACCGCCATGCCGGAGGCGGCCTCCAGCTCCGCCGCGAAGGCGGGCCACAGGTTCTGCGAGGCGCGGGTCAGCGGCAGAAGGCTCTCTTCGCCGGGTTCGGTCTCCACGCAGGCGGCGAGCATGCCGCCCGCGGCGTGGCTGGCGCCCCGGCCGGCAGCGCCACGGTCGAAGACCTCCACCCGGCAGCCGGCGGCGGCCAGCCTCCAGGCGATGGACAGGCCGATCACCCCAGCGCCGACCACGGCGACGGTGGGCTTTGCGGAATCGGAATGAAATAAGGGCGCGGATACCATGCGGCGGCTCCCTTCGCTGGCATTATCCAGACAGGTTCGATGGGTGTGATCTCAGCCGCGCGAGCGCATCCCGCACGGCACCCCAGCCAATGCGCGGATCATCCGGAAGAGAGCCGCCTTTGGCAAGCCCCTTTTCGTTGGTCACAACAACAAAAGCGACGCCAGCCCCAGGAAGGACAGGAATCCGATGACGTCGGTCATGGTGGTCAGGAAGACCGAACTCGCCACCGCCGGATCGACGCCCAGCCGGTCCAGCCCGATGGGAATCAGCACCCCGCACAGCCCGGCGACGAACAGGTTGATGACCATGGCGCAGCCGATCACGAGGCCGATCATCGGCTCGAACCACGTCGCGGCGATGGCCCCCACCAGCGTGGCGAAGACGGCGCCGTTGAGCAGCCCGACCAGAACCTCCTTGCCCACCACGCGGGGCGCGTTGGAGGACGACAACTCGCGCGTCGCCAGGGCGCGCACCGCCACGGTCAGGGTCTGGGTCCCGGCGTTGCCGCCCATCGAGGCGGTGATCGGCATCAGCACCGCCAGCGCCACGATCTGCTCGATGGTCGCCTCGAACAGCGAGATGACGCCCGCCGCCGCGAAGGCGGTGAACAGGTTCAGCCCCAGCCAGGAAATGCGCGAGCGCGAGGTTTCCAGAACCGAGCGGTAGATGGAGGTGTCGCCGACGCCGCCCAGCTTGCCGATGTCGTCCTCGGCCTCCTCGTCGATGATGTGGACCACGTCGTCGACGGTGATGACGCCGATCAGCCGCCCGCCAGCGTCCACCACGGGGGCGGAGACCAGGGCGTATTGGCGGAACAGGTTCGCCACCTCCTCCTGGTCCATGGTGGCGGGGATGGTGTCCACCTCCCCCGTCACCAGATCGGCGATGCGGACCGACCGCTTCTGGCGCAGCAGGCGCGACAGCGGCACCGCCCCGACCACCCGGTGCATCGGATCGACGACGAAGATGTCGTAGAAATCCTCCGGCAGCTCGTCGGTGGCGGCGCGGACATAGTCAATGGTCTTGCCCACCGTCCAGAACTGCGGCACCGCCACCAGATCGCGCTGCATCAGGCGGCCGGCGGTGTACTCGTCGTAGGTCAGGTTCTCCTGGACCAGCGCGCGGTCGGCGGCCGGCAGATTCTCCAAAACCTCGCGCCGGGTGTCCTCGTCCAGATCCTCGATGACGTCGACGGCGTCGTCGGTGTCCAGCTCCGCGACGGCGGCGGCCAGTTCCTTCGGCTCGAACAGCTCGACGATCTCCTCGCGGAGATCTGGGTTGAGGTAGCTCAGCACCTCGCCGTCGAAGTCGGGGCGCAGGACGCCGATCAGCGACTCCCGGTCATCGTGGCCCAGCTGCTCGATCAGGTCGGCGATGTCGGCGGGATGAAGCGTGTCCAGCTCGGCCCGCAGCTCGTCGCGCCGTCCGGCGTGCAGCCGTTCGACGACCTCCTCGACGAACTCGGGCTCCACACCATAGGCGCGCTCCTCCTCGCCGTCCTCGCGGGGCGGGTCGGGGCGTTCGGCCGGGTGCGGCACATCGTCCTGGATACGATCCGGTTCCTGGCGGTCGGTGTGCATGGCGGCACCCTCCCTTCACGATGGCAATGCGGCGTGACGGCATGGTCCTGCGATCGGCCGACCATGGCGCACCGGCGTTTGCGGGTTGGTGGGGAGCCCTTGCGGGTTCCCGCCGGGGCGCCCACCGAATATAGGTGTGCCGCCCTTTTGTCCAGCCCGGCGGGCCGGCTCGGGACCTCCAGCCCTGCGCGCAATTGCTTGCGTAGGCTTCACAATTCGTGCACCCATAATGCGCGCGGGGCTTTTCACCTCGCGCAGCCCGAGAAGAACCGACACCACCGGCCAGCGGATGTGACGATGGAGTACGCCTACACCGACATCGACGGTCAGGAGGGGATCATGCTGTCGGGGCGTTTCACCTACGACGACAGCCGCAAGTTCCACGACCTGCTGGCGGACTGGGACATCGGCGCGCGGCCCGACGTGCGGCTGGACCTGCGCTATCTGACCTTCCTCGACTCCGCGGCGATCGGCATGCTGTTCGTCCTCGCCAACCGCTGCCGCGACGCCAAGGGGGTGGTGACGGTGCACAACGCGCAGCCTTACATCGTGCAGACCATGCGGCGCGTCGCACTCGACCAGTATGTGGAGTTCCGCTGAGGGGGAATTGCCTGGAAAGGGCGGTCCCGATCGGGTGGCCCGAAAACGAAAAAGCCCGCTGTGGTCCGATGGACCGGCGGGCTTTTCGTTTGTTTGCCAAATCCCCCGTTTCGGGGGGATGGTGCGGTCGAGAAGACTCGAACTTCCACGGCATCTCTGCCACAGCGACCTCAACGCTGCGCGTCTACCAATTCCGCCACGACCGCACAAGGCTGGTAGAACCGACGTCGGGATCACTCCCGTCATCGGGTGGAGCGGGGGAATAGCAGATCCCCGATGACCGATCAAGCGGCGTCTCGCGTTTTTGCCAAAGAAAGTTCATAACGTCGGCATGACCGACCTCACCGCCCCCGTTCCGCCGTTCGCCGATGCCCGTGACGATGCCGTTCCCGCCGCCCCGGCGCGGGCGGTGGAGTGGCGCATCAGCGACACGCCCGTCCCCTACCCCGACGCGCTGGCCGAGATGGAGGCGCGCGTCGAAGCCATCCGCGCCGGCACCGCGCCGGAGCTGGTCTGGCTGCTGGAGCACCCGCCCCTCTACACCGCCGGAACCAGCGCGCGGGAGGAGGACCTGCTGGAGCCGGGCCGCTTTCCCGTCTATCAGGCCGGGCGCGGCGGGCAGTTCACCTACCACGGGCCGGGGCAGCGCGTGGCCTATGTGATGCTCGACCTGAAGACGCGCGGCGCCGACATCCGCGCCTTCGTCCAGGATCTGGAGGAGTGGCTGATCCGCACGCTGGCCGCCTTCAACATCCGTGGCGAACGGCGGGAGGGTCGTGTCGGCATCTGGGTGGACAAGGGGCCTTACGGCGGCGCCCCCGGCCAGGAGGACAAGATCGCCGCCATCGGCGTGCGGGTGCGCCGCTGGGTCAGCTTCCACGGTGTCGCCCTGAACGTCGAGCCGGACCTGTCGCACTTTGCCGGCATCGTCCCCTGCGGCATCAGCGAGCATGGCGTGACCTCCATCGTGGCGCTCGGCCATCTCGTCGCCATGGAGGATGTGGACGCCGCCCTGATCGCCAGCTTCGCGGAGGTCTTCGGCGGCGCGGCCGCAGAGGAGTGACCTCTACCGCTTCGGCGGCGCCCCGCCGGCCTGCGCGTCGTTGAGGACGCGCAGATCCTCGTTGGTGATCGACACGATGGTGCAGCCGGTGCTGTCGCCGTTGCGGAACAGATAGATCAGCTTGCGGTTTGCCTGCTTCTTCGGGTCGTGCAGGTTCAGGCCGTGGCCGAAGGCGACGCCCAGGACCTCGCCTTTGAAAATGGCGCGGTAGCGCATGGGCATTTGCTCCCGGAACTGACGGGAGGCGCAGGACTTGCTCAGTTCCTTCTCGAAGGTCCCGGCGTGCCGCCAGTCCTGGGTGGAACGGATCGTGACCCATTGCGGCGGCAACGGGAACTGGACCACCGGCGGCGACAGCGGCAGGTTATAGCCGCCGGGCGGCACCGGCGGCATGTGCCCCGGCTCCGTCCGGTCGAGCGGCCCCTTGGCCCAGGCGGCTCCGGTTGCCAGCACGCTGAGGAGCAGGAGGCTCAGAGTGGCGCGGTGCAGAAGCGCAGATTTTGGCCTTTTGCCGCTCATGCCGATCCGATTGCCCCCTCCCTAACCCTCCCCCGCTTCGCAGGGGAGGGGACTGCCGCCGCTCCGCGAATATCTCCCTCCCCTGCGAAGCGGGGGAGGGCCGGGGTGGGGGCAAGGCGATCCGCTCCCCCATCCACACCCGACAGCCTAGCCCCGCATGGCTAACAGAACGCTAACCATCCCCAGCCGTCACTGCGTCGGACGTTGCTCGAACACGCCCGGACCGGGATCGCGGGCCGGCTCGACGGCGATGTCGCTGACGATGGCGGCGGAGGGGCCGCGGCGGCAGGCCTCCAGCATCCGGTCGACGGCGCCCGCCGGGCCGGCGAACAGCGCCTCCACCGTGCCGTCGCCGCGGTTGCGCACCCAGCCGGCCAACCCCAGCCGATTGGCCGTGTCCACGGTCCAGCCGCGGTACCACACACCCTGCACCTTGCCATGAACGCGGGCCAGCACGGCCTTGCGGGTTTCCTCGTCCGCCATCCCCATCCCCGGTGTCGTTTCCCTACGGTCGGGACAATAGGACAGGAGCCGGTTCCGGAAAACCCGGCGGTGCCCCAGCGCCCTCCCCTCCTCCAATGAACAATGCCGCCAACCATTCGTCGGCGTATCATCCGTGCATGGCGGGGCGCGGGATCTCCTGTGACCGCCGGGCCGCGACAGCGAAGGCCGCGACCGGGCACGGGCGGGCTCGCACCCCCTGAACGAACGGTTCGGGAGGAACGGACATGACCATCCGAAACCCTGCGGAATGGGGAGCGGCCCATTTCAAGTCCTGGTCCCACGGCTTGGCCGAAGCGGGCCACGCCATCGCCCCGCCGGCGCGGGAACGGGCGGCGCTGGAGCCCACGGTGCGGCGCATCCGCGGCGACGACCTGCGCGACGCCCTGCGGAAGGGGCTCCATGATTTCATGGCCTGCCGGACCGACGTCCTCTTCATCGCCCTGATCTACCCGCTGGTCGGGCTGCTGCTGGCCGAACTTCTGCTCCACGGAAACGCGCTGCACCTGCTGTTCCCGCTGGCCTCCGGCTTCGTGCTGATCGGCCCCTTCGCCGCGGTCGGCCTCTACGAGATGAGCCGCCGGCGCGAGCGGGGCGACCCCGTGTCCTGGGCGGACGCCTTCGGCGTGGCACGCTCCCCGGCCTTCGGGGCGATCCTGGCGATGGGAGCGATCCTGACGGCGGTGTTCCTGCTGTGGCTGGTGGCGGCGCAGCTCATCTACATGGCGACCCTCGCCCCGCTGGCGCCGGAAGGCTGGAATGCCTTCGTCCAAGCGCTGTTCACCACCCGCGCCGGCTGGGCGATGATCGTGCTGGGAATGGGTGTCGGCTTCCTGTTCGCCGTTCTGGTGCTGGCGATCAGCGTGGTCAGCTTCCCGCTCCTCATGGACCGCCGGGTTGGCGTGGCGACGGCCATCCGCACCTCCGTCCGCGCCACGCTGAGGAATCCCGAGCCCATGGCGCTCTGGGGTTTGATCGTGGCCGGTGGCCTGCTTCTCGGCTCGCTGCCCGCCTTCGTCGGGCTGGTGATCGTCATGCCGGTGCTCGGCCACGCCACTTGGCACCTCTACCGGCGCCTGATTCCGGAATGAAGCGGTTGGGCTAACCGCAGGCCGGCACCTGCAGGGCAGGAAGCCCGTTCCACAGGATGGCGACCAGCGAGCCCGCGGCGGCGAGCCCGGTGAACAGGCGGATGAAGCGGCGCGGGTCCTCGCTGGCCCGCCGGCCCGGCGCGGCGCCCCACAGCGCCGCCGCCAGCACGCCCGCGGCCAGCAGCAGCGCGACCACCGTGGCGCCGAGGATCAGCACCACCGCGACGGGGTGGCCGTACCACTCCACCCCGTCCCACTCGCGCGCGCAGATCAGCCCGTTGATGCCGTAGACCGCCGCGAAATGGGCCGCCCAGATCAGGAAGGCCGACATCATCCCGGTGAAGGTCGCGGTGAACGCCGTCCTTTCCATGGTCCACCTCACACGGCCAGACGCGGAAACAGATGCACCAGCAGGAGGGACACGATCCCCTGCCCGCAGGTGTAGAGCCACACCAGCATCACATTGTCGAAGGTGACCCGGCGCCGCGCATGCAGCCGCCCGGCGAAGGAGCGCGCCAGCGTGAAGCCGGTCATCAGAACCAGGATCACGACGTGGAAGACCTGCCAGGAGGCCAGCATGTAGACGATGGCGCCATAGGCGCTCTCCGACGCCACGAGCCCGCTGCCGATGCGGTTGTAGGGCTCGGCCACCCCGGCGGCCAGCATCAGCAGGAGACCAACAAGCAGGGCGCCCCGCATCGTCCAGGAGCGGTTGTGGGCCACGGCGCGGCTCGCCAGCAGCATCGCGCCCGCCGCCACGATCCAGAGCGCCGCCTCGCCAAACAGCCACCCCAGCCCCGGCAGGGCGTCGGTGCCCACCGGCCAGACGTCTGGGCTGACCGTCCACAGGAAGACGTAGGTGAAGCACAGGCAGGCGAAGGCCGTCCCGTCGACCAGCAGCAGGACCGCCGTCCCCCACCAGGAATGGTTCTCCGATCCCTGAAGATAGACCGGCACGCGCCAGCCGCCGCCAACGTCCTGCGGCGGATGGTCGGCCCCCTTGTCCAGGCCCCACACCCACCAGAAGACCGAGGCGATGGCCAGCACCCCCGGCACCAGCGACACCCAGTAGAGTTGCACCGCCAGACAGATGAAATGGGCGGCGGTGAACAGCCCGGCCAGGAAGTGGCTCCAGTGCGGGCCGGGCATCGGCATGAGATATTGGGGCCGGGCCTCGATCGGGCTGGTCACGATGGTCTCGCGCCGGCGGGTCGGCGCGCCGGGCAGGTAGTGGGCGCCCTCCTGCACCTCGCGCGACAGGTTCGGGTTGTCCCACAGCGGGTAGAGCGAGCGGACATGCGGGATGCTGCGCGTCGCGTAGTCGTCGTTCGGAATCCACTCCAGCGTCCCTGCCTTCCACGGATTCTCTGGCGCCGGGCGGCCCCGGCCGAAGGCGTCGCGCGCCATGTCGATCAGCACCAGCAGGACGCCGAAGGCCATCACGAAGGCCCCGACGGTGGAGATCATGTTCAGGACGTTCCAGCCCAGATCCCCCGGGTAGGTGTAGACGCGGCGCGGCATGCCCATCAGGCCGCTGATATGCATGGGGAAGAAGGCGACGTTGAAGCCGATGAACATCATCCAGAAGGCCCAGCGCCCCAGCCGCTCCGACAGCATGGTGCCCTTCATCGTCGGCCACCAGTGATACAGCCCGGCGAAGACCGGGAAGACCATGCCGCCGATCAGCACGTAATGCAGGTGGGCCACCACGAAGTAGCTGTCATGGGCCTGCCAGTCGAAGGGGATGACCGCCACCATCACGCCGGTCAGGCCGCCGGCCACGAAGATGAACAGGAAGCCCAGCAGGAACCACGTCGCCACCGTCCATTGCAGCCGCCCCTTGCCCAGCGTGGCGATCCAGGCGAAGACCTGGATGCCGGCGGGCACCGACACGGCCATGCTGGCGGCGGAGAAGAAGCTGAGGCTCAGCGGCGGGATGCCGGTGGCGAACATGTGATGCACCCACAGGCCGAAGCTGAAGAAGCCCGTGCCGACCAGCGCCACCACCACCCAGTCATGGCCGACCAGCGGCCGCTGCGCCAGCGCCGGCACCATCATCGACACCAGCCCCGCCGCCGGCAGGAAGATGATGTAGACCTCCGGATGGCCGAAGAACCAGAACAGGTGCTGCCAGAGCAGCGGGTCGCCCCCCCGCTCCGCGATGAAGAAGGGCCAGTCGAAGGCGCGCTCGATCTCCAGAAGCGCGGTCGCGATGATCACCGCCGGGAAGGCGAAGACGATCATCCCGGCCATGACCAGCATCGACCAGCAATAGACCGGGATCTTGTCCAGCGTCATGCCGGGCGGACGGGTGCGCAGGATGCCGACGATGATCTCGATGGCCCCGGCGATGGCCGAAATCTCGATGAAGCCGATCCCGAGCAGCCAGAAGTCGGCGTTGATGCCCGGCGAGAACTTCATGCTGGTCAGCGGCGGGTACATGAACCAGCCGCCGTCCGGCGCCACCTCGAAGATCAGCGAGCAGAAGAAGGCCAGCCCGCCGAACAGATAGGCCCAGAAGGCGAAGGCCGACAGCCGCGGAAAGGGCAGGTCGCGCGCCGCCAGCATGGAGGGCAGCAGGAAGACGCCGATGGCCTCGACGATGGGCACGGCGAACAGGAACATCATGCCCGTGCCGTGCACGGTGAAGAACTGGTTGTAGAGGCTGTGCCCCAGCACGTCGTTCTCCGGCACGGCGAGCTGTGTCCGCATGACCAGCGCCAGCGTGCCCGAGATGACGAAGAACAGCAGCGCCGTGGCGATGTACATCACCCCGATGATGTTGTTGTTCACCTCCTTCAGCAGGCCGAGGCCAGAGGTCGGCTTCCAGGCGCGTTTCAGCGCCTCCAGTTCCTCCTTCGGGCGCGGCAGGCGGTTGGGCAGGGCGGCATCGTCGAGCGGCGGGGTCATTTCAGGCTCTCCAGCCAGACGGCGATGGCGTGCAGATCGTCGCCGCCCAGGATCGGGAAGGACGGCATGCGGTTTTCCGGCTTGATGTGCTGCGCCCCGGCGATCCAGCCGGCCAGGGCCTCCGGCGTGTTGGGCAGCGTCCCGGCGGCCAGCGCGCCGCGCCCGCCGACATGGGTCAGGTCCGGCCCGGCCGCCCCGTTGGCCGGCGTGCCGCGCACCGTGTGGCAGGACCCGCAGCCGGCGCGCAGGAAGGCGTCGCGTCCGGCGGCCTGCTGCGGCCCGTCGGGTTCGGCGGCGGGGCGGCGCTCGGCGGCCAGCCATTCCTCGAAGCGCTCGGGCGGCTCCACCACCACGTCGAAGGCCATCAGCGCGTGCTGGGCGCCGCAGTACTCGGCGCACTGGCCGCGGTAGGTGCCGGGCCGCTCCCCGACCAGGATCAGCCGGTTCTCGTGGCCGGGGATCATGTCCATCTTGCCGCCCAGGCTGGGCACCCAGAAGCTGTGGATGACGTCCGCCGCGGTCACCACCACCTCCACCGGGCGCCCGGCCGGGATGACGAGGCGGTTGGCGCTGCGCAGGACCTCACCGCCCTCCCCGGCCCCTTCTAAACTCACGTCGGGGTAGCGGACCTCCCACCACCACATGTAGCCGGTGACCTCGACGCGCAGCGGCTCCACCCCACCGGTGTCCGACAGTTGCCGGGCCACGGCGAACTCGTAGACCTGAAGCGCGGTCAGCGTGACGATGGGAAAGACGAGGCCGCCGCCGATGATCCAGGCGCGGCTTCCGGGAAAGCGCTCCGGCCGGGCGATGACGGCGTACCCCGCCAGCGCCATGACGAAAAGGAAGATGACCCCGCCCCCGGCGACCAGAATCAGCGTCAGGTCGAGGATCGCCTCGGCGTTGCGCCCGGCGGGGTGGAGCGCGGATTGCGGACCCCGCTCGCAAGCCGCCAAGAGCCCCATTCCGCCAGCCAGGGCCGCCCCCTGCCACTTCCGTCTGCGTCCCTCGCTGCGGCCAGACCTGCGGTCCATGCACCCCCCTCGCGGCGTTGGCCCGCGGCGGCGGGCGGCGTCGTTGCACGGCTAAACTCACGGCAAGGCCGCAGGTTCCGCCGGAACTTCGGTCGGCGGGGGAGCATTCATTCGGGGACGAACACTCACAACCGGCGGAGCGTCCCATCCATGCGCAGAGTTCTGACGATCATCGGGCTGGTTCTGGGCGCCCAAGCGGTGGGGGGCTTCCTGTTCGCCTGGTCGGGGCTCTACAGCATCGCCGCCAGCAAGGAGCACTGGCCGCCGGTCCACTGGTTCTTCAGCATGGCGATGCGCAGCTCCATCGAGACGCACGCCGCCTTCGTCGGCGATCCGCCCAACCTCGACGACCTGGCGCTGATCCGGCGCGGCGCCGGCCATTACGAGGACGGCTGCGCCCCATGCCACGGCGCGCCCGACGTCGGACGCAATCCGATCTCACGCCATATGCTGCCCACCCCGCCCTTCCTGCCGGGCCATGCCGGGGACTGGACGGACAAGCAGCTCTACTGGATCACCTACAACGGCATCAAATACGCCGGCATGCCCGCCTGGCCGGCGCAGGCGCGCGACGACGAGCCGTGGGCGGTGGCCGCCTTCCTGCGCCGGCTCGACGGCATGAGCGCCGAGGAATACCGCCGTCTGGCCTTCGGGGAGACGCAACCGGACGGCGACCGCTCGGCGCTGAGCGATCTGGCGATGCTGGACGGCTCCGCCCGCGAGGTGCTGGACAATTGCGCCCGCTGCCACGGCTATGACGGCGCCGGGGGCGGCCCCGGGGACAGCGCCGCCGCCTTCCCCCGCCTGTCCGGCCAGAACGCCGAGTATCTCTTCCACGCACTGAAGGCCTACGCCGAGGGCGGGCGGCACAGCGGCATCATGCAGCCGGTGGCCGCCGGGCTGGACGATTCGATCCTGCGAACCCTGGCCGACCATTATGCGGGGCAGACGGCGCCCTACCCGCCCCCGCCCGCCGACGCCGATCCGGCCCTGCTGGAACTGGGCGCCCGGCTGGCCGAGTCCGGCGACCGGGGCACCGGCGTGCCGGCCTGCTCCGGCTGCCACGGCGAGGATCGCGACCCGCGCTACCCCCGCCTCGACGGGCAGCACGCGAGCTACATCGCCGACCAGCTCCGCCTCTGGCAGAGGGACGCCCACGGCGACACGCCGCTGTCCAGGATCATGGGCGCCGCGGTGCGCAACCTGACGGAAGAGCAGATCCGCGCCCTGTCGCTGCACTACGCGCAGAGCCGACCGCGGGAGACGGCGAGCGAGAGCGGCCGGCGCTGAGGCCCGGCCGTCATGGCAACCATCATGGCAACCATCATGGCAACCATCATGGCAGCGGCGACTAATTAACAAAAATTGATGGCTGTATGCTCATTTTCACAAAATCAATTCACTTTCCGCCTTGACCGAATGCCCACTTACATTGTAGATAAAAAGCCGGACGCCCAAGGGGGGCGCCCCGCGGCAATTTGATCGCCAGCTTGCGCCGCGTCACCAAACGCTAAAGCGCCACGATACCGGTCGTGGAACTCTGGAAGGAGTGACCGGAATGACCATGATGACCACCCCCTCCCCAGCCGATCGGACCGGCACCGTGACGGGTCTGTGTTGCCGAATGCGCAACGCCTCGTGTCGCCGCTGACCTCAGCGCGCCAAGCCGTCCCGTCCAGCATCCGATCCGCATGAAACCCGCGCGCCACAGCGCCGCGGGCCGAGGGAGAACACCGTCATGAGCACGTCCAACGCCTACGCCATCGAGGTCCAGGGCCGGTCCGCCGGCATCGTCGTCGCCGGCCAGGGCGGCTTCACCTTCTTCGTGTCCGACTGGTCCTTCAAGGACCTCGACCGCCAGACCTTCCGCAACGTCGGACAGGCCGAGCGCGCCGCCAAACAGTTGGCGGCCCGGCGCTCCGGAGTGCGGCGGCGCTGATCGCGCGCCCACATTTCACACCGACCCCGCGCCCGATCCCAATATTCCACACCGCCGATAAAGGACCCGTTCCGTGAAAGCCTTTCTGACGTCCATTGTCACCGCCGCCCTTCTCACCGTTTCCACCGGCGCCGGCGCCGCGGCCCTCAAGCTCGGCGTGTCCGCCGGTCCCTATGGCGAGATCCTGGAATACACGGCAAAGATCGCCGCCAAGGAAGGCTTGAAGGCGGAGGTGATCGAGTTCACCGACTGGAACATGCCCAACGCGGCGCTGCAGTCCGGCGACATCGACGCCAACAACTTCCAGCACCAGCCCTTCCTGGACAACCAGATCAAGCAGCGCGGCTACGACATCGTGCCGGTCGCCAAGAGCATCGTCGTGCCCATGGGCATCTACGCGAAGAAGGTGCAATCGCTGGCCGACCTGAAGGAGGGGGCCAGCGTCTCCATCCCCAACGACCCGACCAACGGCGCCCGCGCGCTGTTCCTGCTGGCCAAGGCCGGGGTGATCGGGCTGAAGGACGGGGCGGGCTTGAACACCTCCATCGCCGACATCGCGTCCAACCCGAAGAAGATCAAGCTGGTGGAGTTGGACGCGGCCCAGCTTCCGCGCTCGCTCGACGACGTGGACGCCTCGGTCATCACGCTGAACTACGCGGTCCTGGCCGGGCTGACCCCGAAGACCGCCCTGGTTCTGGAGGACGACCAGTCGAAATGGCACCTCGTCTGGGCCGTCCGCAAGGATCGCGCCGAGGACCCGGCGATCAAGCGCTTCATCGAACTGTATCGCTCCGCCGAGGTGCGGGACTTCATCAACACGCGCTTCAACGGCACCATCATCCCGACCTGGTGAGCGTCGCCGGTTGTCATAGCCCTCTCCCCTCCGGGGAGAGGGTGGCCCGGAGGGCCGGTGAGGGGGTTGTGCTTTTGCCGGACGTGGCGCCACGCGCAACCCCCTCACCCTAACCCTCTCCCCTGAGGGGAGAGGGGAACTCGAAAGCGATTCTTTCCAGGAAGCTCCGTCATGACCGGCCCGTTCAGCCGCACCGCCTCGATCTTCGACCGCGGTCTCGCCCCCGACCCCGCGAACCACGTCCCGCTCAGCCCGCTCAGCTTCCTGAAACGCGCGGCGAAGGTCTATCCGGACAAGCCGGCCATCCGCCACGGCCGCCGCACCATCACCTACGCGCAGTTCCACGACAGGGTACGGCGCTTCGCCGGGGCGCTGCTGCGGGCCGGGGTGGGTCGGGGCGACACGGTGTCGGTGCTGGCGCCCAACGTCCCGGCGCTGCTGGAGGCGCACTACGCGGTACCGCTGGCCGGCGCAGTCCTGAACGCGCTGAACACCCGGCTGGATGCCGCGGCCATCGCCTTCATCCTGGACCACAGTGAAACGGTGTTGCTGATCGTCGACCGCGAGCTGTCGCCGGTCGCCAAGGCGGCGCTCGCCCGGACGGAGCGCCCCGTCACGCTGGTGGAGATCGCCGACGAGCAGGCGCCCGACGCGCCGTCGCTGGGTGCCGTGGAGTATGAGGACTTCCTCGCCGCTGCCGACCCCGCCCCCTGGCGCGGGCCGGACGACGAGTGGCAAGCCATCGCGCTGAACTACACCAGCGGCACCACCGGCAACCCCAAGGGCGTCGTCTACCACCACCGCGGCGCCTATCTGAACGCGCTGGGCAACGCCTTCACCCTGAACGTCCGGCTCGAGAGCGTCTTCCTGTGGACGCTGCCGATGTTCCACTGCAACGGCTGGACCTACAGCTGGGCGGTCACCGCCGCGGGCGGCACCCATGTCTGCCTGCGGCGTGTGGAGCCGGCGGCGATCTTCGACGCCATCGCGGAGTTGGGCGTCACCCATCTGTGCGGCGCGCCGATCGTGCTGAACATGCTGATCCACGCCCCGGCACCGGTACGGCGACCCGCCCCCCGCCGGGTGATCGTGGGCACCGGCGGCGCCGCTCCGCCGTCCGCCGTGCTTGCCGGCATGACGGCGCTGGGTTTCGAGGTGGTGCACATGTACGGGCTGACCGAATGCTACGGCCCGGCCACCGTCTGCGCCCCGCAGGAGGGCTGGGAGGATCTCGACGCCGACGGGCTGGCCCTGCAGTTCGCGCGGCAGGGGGTGAACCACGTCGCGGTGGAGGACGCCACCGTGCTCGACCGCGAGACCGGCCGGCCGGTGCCCGCCGACGCGCAGACCATCGGCGAGATCGCGCTGCGCGGCAACACGGTGATGAAGGGCTATCTGAAGAACCCCGCGGCGACGAAGGAGGCGCTGAAGGACGGCTGGTTCCGCACCGGGGACCTGGGCGTGCTGCATCCCGACGGCTATATCGAGGTGAAGGACCGCAGCAAGGACATCATCATATCGGGCGGCGAGAACATCTCGTCCCTGGAGGTGGAGGAAGCGTTGTACCGGCACCCCGCCGTTCTGGAGGCCGCCGTGGTCGCCCGCCCCGACGATCGTTGGGGCGAGAGCCCCTGCGCCTTCGTGACGGTGAAGCCCGGCAGCGAACGCCCCTCTGAGTCCGAGATAATTCAATGGTGCCGGGACCGCATTGCGCACTACAAGGTGCCGCGCACCGTTGTGTTCAGCGACCTGCCGAAGACATCGACCGGTAAAATCCAGAAGACCGTCCTGCGCGACGCGGCCCGCGATCTGGGCGCGCGTCGGGAGGCCAAGAGCGTATGATAACCTTCGAACAGCTTCAGAAAACCTACCCGTCCCGCGGCACCGGGCAGCCGGTCCAGGCGCTCGCCGACATCGACCTGACCATCGGGCGCGGCGAGATCTACGGAATCATCGGGCGTTCGGGCGCCGGCAAATCCACGCTGCTGCGCACCGTGAACCTGCTGGAGAAGCCGACATCGGGCCGTGTGCTGGTCGACGGGGTGGACGTCACCGCCCTGTCGCCGCGCGATCTGCGCGAAGCGCGGCACAGCATCGGCATGATCTTCCAGCACTTCAACCTGCTGTCCTCGCGCACGGTGTTCGACAACGTCGCCCTGCCGCTGGAGCTGGCCGGGGTGGCGAAGGCGCAGATCCGCGCGACGGTGGAGCCGCTGCTCGACCTCGTCGGCCTCACCGACAAGCGCGACCGCTACCCGGCGGAGCTGTCGGGCGGGCAGAAGCAGCGCGTCGGCATCGCCCGCGCGCTGGCCAGCAAGCCCAAGGTGCTGCTGTCGGACGAGGCGACCTCCGCGCTGGACCCGGAGACGACGACCCAGATCCTCCACCTGCTGGCTGACATCAACAAGCGGCTGGGCCTGACCATCGTCCTGATCACCCACGAGATCGCCGTCATCAAGGAGATCTGCCACAAGGTGGCGGTGATGGAGAACGGGCGGATCATCGAGCAGGGGCCGGTCTTCGACATCTTCGCGCACCCCAAGCACGAGACGACGAAAACCTTCGTCGATCCGGTGATCAACCGCGGCATCCCGGACAGTCTGCGCGCCCGCCTGTCGGCGACGCCGGTGCCGGGGTCGAACATGGTGCTGCGCATCACCTTCACGGGCGAGCGCGCGACCTCCCCGGTGATCAGCGCGATCAGCCGCAAGATGAACCTGGACCTGAACATCTGGCACGGCCAGATCGACGAGATCCAGGGCGCGCCCTTCGGAACGCTGGTGGTGGAGGCCATCGGCAACCCGCAGTCCATCGAGGCGGCCATCAGCCTCCTCAACGTCAACAAGCTCGGTGTCGAGGTGCTCGGTCATGCTGTCCCCGGAAATCTACGCGCTGCTGTTTAAGGCGCTTCTCGACACGCTCTACATGGTGGCGGTGTCGGGCCTTCTGGGCACGGCGCTGGGCCTTCCGCTGGGCGTGCTCCTGGCCGTCACCGGCCGGGGGGAGCTGTTGCAGAATCTCACCTTCAACCGGGTCGCCGGCGTGCTGGTGAACATGACGCGCTCCACCCCCTTCATCATCCTGGTGGTGGCGATCATCCCCTTCACCCGCCTGATCGCCGGCACCTCCATCGGCACCGCCGCGGCCATCGTGCCGCTGACGGTCGCCGCCGTGCCCTTCATCGCCCGAATCGTCGAGGGCGCCGTGCGCGAGGTCGACCGCGGCCTGATCGAGGCGGCGCAGTCCATGGGCGCCACGCCCTTCCAGATCATCCGCAAGGTCCTGCTGCCGGAGGCGATGCCCGCCATCGCGCTGGGCCTGACCCTGTCGGTGGTCAGCCTGATCGGCTATTCGGCCATGGTCGGCGCCGTTGGCGGCGGCGGCCTGGGCGACCTCGGCATCCGCTACGGCTACCAGCGCTTCCTGCCGGAGGTCATGCTGGCCGTGGTCATCGTGCTGATCGTGCTGGTGCAGATCGTTCAATCGACGGGCGACTGGATCGCCCGCCGCGTCAACAAACGCAACCTGAAGTCCTGAGGAGTTGGAGATGTTCCGTACCCGTGTGCTCGGCGCGGCCTTTGGTCTGGTGGCCGGCATCGCGACCCTGGCGACCGCCGTTAGCGCGTCGGCCGAAGCCCTGAAGATCGGCGTCACCCCCGGCCCGCACGGCCAGATCCTCGAGAAGGTCAAGCCGCTGGCCGCCAAGGAAGGCCTCGACCTGACGGTTCTGGAGTTCTCCGACTACGTCATCCCGAACCAGGCGCTGGCCCAGGGCGACCTGAACGCCAACTCCTTCCAGCACCAGCCCTACCTGGACAACCAGGTGAAGGACCGCGGCTACGAGCTGGTCAGCGTCGCCAAGACGGTGATCTTCCCGATGGGCGTCTACTCGAAGAAGGTGAAGAGCCTGGACGAGCTGCCCGACGGCGCCAAGGTCTCCATCCCCAACGACCCGACCAACGGCGGCCGCGCCCTGCTGCTGCTCCAGGCCAAGGGCCTGCTGAAGGTGAAGGAGAGCGCCGGCCTGAAGGCCTCGCCGCTCGACATCGCCGAGAACCCGAAGAAGCTCCAGATCCTGGAACTCGACGCCGCGCAGCTCCCACGCTCGCTGGACGACGTGACCGTGGCGGTCATCAACACCAACTTCGCCATGGAATCCGGCCTGGACCCGAACAAGGACGCCATCGCCCGCGAGGCCAGCGAGAGCCCCTACGCCAACGTCATCGCCGTCCGCAAGGCCGACCAAGACAAGCCGTGGGTCGCCACGCTGGTGAAGGTGTACCAGAGCGACGAGGTGAAGCAGTTCATCCTCGACCGCTTCAAGGGTGCCGTGGTCCCGGCCTGGTAACCCGCCGCCGGACCGGAAAGGCCCTTCCTCCAGCCGGGGGAAGGGCTTTTTCTTTGGCCGTGACGCCACGATGGCCCGATCCAAGGAAATCCCCGCAGGGCGCTTCAAGGACAACAATGGTTAGTCTCACTGATTTTCCGCTAAACGGAATAAATCGCGCATTCCTCTGACGGTCGGGATGAAGCGGGACCTATGGTTCTGCGCCCACGGAGCACAGGCCGCAAAGACGGCCCGCGGGCGGATCAACCTTGGGAGGAACCGATGTCCAAACGCTTTTCCCTGCTGCTGTCCACCGCGGCGGTCCTGACCATGCTCGGCACCCTGCCGGCCTACGCCGCCGACCCCGCCCTGGAAGCCAACGTCCGCAAGACGGTGAGCCCGCAGACCCAGACCTGGCTCGCCGATCCGGCGGTGGTCGACGCCGTCAAGGCCCAGAACGCGCAGAACAAGGGCCTCGACCAGGCCAAGATCGACGCCATGGACAACGACTGGAAGGCGGCGGCCAAGGCCAAGTCCGCCAACCCGACCTATGACAAGATCGCCGCCAACGCCGTGACCAAGCGCCTGAAGGAGGTGACGGACAAGAGCAACGGCCGGATCGTGGAAATCCTGCTGATGGACAACCGCGGCCTGAACGTGGCCCAGACCGGCGGCACCTCCGACTATTGGCAGGGCGACGAGCCGAAGTGGCAGAAGGTCTACAGCGGCGGCTCCGACCTCTACATGACCGACCCGGAGAAGGACGCCGAGACGAACGCCATGCTGACCGAGGTCAGCGTTCCCGTGCTCGACCCGGCCAGCAAGGAGAAGATCGGCGTGGCGATGATCGTGCTCGACACCAACAAGCTCGGCAACTGACAGGGCGCGGCTTCCCGCCGGCCCGCTCCAATCGGACAGCGGCCGGCCGGGGAGCCACTCTACCGGGCGTTCTCAACCAGGAAGCGCTGGAAGGCGTCCACATCCAGCGGGCGGCTGATCAGGAAGCCCTGGATGCGCGTGCAGCGCTGGCGGCGCAGCATGTCCGCCTGCTCCTCCGTCTCCACCCCCTCGGCGATGGTGTCGAAGCCCAAGCTGTCGGCCAGATTCACGATGGTGTTGACGATGGCCGGGTCGGTGGCCGACTGCACGATGTCGCGGACGAAGCTGCGGTCGATCTTCAGCGTGTTGATCGGGAACCGCTTCAAATAGGCCAGGGAGGAATAGCCGGTCCCGAAATCGTCGATGGACAGGCGGATGCCGATCCCCTTCAGCCCGTGCAGGATGGTCACCGCCTTCTCGATGTCGCCGATCATGGCGCCCTCGGTCAGCTCCAGCTCCAGCCGCTCCGGCGGGACGCCGCTGCGCTCCACCACGTCGCGCACGAAATTCACCAGACGCGCGTCCTGGAACTGGCGCGGCGACAGGTTGACCGACACCGACGCGATGTCCAGCCCGGCGGCTAGCCAGCCGGCCAGCCGGCCGCAGGCCTCCCTCAGGGTCCAGGCGCCGATTTCCCAGATCAGGCCGGTCTCCTCGGCCAGCGGGATGAACTCCGCCGGGCTGACGAGGCCGCGCACCGGATGGTGCCAGCGGATCAGCGCCTCCGCCCCGATCACCCGGTGGAAGCCGCGCTGCGGCATGTCGACCTTGGGCTGGAAATGCAGCGCAAACTCCTCGCCGGTCGCGGCGGCGCGGCGCAGGTCGCTTTCCAGCCCCAACGTGAAGCCGGTGCGCTCCCGCATGCCCGCCTCGTAGAAGACGAACTTGCATTCCGGGTTGCGCTTGGCGTGGTACATGGCGAGGTCGGCGTTGCGCAGGAGCTGGTCCGCCGTCTCGCCGTCGTCGGGGAAGAAGGCGACGCCGATCGAGGCGCCGCAGAAGAGTTCCTGGTTGTGGACGGCGAAGGGCTCGCCCATCGAATAGAGCACCTTCTCGACCAGCCGGGCGCCGGAGGCGCGGTCCATCGCGTCGGGCGCCACGATCAGGAACTCGTCGCCGCCCAGCCGGCCCACCGTGTCGGACACGCGGGTGCAGTTGCGCAGGCGCTTGGCCACCAGCTTCAGCAGGTCGTCGCCGGCGTGGTGGCCCAGCGTGTCGTTCACCTGCTTGAAGCGGTTGAGGTCGAGGAAGGCCACGGCGACCTTGGTGCGCATGCGCTGGGCGCGCGCGATGGCCTCCTCCAGCCGCTCGCAGACCAGCCAGCGGTTGGGCAGGTCGGTCAGCCGGTCGAAGCTGGCCTGGTAGCGGATCTGGTGTTCCTGATACTTGCGCTGGCTGATGTCGGCGAGCGTCAGCACGTAATGCTCCAGCGCACCGCCCGGCGCGCGCACCGCCGTGACCGACAACGAGGCCGCGAAGGCGTCGCCGGAATGGCGGAAGCTGGTCACCTCGCCCTGCCAGCGCCCTTCCGTGCGGGCGGTGCGCCAGATGTCGTCGATGAAGGCGCGCTCGTGCGAGCCGGGAGCGAAGATCACCAGCGGGCGGTGGAGAAGCGCCTCCCGCTGGAAGTCGGTCATCACCTCGTAGGCCGGGTTGACCGCCTGTACCGACAGGTCGGGGTCCACGATCAGGATGCCGTCGGCCACGCTGTCGAAGACGGTGGCGAGCAGGCGGATCTTCTCCTCATGCTGCTTGCGCTCGGTGATGTCCTGGACGGTGCCTTCGTAGTAGCGGATGCGGCCCTGCGGATCGCGCACGCAGCGCGCGTTCTCCGAGATCCAGATGATCGAGCCGTCGTTGCGGAAGACCCGCGCCTCGAAGCTCTGCACCACGTCGCGCTCGGCCATCAGGCGGGCGAAGGCCTCACGCTTGCCGGGGTCGACGTAGAGCTGGCCGGCGATGTCCGTCAGGTTGTCGATCAGGTCGGCCGGCGACCGGTAGCCGTAGATCCGCGCCAGCGCCGGATTGACCCGCAGATAACGCCCGTCCACCGTGGTCTGGTAAATACCTTCGACCGCGTTCTCGAAAATACTTCTGTATTGCTCTTCCGTCTCTTGGCTCATGGACCGGGCCTCATCTGGCGCGAGAGCGTTGGCCTCAGGAAAAAGCATGCGAAGGACCTGAGCGGGCAATTGCGATGGACGCCTCTTTTGCGCCGCAAAAAAGTAGAAGGCGGATCGCGACGCGCGTCAAGGCGGTTCGTTTTATATTTTTCACAATTGCAATAAAAGAGGCATATGACCCATCCCGCCCGGACGTTGCATCGCCACAGCGTCGGGTGGCGGAAAGGCCACAGAAAAGGCCACAAAATTGGGCTGAACCACCGGTTCGAACCGCCGGCAAACAAAAAGGGCCGGATCGCTCCGGCCCTTGCTGTGCGCGGGATTTCCGCCCTGTAAGAGGCGCCGCCGGGCTCAGTGCCCGTGCGTGCCCGTCTTGGCGCCTTCCTTCAGGACGAAGTGACGCGAGCAGTAGGGGCATTCGACCTTCCCCTCGGCGCTCAGCGTCAGATAGACCAGCGGGTGGCCGAGCGCGCCGCCGCCACCGTCGCACCCGACGGTCAGGGTCTCGACTTCGATCGTTTCAACTGGCTGCATGGCAGACATCCTCCACTTTGACACACGCGCGCGTTAACGCCATCGTTAAGATGCCCACCGAATGAGGCACGCGCGCGGGGTCGGATCATACCCAACGCGCCGGACGGATCAAGTGATTGGACAGTGATCGCCCCCGGGGGTTCGGACTCGGGGCACGACCGGAAAGGCCCTTTCGATTCCATGGTTGCGCACGCCCCGCTGAACGCCGCCACCTTGCCCACCCACGCCGTCCCCGCCTACGCCGTGGAGGTGCGCGGCCTCACCAAGACCTATCAGGCGGCCGGCAAGGCCGGCCCGAAACAAGCTCTTAAGGGCATCGACCTGGCGATTCCGCGCGGGGCGGTGTTCGGGCTGCTGGGGCCGAACGGGGCGGGCAAGTCGACGCTCATCAACATCATGGCCGGGCTGGTCAACAAGACCGGCGGCACGGTGTCGATCTGGGGAACCGACATCGACGCCCATCCGCGCCAGGCGCGGGCGTCGATCGGCGTGGTCCCCCAGGAACTGAACATGGACCCTTTTTTCACCCCGCGGGAAATGCTGGAGCTTCAGGCCGGCCTCTACGGCGTGCCCAAGGCCGAGCGCCGGACCGAGGAACTGCTGGAAGCCGTGGGGCTGCGCGACAAGGCCGACGCCTACGCCCGGTCGCTGTCGGGCGGCATGAAGCGGCGGCTGATGGTGGCGAAGGCGATGGTCCACACCCCGCCCGTCCTGGTGCTGGACGAGCCGACCGCCGGCGTGGACGTGGAACTGCGCATCCAACTGTGGGAGCATGTGCGCAAGCTGAACCGCGAGGGCTCGACGGTGCTGCTGACCACCCACTATCTGGAGGAGGCGCAGGAGCTGTGCGACTCCATCGCCATCATCAACCATGGCACGGTGGTGGCCTGCGAGCCGACCGCGACGCTGCTCCGCCGAGTGGACGCCAAGGCGCTGACCGTTCTGGTCGACCGCGACCTGGACGCCGTGCCGGCGGAACTGTCCGCCTTCACCGCCGAACTGGCCGAGCCGCGGCGCCTGATCGTCCGCTACCAGCCGAGCCGCCAGAGGGTGGACGGCATCCTCGCCGCCCTGGCCGGGGCGGGGCTGGGGGTCGTCGATCTCAGCACCGAGGAATCGGACCTGGAGGACATCTTCCTGCAGTTGACCGGCGGCGCGCACGCCCGGAAGGAGATCGCGCACGATGCGGCGTAGGGCGGCCGGCCGGATGGCGAAACTGATCGTCGGGATCGGCCTTCTGCTGTCCGGCTGCACCGCGGCCTATCAGCCGATGGGTTTGCCCGTGACCCAGCCGGCCCTGACCGACAGCGCCCTGATCGCCGCCGATGGCTTCGAACTGCCGCTGCGGCGCTGGCTGCCCGAGGGCGGGGCGCCGCGGGCGGTGGTCCTGGCCCTGCACGGCTACAACGACTACTCCAACGCCTTCGACGGGGCCGGTCGCGGCCTCGCCGCGCGGGGGATCGCCGTCTACGCCTACGACCAGCGCGGGTTCGGCGCCACGCGGAACACCGGCATCTGGCCGGGGACCGACACGCTGGTTGCCGATCTGAAGGCAGCCGTCTCGCAAATCCACGCCCGCCATCCCGGCCTGCCGGTTTATCTGATGGGCGAGAGCATGGGTGGCGCGGTGGTGCTGACGGCGATGACCGGCCCGAATCCGCCCACGGTGAACGGCACCATCCTGGTCGCCCCCGCTGTCTGGGGCCGCGACGCGATGGGCTTCTTCCCAAGGGCGCTGCTCTGGCTCAGCTACAACACGGTCCCGGGGATGGTGGTGCACCCGCCGAAGGATCTGAAGATCCAGGCGTCGGACAACATCGAGATGCTGCGCGCGCTGGGCCGCGACCCTCTGGTCATCAAGGGCTCGCGGGTCGATGCGCTGGACGGGCTGACCGACCTGATGGGCACGGCCCTGGCCGCCTGCGGCCATCTGTCGGTGCCGTCCCTGGTGCTTTACGGCGCCCACGAGGAGGTGCTGCCGAAGACCCCGGTCAACCGCGCGGTCGAGGATTTCGAGTCCGGTGGGCGGCATGTGGTGGCGGTGTATCCCGACGGCTGGCACATGCTGCTGCGCGACCTGAAGGGTCAGGTGGTGGTCAACGACATCGCCGCCTGGATCGAGAACCCCAAGCAGCCCCTGGCGAGCGGCGCCGACCGCAACCGCAGCCTCCTGGCCGCGAAATAAGCACGGATGGGCGGCCCCGGCGGGGTGTGAAAAAATGTCGAAAGGAGTGTTTGCACTCGGTCAGGCTTTTCGCTATGGTGCGCCTCCGCTGATGATGGACCCGTAGCTCAGCTGGATAGAGCGCTGCCCTCCGAAGGCAGAGGCCGATGGTTCGAATCCATTCGGGTCCGCCAGCGATTTCAAAGGCTTAGCCGCAATGCGCGCTAGGCCTTTTTTCGTTGTGTCAGCAGCGTGTCAGGCGCGGAAGAAGCCTCGGCAGGAATCCTCACATCGGCTGAAATGGCATCGTCAGCGTCACCCAGGTGCCGGCATGCCGCCTGTCGTAATTCAGCTGCGCTCCCAGGCTGGTCGCCATCGCCTGGACAATCCGCGTGCCCAGGCCGGTTCCCTGCGGAGCGTCGTCACGGGAGAAGCCGACACCGTCATCCTCCACGCTCACCGACAGATGCCCGTCGGCGGCGGTCGCCCGGACACGGATGCTACCGATCCGGCCGTCCGGGTAAGCGTATTTGCAGGCGTTCGTGACCAACTCGGTCACGATCACCGCCAGGGACACGGCCTTGTCGGTCGGCACCGACACCGCATCGGCAACGACGCTGAAGCGGTCCGGGTGTCGGGTCGCCATCGCGCTGTGCATTCCGGCGAGCAGCGTTTCCAGATACAGGTCGATCCGGACCGAGCGCACGTCGTCGGAGGTGTAGAGGCTTCGATGTATACCGGCGATCGCGATGATGCGCGCCTGCGTCTCGCCCAGCGCGGCGCGGGCCTCGGGGTCGGACAGGCCGGATTTCTGCATCTGTATGAAGGCTCCAACCAGAGCCAGGCTGTTGGCGACGCGGTGGTTGACCTCCCGCAGGAGCAATTCCGCGCGGTCCCGCGCGGCACGCACCTCCCGCTCCGCAAGCTCCCTTTCCCGGCGCAGATGCGCCTTTTCCAGGGACTGCTCGATGGCCGCCGCCAGCAGATCGAAGAATTCTTCCCCGGCTTCCTTGGGGACGTAATCGTCCGCGCCGGCCTTCAGCGCCGCGACGGCCACCCGCGTGTCCCCCGCACCCGTGACGTAGACGACCGGCGGCGCATCGTCGCGCGACAGCAGGATGGGCAGGATGTCCAGCCCGGTCACCCCGGGCATCTCGTGATCCAGCCCAACCACCGCGATGCCGCCCAACTCCAGCCGGCTCAACCCCTCCTGGCCGTCCTTTGCGCACTCCACGATGTAACCGCGCCGCTCGAGCTTCCGTTGCACCAGCCGCGCCATGGCGACGTCATCGTCGATGTAGAGGAAGCGGACGGCCGGGTCGGTCATGCCACCGCCTCGGGAATTTGCATGACCGAAAAAAGCAGTTCCAGTTTCCGGATCGCGGCGGCGAAGCTTTCGTAATTCACCGGCTTGGTGATGTAGACGTTGGCCCCGAGATCGTAGCAGCGCTGGATTTCCTGCCGGTCGTCGGTCGTGGTCAACACCACGACGGGGAAGCGCTTCGTGCAGGGGTTGGCCTTGAGTCTCGCCAGGATATCGATGCCCGTCATGTCCGGAAGGTTCAAATCCAGGAGGATGAGAAGCGCCCGCCCCATGCTTGCCTGCCCGGTTCCGTCCGGACCGAACAGATAGGCGAGCGCGCTGGTGCCGTCGGTAAAGGAGACGATGTCGTTGGTCGCGCCGGAGCGACGGATGTTCTTCTCGATCAGCCGGGCATGTCCCTCGTCGTCCTCGATCAGGACGATGCACGCCGACTGAGTGTCATGCGTCATGGGCGTGCTTCTCCGAAAGCTGGGTCAGGCTTCTGGGAAGGCTTATGCGAAAGACGCTGCCCTGTCCAGGCACCGATTCGACGGCAACCTCGCCTTGCAAGCGCCGGATGAGCGTCCGGACATAGGCCAGCCCGATCCCCTCTCCGGGGCGATCCTGCACGCCGGAGCGGCGGAACAGCTCGAAGATCCGTTCGTGGTCCTGCGGCGGGATTCCGCGCCCATTGTCCACGACGTCGAAGACCAGACGACCGTCCTCGACCCGCCCACGGATGGCGATCCGTCCCGTCCTCGCCGGATCGAGATACTTGATCGCGTTGTCGAGCAGGTTTCCGAACACCTGCTCCAGCGCGAGCCGGTCCGACACCAGGACCGGCAGGTGCCCCTCGATGTCGATGGTGCAGTGCTGTTCGCCGGCTTGGTGGCGAAAGCTGGCGACCACGCTTTCCAGCAGAGCCCGCATGGCGACGGGTTCCGGGTTCAGCGTCCGGCCGCCCTGGCGCGACAGGGCGAGAATGGCGTTGATCAGCCGGTCCATCTTCGACGTCGATGCGCGGATGAAGCCGATGGCCTCGGGCATGTCCTCGGCCACCGCCCGTCGCGCCTCCGACGCCACGGCGTCATCGCCGTCCGCCGGCTGGCGGTCGAGATGGGCACGCACGCTTGCCAGTCCCGCCTCGAATTCGCCGGTGAAGCCCATCACGTTCACCAGCGGGGCACGTAGGTCGTGGCTGACGATGTAGGCGAAGCGCTGGATTTCGTCGTTGGCCCGTTGCAGTTCCTTCGTCCGCTCCGACACGCGCTGCTCCAGGCTGTCGTTGAGCGCCTGGATCGCGCTCTGCGCCCGCATGAGGTCCTGCGCGTAGCGGAACGCGATCCAAACGGCGCCGCCGACAACCAGCACGATGAACAGGCCGCCCAGGTTGGCCACCCAACCCGACGCTCTGGCCTGCCCGATCAGGGTGGACAGCTGGGTGTCGAGTTGGGCGTCGGCGGGGGTGATGAGATCGGCGAGGGAGCGCCGGGCATCGTCCATCAGCATCATGCCGCGACCGGTGCGCACGACGGCCAGAGCCTCGTCCCGGCGGCCGGCCTCCATCAGCGCGATGGTCTGCGCCAACTCCTCCCGTTTGTCGGCGGCAAGGACGGCGAGGCGGCCCACGATGCGCAACGCGTCGGTGTTTCCGCCGGCAAGGTCATGCAGCCGGGCAATCGTGGTGTCGACCGCGGTGGTGGCGGTCTCGTAGGGCTTGAGATACTGACGGTCTTCGGTGAGAAGATAGCCCCGCTGGCCGATCTCGGCGTCCTGCAACTGGCTGAGGAGCGTCCCGGCGGCGACCCGTAGCGAGGTCATCCGGCTGACGGACCCCGAAAACTGCCGCGTGCTGTCCGCCAGCCATCCCGACGTCGCGACGATCCCCAGCAGCGCCAACGCGGCGGCAATCAGCATCAGAAGGGCGCGCCGGGTGACGGTGGTGCTGAAGGTGTGCATCGCAGACGACCGACCCCTGCGGGGATGAGGTATTGCCCCTATAGCAAGTCAACGCATGCTTGGCAATTTGAGCCGCACCATCAGGTTGTCGATCGGCCAGGTTGTCGATCGGCTGTTACAAGACCCGCGAGGGCAGAGTCCTTTGGCGACAGGTCTCAGGCCGGCTCCCGGACGGCGGGGGCATGGTCGCGAGCGCCCTCCATCGGCTCCGCAGCGGATCGGCGCTCCTCCCCTGCTCCCATCAGATACGCGGCCGTGACCCCCGTCACCCCTCCCCACACCACATGGGCGGCCAGCATCAGGCTGTTGCGGGCGGGCGGATGACGGGTCGCGGGGGTCAGGATGCGCATCGCCGGAATCCATCCCAGATAGCTGGCGCCCCAGACCGCAAGGCCGTAGCCGGCCCCTGTCAGCGCCGCCGGCCCGCCGATCCGACGCGCGACCGCCGGATACAGCGCTCCGGCGGCGGCGCCGTAGCCATAATGCAGGGCGAGCGTCAGGTCACGGCGCTGCGGTTCGTCCATCGTGTCCATCACGCCAGTCGGGCCGACGACGCGGTCCGTGATCAGACGCGGCGGCAAGGGGTAACGGTCCTTCTCGGGCAAAGCGCGGAACATCGCGCGCATGGCCGCCGTCATGGCGACGGTGCCGGCCAGCCCGGCGATGGCTCCGGCGACAGAGTGGTTCATGGGAAATGGACCAGAGGTTGTTGTGTGGAGCCTGCAATCAACAGGACCCCGCCTTTCAAGGTTCCTGGCGAGGCTTCGGGGGCGGCGGGGAAACCTCTTGCCCGGCCAAGCGTTGAACGGGCCAGGGCGTGGCATCGGAATCCGTGGCGTCAGAATCAAGGTGCAGCATATGCGTCGCTTCCTGCGGGACAACGGGTTGTCGGTCGCCTTGTTCGGGCTGTTCCTCGTCTCGATCGTCGGGCAGGTGCTGGCCGGGTGGCGCGCCCTGGCGGAGGAGCTTCGCCTCCACGCCCAGCCACCCGTCGGCTTCCTCGATTACCTGACCACCGGCCATTTCCTGTCGGCGACCTTCGAGAACTGGGAGAGCGAGTTTCTCCAGATGTCGGTCTATGTGCTGCTGACCGCCATCCTGGTCCAGAAGGGCTCCTCGGAATCCAAGAAGCCGGGAGAGGCCAACCCGGAGGACGAGGCGCCCGAGCGGCGGCGCGGCGATCCCGACGCGCCCTGGCCGGTGCACCGGGGCGGGCTGCTGCTGCGGCTCTACTCCCACTCGCTCAGCATCGCTTTGGTGACGCTGTTCGTGATGTCCTTCATCCTGCATCTGGCGGGCAGCACGCGGCGCTCGAACGAAGAGGCGGCGTGGCACCACCAGCCCATCCGGACCATGGGGGAAACCCTCGCCGATCCGGAATTCTGGTACGAGAGCTTCCAGAACTGGCAGAGCGAGTTCCTGTCCATGGGGGTTCTGGTCGTGCTTGGCATCTACCTGCGCGAGCGCGGCTCCCCCGAATCCAAGCCGGTCGCCGCACCAAACAGCGAAACCGGCGACTGAGAGTCCGGCCCTCCGCGGCCGGCCGTCGGCGGCGTCGGGCGCGCTCGACTCTCGGGCCGCCTTCGGCCATGGTAACGCCCCAAAGGGAAGAGGCCGCATCATGTCCGACGAAAAGACCACCGACACGCTCCAGACCGCCACCGAAGCCCCCGCGCCCGTTGGGGACGGCAGCGGCCTGTATCTGGTGGACGGGTCGGGCTTCATCTTCCGGGCCTTCCACGCCCTGCCGATGCTGAACCGCCCGGACGGCACGCCGGTGAACGCGGTGCTGGGCTTCTCCAACATGCTGCTGAAGCTGCTGGCCGACCTGAAGGCGTCCGCCGTGGCGGTGGTCTTCGATTCGAAGCGGCTGAACTTCCGCAACGAGTTCTATCCCGAATACAAGGCCCACCGCCCCGAGCCGCCGGAGGAGCTGAAGCCCCAGTTCGCCCTGATCCGCGAGGCGACGGAGGCCTTCTGCCTGCCCTGCCTGGAGTTGGAGGGCTACGAGGCCGACGACCTGATCGCCACCTACGCGCGGCTGGCCAACGAGGCCGGGCGCGAGGTCACCATCGTGTCGTCCGACAAGGACATGATGCAGCTCGTCCGCCCCGGCGTGCGCATGCTCGACCCGCTGAAGAACAAGCCCATCGGCCCCGACGAGGTGTTCGAGAAGTTCGGCGTCGCCCCCGACCGGGTGGTGGACGTCCAGGCGCTGGCCGGGGACAGCGTGGACAACGTGCCGGGCGTGCCGGGCATCGGCGTGAAGACCGCCGCCCAGCTCATCACCGAGTACGGCGACCTGGAATCGCTGCTGGCCCGCGCCGGCGAGATCAAGCAGCCGGCCCGCCGCCAGAAGCTGATCGACTTCGCGGAGCAGGCGCGGATCTCCCGCCGCCTCGTCCTGCTGGACGACCACGCCCCGCCGCCGAAGCCGCTGGAGGAGCTGCGCGTCCGCGAGCCCGACCACCAGAAGCTCATCGACTTCCTGCGCGCCCAGGGCTTCCGCACCATCGTCAGCCGCGTCGAGGCGGAGATGCGCAAGGACGGCACCATCGCCGACGGCGCGGTCCCCTCCTCCGCCACGCCGTCCGCCGGCCCGGCCAAGGCCGCCGCTTCCACCGGCACCGCCCCGGCGGCGGAGGCCGCCGCGCCGCGTAGCCGCCCCGCCCCGCCGACCGACGTCGAGCAGCGCTACGAGCTGGTGCAGGACCTCGACGCCCTGACCGTCTGGCTGGAGCGCGCCCGCACCACCGGCGTCCTGGCCGTGGACACCGAGACCAACTCGCTGACTCCCGCCACGGCAACGCTGGTCGGCATCTCGCTGGCGACCGAGCTGGGGCTGGCCTGCTACATCCCCCTGGCGCATCAGGCCCCCAACGCCGCGGCCAGCGGGGAGCTGTCCTTCGAGACGCCGGAACCGCCGAAGCAAATCCCGGCGGAGGACGCGCTGAAGGCCCTGAAAGATGTGCTGGAGGACCCGGCCATCCTGAAGATCGGGCACAATTTCAAGTTCGACCACCAGCTCTTCGCCCGCCACGGCGTGCGCGTGTCGCCGGTCGACGACAGCATGCTGATCTCCTACGTGCTGGAAGGCGGCGCCCACGGCCACGGCATGGACGAGCTGGCGGAGCTGCACCTCGCCCACACGACCATCCCCTACAAGGAGGTCTGCGGCACCGGGAAGAACCAGATCACCTTCGACCGCGTGCCGCTGGACAAGGCGCTGGCCTACGCCGCGGAGGACGCCGACATCACGCTGCGCCTGTGGCGGGTGCTGAAGCCGCGGCTGGTCGACGAGCGGATGGTCACCGTCTACGAGACGCTGGAACGCCCGCTGGTCCCGGTGATCGCCGACATGGAATCCTGCGGCATCCGCGTGGACCGGGCCGCGCTCGCCCGCCTCTCCCAGGACCTCGCCGTCCGCATGGCGGAGATCGAGAAGGAGGTGCACGGGCACGCCGGGCGCAGCTTCAACATCGGCTCGCCCAAGCAGCTCGGCGAGATCCTGTTCGACGAGATGAAGCTCGGCACCGGCAAGAAGGGCAAGACCGGCGCCTATTCCACCGATTCCAGCGTGCTGGAGGAACTGGCGGAGCAGGGCCACGTCATCGCCCAGCGCGTGCTCGACTGGCGGCAGCTCGCCAAGCTGAAGAACACCTACACCGACGCGCTCCAGGCCCAGATCGTCGAGGGATCGGAGCGGGTGCACACCGCCTTCGCCATGGCGGCGACCAACACCGGCCGCCTGTCCTCGACCGACCCGAACCTGCAGAACATCCCGGTCCGCACCGAGGAGGGGCGCAAGATCCGCCGCGCCTTCGTCGCCGCTCCCGGCCACAAGCTGATCTCCATCGACTATTCGCAGATCGAGCTGCGGCTGGTGGCGGAGATGGCCGACATCGCGGCGCTGAAGCAGGCCTTCCAAGACGGCATCGACATTCACGCGGCGACCGCCAGCCAGGTCTTCGGCGTGCCGCTGGACCAGATGACCTCGGAGATCCGGCGCAAGGCCAAGGCGATCAACTTCGGCATCATCTACGGCATTTCCGGCTTCGGGCTGGGCCGCCAGCTCGGCATCGCGCCGGGCGAGGCCAACGCCTTCATCAAGGCCTATTTCGAGCGCTTCCACGAGTTGAAGGTGTGGATGGAGGCGACCAAAGCCTTCGCCCGCCAGAACGGCCATGTGGTGACTCTGTTCGGGCGGCGCTGTTACATCCCCGGCATCCACGACAAGAACGCCGCCCGCCGCGCCTTCGCGGAACGGCAGGCGATCAACGCGCCGATCCAGGGCACCGCCGCCGACATCATGAAGCGCGCCATGGCCCGCGTGCCCGGCGCCCTGACGGAGGCCGGCTTCGACGAGGTCCGCATGCTGCTCCAGGTGCACGACGAACTGCTGTTCGAGGCGCCGGAGGATCAGGCCGAACGTGCCGCCGCCCTGGTGCGGCAGGTCATGGAGGGGGCCGCGACGCTCGGCGTGCCGCTGGTGGCGGAGGCCGGCATCGGCGGCAACTGGGACGAGGCACACTGAGATGTCCAGCAAGGAAACCAGCGCCAAGGAACCCGTCGACCCCGAATTCGAGGCGCTGATCCGCTACATCCAGGAAAGCCGCGGCCTCGATTTCCGCGGCTACAAGCGCACCAGCCTGCAACGGCGCATCCGCCGCCGGATGGAGGAGGCCGGCTGCGAGGATTTCGCCGCCTATCACGGCCTGCTGGAAGCCGACCCGCAGGAATTCATCCATCTTCTGAACACCGTGCTGATCAACGTGACCTCCTTCTTCCGCGACACCGACTCCTGGGACGTGCTGCGGAAGGACGTCGTCCCGCAGATCCTGGCGCAGCGTTCCGACCGCGATCCCATCCGCATCTGGAGCGCCGGCTGCGCCTCGGGGGAGGAGCCCTATTCCCTCGCCATGCTGCTCGCCGAGGCGTTGGGCAAGGACGCCTTCATCAACCGGGTGAAGATCTATGCCACCGATCTGGACGACGCGGCGCTGAACACCGCCCGCCACGCCATCTACTCGCCGCGTGACGTGGAAAGCGTGCCGCCCCCGTTGCTGGAGCGGTATTTCGAGCGCACCAACAACCACTACGTCTTCCAGCGCGAGCTGCGCAAATGCGTGATCTTCGGGCGGCACAATCTGGTGACCGACGCCCCGATCTCGCGCATCGACCTGCTGGTCTGCCGCAACCTGCTGATCTATCTGGAAAGCGACACCCAGAACATCGTGCTGCCGCGCCTCCACTACGCGCTGACCAGCGATGGCGTCCTGTTCCTCGGCAAGGCGGAGACCCAGCTCGCCCGCTCCAAGATGTTCGAGCCGGTGAACCTGAAGAGCCGCATCTTCCGCAAGGTGCCGCAGGAATGGCGGCGCAGCCTGGGCGGCAGCCTGACCATCGCGCCGGAGCACAACAATCACCGGCAGAGCTTCCAGAGCCGGCTGATGGAAGGCATCGTGGACAGCAGCGCCACCGCCTATCTGTCGGTCAACGGCGACGGCATCCTCGTCTTCGCCAACGCCATGGCCCGGCGCCTTCTCGACGTGGGCGAGATCGACATCGGCCGCCCGTTCCAGGACCTGTCGATCTCCTACCGCCCGGCGGAGCTGCGCTCGCGCATCGAGGAGGTGCAGAAGACCGGGCGCGTGGTGCGCATCGAGCATCAGGAATTCGCCCGCCCGCCGGGCGAGCCGATGCGCCTGACCATCGAAATCTCCCTGCTCTACGGGCGCGACGGCAAGCCCTTCGCCACGCTGCTCGGCTTCACCGACACCAGCCGGCATTTCCAGGTGCAGCAGGAGTTGGAAGCCGCCCAGGAGAGCCTGGAGACGACGATCGAGGAGCTGCAAAGCTCCAACGAGGAGCTGGAGACGACCAACGAGGAACTCCAGTCCACCAACGAGGAGTTGGAAACCACCAACGAGGAACTCCAGTCCACCAACGAGGAGCTGGAGACCATGAACGAGGAGCTGCGCTCCGCGAACGAGGAGTTGGAGGTCGCCAACGAGGAGCTGCGCCGCCAGGGCGAGGAGTTGGGGGAGTTCCGCCGCTACTCGGAATCGGTTCTGCGCAGCATGGACGTGGGCATCATCGTTCTGGACCAGGATTTGCGCGTGCGCTCCTGGAACCGCTGGGGCGAGAACATGTGGGGCCTGCGCGCCGAGGAGGTGCAGGACGAGGAGTTCCTCGACCTCGACATCGGCCTGCCGGTGCAGCGGCTCCGCCTCGACTTGGAGAGGGTCCTGCACAGCGAGGCGCCGCAGACGCCCGTCATGCTGAACGCCGTGGACCGGCGCGGCCGCGCGGTGACCTGCCGGGTCCGGCTCTCCCCGCTGCTGTACGAGGCGCGGGAGGCCCGCGGCGTCGTCCTGATCATCGAGGACGTGACCGAACAGACCCGGACCGAGGCCTTCGCCGGCTATCTCGGGCGGATCATCGGCGAATCCCTGAACGAGGTCTATTTCCTCGACCCGTCCAGCTTCCATTTCCTGCTGGTGAACCGCGGCGCCGAGACCAAGCTCGGCTACAAGCTGGAGCATCTGAAGCAGCTGGCCGTCCACGACCTGATGCCCGAGGTGCCGGCGGAGCGGTTCCGGGCGCTCGTGGCGCCTCTTCTCTCGGGCGACAAGGAGGAGGTGGTCTTCGAGACGGTGATGCAGGGCAGCCAGCGCGGCCCCCATCCGGTCGAGGTCTGCCTTCAGCATTTCGGCGGGGAACAGCCGCCGATCCTCGTCGCCATCGTGCACGACACCACCGAACGCCAGCATCTCGGCGCGGGGGGCGGCGAGAAGGTGGAGATGGAGTAAGGGGCCGCGCATAAAGGGAGAGTCAGAACCGGTCGGGCGCGCCGCCGTTTACGGGGGAAATGGGTGGGCGAATCCACTCCTCGCCCAGGAAGCGGATCAGCACCTCCGCACGCTCGTGCGCTTCGCGCCCGGCTTCCTCCCACCGCTTGGCCGACAGCGCCTGCCCCATGCCCTGCGCCGTCTCCGCAAGGCGCCGGCACAGGGCGGCGCGTTCGTTCAAGGCCCGCAACGCCACCTCGAACGCCTGCTCCATCCTGTGGAGCTGCGCCTCCTCCATGCTGTCGGCGCCGTAGCGGTGGCCGATGTGGCAAGTGAAGTAGGGCAGCGTGTCCACCTTGGTCTCCCGGAGCGCCCCTCCGCAATCCGGGCAGGTCAGGGCGGCCGGCCTGTTCAAATTGTACATGCCTTCCATAGGCGCCTCCTTGGATGCCGCGGGCGGTGCGGCGTCCGCATTGCGTTCCGCGGCCAGCCGGCCGAGCAGCGCACCCATGGCCGCCGCCGGCACGCAGTGATCGACCGCGACGTGGTCGAGCGCGCTGCGCGGCATGCCGGGATACCGCGCGTCCGTGGGGTCCTGCACCATGGCGACGCCGCCCCGCCGCTTGATTTCGGCAAGGCCCGCCGTGCCGTCGTTCAACGCCCCCGACAGCACCACGCCGATGACCGCCGGCCCGCAGGCCCGCGCGGCGGACCGGAACAGCGGATCGACGGCGGGCCGGGTGCCATTCTCGCGCGGTCCGCGCAACAGGCGCAGGCACCGGGGCGCTTCCACCACCAGATGGCAATCCGGCGGCGCCACATGGATGCGGCCGGCGCGGAGCGGCTCCCGGTCGATGGCGTGGCTGGCCGGAAGTGGTCCGGCCCGGTCGAGGATCAATGGCGCCGCGCTGGGCCGGTCGCCGATGTGCAGGACGATGCACACCGCCGCCGGCAGATCGGGCGGCAGGTCCCGGACCAGGGCTTCCAGCGCCTCCAGCCCGCCCGCCGACGCACCGATCACGATCAGGGGGCCATCCGTCATGGGGTCCCAGCCTTTGCCCGTTCCGCATCGGCTGGAGTTCGTCCCATCAATCCTCTCCTTCCTCGGCCAAGCTGCCCGCCAATTCCTGCCCCTGTTTCGACAGCACCTCCTTCAGCATCGCCACGGTCCGCTCGGCCTCCTGCGCCGACCGGGTCCAGTTGGCCTCGACGGTGGGGTGTCCATGCTCGCGGGCGCGCCCGGCCAGGCGCCGGAACATAATGGCACGATCCTGATGGGTGCGCAGGGCGACCCAGATGGCCTGCTCGATCGACTCCCGATGCGACTCGGCCAGCGCCGCGGGGCCGTAGGCGTGGCCGACCTTGCAGCGGAAGCGCAGCAATGGCCCGTCCTCGATCTCCACCAGATTGCCGCCGCAATCGGGGCAGCTCAGCGTGCTCGGCTTGCCGACGGAGGCGGTGAGTTCCGGCACCGCGTCGAACTCGTTCTCCGGGACGCGCGCCTCCATCGCGATGTCGTCGGGAACCGGCACCGGGGGGCCGCAAGGTTCGGCCAGCCGGCGGGCCAGCAGCGCCGGCAGGTCGGACAGCGGGGCGCAGGCGTCCACGGAGACGTTCCGCATGGCGTTGCGCGGCATGTCCGGCCATTCGGCGTCGTCCGGGTCCTGCACCATCGCCAGCCCGCCGCAGCGCTTCACGGCGCGCAGCCCGGCGGTTCCGTCGTCCAGCGTGCCGGTCAGGATCAGCCCCACCGCCCGCACGCCGTAGGCGACCGCCACCGACCGGAACAGCGGATCGATGGACGGCCGGCAGCGGTTCTCCCGCGCACCGCGGCGCACCAGCGCGCAGCCGTTCCTGACGAGCAGATGGTGATCGGGCGGGGCGACGTGGATCCAGCCCTCCCGCACCGGCTCCCCATCCTCGGGATGGAAGGCGGGAAGCCAGCCGGCGCGCGACAGCAGAACCGGCAGCACGCTGTGCGTCGCGCCGATGTGCTGAACGACGAAGACCGTGGCCGTCACGTCGCGCGGCATCCCCGCGAACAGCCTCCGCAAGGCGGTGATACCGCCGGCAGAGGCCCCGATGGCCAGGATATCCCTCTTATCCATGATTAGGGAACAACAGTTTTTGCATGCGTTGTGACAACAGCGTGTTGACCGAGAAATTCCGGCTTTGGTCCTATAACTTTTTCATGCGCGCCGTGTTGTGCGGTCTGTGCAATCATTCGTTCCCAGCGAGGGGGAAGCTTGGACAGATCAGCATCCATCCGCGCGGGGGACGAGACGCGCGAGTCCGAGCGCGACGTGTTGCTCCAGCGCATCGCAGAGCTGGACCGGAGCCTGGAACAGGCCCTGGTGACCGCGGGGGACGCGCAGGAGGAAGCCCGCCTTCTCGCGGCCGACCGGATTCAGATCGAAGAGGAGATCACCGCGCAGCGGCATGAGATCGCCGCGTTGCGCGAACGCCTCATCGCGTCGGAAACCCGCCGGGCGGAGCTGCTCGACGCCCTGGCCGATTCCGACCAGCGCTTGAACACGCTCCGTCGGGACGAAAACCATCTGTCGGAAGAACTCCAGACCTCCTACGAGGAGCTTCAGGTTCTCACCGAGGAGTTGGAGGAGGCCAACGCCGCTCTGGAACAGCGGGTCGAGGAGCGCACGGCCCAGCTCACCGAGAGCGAGCGGCGGTTCCGCACCCTGTTCGAGGCGATGGACGAGGGGTTCCTCCTCGCCGATGTCCTGTTCGACGGCGACCGGCCGGTGGACGTCCTCTATCTGGAGATGAATCCCGCGGCGCGGCGCATGACCGGGGAGGATTTCGTCGGGCGGCGGCTGCGCGAGATCAGCCCGGCCTTCGAGGACCACTGGTACGAGGTGTTCGGCCGCGCGGCGCGGGACGGGGAATCGACGCGGACGGAGCTGTACGCCGGGCCGCTGGAGAAATGGATCAACTTCTACGTCTTCAAGGTCGGTGACCCCGAACAGCGTCGCATCGCCGTGATCTTCCGCGACGTGACCGAGCGCAAGCGGACGCAGGAGCAGCTCAAGCAAGCGAAGGAGACGGCGGAGGCGGCGAACCGGGCCAAGACCAAGTTCCTCGCCGCGGCCAGCCACGACCTGCGCCAGCCGATCCAGGCGGCGGCCCTCTACGCCCATGTCCTGCTCGGGTCGGTCGGCTCTGACCCGATCGCCCAGGAATCGCTCAACCGGCTGAAGGCGTCCATCGACAGCCTGAACGGCATGCTGAGCGGCCTGCTCGACCTGTCCCGGCTGGAGGCCGGCGTCATCGAGGTGTCGGTCAGCGACTTCTCGCCCACGGCCCTGATGACCCGTCTGGCCGAGGAGTTCCGCGGCGTGGCCGAGGCCTCGTCCATCGACCTGCGCTGCCGGCCCAGCCGCCTTGCGGTGTGCACCGACCCGCATCTGCTGGAACGGCTGCTGCGCAACCTGCTGTCCAACGCCATCGCGCACGGCCACTCGAAGGAAACGGGCGCCAAGGGGCGCGTGCTGGTGGGCTGCCGCCGCCGGGCGGACGGGGTGGAGTTCCAGGTGTGGGACAACGGGCCGGGCATCCCCGAGGACGCCCGCGAGGCCATCTTCGAGGAGTTCCGCCAGCTCAACAACCCGGAGCGCAACGCCACCCAGGGCTTCGGGCTGGGACTGTCCATCGTGTCGCGCATCGCCCGCCTGCTGGGAACGGAGGTGACGCTGCGCTCCTGGGTCGGGGTGGGCTCGGTCTTCTCGGTGACGGTGCCCTACGCCCTCAAGCCGGAGGCCGGCGCCGTGGTGGTCCCGGTCGCCAACCGGGAGCCGCGGCTGAAAGGGCGCACGGTGCTGCTGGTGGAGGACGACGAGCAGGTTCGCCGCAGCATGACCATGATGCTGAAACGCTGGGGGCTGCGGGTGGTCGCCGTGTCCTCGGCGGGGGAACTGGCCGCGGCGCTGCCCGGCCTGCGGCGCCCCCATGTGGTGCTGACCGACTACCGCCTGCCGGGCGGCGATTCCGGACGCTCGGTGGTCGAGCTGGTGCGCCAGCGTTGGCCGGTGCCGGGCATCATCATCACCGGCGACACCGCCCCGGAGCGGTTGCGCGAGGCGATGTCGCTCGGCTGCCGCCTGCTGCACAAGCCGGTGCTGCCCGCCGATCTGGCCGGGGCGCTGGGCGAGGTTTTGCCCTCCTGATTTTGCCCTCCTGGGGTTGCGCGCCGGTGCGGGGGTGCGACCAATGGTCCCTTGTTCCTTCGGCTTAGTCCGATTAGCCTAACCCCTTGCTCGGATAAAGGGGTTCGCCCGGAACATGCCGGCTTTGTTTGGAAGCATCGGACGCAGGTTGGGCCGCGCCGCCGTGATGGCGGGCGGGGTCGCTTTGCTTCTGCAGCTTCTCGGCTGGGCCTTCCTGATTCCGGTGGCCAACGCCGCGACCGGCGAAACGGTCATGATCTGCACGCCGCAGGGCATGGCCTCCATCGCCCTCCCCGACGGCCCTCCTCCTGAATCCCTGCTTCCGGACGGCAAGCCCACGCTGTCCATGGGCGAGGACTGCCCGGTCTGCGGGCTGGTCGCCGGCCTCACCGCGCCGCCGCCGCTTCTGACGGTGGTGCTGCCGGTCTCCGTCGTCGCCCACAGCTCCATCGGGCTGCCCGGCCAGCACATCGCCGCCGGCTGGTTCCTGTCGCGGCTGAAAGCCCGAGCACCTCCGGCTCTCGTCTGACCATCCTCGGCACGCGCCCTGTGATCGCCGCGCCCGGCTGTTGAGCCCGGCGGCGCGGCCCTCCCGGCCGTGCCCACCCCATCCCTCACGCCAGCCTTCGCACCGCGACCCGCCGGTCCCGATCCCCTGCGCCGATCGTCGCGCGGATCGACGGCCGGGCGGAACGGCACGGCTGCGTCGATCTTCCCTCGTCCGATTCGAGAACGAGCGCCTTATGATTCGCCTGTCCACCGCCGCCTCCGCGGCGAACGCCCCCCGCTTGTCCAACCGCCTCCTCGCCTCCACCGCCCTTCTGACGGCGGTCCTCGCCGCGCTGAGCGCGCTGCCGGCCCAGGCACAAACCCCGCAGGCACAGATTCCACAGGCCCTGCCCGCCGTCCCGGTCGAGACGGAAACGGCACCCGCCGCCACGGCACCGGAGAAGGGCCTGTCCCGGCCGCTCGGCGCCGGCACGCTCGACGCCGCCGAGATCGCCAGCCGCAAGCTCGCCAGCCCGGACACCGCGGCGCTTCTGCGCAGCCTGCCGGGCGTATCGCTCTACAGCGCGGGCGGCTTCTCCAGCCTGCCGGCGCTGAACGGTCTGGCCGACGACCGCGTGCGCGTCCAGGTCGACGGCATGCCGATGACCGCCGCCTGCGCCAACCACATGAACGCGCCGCTGTCCTACGCCGACCCCGCCGTCATCGGCGCCATCGAGGCCATCGCCGGCGTCACCCCGGTCAGCAAGGGCGGCGACAGCGTCGCCGGCACCGTCTCGGTGACCAGCAAGCCCCCCGTCTACGCCCAGCCCGGCGAGCCCATCCACGGCGAGGGCAGCCTATCCACCGTCTACCGCTCGAACGGCAACGGCACCACCCTGTCCGGCACCGCCACCGCGGCGACCGAGCGTTTCAGCCTGCGCTACACCGGCGCCTGGAGCCGGGCGGACGACTATGAGAACGGCAACGGGGACAAGGTCCGCTCCACCCTCTACAACGTGCAGAACCACGCGCTGTCGGCCAGCGCGCGCAAGGACGGGCACGAGATCACCCTGTCCGGCGGCTACCAGTATTCGCCCTATTCCGGCTTCGCGAACCAGCGCATGGACATGACGCTGAACCGCGGCACCACCCTGAACGGCCGTTACAAAGGCGAATTCGACTGGGGCACGCTGGACGGCCGGGCCTTCTGGCAGCGCACCGTCCACGCCATGAACTTCCTGCACGACAAGGGCGGCGCCGACCGCGGCGGCATGCCGATGAACACGGACTCGCACGAGATGGGCTACGCCGTCTCGGCGGAGATGCCGCTGTCGGCGCAGGACACGCTGCGCGTCGGCAACGAACTGGTCCGCTACCGCATCGACGACTGGTGGCCGCCGGTCGCCGGGGCGGCGATGATGTCGCCGCTGACCTTCGTGAACCTGAACGACGCGCGGCGCGACCGGCTGGGCACCTTCGCCGAATGGGAGAAGCGCTGGACCCCGGCCTGGACCTCGCTGCTCGGCGTGCGCAACGACGTGGTGTGGATGGAGAACGGACCGGTCCAGCCCTACTCCTGGGCCAACCCGATCAGCATGGGCATGGGTATGGGCATGGCGAATCCCGACGCGGCGGCGGGCACGGCCTTCAACCGGGGTGATCGCTCCAAGACGGACGTGAACGTCGACGCCACGGCGCTGCTCCGCTTCGCGCCGTCCGCGTCGGAACGCTACGAGCTGGGCTTCGCCCGCAAGACCCGCTCGCCCAACCTGTACGAGCGGTTCGCCTGGGGCACCGGGGGCATGTCCTCCACGATGATCGGATGGTACGGCGACGCCAACGGCTATGTCGGCAACCCGGACCTGAAGCCGGAGACCGCCTACACGGTCGGCGCCACCGCCGCTTGGCAGGACGCCGAGGCCAAGCGCTGGTCGGTCAAGGTCACGCCCTATTATTCGCACGTCGAGAATTTCATCGACGCCGACCGCATCGGCACCCTGTCGAACGGCTTCGTCCAGCTGCGCTTCGCCAACCACACCGCGGAGCTGTACGGCATCAACGCCGAGGGCCGCAGCATCGTCCACCAGGACGAGCGGCTGGGCGAGTTCACGGTGGGCGCCGTGGTCAGCTACGTCCGCGGCCGCAATCTCGACACCGGACACGACCTCTATCACATCATGCCGCTGAACGGGACGATCGACCTCGGCCACCGGCTGGGCGACTGGAGCAGCGTCCTGGAGTTCCAGATGGTCGGGCGCAAGTCTTTGGTCGATTCCGGGCGGAACGAGCCAGAAACTCCCAGCTACGCCCTGGTCAACCTGCGCACCAGCTACGTCTGGGGCAACCTGCGCGCCGACGTCGGGATCGAGAACCTGTTCGACGCCCACTATTACCTGCCGCTGGGCGGCGTCGATTACGGCGATTTCCGCGCCAGCGGCAACCGCCAGCCGATCGGCGCGCTGGCCGGCATGGGGCGGTCCTTCAACCTCGGCCTGACCATGGCCTTCTGATGATGGAGGCTGGTTGACGAGGCATTCCCGCCTTGCGCGCGATCCGCCTGCATGAGCGTCCCCAGCCGGCCCGCCGGCCGCTGGGGGCGCTCGCCCTGTCCGGGACGCTGCACGCCGGCGTCCTGGCTGTCCTCCTGTCCGCCGCCGGAGCGGCCCCCGGCACGGTCGCGGAGGAGACCGGCGCCGTCAGCCTCAACGACACCATCACCCCGGTGATCGAGGTGATGCTGGTGGCGTCCGAGGCGGACAGCGGCCCGCCGCCGACAGCGGAGCCCGAACCCGAACGCGAGCCGGAAAGCGAGCCGCAGCAGGACACCGCTCCGGAACCGGTCTCGGAACCCGAGCCGGAGGTAGCGCCGGAACCGGTGTCCCCGGCGCTGGAGCCGACCCCGGAACCCGCACCGGAACCGCCCCCTCCCCCGCCGCCCAAGCCGCTGCCGAAGCCGAAGCCGCCCGTCAAGGCGGCGCCGAAACCGCAGACGGCGCCCGGCCCAAGCCCATCACCGACGCCGCCGGCCGAAACCGGAACCGGCCGCAATGCGGCGGCGGTCGAGCCAGTCTCGGCGAGCCGGGGCGCGGTGGTGGACTACGGGGCGCAGGTCTGGGCCTGGATCGGACGGCACAAGCCGGAGAAGGTGGTCGGCGGCGGGCAGGCCACCGTCAAGCTGACCCTCGGCACGGCGGGCGAGGTGCTCGACGCCTCCATCTTGACGTCGAGCGGCGACGAGGCGCTGGACCGGGCGGCCCTGGCCGCGGTGCGCAAGGCGTCTCCCTTCCCCACCCCGCCGCCCGGCCTGACGGCGGAGGACCGCGTGTTCTCCGTGCCCTTCCTGTTCCGGCCGCGGTGACTCCCGCACGCCGGAAGCGGCGCTCAACCCTGCCCACCCCCACTTCCCGTTTGCGCTTTGCGGCTCCACGTAGGATAAAGCGCCCCAATTCCCGAGATTTCCGACGGCGAGCACCCCCATGGGCTTCAATTGCGGCATCGTCGGCCTGCCGAACGTCGGCAAGTCGACCCTGTTCAACGCGCTGACCGCCACCCAGGCGGCCGAGGCGGCGAACTTCCCCTTCTGCACCAAGGAGCCGAACGTCGGCCGCGTCGGCGTGCCCGACCCGCGGCTGGACAAGCTGGCGGCCATCGCCAAGTCGCAGAAGATCATCCCGACCCAGCTCGAATTCGTCGACATCGCCGGCCTGATCCGCGGCGCCTCGAAGGGTGAAGGGCTGGGCAACCAGTTCCTCGCCAACATCCGCGAGGTGGACGCCATCGTCCACGTCCTGCGCTGCTTCGAGGACGACGACGTCACCCATGTGGAAGGCAACGTCGATCCCCTGCGCGACGCCGAGGTGGTCGAGACGGAGCTGATGCTCGCCGACATGGAAAGCCTGGAGCGCCAGCTCACCAGCCTCCAGAAGAAGGCCAAGGGCGGCGACAAGGACTCCAAGATCAAGGCCGATCTGATGGAGCGCGCGCTGAAGGTCCTCCAGGACGGCAAGCCGGCCCGCGTCGTCGAGGTCAGCGAGGAGGAGAAGCCGGTCTTCAAGCAGTTCATGCTGCTGACCGCCAAGCCGGTCCTCTACGTCTGCAACGTCGAGGAGGCCTCCGCGGCCACCGGCAACAGCCTGACCGCCAAGGTTGCCGAGAAGGCCAAGGCCGAGAACGCCGGCATGGTCGTCATCTCCGCCGCCATCGAGGCGGAGGTCGCCCAGCTTTCCGACGCCGCCGAGAAGCAGGAGTTCCTGGAATCCCTCGGCCTGGAGGAGACCGGTCTCAACAAGCTGATCCGCGCCGGCTTCCAGCTTCTCGACCTCATCACCTTCTTCACCGTCGGCCCGAAGGAGGCCCGCGCCTGGACCGTGCGCCGCGGCGCCAAGGCCCCGGAAGCGGCGGGCGTCATCCACACCGATTTCGAGCGCGGCTTCATCCGGGCCGAGACCATCGACTTCGACAGCTACGTCACGCTGGGCGGCGAGCAGGGCGCCAAGGACAACGGCAAGATGCGCCAGGAAGGCAAGGAGTACGTCGTCAACGACGGCGACATCTTCCATTTCCGCTTCAACGTCTGATTGGAATTCCGTTAACCCCTTCCCCTCTGCGAGGGGGAAGGGGTTAACGACCCCCAATCTTATCACCGTTGAGAAATCCGTTAACTCTTTCGTAAAACTGGAAAAACCGCTTAAATACCCCTGAGATATGGTTAACAAGCCTCGCTTCGGCTGTTAAGCCCACTGGAATGGGCGACAACCGAGGGCTGGACCGGAGGGGATATGGCGGTGAACCAGAACGCGACCATCGCGCCGGGTGCCATCGCGCCGGGTGCCGGCACCTTCTCCGACCGCGTGCGCAACGCCATCCGGCATGGCGAGTTGCGCTTGGCCTTCCAGCCGCAGGCCGACACCCACAGCGGGCGGCTGACCGGGTTCGAGGCGCTGTCGCGCTGGCGGCTCGACGACGGCACAGTGATCCCCCCTGACGTCTTCATCCCGATGGCGGAAACCAGCGACGCCATCAACATCCTGGGCGAATGGACGGTGCGCCGCGCCTGCGAGACCGCCGCAGGCTGGATGCAGGACGGCGTCGCCGATGTGCCGGTGGCGGTGAACCTGTCGGCGCGGCAATTGGAAGACCCCGGCTTCGCCCGCACCGTTCTGGGCATCCTCGCCGAAACCGGCCTGCCCGCCGCCAACCTGAAGCTGGAACTCACCGAAACCGCCCTGTTCGAGCACAGCGAGTCCTCGCGCGAGGTGTTGACGCAGTTGCGCGGCGCCGGGGTGCGGCTGGTGCTGGACGATTTCGGGACGGGCTATTCCTCGCTGTCCCTGTTGCGCCGCGTGCCGGTCGAGGCGCTGAAGATCGACAAGCACTTCACCCAGGCGATGGTGCAGGACCGCGACGCCGCCGCCATCGTGCGCGCCATCATCGACCTCGCCCACGCGCTGGGGATGCAGGCGATCGCCGAGGGGGTGGAGACCAACGACGAGCTTCTCTACCTGCGCGCCTACCGCTGCGACCGCATTCAGGGCTATCTGCTGGCCAAGCCCCTGGACACGGCGCAGGTCCCCGACTTCATCCGGCGGCTCGCCGCGATGCCGACAGGCGGATGACCCGCTCCGTCTCGTCCCACTCGGTCAGTTCCGCGGCCTCGTCGATGGTGGCCCAGCGCGCCTCCAGGGCGTCGTCGGCGCAGACCGCCTCGCCCTCCGGGCTCTCCGCCGCCACCTCGACGATGGTGTAGTGGTACTGGACAGCCCCGGCGTCGTCGAGCGTCATGGCGTCCACCACCGTGACCACCTCCGTCGGCACGACGTGCAGGCCGGTTTCCTCCAGCACCTCGCGCACCGCCGTTTCGAACACCGTCTCGCCCACCGACTGGGCGCCGCCGGGCAGGCTCCACTGCCCCATCCGCGGCGGGCGGCCCCGGCGGATCAGCAGGACCCGGTCGCCGCGCCACACCACGGCGCCCACCCCCACCCAGGGACGGTCGGGGTATTCGCGGCCGGAACGGTCGGCGGGGGGTGTGCTGGACATGGCTGCTCCTCGTTGCGCTTGACCCGACGCTAACCCAGGGGGACAGTCGGATACCAGTGGCCAAGAGGCCGAACGAACCGCCGCCCCGGACGCCGCCATGAAGCTCAACGAGATCCGCACCTTCGTCGCCGTGGCCGAGGCCCAGTCGGTGCAGGAGGCCGCGCACCGGCTGGGGCTGACCCAGTCCGCCGTCTCCCGCCTGATCCAGCGGCTGGAGGCGGAGCTTGGCGTGTCGCTGTTCGACCGCCAGACCAAGCCGCTGGCCCTGACCCGCGACGGCGAGATGGCGCTGGCCCACGCGCACCGGGTGCTGAAGGCGACGGACGAGCTGTCGGACGCCTTCGCCGGGGCCGCTCAGCCCCAGGGGCTGCTGCGGCTGGGGGTGGCCCATGTGCTGACGGCCATCGCCGCGCACCATCCGCTGGACCGGCTGCGCGCCGCCTTCCCGGGCCTGACCGTCCGCCTGCATTCGGACTGGAGCACGCCGCTGGTCGAGCAGGTGCGCAACGGCACGCTGGACGGCGCGCTGGTGCTGACCCACGACGCCCAGACGCCGCCCGACGACCTGGACGCCGTCTGCATCTCGCGTGAGCCCGTGCGGGTCGTCGCGTCGGCCGAGCTGGCCGGGCAGCGGGATTGGACGCTGCCGGCGATGAACGCCGTGGGTTGGGTGCTCCAGCCCGACGGCTGCCAGTACCGGACCGCCATGGGCCGGGCGATGGCCCAGCACGGCCCGGCGCTGAACGTCACGGTGGAGGGGTTCGACCAGTCGCTGCTGCTGTCGCTGGTCGCCCGCGGTGTCGGATTCGGGCTGGCCCCGCTGCGGCTGATCGCCCCGACCCTGCACGCCGCCCAGGTGCGGCCGCTGGAGTGTCCGGACTTTGCGCTGACCGTCGCGGTGTGGCTGCTGCGCGGCCGCTTCACCGGGCGCATCGGTCCCGTCTTCGACGTGCTGGAGGACAGTTTGCTGGACCTGCTGCCCCCGGCGGAAGAGGCGCCTTTGCCCCTGCCCTGCCATTCCGCGGCCGAATAACCTTCTTTCCCATTGTGAATTTGATGCACGCCCGGCGCACGCTTATCGTGTGACCCTGATGAGACGCGGGCCAGCGTTGCCGCACCGGCCACAGCCCGCGCCGAGGGAGGATAACTTGGACACCAGCAACCGGGCGGGCGGGGCGCCTTCGCCCCGCTCCTGGCGGACGCCGGGATTCGTCGTCGCCTGCGGCTGCCTGATCGCCATGCTGGCGTTCGGCCCGCGGTCCAGCATGGGCCTGTTCACCGCACCGCTGTCGGAGGCGCACGGCTGGGGCCGCGACGTCTTCGCCCTGTCGATCGCCATCCAGAATCTGGTCTGGGGCATCGGCACCCCCTTCGCCGGCGCGCTGTGCGACCGCTACGGCCCGGCGCTGGTGCTGGGGATCAGCGGCGTTCTCTACGCGCTCGGCCTGGCTCTGATGCCCTACGCCGACACGCCGCTGATGCTGCATCTCAGCTCCGGCCTGCTGATCGGTCTGGGGCTGGCCGGGGCGTCCTTCGGCATCGTCATCGCCGGCTTCAGCCGCATCGTCCCGCCGGAGAAGCGGAGCTGGTCGATGGGCGTCGCCACCGCCGCCGGCTCGATGGGCCAGTTCCTGTTCGCCCCCACCGGCCAAGCCTTCATCGCCGCCTACGGCTGGCAGACGGCGCTGATCCTGTTCGGCGCCTCGATGCTGGTGATTCCGGTGCTCGCCTCCTCCTTCGCTGGGGCGGGCGGGTCGAAGAGCGCGCAGGCCGTCACCGGGGCCGACATCGGCTTCGCCGCGACGATCCGTCAGGCCTTCAAGCATCGCAGCTACGTCCTGCTGGTCACCGGCTTCTTCGTCTGCGGCTTCCAGCTCGCCTTCATCACCACGCACCTGCCGCCCTACCTGACCGCCGCCGGGATCAGCCCCGGCCTCGCCTCCTGGGCGATGGCGCTGATCGGGCTGTTCAACGTGGTCGGCTCCTACATGTCGGGCGTGCTGGGCGGCAAGATGAGCAAGCGCCTGCTGCTGTGCGCCAACTACACGCTGCGCGGCCTGTGCACGGCGCTCTTCATCCTGCTGCCGGTCACCCCGGTTTCGGTGATCCTCTACGCCGCGGCGATGGGCCTGCTCTGGCTGTCCACCGTGCCGCCGACCTCCGGCCTCGTCGTTCTGATGTTCGGCACGCGCTATCTCGGCATGCTCTACGGCTTCGCCTTCCTCAGCCATCAGGTGGGCGGCTTCCTCGGCGTGTGGCTGGGCGGTGTGCTGTACGAGCGCGTCGGCTCCTACGACGTGGTGTGGTGGGCCAGCGTGGCCCTGGCCTTTGCCGCCGCGGTGGTGAACTGGCCGATCGCCGAGAAGCCCGCCCCCGCCCTGGCGGCGGAAGCGAAGGCCTGACGGCCATGACGAACCCGGCGCCCGCCTCCTCTCCTGGTATCGGCCATGGCTTCGCGCTGGCGCTCGGCGCGCTGGCGCTGGTCGTCTGGGCGGTGGTGACGGGGGTGGCGCTGACCCAGGCGGCGCTCAACGAGGAGGACGGCGGCACGGTGCTCGCCGTCTTCCCGCCGGGCACCCCGACCGCCGAGGCCTTCACCGCGGTGGTCCGCGCCGGCGGCCAGCCGGTGCGCCAGACCTGGATCCCCTTCGCCTGGGTCGCCCGCAGCGACGGCCGCGGCTTCGTTGGGCGTCTGAAGGAAGAGGGGGCGGTCACCGCCTACGGCGAGCTGTCGGTCGGCCCGGCGCTGGGCGGCTGCGCGGTGGTCTCGCTGGACGACAAGCGCCCGGTCGGCTTCCAGTTCAAGTGACGTCACAAACCCGTCATCAAGCGGTAACGGGACCGCAGTTCGGCTATTGACAACCCCCGCAAGGAAGAGCAGGCTACCTCTCAGAGCAACACTGGTTGAGGTGAAGACGCGGTGGACACCGCATCAAGTTGGCCCAAAAGCCAGCTTCTCATCACAGCAAATGTTCCCGTAGCCAGGAGGGTGTGATCATCATGAGTCCACCTGCGCTTACTTGAGGAAGCCGACCTGTTCGGCCACACATTTCTGAACATTGCCGTTGAGACGGCTCAACCATTGCGGATGTCCTGGCACAACCGCTGAAACCCCCGCCCCCCGCGCGGGGGTTTCGCTTTTTCGGCCCTCCATGCCACGCGCCATATCCTCGGCGATCCATCTTTTTTGACGGCCCCAAGAAAAACCCCTCCCCCGGGGGCGGGAGAGGGGTGAAGGCGTCGTGTCGCTTCAAACAGGCCCGAGGGCCTGGGAGTCAATGCACTGGCCGGTCAGTACATGTGCTGACCGCCGTTGATCGACAGGGTCGAGCCGGTGATGAAGCCGGCGTCGTCGCCGACCAGGAACAGCACGCCGCGGGCGATCTCCTCGGCCTTGCCGAGACGGCCGACCGGGATGCGGGCGACGATCTTCTCCAGCACGTTGGGCGGCACCGCGCGCACCATGTCGGTGTCGATGTAGCCCGGCGCGATGGCGTTGACGGTGACGCCCTTGGCCGCACCCTCCTGGGCCAGCGCCTTGGTGAAGCCGTGGATGCCCGACTTGGCGGCGGCGTAGTTCACCTGACCGTACTGGCCGGCCTGGCCGTTCACCGAGCCGATGTTGACGATGCGGCCGAAGCCTCGCTCGCGCATGCCGTCGATGACGTTGCGGCAGAGGTTGAAGCAGGAGGTGAGGTTCGTCGCGATGACGTCGTTCCACTGCTGCGGGGTCATGCGGTGGATCACGCCGTCGCGGGTGATGCCCGCGTTGTTCACCACCACGTCCACCGGCCCGAGTTCGGCGGTGATCTTCGCGATGCCATCCTTCACGGCGTCGAAGTCCGACACATCGAACTTGTAGACCGCGATGCCCGTGCGGGCGGAGAATTCCTTCGCCTTCTCATCGTTGCCGGCGTAGTTGGCGGCGACGACATAGCCGGCGTCCTTCAACGCGACGGAGATGGCTTCGCCGATACCGCGCGTTCCGCCCGTGACGACTGCAACTCGAGCCATTGGCTCCTCCCCCAAAGCTTGGTGTTGGATTCTTTATCGGTTTCTGTAGGCACACATACGAAACGGGCCGCACCCCGGAGGGAACGGCCCGCTTTTCATCAGCCCCGCTCGACGGTGAGGGCGATGCCCATGCCACCGCCGATGCACAAGGTGGCGAGGCCCTTCTTGGCGTCGCGCTTCTGCATCTCATAGAGCAGGGTGGTCAGGACGCGGGCGCCGGACGCGCCGACCGGGTGGCCGAGCGCGATGGCGCCGCCGTTGACGTTGACCTTGGAGGTGTCCCAGCCAAGGTCCTTGTTGACGGCCAGGGCCTGCGCGGCGAAGGCCTCGTTCGCCTCGATCAGGTCCAGGTCCTCATGCTTCCAGCCGGCCTTCTCCAGCGCGAGGCGGGAGGCCGGGATCGGGCCGGTGCCCATGATCGCCGGATCGACGCCGGCGGTCGCCCAGGAGACGATGCGGGCCAGCGGGGTCAGGCCGCGGCGGGCGGCGTTCTCGGCGGTCATCAGGACCAGCGCGGCGGCGCCGTCGTTGATGCCCGACGCGTTGCCCGCGGTCACCGTGCCCTCCTTGGAGAAGGCCGGGCGCAGCTTGGCCAGCGATTCCGCGGTGGTGCCGTGCTTCGGATACTCGTCGTCGGCGACGATGATGTCGCCCTTGCGGCCCTTGATGGTGACCGGGATGATCTCGTCCTTGAAGCGGCCCGACTTCTGGGCGGCCTCGGCCTTCTGCTGCGAGGCGGCGGCGAAGACGTCCTGCTCCTCGCGGGTCAGCTGCCACTTCTGGGCGACGTTCTCGGCCGTCGTGCCCATGTGGTAGCCCTTGAAGGCGTCCATCAGGCCGTCCTTCAGCATGGTGTCGAGCATCTCGGCGGCGCCCATCTTCACGCCGTTGCGCAGATGCATGACGTGCGGGGCCTGGCTCATGCTCTCCTGGCCGCCGACGACCATGACCTCGGCGTCGCCGTTGCGGATCGCCTGATAGCCGAGCGCCACCGAGCGCAGGCCCGAGCCGCAGAGTTGGTTGATGCCGAAGGCGGTGGCGGAGGCCGGGATGCCGGCATTGACGGCGGCCTGGCGGGCCGGGTTCTGGCCCTGACCGGCGGTCAGGATCTGGCCCAGGATGACCTCGGTCACCTCCGCGGCGTCGGTCTTGGCGCGGCTGAGCGCTTCGCGGATGGCGATCTCACCCAGGTAATGGGCCGGCACGCTGCTGAGCGCCCCGTTGAAGCTTCCGATGGGAGTACGCGCTGCGCTGGCGATCACAACCTCGGTCATGTTGACGCTCCTCAGATTTTGTCAGTTTTATTATCGTGTCAGTGGGCCGCACGGAGTGGGAAAAACCTTATGCGCGGATTTCCCACAATGCAAGACACCTGACTGGCTGCGGTTATCCTGCCGCACTAAGCCATTCGGCCAGGGGCCGCCAAACGCCTGTTTCGGCACCGGCGCTGACCACCATGCCAATATGACCGAGCGGCGGCCTGATCATTTGCGCGCTGTCGATTGATCTTGCCAAGGCCACCGCGGAGGACGGCGGAACGATGCGGTCGCGCTCCGGGATCAGCGCCAGGACCGGCATGCGCAACCGCGCCGGCTCCACCGGCAGGCCGGCGACCAGCCACTCGCCGCGCGCCGTGTCGTTGCGCCCGTACCAGCCGGCCAGCGTGTCGCGCGCCACCCCGGCGACCAGCGGCACCCCGTCGTTCAGCCAGTCCTCCAGCGACACGAAGGCGAGCGCGGCGCGGCTGTCCGGCTCCATGCGGGCGAACTGCGAGAACTTCTTCAGCGCCAGCAGCGGGTCGAGTTGGGCGAACAGCCCCTGGAGAACGTCCACCGGCAGTTCCCCCCAGGCGTCGAGCAGCGGGCCGAAGGGCTGGAAAAAGCTCGCGGCGCGGCGGGCCATGCCCGCGTCCTCGGCGTGGAAGTCCCAGGGCGTGGCGAGCAGGCCGAGCGCCGCAACCTCCTTGGGGCGGCGCTGCGCCAGCGCGGTGGCGAGCAGCCCGCCCATGCAATAGCCGACCACCGGAACCGGCCGGCCCACCGCCTCCACCACCGCGGCGAGCGCGCGCTCCAGCCGCCCGGCGATGTAGTCGGTCAGGCTGTAGCGCCGCTCCAGCGGGCCGGGCGTGCCCCAGTCGATCAGGAAGGGGCGCAGCCCCTGCGCGGCCAGCCAGCGCATCAGGCTTTTGCGCGCCGACAGGTCGAGGATGTAATGGCGGTTGACCAGCGACGGCACGAACAGCACCGGCGCGCCGGTCGCCGGGCCGAGGGCGCCGTAGTCGAGCAGGCGGGAGGCTCCTTCCGTCCACAGCACGGGCGGGTCGGGAAGGTCGCGCCGGTAGGGGTGGTGGCGGTAGCGCTCGATCCCCGTCAAGGCGAGGGAGAGCTGGCGGCGGACCTCGCGGTCAACCGCTTGGGCGAACGCGTCCCCGTCGGTTGCGGCGATCCGTCGGCGCAGGTCCTCCGCCCGCTCCCGCAGATGCGGCTTCCATGGCAGCGAGCCGTTCCTCAAGTGCGGCAATGCGGCGGAGGAACTGAGCAGTGTCGCCGCCACCGTCGCCAGATGCAGCGCCAGGGGCCGCGGCCCCAGCCGTGCGGTGGGGTGCGGGGGGATCGTGGCGTTGTCCCCGGTCACGCGGCTCTCCCTCGCAGGACGGGTGAGATGGGGCCGGCTGGGATGAGGCCGGCATCGGATTCCAGCCGGTGCCCGGCGGGCTGGTGTAGGCGAAACCGCCGGGCCCCAGGACGAAGGGCGCCATCGCCGCAGCACCCTGCGCCATCATCTGGAACAGGCGGGCGGCGGCATCGGCCATCTCGGGATCGGCGGCGCAGGCCGCCCATTGTTCCTGCCACAGGTCGAGGTACCGTTGCGCGAGCGTTTCCAGGGACGGGGTGTCGGATTCGGACAATTCGGCCATGGCCGGGAGTATATGAGGGAGGCGGTGCCCTTGACCAGAGCCGCGAAGGACCGATCGAAAATGCCGCAAATCCCGAATTATCGGGGCGGCGCCCATCTGGGGTCGCAGCGCTGCGGCACAGCACTGGACAGGGTGCATTCCTTCGAGTAGTCCTTATATCTGGAACATTCTCGCCGCACGACCCTTCTTGAAAGAAACAGCGATGGCCGACAAGGAAGACCAGAAGTCCGCGACGATCACGATCAAGAAGTACGCCAACCGGCGGCTCTACAACACGGCGACCAGCAGCTACGTGACGCTCGACCATCTCTGTCAGATGGTCAAGGACGGGCTCGACTTTGTGGTCTATGACGCGAAGACCGGGGAGGACATTACCCGCTCGGTGCTGACGCAGATCATCGTGGAGGAGGAGAGCAAGGGCCAGAACCTGCTGCCGATCAGCTTCCTGCGCCAGCTCATCGGCTTCTACGGCGACAACATGCAGTGGATGGTGCCGCGCTACCTCGAATATTCGATGCAGTCCTTCTCGCGCAACCAGGAGCAGATGCGCGACTATTTCCAGAACACGCTGGGCGGGATGTTCCCCTTCGGCCGGCTGGAAGAGGTCGGCAAGCAGAACATGGCGATGTTCGAACGGGCCATGCGCATGTTCTCGCCCTTCGGCGGCGCCGAGGACGGGCAGCCTGGCGAGCAGCCCGCCGCCCCGCCCCGCCCGGCGGCCCCCGGCCCGTCCGCCGTTCCGCCCAACGGCGCGGCCGCGGCGGCCAGCCACACCTATGAAGAGCTTCAGAAGCAGATCGACGACCTGCAGAAGCAGATCGCCAGCATCGCCAAGCCGGCCCGCCCGGCAAAGCCCGAAGGGAAGTGAGCGGCGGCGCCGCCAATCGCATCGACGGCCATCGCGTTCACGGCGTTGCAGCGCAGGGCGGGGAAAGTTCCCCGCCCTTTTCTGTTTTTTCGGCACCAGTGGCCCGCCCGGCTGTTTGTCCAACGGAACGGTCCAGAGGAGGAACGCCATGAAGACCGAGCTGCAGATGTCGATGGAACTGGAGGTTGTGGACGCCCAGGACGCCCAACGGTTCGAAGAAAAGCTGCGCGGCTGGCTGCGCCACCAGAGTCAGGTGGTGTCGGTGTCGGCCAACCACAGCGGCGTCGGCAACGACGTCGCGTGGCGGGACGCCCGCCGGGCGGCGTTCGGCTCGCCGTTGCCCAATCCCTTTGCGCCGGGCCGCGGCCGCTGAGGACTGCCGGTTGATCGCTGCCGAAGCGCCCGCCCTGCGCCTCGTTGGAACAGGGCGGGCTCCTTCCACCCCGTGAACGGGCATCAGCCGCGGAAGATGTGCGGCACCATCGCCGCGTCGGAGCCGACCCGCGGGTCCGCCGATTCACGAACCGACATGCCCAGGCACTTGTCCCCGATGATCCAGCAGTGCAGGAGCGCGTGGACGCCCTCCTCCTCGAAGATCGGCGGGGTTTCCAGCCAGACCCGCCCTCCCGGATGCTCGGCGCTGCCGGTGTCCGAAATGGTGCGTCCGTGCGCCGTCATGCGCTGGGCCGCGTCGTCGAGCCCGAACAGGCTGCGCTCGGTCACCGCGTCGCAGCCGGCCAGCTCCTCGGGGTCGAGCGCGGCGCGGCACAGGTTCGGGTGGCGCGGGTAGAGCGACCACAGCGTCGCCAGCAGCCCGTGGTTCGACATCGGCCAGCACCACAGCGGCGACAGCATGCTCATGCCGCCCATCCGCAGCTTCTGCAGGAAGGCGTCGTCGGCCAGCCCCTGCCAGGGGTAGATCTTGGCCAGCCAGGAGGCCGCCCGCCCCTCGTCGTCGACGAAGCGCTGGCCGTCCCAGCCCAGGCTCTGCAGCGGCAGCAGATGCGTGGCGATCCCGGCCTCCGCCGCGGTGGCGGCCAGATAGACCAGCTCGCTCTCGCGCATCGGGTCGGGGGTGGCGCAAGCGAGATGGACGAGGCCGCGGCCCGGCATGCCCGCCGCCAGCTCCTCCCAGCGCTCCACCAGCCCCTCGTGCAGGCCGTTGAACTGGTTGGCGTCGCCCATCAGGGCCTCGCGCCAGTTGCGCTGGATGATCGAGGCGGCGAACAGCCCCTCCGGCGTGTCGTAGTTGCAGGCCAGCAGCTTGACCGAATCGCGCCCGTCATAGGCCAGCGTCAGCCGCCCGATCAGCGCGCCGGCCCGTTCGTTCAGCCGCCCCGCGGCCCAATAGTCGTTCCAGGAGGCCTCCAGCAGCCGCCCCACGCCGCCACGGACCCCCAGCCGGGCCAGCGCCCGCCCATCCACCGTCGCGCGCAGCGCCTCGCGCAGCATGGTGTGCAACTCGTCGGCGACGCTTTCGATCAGGTCGATCTGATGGGCGGAGAACTCGTACCGCACATCCTCGCGCCAGAAGGCGCCGGCGCTCATGGCACGGACGCCGTAGGGGTATTTGCGGAGCCCCGGACGCCAATCCGCACGGGGTTTCATGACTGCTCTGCGCATCGTGTGCTTACCGGGCCGCCGGATTCAATCCATGGTTTTGCCCCGCTGCGGCGCGCCGCTTGCGGCCGTCCGGGATTCGGTGGGGGCGGATCATTGCGGCGCAAACGCGCCAACACAAGCGCCTTGCGCGCCTGCCCCTCCGTTTTTCCACGCTTCCCCTCGCGGATCCCACAGGGCGGGTGGGGACGCCCGTCACCAAGCGCGGTCGGCAAGCCAGGCCGCGATGGCGCTCTCCATCGCCTCGGCGGTCGGATCGCCGTGCTCCGGCCCGGTTCCGACCATGGGAAGCCGGGCCGCCACGGCGATGTCCTCCGCCGGCGCGCCGGTTCCGACGAACAGGTCGCAGCGCCGCAGCAGGGCGCACAGCCCGTCGAAACCCAGCCGCCCCGCCGCGTTCAGGCAGGCGCTTCCGGTTTCCCCGGCGATGCGCGCCGCGGCCCCCCGGGCGGCCTCATCGCCGACCAGGATCAGGGCGGTGTCGCCCCGCGCGGCAAGCCGGCGGCACAGCTCCGACAGGCTGCCGGTGCCGACGGACGCGGAGAGGCCGACCGCGCAACGCCAGCGCGCCGGAACGCCCTCGGCCAGAAGCGCGGCGGCGGCGCGCTCGCCGGCGGGGGAGGTCCAGACCTCCGTGGCGGGGTCCGGCTCCCCGGTGGTCAGCGCCCCCAGCAGGCCGGCGGGAGTCGCCGCGACGTGGGTCAGGAAGGCGTCGGCGTAATAGCCGCGCACCGGCCGACCGACCCTGCAACCAAGGCGGAGCGGCGCCCCCGTGTCCTGCATCAGACGGTTGGCGAAGCTGGCATCCTCGCCCCGGTGGGGATTGATCGTGAGGTCGAAGGCGCCGCTGAACTGCTGGCCGATCTCCTGGCGCACCGCGGTCACCAGCGCGTCGTCGGGCGCCCGCCCCTTCAGCGGTGGGAGGGTGACGCGCTGGTTGACGTAGGGGCAGAGGGCAAACGCCGCCTCCGCATCCGGCGTCGCGAAAACGGTGATCCGGGCCAGCGGCAAGGCCCGCCGCAGCTCCCGCAGGACGCCGGACGCCCCCAGCACGCCCCCCACCCCGTCCGGCAGGAACACGCCGACGCTGCGGATCAGGTCGGTCGGGAAGGGCGGCGGTTCACCGGGGACGAGCGTGCGGCGGCGAACGGCGGGACCGGAGTTCCGCAGCAGCGCCACCGCCGGGGCCGTGGAGGCGCCCCGCGCCGGCGGCACGAAGCCCCAGGTTCCCTCGGCATCCGGGCGCGCCAGCGGCTCCACCATGGCATGCTCAGCCCGCGAGACGGTCGCCGCGTCGGTCACCCAGGGGAAGAAATCGCGCAGCGGGAGGGTGCCGTTGCCGACCGCTCGGCCCGCCGCCTGCAGGGCATCCCACCGACCGACCGCGCCGTCGTAGCCGTAATAGATTTCCTTGAACGCGACCTGCTCCCGCGTCGCGTAGGCGAAATGCTGGAAAACCAGCCCGCCCGCCGCCGTCTCCTCGTGCAGGAAGGGGTTGGCCGCGCCGAGTTCGAGGTCCGACCCGTCGGGCTGCGGGCGCATCAGCCGGGGCGGAACGTGCGAGTGCCAGAAATCCCCCGGCCGGTACCGCCAGGTGCGCAGCCATTCGTAGGCGCGGTAATTGCCGTACTGGTCCAGCCGGTCGAGGACCAGGGACGGGCCGACGAAGAAGTGGCAGAGGTAGAGAGCCGCCGTGCGCGACGGCGAATCGAGGAACATCCGGCGCGCACGGGTGATCTGCTCCGCCGTCCACAGTTCGTCCGCGTCGACCTGCCAGAGCAGGCAGTCCTCCGTCATGGCGGCCAGCGGCGCGGTCACCATTTCCACCTTGCCTTGCCAGAACATGCCGGGCGGCTTGCGGTAGACCGACACGCGCCCGGGCTCCTCCGCGGCGATGCGGTCGAGATACTGCGACGTCCCGTCGCTGCTGCGGCCGTCGCGGTGAAGATCCTGCGGAACGCGCCCACCCCGCTGCGCGCACCAGGAGGAGTCGCGGACCTGCTCCGCCACCCCTTCCACGACGTGCCAATGCCAGGGGAAGGGCAGTTGGCGGAACACCTCCAAGTGGTAACGGATGAAGGGATCGCCGTTCAGCACGATGGTCAGGAAATGAACCGGTAGCATGCCCGCAACCCCGTCCTTCGCCCGTTGATCCGGCCTCGCGCAGTCCGCCGGACCTTGTCGGTTCCGTGGGAGCGGTGTCAAGGAAGCCGTGCGACTCCCCCGATGGGTCGCCATCCCCCTCTTGACGGCGGGGGACCCCGCCCCTACCCTGGCGCCGGTTATGGTTCCCCGCGCCCTCCGGTCGCGGGGCTAAGAGGGAAGCCGGTGCGCCGCCCCGCAGGGGGAGACACGGCAAATCCGGCGCTGCCCCCGCAACTGTGAGCGGTGAGCGGCCTCGTCCTTTCCGTGTCACTGGCGCCGCCTGCGGGAACGGGCGCCGGGAAGGCCGGACGATGCCGCCTTGACCCGCAAGCCAGGAGACCTGCCGTAACCGAACGTACGTCCTCGGGCGGGGTGCCCCGGTGGTCGCTTGCCGATGTCCGGCCCGACGGCCGCCCGTCTTCCGCAAGCCGTCCCTCCGGTGCGCCCATCCAAGGGGACCAAGGGGGTTGCGATGCCGGTGCCTGCCAGCAACGACGCCCCTCCCAACGCATGGCAGACTCGGAAAGGGCATAGAGCATGCACATCGAACCCGGCGTCGTGGACGGCGCCAAGATCGCTCTCAGCTACGCGACGGCCGCCGGCGGCTTCGCGATGGCCGGCAAGCTGGCGCGCGACGACGTCCGCAACAACGGCGGGGTCGCGCCGCTGGTGCTGCGCAGCCTGATCGCCACCGCGCTGGTCTTCAGCTTCTTCGAGGTGTTCCCGCACCACCCCGTGGGCGTGTCGGAGGTTCACCTGATCCTCGGTTCGACGCTGCTCCTGCTGTTCGGCGCCGGTGCGGCCTCCATCGGCCTCGCCGCCGGCCTGCTGATCCAGGGCCTGTTCTTCGCGCCGTTCGACCTGCCGCAGTACGGCATGAACGTCACCACGCTGCTGGTCCCGCTGTGGGGCATCAGCCTGCTGGCGAAGCGGATCGTTCCCGACGCCACCCCCTATGTCGACCTGAAGTACTCGCAGGCGCTGGCCCTTTCCACCGCCTACCAGGGCGGCATCGTCGCCTGGGTGGCCTTCTGGGCCTTCTACGGCCACGGCTTCACCGCCGAGACCATGACGGAAGTCGCCTCCTTCGGCGCCGCCTACATGACCGTCATCATCGTCGAGCCGCTGGCCGACCTCGCCGTGCTGGCCGTCGCCAAGGCGCTGCGCCGCCAGAGCCAGGGCCCGCTGTTCAACATCCGCCTGCACCAGGGCGCCTGACCGGCGCCTCGGACCGGATGGTTCGCAGGAAGGGCGGCGGGGACATCCCCGCCGCCCTTTTCCGTTTCAGGTCAGCGGACCGGTCAGATCACCAGCTCGCCCTTGCGGATCGCCGCGTAGCGGCGGTTCACCGCGCCCCAGTCGACGACGTTCCACCAAGCCGCCAGATAGTCGGCGCGGCGGTTCTGGTACTTCAGGTAATAGGCGTGCTCCCATACATCGTTGCCCATCAGCACGGGCACGCCCTCCATGGCCGGCGAATCCTGGTTCGGGCGGGCGGCGATGGCAAGCTTGCCCGACGACGGGTCGGCGGTGACGAAGACCCAGCCGCTGCCGAACTGCCCGGCGCCCGCCGTGTTGAACCGCGCCTTGAAATCGTCGAAGCCGCCGAAGTCGCGCGTGATGGCAGCCCCCACCTCACCGTCCGGGGCGCCGCCGGCGTTCGGTCCCATGATGCTCCAGAACATGCTGTGGTTCGCGTGACCGCCGCCGTTGTTGCGCACCGCGGTGCGGATGCTTTCCGGCAGTTCCGGCACACGCTTCAGCAGGTCGGCCAGCGGCATCGCCTGAAGGTCGCCGTGGTTGGCGAGCGCCTTGTTGAGGTTGTCGACGTAAGCCTGATGGTGCTTGTCGTGATGCACGCTCATGGTCGTCGCGTCGATGTGCGGCTCCAGCGCGGCGGGCGCGTAGGGCAGCGGCGGCAGCGTGAATCCCTTGCCGCCCGGAGTTTGGCCAGCCGGAGTTTGGCCCCCTGTTGTTTGGGCCAGGACGAAGCGCGGCGCCACGGCCAGCACCAGCGCGGCGGCTCCGGCGGAGAGCAGCAATTGGCGGCGATCCAGGCGAACGGACATGAGACCTCCCATTGTGTGTTTCGTGCCGAACAGCGGGGAAGCGACAGCCTCAGTGCGCCTCGCGCCTCACTCAACAGGGCAATGGGCGTACTCACTCGGTACCGGCGTACGGAGCGCCGCCCGTTTCCTACAAGCGGGCCTTTCCAGCCGGCCCGGCGGACGCCGAGCGGGCCATTCCCATCGCCACGCTCCGCCAGCGCCCCAGATGGAATCGGGAGGGTGCGGCCGCCGGCTTCCGGATCGGAGTCACCGGAGCCGTCCCCGCCGCCTCATGGATGTTGCGGGCGCGGCGCTCCCGCAGAAGCAGGCGCATCACCTCCTCCTCCGTGACGGGGCGCCCGGCCCTGGCCGAGGCGAGGCTGGCGGTGTCCTGGAGCGCGGCGACCTGCGCCAGCGTGCCGGTCAGCCCCTTGGCCGCGGCGGTGTCCAGCGCTTCGCGATGAATGGCGAGGATGAACGGCTTCAGCCCGCGGTCGGGCGTTCCGTGCGGCGGTGTCGGCATGGCGGACGGGCTCCGGGGATTCGTTCGATTGGGTAAGCCATCATCCAACCGATAACGCCGCCGCGGCAAAGGCCCCTATGGATTAGCCCTGCCGGTTGCCGAACCGGCGGCGCGCGTCACAGCGTGATCAGGCCGTAGGCCAGCGCGGTGGAAACCGCCTGGATGGTGGTGGCCGCGTTGAGTTTGCGTCGGGCGGATTCGATCTGCTTCTCCACCGTCTTCACATGCGTGCCGAGCCGGTGGGCGATCTGCTGCGGGCGCAGGCCGACGGCCAACCACAGCAAGCACTCGCGCTCGCGGGGGGCCAGCGGGAGGGCGTCGCGCACACACCCTTCGCGCAGGCGGACGTCGAAGGCGTGGACGATGCCGGAAATCGCCCGGCTGTTCTCCCACCAGATTCGGTCGAACCCGGCCCAGGACAGGTGCGCCGCGCACAGGCCAAGCGCGCTGACTCCCAACCCGTTGTTGAAGCGCATGGGAAGCGTGACGCCCGTGGTCATACCGAAGGCCCAATCGATGTCGAGCGAGCGTTTGCCCGCCGGGCTGATCCCGTCCAAGCGGGAGGTGTCGCTCCACAGCAGGGGGGCGGTTTCCACCCTGGCCGCCCGCACGAACTCGTCGCACCAGTACAGCCCGCCGGACATCTTGGCGTCCATGTAGGCGCCGCCGAAGCTGGTCAGCATGATGTCGTGCGTGCGCCCGGTGTCGGCGAACGCTTCGGCGCCGTACACCAGGGCGGTGACGCCGAAGCCCGCCAGATGGCGGTGCAGCCGCGCCCATAGATCGTCCACGTCGGCCGCCTGCTGGAAGTCCTCGGCAGCCTCCCCCTGCAGACGGCTGGGCATGTCGTGAGCGGGGATCATGGCCGGCTTCCCATGCGGCGGAAACTCCAGAGCATCGTGCTCAGGTAAACGAGGAACAGCAGAAAGCTGCTTTCCATCAGCCCTTGCGGAGGGTGCCAGTCCATGGCCATGCCGTGCAGAAGCGGCCCGACCAGCGCACCGAAGGCGTACAACGTGCCGAAGGCGACGTTGGCGGCGGCGAGGTCGACGCCCCGGAAGCGGTCGGCCAGCATGGCCAGCGCCACGGTGTACAGGCTGCCGGCCGCGCCACCCCAGACGAGCATGGCGGCCATCAGCGCTTGCGGCACGTCCAGCGTGGCCGGCAGGATCAGGGGGACCGCCAGCCCGGCGACCCCGCAGGCGGCCAGCACCCCGGGCTTGCCGACGCGATCGGCGAGCGCACCGACCGGGATCGGGAACAGCAGCGCGCCGATCAGGAAGGCGCTGACCGTCCCCGCCGCCCAGTCCTCCGACAGGCCGGCCGTCACCGCGTAGACCGGCATCAGCGTGTAGGGGACCGATTCGAACAGCCCGAAGATCAGCGCCGTCATCACGGCGACGGAAGCGCTCAGCTTGGCCAGCGAAATCCGGGGCGCCCCGGTGATCCGCGGCGGCGCGGCCTTCGCAACGGTCAGCATGACCAGCGCGACGCCGACCAGCGCCTGGATCAGCAGGATCGTCGGCCAGCCCTCGGTTCCCGTGAGCGGGACGAGAGCCGCTCCCACGGCGGCCCCGGCGCAGAACGCGCTGGCGTAAAGACCGACGTTGAACCCCCGCCGGTCGTCCGGCGAGGCGGCGCTGATCCAGTATTCGGTCAGGCGGAACACCATGCCCAGGCTGCCGCCGAACAGGAAGCGCAGCGCCATCCACACATCCTGGTCGGCCGACAGCACGAAGCCGAGCGGGGAGAGCATGGCGACCACCAGCAGGGCTCTCAACACCGCTCCCGGGTCGAAGCGGCGCAAAAGCGTCGGCATCAACGGCGTCGTCAGCAGCCATGCCAAGGCCGGCATGGCGGCGTTCAGCCCGATTGCGGTGGCCGAGGCGCCCATCCGGTGGAGCGAAAGATCGACGTAGGCGTAGGAGGCCCCGGCCGCGGCGGCGGCGGCGGCAACGGTGGCCGATAGAACGGTCATCTTCAGATGGGCGGTCACAGTCCCCGGTGCCCCCTGCGTCATGGTGCGGTGGCGTGTTCCTGCCCGAAGGCTCCGGCTCCAAGGGAACCAGAGCCGTCGGCATGGCGCCAAAGCTGTAGATTATGCACAAAAACGCATTGGGGGTAGGGGTATGCGTTCGAACCATGCGGGAAAGGCATGGTCGGCGGTCGAATTTCGCCATTTCAGATGCCGCGGCGCGCGACGTCCGCCGAAGCCGCTTTCCGGCGATATCATGGCGGATGACGTAAAAGGTGACGTCAGAAGTTGTTGAGGAAGTTCACCACATCCACCAGACGGGCGCCGTACTGGTTCAGCGCCCCGGAGGCCGTCGCCCAGCCACCCGACTGGAACTCGCCGCAGTTGTTTGCCAAGCGCCCTCCGGGGTACACGCTGACCTGCCAGCAGCCACGGTTGCATTGGAGCACGACGAGGCCATGTTCGCCGTTGCTGAATCGGACGTCGTGCTTCACCGGGTCGGTTGACTTGCCATCGCTGCATTTCCCGCCGTGATGGCTCGGCAAGGCGGTGGCGACGGTGGCGCCGCGCACCCGGCTGCTGTCCATGCCCTCCGCCATGGCCTTGCCCATGCCGACGCCGACATCCCCCAGCAGGCTGTTCGGCGCGGCCTTGCCGTCACGAAGATGCCGGGCCTGCGCCTGATCCTTCGCGCTTTCGGCCTTCTCCTCCAGAAGGATGCCCCCCGCCCAGGCAGGGACGATCCACATCACTCCGCACAACACAGCCGCAAAGACGCGCATCGTCCCCTCCATTGATCGCCCGTTACCTCAGACTGTCGATGTCGAGGGAGAAGGATGTTTTCGTCAGCGTCGTGCTGACGCCGGCGTCCTTGGGATCGACGCCCGCCAGCTTGCCCAGCAGGCTGAGGCTGGCCGAATGGAAACGGCCCGACGTCAGGACGCAGTCGTAGGTGATCGTGTCGCGGACCTTGAAACCATTGGCCGCATTCAGCGTGTAGGTGGCGGTCTTCCGGATCGGGTCGCCGGCTTCGGCGATCGGGTGAGGCTCGTATGTGCGGTTCAGGGTGTAGGAAAGGGTCAGCGTCACGGCGCGCGACGGGACGGCGCGTTTCGGCGAAATCTCGATCGTCTTGCCGATGTCCTTGCAGGCGCCGGTCGTGGACGTCATCAGGGATTTGTCCGACACCTCGCGCTGCGGGGATTCGCTGGAATTCACCACCCGGACGTTGAAATGGTCGGTGACGACGGCCTTGCGCACCGCATCCAGATCCGGGCTTTTCGGATGGCTGTCGATGAATTGCAGGAGGGCGTCCGGCGTCCCCGCCGCACGGGCCGCTTTGAGGTCATCCCGCCACGAGGAGAGTTTGTTCGAATTGTTGGTGACCTGGAACGTCGCGCCCTTGCCGCCGATGCTGTACTGGATGTCGTACGTCGTTCCCCCGTCGCTGAACACCGCGGTCCCTGCCGAGCTGCCGCGAATCGTCTCGATTTTCTTCAGGCTTCCAGTCTTCGCGAAATATTTGAGCGCCCCGTCCGGGTAGGAAAAATTGTGGTAGCTTACCGTTTTGTTGAATTCATTGGTGAGACCAAACAGCAAATGATATTTGCTGGCGACGTGCTCCTCGTAGGTCGATGTCCCGTAGATGTCTTTTCCATCGTAATACAGCGTGGTCACGTACGGAATGGTTGGGAGTTTGATTTCCGTCTTTCTGGTCGGGGAATCACCGGATGACGACTCCGCCTGAGCCTTTTGGCGCCTTTCCTCCTCAAGATCGACAAAGTTGATCTTGAGAAATTTTTCCTTGAATGTGTAGTTGTAATTGAAAACCGAACCGGCCGTCCTGAACCGGCCGGACCCTTCGTTCATCAAATGCTCGACCTTCTCCCACCCCTCCGAACCCGCCGCGAGGCTGACGCACTCGTTCGTATCCTTGCATCTTTTTTCCGGAGCACGGTGCCGGCCGCTGGTTCCTTTCGTGACATTGTAAATGTCATAAGCCACGAGATAGGGGATAATGCTTGAGTTGTCCGACACTTCGCCGATGATATAAATGTCGCTTCCTTTTGTGAAAAGGTAAGCGCCGCCAGACCGGTCGACGAACTTGTTGGTGAAGGTAAATTTCGCTTTATCGGCCGTGGCTTTTTCGTTCGCCGAATCCTTGGCGCCGCCACCCGACCGCGACGCAGCGCCATGCGCGGTACACCCCAGAAGGAGGCCGGCGCACGCCGCTGTTGCGGTCAGCATAGGGAACAATTTCATCAAGCCTTCTCCTGGATGAATGCCCCGGTCCAATTGGGGGATCTTCAACCTGGAGCTTTAGCAAGGCCTTCAAACAATCGGCAATTGGGGTATTTTCCCCACCTACCCGCCCCCCATCGCCTGGGGCTGGGAACGAGAGCCGTGAAATGGGAAAAGCCAGCAACCCGTCAAGGTTGCTGGCTTCATGATGGTGGAGCCAAGGAGGATCGAACTCCTGACCTCTACAATGCCATTGTAGCGCTCTCCCAGCTGAGCTATGGCCCCACTATAGTCTCAGACCAACACAAGAAGTGTTGGTGCGCTTGGAGGGACTCGAACCCCCACGGCCTTTCAGCCACTAGGACCTGAACCTAGCGCGTCTACCAATTCCGCCACAAGCGCTTTGTCTACTCTTGCACCCCGCATCTCTTGGGGTGACGCGGGAGCGCTGATATAGCCGTGCGGCCGGCGGGGCTCAAGCGAAATCGACATGGCCCCGTCACTTTTTTGCAAGACCGCGGGAGGGGGCGCCAAGCCCCCCGCCACTCCCCTACTCCGCCGCCCCGGCATGGCGCATCCGCCCGGCGTTGGCGGGGCCCGCCTCGCCCCCCATCCCGGCCAGCATCTCCGCCGCACCGCGGGCGATGTGCAGCGTGCGCTGCGGCAGCGGGAAGTCGATTCCCAGCTCGATGAAGCGCGCCTTCATGCGGCCGTTGAACTCCCGCCCGACGTTCCATTGCTGGATGGGCAGCGTCTTGATGCGCGCCTTGATGACCGCCGCGGACTCCTGGAAGGAATCGACGCCCAGAACCTCCAGCGGCTCCAGGATCAGCGGTGCGAAGCGCGGGTCCTTGCGCAGTTCGTCGCCGATGCCGTGCAGCACGGACACCACTCGGTCGGCGTTCTCGTGATAGGGAATCGCCACGTCGAACACGTAGTAGCTGAAGTCCTTCGTCATGTTCGACACGCTGGTGACCGCGCTGAAGGGGATGGTGTGCACCGTCCCGTCGAAGTCGCGCAGGCGGATGGTGCGGATGTTCATCCCCTCCACCAGACCGCCCTTGCCGCCGACATTGACCACGTCACCGACCGAGATGGTGTCCTCGAACAGGATGAACAGGCCGGTGATGACGTCCTTGACCAGCGTCTGCGCGCCGAAGCCGACGGCAAGGCCGACCACGCCGGCACCTGCCAGCAGCGGCCCGATGTTCAGCCCCAGCTCCGACAGGGTAATCAGCGTGACCAGCGTCAGCAGGACCACCAGCAGGGCGCTGCGCAGCAGCGGCAACAGGGTGCGCACCCGCGCGCTGCGCTGGATGGCCCGCCCGTTGCGGTCCGTCGTCGCCAGATGGCGCTCGATCAGCCCGTTGGTCACCTCCCACACGGCGAGCGCGATGGCGCCGACCAGCAGGAGCGACAGGCCCGACGCCACGATGCGCAGGCCGATGGCCGTTTGCAGCCAGCCCCAGACGTCCAGCCCCCAGGCGCTCAGAACCACCAGCCCGCCCAGCACGGCCACCGCCGCGTGCAGAAGCCGCGCCATTGGAGCGACGTAGCGGCGCAGCCGCCCCGCCGCCCAGGCCGAGTGTCCCCGACGGCGGTCCATGCGCTCCAGAATCGCCGCAGCGGCGCGGGTGATCCCCCGCCCGATCAGCCGCGCGACCCCGGCGACCACCAGCGTCACCGCCGTCGCCTGGACCACGAACAGCAGCCCGCCGCTGATCTCCAGCGCCCAGATGCCGAACAGGACGATGATGTAGAGGATGGCGATGGCATGCCAGACATCGGCCACGCGACGGCCGGCGGCGCGCAGCATCCGCCCCGCCCCGGCGGCGCGCCGTCCGGGCGGAACCGGCGACACCACGTCGGACAGCGGCTGTGCCGCCGCGATCCCGCCGCGCAGGCGCGCGGCCACCGCCTCCCGGCTTTGCAGCACCAGCACCGCCAGCATGACGGCGACGACCAGACCGACCAGGGTCACAAGCGCGCTGTAGCTCTGCGCTGGCAGGCCGAGCCGCCGAGCCGCCTCGGCCAGGAACATGCCGTAGAGCGTGGTGATGGCGATGGTCCGGCACCAGCGCAGCAACCGCAGGGCCGAGCCGTCGCTCATCGGGATCAGCCGCAGGTTGGGCGAGGCCGGCGCCAGCAGCGCCCGGACCACCAGAAGCACGATCTGCACGAAGATGCTGGCATTGAGGAAGGTGACGCCGAGAACCCGCACCACCGGCGGCGGGTCGAACAGCGCCAGCACGCCGAAGCCGGCGGCGGCGAAGGCCACGATGGGCGCCAGATCGAACAGCGACCGCACCAGCAGCAGCGGCACCTTGGCGAGTGCAGAATGGATGGGCCGCGCCGCCAGCATCGCCCGCGGGCGCCGCAGCGTGCGGATGGCGATCAGCCGGGCGCCCTGCCCGACGACTACCACCAGCACCAGTTCGGCGGCCAGCCAGCCCCAGGCGGCGCGCTGCGCCGGGTCGGACACCTGCCGCTCCAGCCAATGCAGCCCCTGCGGCGCGTTCAGCAGGGCGTCGCCGGCCAGCGCGGCCTCCTGCCCCAGCCCATCGAGCCGGTTCGACAGCAGGCTGAGCAGACGGGTGCCGATCCCGTCCGGCTCCGCCGGTGCTGTGGCGGCCTCCGCCTGCTCCAGGGCGCGGAGCTGGCCGAGCAGGGCGGCGCGGCGCTCCGGGTCCTCCAGCGTCTGGCGCAGGCGGGCGATCTCCTCCGGATCGGGCGCCGCCTCGGCCTGGGCCGGCGGGGCGGGCGTCGGGATCTGCGCCGACGCCGGGGTCGCGATTCCCCCCAGCGCGGCGGTCAGCAGGAGAAGGAGGGCGAGAAGGCCGCGCAAGGCGCGGAAGGCGCGGAAGCGGGCGGCGGAAAGCCGTGGGGCACGGTCGTCGGAAGTCATCGTCCTCTGGCGGTTCCGGTTGTCGGGAAAGACCTTTGGAGCGGTCCGGTTCACGGGTCCAACCCAGGCCAACAGCGCCGGGAGCGGTTTGTCTTGCAACGCAGCAAGCGCGACATTTTGTCCGGAGGACCGGCCACTCCGCCCTCCGCTCTTGCATGCTAATCTAATATACTAGTATATATCTGGGCGAAGACCGGAAGCGCCCATGCCCTGCCGCGGCGGGCCGCCCGATCCGGTGCCCCTTTCCCACCGGCCCTGGCCGGCGCCGCCCCCGATCCCATCCGGGGCCGCGAACACCAGCGGAGAACAGCATGTCCGTGAAGGTAGCGATCAACGGTTTTGGCCGCATCGGCCGTCTGGTTCTGCGGGCCATCTACGAGAGCGGCCGCAACGACGTGGAGGTCGTGGCGATCAACGACCTGGCCGACCTCAAGGCCAACGCCCACCTGCTGAAGTACGACAGCGTCCATGGCCGCTTCCCCGGCACCGTGGAGGTCAAGGACGGCGCCCTGATCGTCAACGGCCACTCGATCAAGGTCGTGCAGGAGCGTGACCCGGCCAAGCTGCCGTGGAAGGATCTGGGCATCCAGATCGCCATGGAATGCTCGGGCATCTTCACCAAGCGCGCCGACGCCGCCAAGCATCTGGAGGCGGGTGCCGAGAAGGTGCTGATCTCCGCCCCGGCCACCGACGAGGACATCACGGTGGTCTACGGCGTCAACCACGACCAGCTCAAGGCCGAGCACCGCATCGTCTCGAACGCCTCGTGCACGACGAACTGCCTGGCCCCGGTGGCCTTCGTGCTGAACAACCTGATCGGCATCGAGAAGGGCTTCATGACGACGATCCACTCCTACACGGGGGATCAGCGCATCGTCGACACCAACCACAAGGATCTGCACCGCGCCCGCGCCGCGGCGCTGAACATGATCCCGACCTCGACCGGGGCGGCCAAGGCGGTGGGCAAGGTGCTGCCCGAGCTGAAGGGCAAGCTGGACGGCACCGCCATGCGCGTGCCGACGCCCAACGTCTCGGTGGTCGACTTCAAGTTCACCGCCAAGCGCGCCACCACGGTGGAGGAGATCACCAAGGCGATTTCCGAGGCCGCCAACGGCCCGCTCAAGGGCATCCTGGGCGCCTACACCGAGGATCTCGTCTCCACCGACTTCAACCACGACCCGCACAGCTCGATCTTCGCGCTGAACGAGACCAAGGTCATCGACGGCACCTTCGTCCGCATCATGACCTGGTACGACAACGAGTGGGGCTTCTCCAACCGCATGAGCGACACCGCCGTCGCCATGGCCAACGCCAAGTAAGGGCGGAGCCGCATTGCCCCCACCCCGGCCCTCCCCCGCTAACGCAGGGGAGGGAGATTCCTGCGAAGCGGCGGCAGTCCCCTCCCCTGCGAAGCGAGGGAGGGTTAGGGTGGGGGCAATACGGCTCCCGTCCCCTCAAAAACTAAAATGCCAGTTTTCAAAACCCCGCTTTTTGAAAACTCCTTCTGAAGGAGCCGCGGCATGCCCCGGACCTCCGACCCGCCGACCGCGCGCATCGCCGCCCTGGAGCGCGACGCCGACGCCCTGCGGCGGGCCTTCCTGACCACGCCGGTCTTCGCCCTGGACGACCACGGCCTGCACGCGCGCTTCGAAGATTTTGGACGTACCGCCCTCGCCCTGTTCCGGGAAACCGCCCGATCGGCCGGTGGCGAACAGGCCGCCCAGCGCATCGAGGCCGCCTACCACCGCGTCCATGAGGCGCTGCAAGCCGTTGCCACGCTTGCGCTTTCCGACACGGAGCCGGGTTTCCCGGCGCACGGGAACGGCACCACCGAACCACCGCCGCAGGACGTGCGACAGAGTGTCATCCGACGGGGTACGCAGTTCTCCTGACTTGCCTCGCAGCGCTAATATACTAGTATCCACTCCATCGACGGCGCGATCCTCGTACAGGCCCGAAGGCCACCGGACCGGCGCCGCCCCGCAGGGGATGCGCGGCACGCTCCCCCTTCCTGCGCCGCAACCGGCAGCCACCACCCCGGACTTTCCATCGACGGCCCAGTCGGACCGCCCCAGGAGTACCGACTATGAACATCAAATCCAGGATCGACCGCATTCCCGGCGGGATGATGATCCTTCCCCTGTTCCTCGGCGCCTGCCTGAACACCTTCGCGCCGAACACGGGCAAGTTCTTCGGGTCCTTCACCAACGGCCTGATCACCGGCACCCTGCCGATCCTGTCCGTTTGGTTCTTCTGCATCGGCGCCAGCATCAGCCTGAAGGCCACCCCGCTGGTCCTGCGCAAGAGCGGCGTGCTCGTCACCGTCAAGATCCTCACCGCCGCCACCATGGGCATCGTCGCCTCCTGGTTCATCCCGCACGAGGGCGTCAGTTCGGGCTTCTTCACCGGCCTGTCGGTGCTGGCGATCATCGCCGCCATGAACGACACCAACGGCGGCATGTACATGGCGCTGATGCAGCAGTACGGCACCAAGGAGGAATCCGGGGCCTTCTGCCTGATGTGCCTGGAATCCGGCCCCTTCATGACGATGGCGACGCTGGGTCTGGCCGGTCTGGCCGCCTTCCCCTGGCAGACCATGGTCGGCGCCCTGCTGCCCTTCCTGATCGGCTTCGCGCTCGGCAACCTGGACCAGGACTTCCGCAAGTTCTTCGGTCAGGCCGTGCCGGTGATGGTGCCCTTCTTCGCCTTTGCACTCGGCAACAACCTGAACTTCGCGGTCATTCTGAACACCGGCCTGCTCGGCATCGTCCTCGGCCTCTCGGTCATCGCCATCACCGGCTTCACGCTGGTCGTCGCCGACATCCTGCTCGCCAAAGGCAACGGCACCGCCGGCATCGGCGCCGCCTCCACCGCCGGTGCGGCCGTGACCGTCCCGCCGATCATCGCCTCCATCGAGCCGAGCTTCGCCCCGAGCGCCCCGGCCGCCACCGCCCTGGTCGCCACCAGCGTCGTCGTCACCTCGCTTCTCACCCCGATCCTGACCGCTTGGTGGGCCCGCCGGTTCGGCGTCCTCTCCCCGCGCTATCTGGCCGCCCAGAAGGCCGCCCAAGAGAACACCGAAGCGCAGCCCCTGCCGGCCCAGCCCGCCCCCGCCGAGTGACGGCGACCGGCTGAGCGCCGCTCCATCCCGGACGAAAGCCGGAGATTGCGGACCCCGCGATTTCCGGCTTGCACCCCGGCACTGATATACTAATATGCTCTCTTAGGACCGGCCGAGCCGGCGCAACAGGTGCAGCCATGGACATGCCGACCACCCCGACGCCCGACGCCAGCAACGACCGCCCCGCCACTCAGCGGAGTGCGGTGAAGCCCTCCCGCGGGCCGGCGCGGGGCGCCTCCACCATGGCGGCGATCCACCGGTCGCTGCGCGCCGAGATCGTGGAGATGCGCCGCAATCCGGGCGAGCCCATCGTCGAGAAGCACATCGCCGAAGCCTTCGGCGTCAGCCGCACCCCAGTGCGCGAGGCGCTGCAGCGGCTGGCCGACGAGGGGCTGATCGAGATCTTCCCGCAGGTCGGCACCTTCGTCGCCCGCATCCCGGTGAACGCTCTGCCCGAGGCCATCGTCATCCGCACCTCGCTGGAGGGCACCGCCGTCCGCTACGCGGCGCAGCGCGCCACCGGCAGCCAGATCGCCGGCCTGCGCGCCAATCTGCTGCTCCAGCAGGAGACGGTAGAAGATGGCGACCTCAACGCCTTCCACGAGGCCGACGAGCGGTTCCACGCCCTGATCGCCGAGATCGCCGGCTATCCCGGCCTGTGGAGCATGGCGCAGCAGGTGAAGGTGCAGGTGGACCGCTACCGCCGCCTGACCCTGCCGGAGCCGGGACGCCTCACCCATGTGCTGGCCGAGCACGCGGCGATCGTGGACGCCATCGCCGACGCCGACCCGGCGCTGGCCGCCGACCGCATGGCCGTCCACCTCGACGGCCTGCTGACCTCGATCCCCCAGGCCCAGGGGGCGAACCCGTTCTTCTTCACTGGTCCCTGATCTGGCTCCTGATTTGGCCGCCACCGGCCCCGAAAAACACACACGAGGATACCGCCATGAAGATCACCGTCCGCCACGCGTCACACCAGGATGACGTCCGCACCTACGACACCACCAAGCTGCGCGACCATTTCCTCGTCCCGTCCATCTTCGAGGCGGACGACATCGTCCTCACCTACAGCCACATCGACCGCTTCGTGGTCGGCGGCGCCATGCCGGTGTCCGGCCCGCTGAAGCTGGAATCGGCCAAGGCCATCGGCTCGGCCAACTTCCTCGACCGGCGCGAGCTGGGCGCCGTCAACGTCGGTGGCCCGGGGCGCATCACGGTGGACGGCGCGGTGTTCGAGCTGGCCCCGCGCGACTGCCTCTACATCACTATGGGCAGCCTGGACGTCCGTTTCGAGAGCCTGGACCCGGCCAACCCGGCGAAGTTCTACCTGAACAGCGCCCCGGCCCACGCCCGCTTCGAGACGATGAAGATCTCCATCGCGCAGGCCAAGGCCGTGCACATGGGCGATCCGGCCCAGTCGAACGAGCGCACCATCTATCAGATGATCCACCCGGACGTCTGCCGCACCGCGCAGCTCGTGCTCGGCATGACCGTGCTGAAGCCGAACAACATGTGGAACACGATGCCGTGCCACACGCACGACCGCCGCTGCGAAGTCTATTTCTACTTCGACCTGCCGGAGCCGGCCCGCGTCTTCCACTTCATGGGCGAGCCCACCGAGACGCGCCACGTCGTCGTCGCCAACGAGCAGGCGGTGATCTCGCCGAGCTGGTCGATCCATTCCGGCGTCGGCACGCGCAACTACACCTTCATCTGGGCCATGGCCGGCGACAACCAGGACTTCACCGACATGGACTTCATCCCCATGGAAGACCTGCGCTGATCCCCGCAAGCCAAGAATAAGAACCCAAGAATAAGGAGCAGGACAATGGCTCAGGCACATCCCTTCGATCTCACCGGCAAGGTCGCCCTGGTGACCGGCGCCCACACCGGCATCGGCCAGGGCATCGCCCTGGCGCTGGCCCAGGCCGGCGCCGACATCGCAGCGGTGGATGTCATTCCCCTCGACGAGACCAAGGCTCTCGTCGAAGCCGAGGGCCGCCGCTTCCACGCCATGAAGGCCGACCTGACCAGCATTGCCCCGGTGCAGGCTCTGGTGGAGGAGGCGGTGGGCGCGCTCGGCGGGCTGGACATTCTGGTCAACAACGCCGGGATGATCCGCCGCGCCGACGCCGTGGACTTCACCGAGGCCGACTGGGACCTCGTGATGAACATCAACATCAAGACGGTCTTCTTCCTCTGCCAGGCCTTCGGTCGCTACGCCATCGGCCAGGGCCGCAAGGGCAAGATCATCAACATCGCCTCCATGCTGTCCTTCCAGGGCGGCATCCGGGTGCCCTCCTACACCGCCTCCAAGAGCGGCGTGGCCGGCATCACCCGCCTGCTCGCCAACGAATGGGCGGGCAAGGGCATAAACGTGAACGCCATCGCGCCGGGCTACGTCGCCACCAACAACACGGCGGCGATCCGCGCCGACGAGCAGCGCAGCGCGGAAATCCTGGGCCGCATTCCGGCGGGCCGCTGGAGCGTTCCCTCCGACATGGGCGGCCCGGCGGTGTTCCTGGCCTCCGACGCGTCGGACTACGTCCACGGCACGGTTCTGCCGGTGGACGGAGGCTGGCTCGCCCGCTGAGGCGGGGTGGTTCCGTTTGAGTGACGAAGCCGGGCGTCTGGAATGGCGCCCGGCTTTTTCGTGTGGTGGTTCGGGTTGGGCATTGCCCCCACCCCGGCCCTCCCCCGCTTCGCGGGAGAGGGTGCCTTTTGCGAAGCGGCGGCAGTCCCCTCCCCTGCGAAGCGGGGGAGGTAAGGGAGGGGGCAAAGGCAGCGCCGATACGTTTCCACGGGCGTTCCTCGGCGCTTCACGGCATAACGGAAGTCCCCAGGACCGCAACGCCACCCGCCATGCCGACGCCAAACGAAGCCCCCGTGACCGAAACGGAATGGTCGATCCGGACCGCGAAGGGAGCCCTCTACGCGAGAAGCTGGACTCCGGAAGCCGTCGACGCCGTGCCGATCATCCTCTTCCACGACTCCCTCGGTAGCGTGGACTTGTGGCGTGGTTTTCCGCAGCGGCTGGCGGCCGAGACGAACCGCCGCGTCATCGCCTACGACCGGCTCGGCTTCGGGCGTTCGGACGCCCATCCGGGGCAGCTCGCCCTGGATTTCGTCGCCACGGAGGCGCGGGACAGCATCCCGCCGCTCTGCGACCAGCTCGACGTGACGGAGTTCGTCGCCTGTGGCCACAGTGTCGGGGGCGGCATGGCCGTCGAGACGGCGGCGCGTTTTCCCGAGCGCTGCCGCGCCCTCGTGACCATCGCCGCACAAGCCTTCGTGGAAGAGAGAACCCTCGCCGGCATCCGCAACGCCAAGCGCGACTTCCAGGACCCCGCCAACGTCGCGCGTCTGGCGCGGTATCACGGAGACAAGGCGCGCTGGGTCCTGGACGCCTGGACGGAGACGTGGCTGTCGCCCGCTTTCGCCGACTGGACCCTGGACCGGGCCCTGGCGGCGGTGCGCTGCCCGGTTCTGGCCCTGCACGGCGACCGCGACGAGTACGGTTCCAGCGCCCACCCCGAACGCATCGCGGCCGGGCGGGGAGCCGCAAGGCTTCTCCCCGACACCGGCCATGTGCCGCACCGCGAACAGGAAGCGCTCGTCCTCGACGCGATCCGGAGTTTTCTGGACGGACTTTGAGGCGTCCGCTCAGGCCGCCAGGGGCGACAGCACCGCGCTGTGCGCAAGGATGCCCAGCGTGTGGCTGGCGATCATCCGCTCCTCGTCGGTGGGGATGACGAAGACCGGGACGCGGCTGTCGGCGGCCGAGATGCGCGTGGCGCGGGCGCGGTTCGCCGCCCCGTCGATGTGGACGCCGAGCCAGCCCAGCTTCTCCGCCACCCGCGCCCGCACCGGGGCGGAGTTCTCGCCGACGCCGGCGGTGAAGACCACCGCGTCCAGCCCGCCCATGGAGGCCGCCAGCCCCGCCGCCTGCTTGGCGACCTGGAAGCAGAACAGCTCCACCGCCTCCGCCGCCTGCGGGTTCTCGCTGTCCAGCAGAGCGCGCATGTCGTTGGAGACGCCGGAGACTCCGAGCAAGCCGGACTTGTGGTAGAGCAGCCGCTCCAGCTCGTCGGGTCCCATGCCCTTCTCGCGCATCAGATAGATCAGCACGCCGGGATCGAGGACGCCGGGCCGCGTGCCCATGGGCAGGCCGTCCAGCGCGGTGAAGCCCATGGTGGTGTCGACGCTGCGGCCCGCGCGCATGCCGCACAGGCTGGAGCCGCTGCCGAGATGGCAGACGACGACGCGGGCCTCGGCCAGCTCCGGCGCGATCTGCGGCAGGCGCTGGGCGATGTACTCGTAGGACAGGCCGTGGAAGCCGTAGCGGCGCACGCCCTCGTCGGTCAGCTCGCGCGGCAGGGCGAACATCTGGGCCTGCCAGGGCCGCGTGCTGTGGAAGGCGGTGTCGAAGCAAGCGACCTGCGGCAGCTCCGGATAGACCTCGGCCAGCGCGGTCATCGCCGCGATGTTGTGCGGCTGGTGCAGCGGGGCCAGCGGCACCAGGGCCTCCAGCTCCGCCAGCACCGCCGGGGTCAGCAGCACCGGCGCGTCGAAGCGGGTGCCGCCGTGCACGACCCGGTGGCCGGCGGCGACCAGCCGCACGTCGCGCAGTTCGTGCCGCATCCAGGTCAGCAGGAAGCCGAGCAGCCCGGCGCGATCGCCGGGGCCGACCTCGTCCAGGATGCCGTCGGCCAGGACGTGGCGGGCCGCGTCCTTGGCCTCGAAGCGGGGGGCGGTGCCGATGCCGGAGATCTGGCCGGTCAGGACGGCCTCCAGATCGTGCCTCCCGGCGCCGCAGAAGACCGAGAATTTCAGGCTGGAGGAGCCCGCGTTGATGACGAGACAGGCGTCACGGTGCGACATGGTGTGATCCTCACTCCGCAGCCAGGGGGGCAGCCAGGGGAGCGGCAACGGCGTTGAGCGCGAGGGCGGGACGGCGCGCGGCGGCCACCAGCGCCGCCACGGCGCAGGAGGCGAGGCGGGTGCGGACGTTGTCGGCGCGGCTGGTCAGGATGACCGGGACCCGCGCGCCGAGAACGATGCCCGCCGCGTCGGCGTTGGCGAGGAAGGAGAGCTGCTTGGCCAGCATGTTGCCGGCTTCCAAGTCGGGGACGAGCAGGATGTCGGCCTGCCCGGAGACGGGGGATTTGATGCCCTTGATGCGCGCGGCCTCGGCGCTGATGGCGTTGTCGAAGGCCAGCGGGCCGTCGAGGATGCCACCGGTGATCTGGCCGCGGTCGGCCATCTTGCAGAGTGCGGCGGCTTCCAGCGTGGTGGCGATCTTCGGGTTGAGCGTTTCCACCGCCGACAGGATGGCGACGCGCGGCGTCTCGACGCCCAGCACCTTGGCGAGATCGATGGCGTTCTGGACGATGTGGACCTTGTCCTCCAGCGTCGGGTAGATGTTGATCGCCGCGTCGGTGATGAGCAGCGCCCGCGGGTATGTGGGCACGTTCATCACGAAGACGTGGCTGATGCGGCGGCTGGTGCGCAGGCCGGTGTCCTTGCGGACGACCTCGGCCATCAGCTCGTCGGTGTGCAGGCTGCCCTTCATCACCGCCTCGGCCTCGCCGCTGCGAGCCAGCGCGACGGCCGCCGCGGCGGCGGCGTGGCTGTGCTCGACGTCGACCAGACGGTAGCGGGCGATGTCCAGCCCGTGGGCCGTGGCCAGCGCGCGGATCTTCGCCGCCGGGCCGATCAGGATGGGGTCGATCAGGCCGGCTTCCGCCGCCTCCACCGCGCCCTTCAGCGAACTTTCGTCGCAGGGATGGGCGACCGCCGTGGCGACCGGCTCCAGCCCGTCGCACTTGCGCAGCAGCGCGTCGTGCTTGTCGTGGCGGATCATCTGGATCTGCGGCAGCGCGTGGGCGGCGCGGCGGACCTTGCGGGTCGGCGCCACCACCTCCGCGGTGCCGGTCACCACGACCTCGCCATCCTGGTTGGTGCACAGGCAGTCGAAGACGACGATGTTCGTGTCGGCCTGCTTCTCACGAACGGTGACGGTGGCGGTGATGACGTCGCCCAGCCCGACCGGGCGACGGAAGCGCAGGTCCTGGCCGGCGTAGACGGTGCCGGCACCGGGCAGCCGGGTCCCCAGAACGCCGGAAATCAGCGCGCCGGACCACATGCCATGCCCGATCACCTTTTGAAAGCGGCTGTCGGCGGCGAATTTCGCGTCCAGATGAACCGGATCGATGTTGCCGGAGACGGTGGCGAACAGCTCGACGTCCATCACGGTCAGTTGCCGCGCGATGCTGGCGGACTGCCCGACCACGATCTCGTCGAAGGTGACGTTCTCGATCGGGGCCGCGTCAACAGGGGCCGCGGGGAGGTCGCCGCTGGTTTCACCATTGGCAGTCATTGCAGAACACTCCGGATAAGAGAAATAGGCATGATGCTGCCCGTTTCAGCCGATCCCTCCCGGCGCGCGCCTTGCTGAAGGGGGAAGCGCGTCTTGCCGTCTTCTTCTGTGAGCGTCTTTTTGTGTACTGATATATTAGCGGAAAAGGCGGTGCGGCGCAGCAAATCCGGCATCACCGGACACTTTGCCGCAGCCGCCTTCCGTTGGGCCGTTACGCCTTGAGGATGCCGCGCCCGGCGAAGCGGGATGCTGCGCCGAGCATCTCCTCGATGCGGATCAGCTGGTTGTACTTGGCCAGCCGGTCGGAGCGCGACAGCGAGCCGGTCTTGATCTGGCCGCAGTTGGTGGCGACCGCCAGATCGGCGATGGTGCTGTCCTCGGTCTCGCCCGAACGGTGCGACAGGACCGCCGTGTAGCCCGCCTTGTGCGCCATGTCGACGGCTTCCAGCGTCTCCGACAGCGTGCCGATCTGGTTGACCTTGACCAGGATCGAGTTGCCCACGCCCTTCTTGATGCCGTCGGCCAGACGCGCCGGGTTGGTCACGAACAGGTCGTCGCCGACCAGCTGCACCTTGCCGCCGATGGCGTCGGTCAGCGCCTTCCAGCCCTCCCAGTCGTCCTCGGCCATGCCGTCCTCGATCGAGATGATCGGGTAGCGGCCGACCAGATCGGCCCAGTAGGCCACCATCTGCTCCGACGCCAGCGACTTGCCCTCGCCGGCCAGCTCGTACTTGCCGTTCTTGAAGAACTCGGTCGAGGCGGCGTCGATGGCCAGCATGACGTCGTCGCCCGGCTTGTAGCCGGCGGCCTCGATGGCCTTCATCACGAAGCCCAGCGCGTCCTCGGTCGAGGCGAGGTTGGGGGCGAAGCCGCCCTCGTCGCCGACGTTGGTGTTGTGGCCGGCGTCCTTGAGCTTCTTCTTGAGCGCCTGGAAGATCTCCGCGCCCATGCGGATGGCCTCGGCGCCGGTCTCGGCGCCGACCGGCATGACCATGAACTCCTGGATGTCGATCGGGTTGTCGGCGTGGGCACCGCCGTTGATGATGTTCATCATCGGCACCGGCAGGAGGTTGGCGAAGGCGCCGCCGACGTAGCGGAACAGCGGCAGGGCGGCCTCTTCCGCGGACGCCTTGGCGACGGCGAGCGAGACGCCGAGGATGGCGTTGGCGCCGAGGCGGCCCTTGTTGGGGGTGCCGTCCAGCTCGATCATGGCGAGGTCGAGGGCGCGCTGGTTGGAGCCGTCGAGGCCGGCGATGGCGTCGAAGATCTCGCCGTTGACCGACTCCACGGCCTTCAGCACGCCCTTGCCGCCGTAGCGGGACTTGTCGCCATCGCGCAGCTCCACCGCCTCGTGCGCGCCGGTCGAGGCGCCCGACGGAACGGCGGCGCGGCCGAAGGCGCCGGATTCGAGCAGGACGTCCACCTCGACGGTCGGGTTCCCACGGCTGTCGAGGATCTCGCGGGCGTGGATTTCGGTAATGGCGCTCATGGGGGAGGATGGCCTTGTGTTGGGAGGGTGGATTCTTTGGGGAAGTGGTCGTGGCGGGCCCCCACCCTTCCCACGGCTCCGCCGTGGGCCCCTTCCCTCCCCCGCTGACGCAGGAGAGGGAGTTCATCCCCTCCCCTGCGAAGCGGGGGAGGGTCAGGGAGGGGGCAACACGTCGCGACTTAACAGCTCTGCTACGCCTCAATGCGCGCCATGGAAGGTGCGGCTGATGACGTCCATCTGCTGCTCGCGGGTCAGCTTGATGAAGTTCACCGCGTAGCCCGACACCCGGATGGTCAGCTGCGGGTACAGCTCCGGATGGTCCATGGCGTGCAGCAACGTCTCGCGGTCGAAGACGTTCACGTTGATGTGGTGGCCGCCCTGGCCGAAATAGCCGTCCAGCATGCCCACCAGATTGTCCACCCGCTCGCCCTCGGTCGGCCCCAGCGCGCCGGGAACGATGGTGAAGGTGTAGCTGATGCCGTCCTGGGCGTGGGCGTAGGGCAGCTTCGCCACCGACGCCATCGACGCGATGGCCCCCTTGCGGTCGCGCCCGTGCATCGGGTTGGCCCCCGGCGCGAAGGGCTGGCCGGCCTTGCGCCCGTCCGGCGTGTTGCCCGTCTTCTTGCCGTAGACCACGTTCGACGTGATCGTCAGCACCGACTGGGTGGGCACCGCGTCGCGGTAGGCCTTCTGCTTGCGCAGCAGACCCATGAAGGTCTCGACCAGCCACACCGCGATCCCGTCCACCCGGTCGTCGTTGTTGCCGAAGGCCGGATAGTCGCCCTCGATGACGAAGTCGGTGGCCAGCCCACGCTCGTCGCGGACCACCTTGACCGTGGCGTGCTTGATCGCCGACAGGCTGTCCGCGACCACGCTCAGGCCGGCGATGCCGCAGGCCATGGTGCGCAGCACGTCGCGGTCGTGCAGGGCCATCTCCAGCCGCTCGTACATGTACTTGTCATGCATGAAGTGGATGGCGTTGAGCGTGTTCATGTAGGCGCGGGCCAGCCATTCCATCATCGGCAGCAGGCGGGCGACCACCGTGTCGTGGTCGAGCACATCGCCGGTGATCGGCGCGAAGGCCGGGCCGACCTGCTCGCCGGACACCTCGTCGCGGCCGCCGTTGATGGCGTAGAGCAGCGTCTTGGCGAGGTTGGCGCGGGCGCCGAAGAACTGCATCTGCTTGCCGATGCGCATGGCCGAGACGCAGCAGGCGATGCCGTAGTCGTCGCCCCAGTAGGGCCGCATCAGGTCGTCGTTCTCGTACTGCACCGAGCAGGTCTTGATCGACGTCTCGGCGCAGAACTTTTTGAAGCCCTCCGGCAGGCTCTCCGACCACAGCACGGTCAGGTTCGGTTCCGGAGCGGGGCCGAGGTTGTTCAGGGTCTGGAGCATGCGGAAGCTGTTCTTGGTGACCAGCGTGCGCCCGTCGAGCGCCATGCCGCCGATGCACTCGGTCACCCAGGTCGGGTCGCCCGAGAACAGCTGATCGTATTCCGGCGTGCGCAGGAAGCGGACGATGCGCAGCTTGGTCACGAACTGGTCGATCAGTTCCTGCGCTTCCTCCTCGGTCAGCAAACCGTCGCGCAGGTCGCGCTCGACGTAGACGTCGAGGAAGCTGGAGACGCGGCCGAGCGACATGGCCGCCCCGTTGGCCTCCTTCACCGCGGCCAGATAGGCCAGATAGGTCCACTGCACCGCCTCGCGGGCGTTGGCGGCGGGGCGCGACACGTCGAAGCCGTAGGACTTGGCCATGGCGGCCAGCTCCTTCAGCGCCTTGATCTGCTCGGTGATCTCCTCGCGCAGGCGCAGCGTGTGCTCGTCGATGCGGTCGACTTCCAGGCTCTTGTACTGCGCCTTCTTGTCCTCGGTCAGGAAGGTCGCGCCGTAGAGGGCCAGCCGGCGGTAGTCGCCGATGATGCGCCCGCGCCCGTAGGCGTCCGGCAGGCCGGTGATGACGCCCGACTTGCGGCAGCGCAGCATCTCCTCGGTGTAGATGTCGAAGACGCCGTCGTTGTGCGACTTGCGCAAGCCGGGGAAGACCTCCTCCAGCTTGGGCGAGGGTTTGAAGCCGTAGGCCTCCAGCCCGTTCTTGACCATCCGCCAGCCGCCGAAGGGCATGATCGCGCGCTTCAACGGCTTGTCCGTCTGCAGCCCGACGACGAGTTCAAGCTCCCGGTCGATGTAGCCCGGGGCGTGGGCGGTGATCGAGCCGAAGACCTCCGTGTCGGCGTCGAGCACGCCGCCCTTGGCCGCGCGCTCCTCCTTCAACAGGGCGGTGACCTTGTTCCACAAAGCCTTGGTCCGTCCGGTCGGGCCGGTCAGGAAACGCGAGTCCCCGGCGTAGGGATGGACGTTGCGGACGATGAAGTCGCGGACGTTGACCTCTTGCTGCCAGACGCCCGGAACGAAGCGGCGCCAGGGGCGCTCGGCTTGCTGTTCCGGGGTCTCGACGAGTCCGTCTCTCAGCAGGGTGTCCATGATGTCTCCTCACGAAAAGGCGTCTGGGCGGCACGCGCCGCGTCGCTGATCGACCCTGGAGGCCCCCCAGTGGAGGGGTCGGAAGACCGCCGGGCCCCGGTCAGGGCGGAGCGGCGGTATGGCAACGGGCTGTGAAGCCGGCAGGGCCAAAAGTCGTTCTGTAGTTTTGCTACATAAACCGGAACCACGAGGCGCGCAAGGCAAAAGCGGTTGATTTTCCACGTTCTTTGATGAACTTACTGTGACGGAACGCCGCATCGTCGGCAATCCCGGTATGTGGGACAGCGCCGCCGATAGCACCTTTCTATCGGGTCATGTAGTTTTACTATCCGTGCTACAATGGCGGACGGACGGAACGAGGGAACAGGTCGATGCTGGCGAGGATCATGGCGGTGCGCGACGGGCTCCGCCCTTCGGAACGGAAGCTGGCGGACTGCGTGCTGGCCCAGCCGGGCGAGGTCATCACCCTGTCGATGGCCGACATGGCGGAACGGGCCGGGGTCAGCGAGCCGACCATCGCCCGCTTCTGCGGGGCGCTGGGCTGCAGCGGCTTCCGCGAGTTCAAGATCAAGCTGGCCCAGGACATCGCCGCCGGCATGCCCTTCATCGACCAGGAGGTCAGCCCGGACGACCGGGCGGCGGGCATCGCGGGAAAGGTGTTCGACCGCACCCTGGCGACGCTCATGCAGGTGCGCAACAACCTGTCGGCGGAATCGGTGGACCGCGCCGCCGACCTGCTGGCCGGAGCGCGGCGGATCGAGTTCTACGGCTCCGGCAACTCCGGCACGGTGGCGCAGGACATCCAGCGCCGCTTCTTCCGGCTGGGCATCCCCACCGTCGCCTACAGCGACGCCCACGTCTATTTCGTATCGGCCCTGTCGCTCTCCCCCGGCGACGCGGTGGTCGCCGTGTCGAGTTCGGGCGGCACCCGCGACATGCTGGAGGCCGTGCAGAACGCGCTGTCCGCCGGGGCCATGGTCGTCGCCATCACCCGCTCCGGCTCGCCGCTGGCGCAGCTCGCCACGGTCAGCCTGCTCGCCGACGTCGCGGAAGACTTCGACATCCACTCGCCCATGACGTCGCGCATCAGCCATCTGGTCCTCGGCGACATACTGTCGATTGCCGTGGCGCTGCGCAAAGGCGACGCCCTGCGGGAACGGCTGGAGCGCCACAAGCAGGCGCTCAGCCGCCATCCTCGGGAACAGTAAATACTAGTATATTAGTTTGAGGGCAAGGCGCTCCGCTGGGTGCCGCACGTCCTGTGCCGTTCTGCCGCAGCCACCCCACGCAAAAGGTACCCGCGCAGCAAAAAGCCCAGCCCCGTTTCCGGGACCGGGCTTTCCACTTCCAGCCGCAGCCGAACCGTCAGTCTCCGGCGGGCACCGGCTCGGCACCCTGCGGGGGATGGGCGCCGGCGCGCTTGCTGCCGAACAGACGGTAGACCGCGACGAAGAAGACCGGGACGAAGAGGATCGCCAGCACGGTGGCGGAGATCATGCCGCCCATCACGCCGACGCCGATGGCGTTCTGGCTTTCCGAGCCGGCGCCGCTGCTGGTCGCCAGCGGCAGCACGCCCAGCACGAAGGCCAGCGAGGTCATGATGATCGGGCGCAGGCGCTGGCGGCACGCCTCGATGGCGGCGTCCTTCAGCTCCATGCCCTCGTCGTACAGCGCCTTGGCGAACTCCACGATCAGGATGGCGTTCTTCGCCGACAGGCCGATGGTCGTCAGCAGGCCAACCTGGAAGTAGACGTCGCTGGGCAGACCGCGCAGCGTGGCGGCGAGCACGGCACCGATGACGCCCAGCGGCACCACCAGGATGACCGACACCGGCACCGACCAGCTCTCGTAGAGCGCGGCCAGGCAGAGGAAGACGATCAGCATGGACAGGGCGTAGAGCGCCGGGGCCTGCGACCCGCTCAACCGCTCCTCGTAGGACAGGCCGGTCCATTCATAGCCCACGCCCGGCGGCAGCTTGGCCATCATCGCCTCCATCTCCTGCATCGCCTCGCCGGAGCTGACGCCCGGCGCCGCGGAGCCCTGGATGTTGAGCGACGACATGCCGTTGTACCGCTCCAGCTTCGGCGAACCGTAGGTCCACTGCGCCGTGGTGAAGGCGGAGAACGGCACCATCTGCCCCATGCCGTTGCGCACGTACCAGCGGTCGACGTCGCTCGGCTGCATGCGGTAGGGGGCGTCCGCCTGGAGATAGACGCGCTTCACGCGCCCCTGGTCGATGAAGTCGTTGACGTAGGAGGAGCCCCAGGCCGCCGTCAGGGTCGTGTTGACGTCGTTCAGCGACAGGCCGAGCGCGCTGGCCTTCTCGCGGTCCACCGTCAGCTTGAACTGCGGCGTGTCCTCCAGACCGTTCGGGCGGACGCCGACCAGCTTGGCGTTCTGCGCCGCGAGGCCCAGAAGCTGGTTGCGCGCCTGCATCAGCCGGTCGTGGCCGACGCCACCCCGGTCCACAAGCTGCAGGTCGAAGCCGGTGGCGTTGCCGAGACCCGGAACCGAGGGCGGCATGAAGGCGAAGACCACCGCGTCCTTGGCCTTCGACAGGGCGCCCATGGCGCGCCCAGCGATGGCCGTCGGCTTGCGGTCGGCGGACTCGCGCTCGCTCCAGTCGCGCAGCCGGACGAAGGCCATGCCGGCGTTCTGGCCACGGCCCGCGAAGTTGAAGCCGGCAATGGTGAACAGGCCCTCGACGCTGTCCTTCTCCTGCTCCAGGAAATAGGTCTCGACCTGCTTGGTGGTCTCCATCGTGCGCTCGATGCTGGCGTTCGGCGGGGCCGACCACAGCACGAACATGGTCCCGCGGTCCTCCTGCGGCAGGAAGGAGGAGGGCATCTGGAGGAACAGGTAGGCCAGACCGCCGACGATCAGCGCGTAGGCGAGGCCGTAGCGCCCGAGCCGCGACACCGCCCCGCGCACGCCGCGCAGATAGACGCGGCTGCTGGCGTCGAAGCCGCGGTTGAACAGGCCGAAGAAGCCGCGCTTGGCATGGCCGTGGCCTTTCGCCACCGGCTTCAGGATGGTGGCGCAGAGCGCCGGGGTCAGCACCAGGGCGACCAGCACCGACAGTGCCATCGCCGACACGATGGTCAGCGAGAACTGGCGGTAGATGGCGCCGGCGGAGCCGCCGAAGAAGGCCATGGGGACGAACACGGCGGACAGCACCAGCGCGATGCCGATCAGCGCGCCGGTGATCTGGCCCATCGACTTGCGGGTCGCCTCGCGCGGGGGCAGCCCGTCCTCGCTCATCACGCGCTCGACGTTCTCCACCACCACGATGGCGTCGTCGACCAGCAGGCCGATGGCCAGCACCATGCCGAACATGGTCAGCGTGTTGATCGAGAAGCCGAACAGCGACAGCACGCCGAAGGTGCCGAGAAGCACCACGGGAACCGCGATGGTCGGGATCAGCGTCGCCCGGAAGTTCTGCAGGAACAGGTACATCACGGCGAAGACGAGGATGATCGCCTCGATCAGCGTCTTGACGACCTCGTGGATCGACAGCTCGACGAAGGGCGTCGTGTCGTAGGGGTAGATGACCTCCAGCCCTTCCGGGAAGAAGGCCGACAGCTCCGCGATGCGCGCCTTCACCGCCGCGGCGGTGTCCAGCGCGTTGGCCCCGGTCGCCAGCTTGACGCCCAGGCCAGCCGCCGGCTTGCCGTTGTAGCGGGCGGTGATCTCGTAGGTTTCCTGCCCGATCTCGATGCGCGCGACGTCGCGCAGCCGCACCTGGCCGCCGTCGGGGTTGACGCGCAGCAGGATGGCGCCGAACTCCTCCGGCGTCTGCATGCGCGACTGCGCCATGATGGTGGCGTTGATCCGCTGGCCGGGCACGGCGGGGGCGCCGCCGAGCTGGCCCGCCGACACCTGCGCGTTCTCCGCCTTGATGGCGTTGGTGACATCGATGGTGGTGAGCTGGTGGCTGTTCAGCGCGTCGGGGTCCAGCCAGATCCGCATGGCGTGCTGCGGACCGAACACGGTGATGTCGCCCACGCCCTCGACGCGGCTGATCGTGTCCTGGAGGTTGGAGGCCACATAGTCGGCGATGTCGCCCTGGCTCAGCCGTCCGTCGCTGGACACGAAGCCGGCGACCATCAGGAAGTCGTTGCCGGCCTTCGACACCTGGAGGCCGCGCTGCTGCACCTCCTGCGGCAGGAGCGGCGTGGCGAGCTGGAGCTTGTTCTGCACCTGGACCTGGGCGATGTCCGGGTTGGCCTCCGGCTCGAAGGTCAGGGTGATGGTGACGTTGCCCGACGAATCGCTGTTCGACGACATGTAGCGGAAGTGGTCGAGCCCGGTCATCTTCTGCTCGATGACCTGGGTGACCGTGTCCTCCAGCGTCTTCGCGGACGCGCCGGGGTAGCTGGCGGTGATGGACACCGTCGGCGGGGCGATCTTCGGGTATTGCTCGACGGGCAGGCCCAGGATCGCCAGACCGCCCGCCAGCATGATGACGATGGCGATGACCCAGGCGAAGACGGGCCGGTCGATGAAGTATTTCGACATGGATCGGTCCTCGGTCTCAGCGCGCCTGCGGTCCGGGCAGGGCCGCCACGGCGGCCTGGGCCGGCACCGGCTTGACCTCACCCCCCGGCTTCACCTTCTGCAGCCCCTCGACCACGATGCGCTCGCCCGCCTTCAGACCGTCGGAGACCAGCCAGGCGTTGTTGATCGCCCGCTCGGTCTTGATGGTGCGCGGGTTGACCTTGTTGTCGTCGCCGACCACCCAGACGCGGGCCGAACCGTCCGGACCGCGCTGGACCGCCTCCTGCGGCACGGCCAGCGCGTTCTGGGCGACGCCCTGCTCGACGCGGGCGCGCACGAACAGGCCGGGCAGCAGCTCCTGGTTCGGGTTCGGGAACACCGCGCGGAGCTGGACCGAGCTGGTGCCCGGATCGACCGACACGTCGGAGAACTGAAGCTCGCCGCGCTGGGGATAGGGGGCCTCCGCCGCGTGCAGGAACAGCGAGACGGGGATCTTGCCGGGCTCGGCCGGGCGGATGCGCCCGCTCTCCATGTCCTGGCGGAGCTGCATGAGCTGCGAGGCGGTCTGGGTCACGTCCACAAAGATCGGGTCGAGCTGCTGGACGGTGGCGAGCGCCGTCGCCTGGTTGGCGGTGACCAGCGCGCCTTCCGTCACGGCGGACTTGCCGATGCGGCCGGAGATGGGGGCGAAGACCTTGGTGTAGTCCAGATTGATGCGCGCCAGATTGTGGGCGGCCTTGGCGGCGGCGAGCTGCGCCTCGTTCTGCTTCAGCGAGGCCATGGCGTCGTCGTAGTCCTGCTTGCTGACGACGCTGTTCTTGACGAGGTCGTTGTAGCGGGCCGCCTTGTTGCGGGCGGCCTGCAGGTTGGCCTCCGCCTTCTGGATGTCGGCCTGGGCGACGGCGAGGTTGGCCTCGTAGGTGGCCGGGTCGATCTGGTAGAGCTGGTCGCCCGCCTTGACGTCACCCCCCTCGGTGAAGAAGCGCTTCAGCACGATGCCGCTGACCTGCGGGCGGATCTCCGCCACGCGGAAGGCCGCGGTGCGGCCCGGCAGCTCGGTGGTGACGGACAGGCTCTGCGGCTGGATGGTCGCCACCGCGACCTCCGCCGGACCGGGCGCCGGCTGGCCCCCGGCGGCGTGCTTCTTGTCCTGGCAGGCGCCCAGCACCACGGTCAGGGAGGCCGCCACGGCAAGAGACAGAAATGCGTTCCTGTTGAACATCCGTTCCTCGTGAAAACGCCGTGATGCGGCGATGAAATGTCCTAATGAGCCGGGAATCTCCCACGTTCCGCCCGGCTTTTTTCGGGACCGGCGGAAAAGGCCGGTGCGCGCGGACGGTGCGAAATGACCCCTTTATTCGTACTGTCTCATACAGTACACTGTACCGGACGATACATTCAGAATGACCGTTCGCGCAAGGGGGAACCGCAATGCCCGACAAGGGGGCATCCACACCGTTCCAGGGCGGAATCGCTGGAGGAGGAATCGCCAGCCTCGGCATCAACAGCTTCGACACGCCCGGCTGCGGCCCGCGCGGCCAGGCGCGTTGCCGGGCGCTGCTCGACGCGGCGGCGGCGCTGTTCGTGGAGAAGGGATTCGCGCTGACCTCGCTGTCCGACATCCTGCGGCAGGCCGGCGGGTCGCGCACCACGCTCTACGAGCATTTCGGCGACAAGGAGGGGCTGTTCCGCGCGGTGATGGAGCGGCACTGCGACCGCGTGCTGGAGGAGATGTCGGCGATGCGCGCCGCCGGCCCGGCGGCGATGGCCGAGGAGCTTGAAGAGAATCTGTACCGCGTCGGCCTGCACATCGCCGGCACGCTGACCATGCCGGAAACCACCGCCATCCTGCGCATCCTGGTGTCGGAAGGCGGGCGCATCCCCGACATCGCCCAGGCTTTCTTCCAGGTCGGCCCGGAGAAGACCATCGGCTGGCTCGCCGACTGCTTCCGTGAACTGTCCGAGGCGGGGCGCCTGCGCATCGACGATCCGGAGGGGGCCGCCCACGCCTTCATCGGCATGGTGGTCGGCGACCTGCTGACCAAGCGGCTGATCCTTCCGGACGAACCCGTCTCGATGGAGGAATTGGAGCGTTACGTCCGTCAGTCCGTGCGGTTGTTCCTCGCAGGGACGCGGCCCTGACCGTGGACGGTGATTGTGGGGAGAGCGGCGTATTGCCGTCTTGCCAGCGGGGGCGGCACGGGTCATAGCTCCCGCGACGATGCGCGCGCTGGCAGCGGCTGCCCCCACCCTAACCCTCCCCCGCTTCGCAGGGGAGGGGACATATTCTCCCTCCCCCGCCCAGCGGGGGAGGGCCGGGGTGGGGGCAAGGGCCGCCAGCGCCTAAGGAAAAAACCGATGGACCGGGGAAACGCCAGGGAATTGATCGACAAGGACACATCCACGATCGGCCCGCGCGGTCGGGCGCGCCGGCAGGCCCTGCTCGACGCGGCGGCGGCGCTGTTCGTCGAGAAGGGCTTCGAGAAGACCACGCTGACCGACATCATCGGCCGGGCCGGCGGCTCGCGCGCCACCCTCTACGAGCATTTCGGCGACAAGGAGGGGCTGTTCCGCGCGATGATGGAGGAGAACAGCGCCCGCATTCAGGAAGGGCTGGCCGCCATCCAGGCCGACGAGCGGGCCGCACCGGAGGACGGGCTGACCCGCTTCGCCCTGCACATCGTCGCGGCGCTGTTCGACGACCGCACCATGGCCATCGTCCGCGTGCTGGTGTCGGAGGGCGGACGCATCCCCGACATCGCCGAAGCCTTCTTCCGCATCGGCCCGGAAACCGCCCAGCGGCGGCTGGCCGACTATCTGGCGCGGCAGACCGCCGCCGGCGCCCTGTCCGTCGCGGAGCCGGAGGCCGCCGCCCGCGGCTTCATCGGCATGATCACCGGCAACATCCTGCTGCGCCGCCTGATCCTGCCGGAACAATCCTTCTCCAGGGAGGAGGTGGAGCGTTACGTCGGACGGGCCGTCGCCCTCTTCCTGACGGGCGCCCGCCCCATTGCGGAGCACTGACCTTGGGCTGAGGACGGCGCAGCCGGGCGCAGGAAAGCGTTAGGACCGAAGGACAGGCATTGCAACATACTGCGGTATGTTAGGGTTCACACGATCGCTTCCTTCATCCCATCGGCCCCCGGGCCGGGACGGTCGATCGTGTCCATGGTTCGCTGGCTTCTGCTGCTCGTCTTCACCCTGGCCCCGCTGATCGGGTTCGAGGTCTATTCCCACACCCGGCTGCGGGCGGAGCGGGAGGCCGAACTCGGTCAGGAGGCGTTGCGACTGCTCGACCTGATCCAGACCGAACAGCAGCGGATCGTCGACGACATCGAACACATCCTGGCCACGCTGGCGGAAGCGGACATCGCCGGCCCGGCCTGCCAGGAGACGATGGAGCGGTTGCGCCAGCGCCTGCCCAGCTACCTGACGCTGGGTTTCGCCGACCGGTCGGGGATCGTCCTGTGCTCCACCGACCGTCGGACCGTCGGGACCGGAAGCGCCGACCAGCCGCAGGTCCGGCAGGCCCTGTCCTCCGGCCTCTTCTCGGTGGGGGAGTATGTCGCCACCGAAGGACCGCACCACCGCGTCCTGCCCTTCGCCCTGCCCTACGCACGGGGCGGCGGTGAGAACGGCAAGGAGGGTGGGAGCGGACCGGCGGTCGTCACCGCCCTGCTCGACCTCGATTGGCTGCGCCAGTATCAGGCGCGCAAACCCCTGCCGCCGAACGTGACCGTCCTTCTGGCCGACCGCGCCGGCACCGTCCTCGTCCGCGTGCCGGACCTTCAGGGAATCGTCGGCCAGCCGCTTCCCGAGCGGCTCGGCCTGTACCTCAGCGGCGCGGAGACGGCGACGGCGCTGACCGAGGGGCTGGACGGGACGCCCCGCGTCACCGCCTACTCCCCACCCGGCGCCAACGGCAGCGGTCTCGCCATCGCCGTGGGGATCGACCGGGCCGCCGCGCTGCGCACCGTCGACGTGGCCACCCTGTGGTCGTGGTTCCCCTTCCTGCTCATCCTGCTGCTCACCCTGACCGGAACCGCCTGGGCCATCGGGCGCCTGACCCGCCAGCGCGAGACGGAGCGGTCGCTGCTGAAGGCGGTGCTGGAGCATCTGCGCGCCGGCGTGGTGGTGGCCGAGGCGCCAACCGGGCGGGTGATCCTGCACAACAGCGCGGCGGAATGGCTGATCGGCCAGCCCCTGGGCCGGATCGACCGCATCGAGGACTATCCCCGCCCCTTCACAGGCGGCCTTGTGGAGGCTTCTCCGGAGCTGCCGCTGGTCCGCGCCCTGCGCGACGGCGCGGTGGTGCGGCAGGAGGAACTGCGCCGCGACACCCCCGCTGGCCCGATCACCTGCTTGGCCGACGCCGAGCCGGTGCGCGACCCCGACGGCTGCATCACGCTGGCCGTCGTCACCCTGACCGACATCACCGAGCGCAAGGCCGGCGAGGAAGCCCTGCGGCGGAGCGAGACCCGCTTCCGCGAGCTGGTCGAGAACACCCCGGTGATGATGTGGATCAACCGGCCGGACGGCGGCCGGGAGTACTACAACGCCGCCTGGCGCTCCTACACCGGGCGCAGCCTGGAGCAGGGGGAACGCTGGTCCTACATCCACCCCGCCGACTACCCCCGGCTGCTCGACTGCCGCGAGCGCGGCATCGCTGCGGGCGAATCCTACGGCTTCGACGTGCGCATGCAACGCCACGACGGGGTTTACCGCTGGCACGTCTGCCGGATCAACCCGATGCGCCAGAACGACCAGATCATCGCCTGGGTCGGCACCGCGGTGGACGTGCACGACAGCCGCATGGCCCGCGAGGCGGCGGAGCAGGCCGACCGCTCCAAGAGCCGCTTCCTGGCCGCCGCCAGCCACGATCTGCGCCAGCCCATGCAGTCCATGTTCTTCTTCGCCGAGGCGCTGCACAGCCACGTCCATTCCCCGCGCGGGCGCGACGCCCTGGCGATGCTGGAGCGCGGGATGGAGACGCTGAAGGGCCTGCTCGACAGCCTGCTCGACGTCTCGCAGCTGGACGCCGGGGTGATCGAGCCGCGGATCGAGGACATTCCCGTCAAGCCGCTGCTCGACGACATCGGGTCCGCCTATGCCCCGGTCGCCGCCGCCAAGGGTCTGGATCTCCAGGTGGTGAACCACCATGACCTGACCGTGCGCAGCGACCGCAACCTGCTGGGGCGGATGGTCCGCAATCTGGTGGAGAACGCCATCCGCTACACCGAGCGCGGGGTGATCCGCCTGGAATGCCACCCCTTGGACGGTCACGCCGGCATCCAGGTGCGCGACACCGGGATCGGCATCTCCGGCGAGCAGATGTCCTGGATCTTCGAGGAGTTCTATCAGGTCGGCAACCCCGAGCGGGACCGCAACCAGGGGCTCGGCCTCGGCCTCGCCATCGTGCAGAAGCTGTCGGCCCTGCTCGGCCACCCGGTAGAGGTGCGCTCCGAACTCGGCAAGGGGTCGGTGTTCCGCATCTCCGTTCCCCTCGGCGATGCCACGGAAAGCCCGGCTCCGGCTCTTGCACCCCGCGAAACGGAGCGCGGACGGCTGGCCGTCCTGATCGACGACGACGCCATCGTCCTGATGGGGCTGCGCTCGATCTTCCAGGACTGGGGCTACGACACCATCGTCGCCTCATCCACCGAGGAGGCGCTGGACCGCCTGCGGGCGGCGGGTCGGCGGCCCGACGTGATGGTCGCCGACTACCGCCTGCGCGAGCACAAGGTGGGCACCGAGGCCATCCTGAAGATCCGCGAACTGGCCGGGGCGCCAGTCCCCGCCGTCCTGCTGACCGGCGATTCCGGCCCCGACGTGATGCAGGAGGCCGAACGGCACGGGATCGGCGTGATGTTCAAGCCGGTGACCGCCCGCCTGCTCCAAGAGGCCCTGACCCGCCAGACCGGCACCGCCGCCTGACGGTGCGGAGCGGGCCGAATCTCCCGACGACCAGTCCTCCCGACGACCAGCTACAGCCCCCGCACCGTCTGGAGCCCCCGCCGCACCTGCTCCGAATCGTACGGCTTGCGCAGGACCAGCACGTCGCGGAACTCCTCCGGGAAAATCGCGGACTCGCCGTAGCCGGTGGCGAACAGGAAGGGGATGCCCAGTTCGCGCAGCCGCTCCGCCACCGGGAAGGAGGTCTCGGTTCCCAGATTGACGTCGAGAAGCGCCATGCCCGGCGGGTCGTCGGCGATGGCGACCAGCGCCTGACGGACGCTCGCCACCGTCTCCACCCGCTCGGCGCCCAGCTTCAGCAGCATGTCCTCCGCGCTCATCGCGATGATCATGTTGTCTTCCAGAAGCAGCACCGTCCCGCCCAGCGGGATGTCTGCCGCCGCGCAGGGCGTCACCGCCGCTTCGATCACCGCCGCCGGGCGTTCCGGCGCCAGGCTGACATGGATGGCCGGTATGGTGAAGCGCGCCTTCAGACCGGCCAGGGCGTAGGTCATCGTCGCCTCGCCCTTCAGTTCGTGCGGGACCGAACGCTCGATGATGGTGGTGCCGAAGCCCTGTCGCGTCGGCGCCTGCACCGGCGGGCCGCCGCTTTCCTCCCAGCAGAGTTCCAATGCGTCCCGGTCGTCCAGGCTCCAATGGACCTTCACCCGCCCGCCGCTGTCGGCGAAGGCACCGTATTTGGCGGCGTTGGTCACCAGCTCGTGCATGATCAGCGCCATCACCGACAGGGCCGGCGGCGACAGCAGGACCTCCGGCCCCGACAGGATCACCCGGTCGGCCCGGCTGCCCAGATAGGCGTCGACCTCCGCCGCGATCAGGGGGCGCAGGGGGGAGGGTTTCCAGTTCTCCGCGGTCAGCTGGTCGTGCGCCCGCGCCAACGCCTGGATGCGACCGCCGACGATCTCCGCGAACTCCTCGACACGCGTGACCCCGGCCCGGCTCTGGACCAGCAGCGCGCGGACGAGGCTGAGGATGTTGCGCACGCGGTGGTTCAGCTCGGCGATCAGCAGCTCCTGCCGCTCGCGGGCCGTCCGGCGTTCCTCCTCCGCCTGGTCGGCCAGCCGCAGCACCACCTCCATCAGCGTGATCCGCAGGGAGTCGGCGATGCGCAGGTCGGCCTCCGTCCAGGGCTCCGACTGGCCGAGGACCGTCTCCTTCCACGCCTCGAAGCTCTTGCGCGGGGTCAGCCGCTGCCCGTTGGGACCGGCTTCCACCGGCTTGTCCGGGTTGCCGGCCCAGGTGACGGTGCGGACCGACTCCTTGCGGAAGAAGATGATGTAGTCGCGGGGCTTGCGCGATACCGGGATGGCCAGCATGCCGGCGGCGCGCTCGGCGAAGTCCACGCCGGGCTGGTGGACCTGCGCGATTTCGCTGGTGGCGAAGACGCGGCTGGCGTGCGCCCGGTTGAGCATGCGCACCAGCCCGAGCAACTCCTCCGGCGTCGGGGTGCTGCCGTCCACAAGGGTCTGGCCGCCCAGCACGATGGCGAAGCCGTCGCTGCGGATGTAGTGGCCGACCTCGCCGCGCAACCGCTCCAGATTCTCCATGGAGGAGGCGCCGTCCGCCATCACCGCCATGATGCGGGTGTGGAGCAGATGCGCCTTGGCCTCGTAGGCCTCCTCGCGGTCGCGCTCGACGCCCTCCAGAAGGAAGGAGAACATCTGTCCGTACAGCTCGGCCGCCGTGCGCCGCTCCAGCGACAGCCGCCGCGGCACCATGTTGTGGCAGGCGAACAGACCCCACAGCTTGCCGCGGCGCAGGATCGACACCGACATCGAGGCGGCGACGCCCATGTTGCGCAAATATTCGCAATGGATGGGCGACACGCTGCGCAGAACGCTCATCGACAGGTCGAGCGGTTCGCCCTCCGGTCCGAGGGGCGGCAGGATGGCCGCGGACGGGGCGTCCACGTCGTTGATGCAGCGCAGCCAGTTCCGTTCGTACAGCGCGCGGGCCTGCTTCGGGATGTCCGAGGCCGGGTAGCGCAGCCCCAGATAGGAGGGCATGCCGCGCACCGCGGATTCCGCGATCACCTCCCCCGCGCCGTCGCGGTCGAAGCGGTAGATCATCACCCGGTCGAAGCCGGTCAGCGACCGCAGCTGCCGCGCCGCCTCCCGGCAGCAGGAGTCGAAATCGGGGGTGCGCTGGAGCCGTCCGATCATCGCGCGGACCATGGAACCGACGTCCAGTTCGCTGTCCGGCTCGCTCGGCTCCGCCTCGACGATGATCGACTGGCCGGACAAATGGACCGCGATGTCCAGCGGCAGCGCGTTGGCCGACAGCTTCACCCGGAAGGCGCGCTCCACCGACCCGTTGATGAGGGAGAGCTGGAGCCGCCCGCGGATGGCGTGCAGCGCCTCCTCGTCCATCACCTCGCTCAGGGGAAGCCCCAGCAGAGCGTCGGGCTCCACCCCCAGCCACGCCCCGATGTTGGACGAGGCGTGCTTGACGATCCAATCCGTCGACAGCGCGATCAGGAATCCGCTCGGTTGGATGGACCCGACGAGATGGATCGGCTCCCGGTCGCAATTGCTCAAGTCTACGCCACCGTTCATAGCCACACCACCCGCGTCATTCGGTCACCATCGTCATTGTTCCGGCGTTCCTCAAATTTGTCCCATGCATCCGGGTGGGCCGATGATTTGCCGATCCCTTGGCTTATTCCATGCCAACACACCGAAGCGGTCTTAAAGCACGTCGTGTCGGTAAAATAATCCAAAATCGAAGGGGGTCCAATACCATCCCCCTCGGCAAAAAGCCCTACACGCCGGCCAATCCATTGGGCGGGTGTGCCTGCGGCATTTTGGCCGAAGGGCCGCCCCGCCCCGCGAAACAGGCTTGCCTTTCAATCTGATATACTAGTATTTTATTTTGCGAAGGACAGACGCGCAGCCCGGCCGGCCCAAGCCCGCCCGCGCCGCGAGCGCATCCCCAAGAACCGCACCGACCGCCGCGCGCCGCACCGTCACGCCGGCCCTGGCGCGGCGGTCTTACCGATGAGCGCCCGCGCGCCGCGCCCACCGTCCCCGCCCTCTTTTGCGGAGCCCGTTTCGATATGACCGCCACCTCCCCGATCCGCCGCTTCCGGCAGACGAAGATCGTCGCCACGCTGGGTCCGTCCTCCTCCTCCCCGAAAATGATCCGCTCGCTGTTCGAGGCAGGCGTCGACGTCTTCCGCCTCAATTTCAGCCACGGCTCCCACGACGACCACGGCGCCCGCGTGCGCGCCATCCGCGCCCTGGAGCGCGAGCTGGAGCGGCCGATCGCCATCATGGCCGACCTCCAGGGGCCGAAGCTGCGGCTCGGCCGCTTCGCCAACGGTGCGGTGGAACTGACGGTGGGCCAGCCCTTCCGCCTCGACCTCTCCACCGAACCGGGCGACGCGACCCGCGTCGGCATGCCCCATCCGGAAATCTTCGCCGCCCTGCGCCCCGGCACCGACCTGCTGCTGGACGACGGCAAGGTGCGGCTGCGCATCGCCGCTTGCAGCCCGGACCACGCCGACACCGTCGTGGTGGCTGGCACCAAGCTCTCCGACCGCAAGGGCGTGAACGTACCCGACGTGCTGCTGCCGCTGTCGCCGCTGACCGCGAAGGACCGCGCCGACCTCGTCTTCGCGCTCGACCAGGAGGTGGATTGGGTGGCGCTGTCCTTCGTGCAACGCCCCGAGGACGTGGCGGAGGCTCGCAAGCTGATCGCCGGACGCGCCGCCCTGATGTCCAAGCTGGAGAAGCCGCTGGCCATCCAGCATCTGGAGCGCATCGTCGAACTCTCGGACGGCGTCATGGTCGCCCGCGGCGACCTCGGCGTGGAGATGCCGCCGGAGGACGTGCCGAGCATCCAGAAGCGGATCATCCGCGAGGCGCGCAAGGCCGGCAAGCCGGTGATCGTCGCCACCCAGATGCTCGAGTCGATGATCGGCGCCCCGGCCCCGACCCGCGCCGAGGCGTCGGACGTCGCCACCGCCGTCTTCGACGGGGCCGACGCGGTGATGCTGTCGGCGGAAACCGCGTCGGGCTCCTACCCGGTGGAGGCGGTGTCGATGATGGACCGCATCGCCCGTCGGGTCGAGCACGACGACCTCTACCGTACGATGATGGACGCCCAGCACGCCGACCCGCAGGAGACGGCCGCCGACGCCATCACCGCGGCGGCGCGGCAGGTCGCCCACACCATCCACGCGGCGGCCATCGTCACCTACACCACAAGCGGCTCGACCACCCTGCGCGCCGCCCGCGAGCGGCCGGAGGTGCCGATCCTCTGCCTGACCGCGACCGTCGCCGCCTCGCGCCGTCTGGTGCTGGCCTACGGCGTGCACAGCGTGTTGACCGAGGACATCCAGAACTTCTCCGACATGGTGCACAAGGCGACCCGCATCGCCTACGCCCACGGTCTGGCGGAGGACGGGCAGCGGCTGGTCATCACCGCGGGCGTGCCCTTCGGCATGCCGGGCTCGACCAACATCCTGCGCATCGCCTGGGTGGAGCGCCCCGTTCTTCCGCCCATCCATTCGGGGGCCGGATACACGCAGTACGCGCAGGAGTCCCGGTTAGATCAATTGACCCCGGTCATGGCCGACGCCGGGGCCTGACATAGGATGGCACACAGCGCCGGTGTCGCAATGAAGCGGACACCGGCGCCCATTCACGAGGTGCCTCATGCTCAGCCCGATTACCCCCCAACCCGCGCACGCCGCCGGGACGGGCGCATCGGTCCGCGGCTGGGTCCATTCGGTGGAGACGGGCGGCACGGTCGATGGGCCGGGTTTGCGCTACGTCCTGTTCCTGGCCGGATGCCCGCTGCGCTGCCAGTACTGCCACAACCCCGACACCCGCCACATGCACGACGGGTCGCCGGCCCAGTCCTCGGACGTGCTGGCCGACATCGCCACCTACGCCGATTTCCTGCACCGCGCCCATGGCGGCCTGACCATCAGCGGCGGCGAGCCGCTGGTCCAGCCGGAATTCTGCGCGGCCATCTACCGCGGCGCCAAGCAGCTCGGCCTCCACACCGCGCTCGACACCTCGGGCTTCCTCGGCAGCCACGCCGACGACCATCTGCTGGCCGACGTCGATCTGGTGCTGCTGGACATCAAGGCGTTCAAGGAATCCACCTACCGCGCCGTCACCGGCGTGCCGCTGCGCCCGACCCTGGAATTCGCCGAGCGGCTGTCCGCGATGCGCAAGCCGGTCTGGCTGCGCTACGTGCTGGTCCCCGGCCTGACCGACCATCTCGACGAGATCGAGGGGCTGGCGGAGTTCGCCGCCGGCCTGGAGGTGGTGGAGCGGGTGGACATCCTGCCCTTCCACAAGATGGGCGAGTTCAAATGGAAGCAGCTCGGCCTGCCCTACGCGCTGGCCAACACCGAACCTCCCCCGCCGGAGCTGACCGAGCGGGTGCGCGGCATCTTCCGGACGCAGGGCCTGAAGGTCGTGTGAGACGCCGTCCGAGACGAGGAGCACCTTCATGGACACGCATTCCTTTCCGGAGGCGAACCCACACGCCTCACCGGCCATCTCCCCTGCCGCCGCCCCGCCCGCGTCCTCCCTCGACGCGCTGATGCCCGACGCCATCGCGCTCGCGGCGGAGAATCTGGGCGTCAAGAAGGCCAACTACGACGGTGCGACGCTGTTCGCCCTGGCCGTCCTGGCCGGCGCCTTCATCGCGCTGGGCGGCCTGTTCGCCACCGTCGCCATGTCGGGGGCGGAGGGCATGCTGCCCTACGGGGTGACCCGGCTGCTCGGCGGTCTGGTCTTCTCGCTGGGGCTGATCCTGGTCATCGTCGGCGGCGCGCAGCTCTTCACCGGCGACGCACTGATGGTCATGGCCTGGGCCAGCGGCCGGGTGAAGACCGGGCGGATGCTCCAGGTCTGGACCATGGTGTGGCTCGGCAACTTCGTCGGCGCCGCCGGCACGGCGCTGCTGGTCTTTCTGTCCGGGCAGTACGCCTTCGGCCACGGGGCGGTGGGCGCCTCGGCGCTCTACTTCGCCACGGCCAAGGCCGGGCTGCCCGCCGGGCAGGCCTTCTTCCTCGGCATCCTGTGCAACGTGCTGGTCTGCTTGGCGGTGTGGCTGGCGCTCGGCGCGCGCAGCGTGACCGACAAGATCATGGCGATCGTCTTCCCGGTCAGCGCCTTCGTCGCCGCGGGCTTCGAGCACTGCGTCGCCAACATGTATTTCGTGCCGCTGGGCCTGCTGATCGAATGGGGCGCCCCCGCCTCCTTCTGGGCCGATCTGGGCCGCGCTGCGCCGGTGATCCCGGTCGGGCAGTTCCTGCTGAACCTCGCCGCGGTGACGCTCGGCAACTGGTTCGGCGGAGCGGTGCTGGTCGGCGCCGTCTACTGGTTCATCTACCGCCGCCCGAGCCGCCGCACGGCGCATTGAGCGGCGTTGTTTGCCCCCACCCTGACCCTCCCCCGCTCCGCAGGGGAGGGGACCATTCTCCCTCCCCTGCGTCAGCGGGGGAGGGTCAGGGTGGGGGCAAGGTCAACCCATTCCTTCACCCCCCGGGGCACCCATGGCCCAGCCCATCCCCACCCATCTCCAGGCGCGCAGCGGCATCGTCTCCATGCTGCTGGCGGTGTTCCTCTATGCGGTGCTGAACGCGCTGGCGAAGCATCTCGCGGCGGACTACCCGCTGGCCGAGGTGACCTTCTTCCGCAACGCCTTCGCCCTGCTGCCCGCCACCGCCATGCTGGCCCGCGCCGGCGGCTGGCGCAGCCTGCGGACGGAGCATCTCGGCGGTCATTTCTGGCGGGCGGCGATCGGCCTGACCTCGATGGTTCTGCTGTTCCTGTCCTATCACCTGATGCCGATGGCCGACGCGGTGGCGCTGTCCTTCTCCGCCCCGCTGTTCCTGACCGCGCTGTCCGTGCCGGTGCTGGGGGAGCGGGTCGGCCCTTATCGCTGGGGGGCGGTGGCGGTGGGCTTCGCCGGGGTGCTGGTCATCGTGCAGCCGGGAAGCGGCATGCTGAACACCGGCGCGCTGGTCGGGCTGAGCGCCGCCGTCGCCTACGCCTTCGCCATGATGGCGATGCGGCAGCTGGGGCGGACGGAGGCGCCGGTCACCACCGTCTTCTACTTCACCGCCTTCTCCACGCTGCTCAGCGCCTTCGCCCTGCCCTTCGTCTGGACGATGCCGACGGCGGAGGGCTTCGCGCTGATGGCGGCGATGGGGCTGGTCGGCGGCGGCGCCCAGTACTTCGCCACCCGCGCCTACGCCCTGGCCCCGGCGGCGGTCATCAGCCCGTTCAACTACGCCGGAATCCTCTGGGCCTGCCTGTTCGGCTGGCTGTTCTGGGGCGACTGGCCGGGAACCCATGTGCTGGCCGGGGCCGCCATCGTCATCGCCAGCGGCCTGCTGATCCTGATCCGCGAGACGCGCCGCCGGGCGGAGGCGGGGACGTGCGACACTTCGCCCGGGGTGTCCCACACTTTGCCACTCAGCACCGGGCGCAAACACTAATATATTAGCTTTCACACCTTCACCGGGGCGCCGGCCCACGCCCGCGCGACCCGCCTGTCTGACGAGGTGGCTCATGCCATCGGACACACTCACCGCCGCCGCGCCGCGGCAGCGCCGGCTTGCCACGATCCGGCCCGCGCCGCGCTCCGCCTCTCCCATCTACCGCGACCTGCGGAACGACATCCTGGGGATGCGCCGACGACCCGGCGAGCCCATCGCCGAGGCGCGCATCGCCGCAGCCTACGGCGTCAGCCGCACCCCCGTGCACGAGGCGGTGCTGCGGCTGGCCGACGAGGGGCTGATTGACGTCTTCCCGCAGTCGGGCACCTATGTGTCCCTGATCCCGGTCGCCGCCCTGCCGGAAGCCGGGGTGATCCGCAAGGCGCTGGAGGAGGCCACCGTGCGGATGGCCGCCATCCGCGCCACCCCTGACGACATCGCCCAGCTGCGCGCGGCGCTGGAGGAGCAACGCGACCTCTGCGCCGCCTGCGACCGCGACGGCTTTCACGAGGCCGACGAGAGCTTCCACGCCCTGCTCGCCGAGATCGCCGGATTCCCCGGCTTCTGGGCGCTGGTGGAACAGGTGAAGGTGCAGGTCGACCGCTGCCGGCGCCTGACCCTTCCCGTCCCCGGCCAGATGGCCAAGGTCATCGCCGAACACGACGCCATCGTGGAGGCCATTGCCGTCCACGACCGCGAGGCCAGCGTCGAAGCGCTCGGCGCCCATCTCGACGGATTGCGCCTGGCCATCGACGATTTGCGCGCCGCCGCACCGCTTTATTTTACCGACGCGCCCACCGCCGCGGGACGTCAAACCCCGCCCCGGCTTTAATTCACACCCGGCTTGCGACATTTTGGCGTCACGCTTTCCGGCCTCCGTTTTGTGCTTGCCTCGAAAGCTGATATATTAATATAACTAGCGCGGCGGGATGTGGCACGGACGTGAACAACCGACGCCGCCCGCTCATCAGACAACACCAGGGCAGCCGCGCGGAAGAACACCGCGGCCGCTTCGGAACAAAGGACAAGAACCGCCCAGCTTCACCCCCGTCGGCACACGCCGATGGCGCCGGGATTTTGCGCCCTCATACCCTTCGGGGTTCTTTTTTGCCCTCGCCTTCGCAGCGCTGTTATTCGAAGCGCACAGCCGAACAGCCGGGGCTTCTTCCGAACTCTGCAATTTATTCGTTTGTCCATTTTCGGCGGGCCGACACCCCGCCTCCGCTCCAACAGGCACTTCTCCTAAGGCAGGAGTACGGTCCATGAAGAACACTTTCCGCCGCCTCGGCATGGCGCTGCTGGCCGCCTGCGCCGCGGGCGCGCTGCTCGCCGCCCCGGTCTCGGCCCGCGACTTCCGGTCGGCCGACATCCACCCCGGCGACTACCCGACCGTCGAGGCGGTCAAATACATGGGCAAGCTGCTGAGCGAGCGCAGCAACGGCAAGCTCGGCGTCAAGGTCTACCCGAACGGCGCGCTGGGCAACGAGCGCGACACGATCGAGCAGATCAAGATCGGCGGCCTCGACATGATGCGCATCAACGTGGCGCCGCTGAACAACGTGGTGCCGGAGTCGATGGTCGTCGCGCTGCCCTTCATCTTCCGCGACACCGACCACATGCACGCCGTTCTGGACGGCCCGATCGGCGACGAGATCCTGGCCGCCATGGAAAGCCAGGGGCTGATCGGTCTGGCCTTCTACGACAGCGGCTCGCGCTCGCTCTACTCCAAGAAACCGGTGTCATCGCTGGCCGACCTCAAGGGCATGAAGATCCGCGTCCAGCAGTCGGACCTGTTCGTGTCGATGATCGAGGCGCTGGGCGCCAACCCGACGCCGATGCCGATGGGCGAGGTCTACACCGGCCTGAAGACCGGCATCATCGACGCGGCGGAGAACAACTACCCGTCCTACGAATCCTCGCGCCACTTCGAGGCTGCCAAGTACTTCACCCGCACCGAGCACGCGATGGCGCCGGAAGTGCTGGTCTTCTCCAAGGTCACCTGGGACCGCCTGTCGAAGGACGACCAGGCCGCCATCCGCAAAGCCGCCAAGGACTCCGTCCCCTACATGCGCAAGCTGTGGACGGAGCGTGAAGAGGCCTCCCGCGCCATCGTCGAGAAGGCCGGCTCCCAGATCAGCGACGTGAAGAACAAGCAGGAATTCATCGACGCGATGAAGCCGGTGTTCGCCAAGTTCGCGAACACGCCGAAGCTGCAAGGCCTCGTCCAACGCATCCAGGACACGAAGTAGGCAGGACACGAAGTAAGGCACGCGGTCGCGGCGCCGGCCAAGTCCGGCCGGCGCCGCCCCCCGCGGGAAGGACGGCATCATGAGCATCGAACTTGAATTGGAAGAGGTCCGCCCCCTCGCCGCCCCACGCTTGTTGACGCGGGTGAACGCGCGTCTGGCGCGGTCGGGGATGTGCGTGGCGATGGTCGGCCTGATGGCCATCGTCTGTGTGGTGTTCTATCAGGTCTTCGGCCGCTACGTGCTGAACGACTCGCCGACCTGGGCGGAGAGCCTGGCCATCGTGCTGGTCCTCTACGTCACCCTCATCGGCGCCGCCGTCGGGGTCCGCGACGCCGGACACATCGGCCTGGAATCCTTCCTCGTCATGCTGCCCGACGCCATCCGCCGCAAGGTCGAGATCGTCATCTACGCCCTCGTCGGCGTCTTCGGCGCCTGCATGGCCTACAACGGCTGGGTCCTCGGCACCTCCGTCGCCGCCTACTACATCCCCAACCTGCACGTCTCCGAAGCCGTCCGCTACATCCCGCTCGTGCTCTCCGGCGTCCTGATCGTGCTTTTCGCCATCGAACACGTCGTCGCCATCATCCGCGGCGAGGAGGTCGCACCGTCATGGAACTGACCATCCTTTCCATCAGCTTCTTCGGCTTCCTCGTTCTGGGCATTCCGGTCGCCTTCGCCATCGGCCTGTCGGCGCTCTGCACCATCCTCTACGAAGGCCTCCCCGTCGCCGTCATCTTCCAGCAGATGATGTCCGGCATGAACGTCTTCTCCTTCCTCGCCATCCCCTTCTTCGTCTTCTCCGGCGAGCTGATGCTCCACGGCGGTGTGGCCGACAAGATCGTCGCCACCGCCAAGAACATGGTCGGCCACATCCGCGGCGGCCTGGGCATGTCCAACGTCGTCGCCTGCACGCTCTTCGGCGGCGTCGCCGGCTCCCCCGTCGCCGACGTCTCGGCCATGGGCGCGGTGATGATCCCGATGATGAAGCGCGAGGGCTACCACGCCGACTACGCCGTCAACGTCACCACCCACGCAGCCCTGGTCGGCGCGCTGATGCCGACCAGCCACAACATGATCATCTACGCGCTGGCCGCCGGCGGCAAAGCCTCCATCGGCGCGCTGATCGCCGCGGGCATCGTCCCCGCCCTGCTGCTGATGGTCTGCAACCTGGGTGCGGCCTACTACGTCGCCGTCAAGCGCGGCTATCCCCCCGGCACCTTCCCCGGCTGGTCGATCCTGGGCCGTTCCTTCGCCGCCGCCGCCCCGGGCCTGCTCATCGTCGTGATCATCCTGGCCGGCATCACGTCCGGCGTCTTCACCGCCACCGAGTCCGCCTCCATCGCGGTGATCTACGCGCTGCTGCTCACCACCTTCGTCTACCGCACGCTGACCTGGGACCATTTCCTGGCGGCCGCCGCCAAGACGGTCAAGACCACCGGCGTGGTCCTGCTGCTGATCGGCGTCTCGACGATGTTCCAGTACATCATGGGGCTGTATCAGGTGGCCGAGATCACCGGCGAGCTGATGGCCGGCATCTCGACCAACCCGCTGGTCATCTTCCTGCTGATCAACATCATCCTGTTCCTGCTCGGCACCTTCATGGACATGGCGAGCACGATCCTGATCTGCACGCCGATCTTCCTGCCCATCGCCATGCAGTACGGCATGGACCCGGTGCAGTTCGGCATCGTCATGCTGATCAACTGCGCGCTCGGCCTCAACACCCCGCCGGTCGGCACCACCCAGTTCATCGGCTGCGCCATCGGCGAGGTCTCCGTCGGCCAAGTCATGCGCTCCATCACTCCCTTCTATGGCGCGCTCTTCGTCACCCTCCTCCTCGTCACCTACGTCCCGACCTTCTCCCTCTGGCTCCCGCACATGCTCATGCGGTGACCGGGCGTCCCAACCGCCCCCGACTGCACACAATGGATACCGCGGGGCGCTCCGATCATCGGGCGCCCCGCCGCAATGGAGACGAATCATGATGACCGCCGAACTCTGGCCGCAACTCGTCGCTTTCGGGCAGGTGGTCGCCATCGACCTCGTTCTGGCCGGCGACAACGCCATCGTCGTCGGCATGGCCGCCGCCGCCGTCCCGGCGGAGCAGCGGCGCCGGGTCATCCTGTGGGGCATAAGCGCCGCCATCGTGCTGCGCATCATCTTCGCGCTGATGACCACGCAGCTTCTCGCCATCATCGGACTGACCCTGGCCGGCGGCGTGCTGCTGCTCTGGGTCTGCTGGAAGATGTTTCGCGAGCTGCGCTCCCAGGGCGCCGACGAGATCACGCCGGAGGAGGCGCTGGACGCCCCCGACGTCCTGCCCGGAACAGCCTCGATCACCGACAGCACGGCCGCCGCCGCCGCGGGCGCCGCGACCGTCGGCGCCGCCGTCTGGCAGATCGTGGTGGCCGACGTGTCGATGTCGCTTGACAATGTGCTGGCGGTGGCCGGTGCTGCCAAGGAGCATCCGACCGTGCTCGTGCTCGGCCTGCTGCTCTCGGTGGCGTTGATGGGCGCCGCCGCGAACGTAATTGCACGTGTTCTGCACAAACATCGCTGGATTGGTTGGATCGGTCTTGCGATCATCACTTATGTTGCGCTCGACATGGTCTGGCGGGGCTCGAACGAGGTTCTGGCCCACACGGCCTGGCTCGGCTGACGGGAAGACAGGGATAAGGCCTGCCGCGGACGGCGTGCGGCGGCGCCAACGAGAAGCAAGACCGCCGTTGGGGAAGAGATGACATGTCCAAACCGTTAGGAATTGCCCAGGATAAGGCGGTGCGCCCAAGCCGGCTGGGGGGCGTTCAGGGGCGCCTGTTCACCGGTGTCGGCGCCGTGATGTGCTGCACGCTGGTCGCCATCGGCGTGGCGCTGACCGGATACGCCGGCTTCGGCCGGACGCTGCAGGTCATCACAGCGGAGGCCGTGCCGTCCGCGCTCGGCGCCCTGCGGGCGGCCCAGCACGCGGGCCGCATCGACGCGCTGGCTCCGGCCTTCCGCTCCGTCACCAGCAAGGAGGAGAAGGCCGATCTCGCGGCGCGCATCGCCATGGAGCGGCACGACTTCGAACGCGAGCTGCGCGATCTGGCCGACCTGGAGCAGAACAGCGCCAACGCCGCGTCCCACGCCGGCAATCCGTCCGAAACCGCCGCCGCCAGCAGCGCCGCCCAGGCCCTGCTCGCCAATGTCACGCTGCTCGATCAGGCGGCGGACAAGCGGATCGGGCTGAGCGATCGCCGCTCCGAACTGCTGGAGCAGGTGGTCATCGCCACGCGGCGCCTGTCGCAGCTCGTGGCGCCCTGGAAGTCGATCCACGGCAGCGGCGTGGACATGCAGCGCGCCGCCTTCCGGGACGACACCCGCCCGGCGGAGGAGCGGCTGAAGGCCGGCGAGGAGTATCTCCAGACCGAGGAGCAGCTCGCCATCGTCCGCGGCATCGACGACGGCACCACCACCGTCCGCGGCCTGCTGACCGAAGCCGCCGCCAGCTTCGATGAAAACCGCCTGTCGATCATCGAGGCGCAGACGCGCATCCTCGTGACCACGATGACCGCCAACTCCGGACAGTTGCCCGAAGCCTCGCGCGAGGCGATGGCCGAGCCGCTGAAGGCGATCGAAACCCTCTCGATCGAGCCGAACGGGCTGATTCCCACCCGTCTGGCCGAGCTGGAAATCCTGAAGGCGCAGCGGGACCTGCTGACCAACAACCTGAGCCTGTCCGAAGCGCTGTCCATGGCGGTGGTCAACCTCGTGCACACGCAGGAGGGCGCCATCACCACCGCCGCCGAGGACAGCGAGAAGGCCCTGTCCAACGGCACGATCCTTCAGATCGGGGTCGGCGTGGTCAGCCTGCTGCTGTCGGCGCTGGTCATCCTGGTCTTCGTGCGCCGCATGGTGGTGCGCCGCCTGCTCACCCTTCAGGGCGGGATGGAGAAGATCGCCGCCGGCGACCTCGACGTGACGGTTCCGTCCGGCGGCCGCGACGAGATCTCCGCCATGGCCCGCACGGTCGAGGTCTTCCGCGAGAACGCCCTCGCCAAGCGCCGGCTGGAAGCCGAGCAGATCGAATCCGCCCGCCGCGCCGAGGAGGACCGCAAGCGCTCGCTGGAGGAGATCGCCAGCAGCTTCGAGGGGGCCGTCGGCAGCGTGGTCAGCCGCTTCGTGGCGGAATCCACCGAAATGGAGGAAAGCGCCCGCAGCATGTCGGCGACGGCGGAGGAGACCAACCGCCTCGCCACCAGCGTCGCCGCCGCGACCGAGCAGACCTCGGCCAACGTCGAGACGGTCGCCGCCGCGTCGGAGCAGCTCACCAGCTCCATCGAGGAGATCACCCGCCAGATCACCGAATCCACCAACATCGTCCGCGAGGCGATGACCCTGGCCGAGCGCGCCAACGGGCAGATCGGCGGTCTGGCGGACTCCGTGCAGAGCATCGGGCGCGTCGTCGATCTCATCAACGACATCGCCAGCCAGACCAACCTGCTGGCGCTCAACGCCACCATCGAGGCGGCCCGCGCCGGGGAAGCCGGCAAGGGCTTCGCCGTCGTCGCCAACGAGGTGAAGGCGCTGGCCGCCCAGACCGCCCGCGCCACCGGCGAGATCGCCGCCCAGGCCGCGGGCATCCAGAGCGCGACCGGCGAGGCCGTGCAGGAGATCCAGGCGGTCGTCCAGGTGGTCACCCGCGTCGGCACCATCGGCGCCACCGTCGCCGCGGCGGTGGAGCAGCAGAGCGCGGCCACCAAGGAGATCGCCCGCAACGTCCATCAGGCGGCGCTGGGCACCACCGAGGTGACGCAGACCATCGCCGGCGTCAACGCCGCCGCCGACCGCAGCGGCACCGCCGCCCGCACGCTCCTCGACAAGGCCCACGACCTCGCTGACGGCGCCAACGCGCTCAACCGCGAGCTGTCCGGCTTCCTCCAGCGCGTCCGCGCGAGCTGATAAGGACGCCCTTCCCCGCGGCAGTGCGCGGGGAAGGGCGTTTCTCCCTTACTCCGAGATCACGATCTGGCGTTCGCGCCCGCCTTTGCCGACGATCTTCAGCACGCGGCGGCCGCGCTCGTCGCGGCTGGATTCGTCCAGCACGACCCGCCCCAGCGCAGCGAGCAGGTGCAGAAGCTCACTGTTCGAGGCCACGCCGAAGCCTTTGCGAAGTTCCGCCAGCAGGACCTCGGTCTCATCGCGCGTCGTCACGGGTCCTGCCCTCCGGCTTTTGATTGCGGGCTTCAGCCTGCCGCAGGACGGCCGCCGCTGTCGAGTGCCCTGAAAGCGCAAGACAACAGCTTGACAGGCGGCTTGCCAGCGCGCCCTTCGGCCACTACGGTCACTGCCCGTATCGTCACCCCCGCGCCCGACGGCGCCGGCGGACCAGTCAGGAGAGGCAGCATGGCAAAGACAGGCAACGGGCGGAACGGCGCGGGCAAGCCGGCCTCCGGAACCTTCACGGGTACGCCGGCGGAGCGCCTGGTCCGCTATTGGCGCAACAGCGACCGCCGCTTCGACGAACTGCTCGACGAGACGCTGGACGCCGGTCGCCAAGCGGTGCTGGAAGCCGCGCTGGACAAGCTGCGCGAGGAGGAACAGCCGGAGTTCCTCGACGAGGTGGAGACCATCGCCGAATCCGTCCGCCGCACCGACGCCCAAGGCGACGACATGATCGCCACCCTCTTCTGGCTGGCCGTGGAGGTGTCCGGAGACCTGTCGCAGCCACCCGCCGTGGAAACCATCGAAGAGGCGCTGGATTCCACCGGCCTGCTGGAAACCGCCGCCGACACGCGCCTGCTGCCGGTCTGGCTGGAGCCGGAAGCGCTGGTCTATCTGGAGGCCGCCGACCGCCGCACCCTGCTGCGGCGCATGCTGGATTCGACCGACGCGGCGCTGCGCTTCGTCCGCGAGGGCGACCTGCTGGCCGATCCGGCGGACGCCGGCACGCGGCTGGTCGGCGTCGTCGGGCTGATCGAGGAGGAGGCGGAAGCCGTCGAGGCCGCCGGCGAGGATGCGGTTCCCGATTTCCTCGGGCTGGCCCGCATCGGCGAGGACGGCGAACCCGAACTCGACCCCGCCGAGGAGACCCGCATCCGCGAGGCGCTGACCCGTTTCACGGCGGCCATCCAGGGCGCCGACCCGCGCGTCCAGCGCTGCGAGCCGGCCGGTGGGCTGAACGACCTGCTCGACCTGATCGCCGAGGCCGATTGGACGGACAATGGCGAACTGGCGGAACTCGCCTCCTTCATCGACGTGGCGAGCGACGAGACGGCGGACGCCGTGGTAGACGCGGTGGTGACCAGCACCGCGCACGGCCTGTTCGTCCGCGCCTTCAACGCCGACGGGCGGCTGCTGGACGAGCGGGCCTTCACCCTGCAGGGCGACGAGGCCGCCCAGGCCGTCACCCTGCTCCAGCAGCGCTGCCGGAGCGTGACCAAGGAGTAAAAAGAGGCGGTTCCCGGGCGTCTTGTGACGGGACGCCCCTTCGCCACCCTGTTGTTCGGCGCGGAAATCGGGTACACCCCTATTGGCAACCCGGTTTCCTGTCCCCACCCCAGTCTTGGAGCTTCTTCGATGCGCGACCAGTCACTCTCCATCGCCGAGGCGGCGGCCTGGCTGAAGTGCTCGGAAGCCGAGGTGGAGGAACTTGTGCAGGCGGGCCGGCTGCGCGCCGACCGGATGGAGCCGGCGATCGACCGGATCTCGCTCAACACCGTCATCGTCCTGGCGGAGAGCCTGCCGGTCGAACGCCGCATCTTCGAGGTGCGCGAGGCCGCCGGGCGGATGGACTCCTCCGAATCCCGCGGCCACTACCCGTCCCGCCCTTCCGGCGGCATGGACCAGCGCCCGCCGGTGGTGGTGGAACGCCGCCCCTCGCGATCCTTCACCCCCCGCTGACGGCGGCAGCCAAAGCCAGGGCTTGAATCAGGCGCCGCCGGGCGGAGACCCCGACGGCGCCCGAGTTCTGTCAGCTCAGACCAGTTCGACGCGCAGCGCGGTCGGGCCGCCGTCGCCCGGCACGGCGACGAAACGCACGTCCTCGCCGTCGGCCACCACTTCCAGCCCGGACTGGCGCAGGATTGCGCGGTCGAAATAGACGCCGATGCCCGTCTCGTCGTCCCACGGGTCGATCAGGCCGGACTGGCTGTCCAGATTGTACCAGCGCACGGTGCCGTAGATCATCTCACCGGTGGGCACCGGCATCAGGGCCGGGGCCGACCGCTCGCGCCGCGGCTTGGGCTCGCGGATGGCCGCCGGGGCGGCGGGGCGCACGGCCTGGGGATCGCCGCCCTCCGGCTGGCGCTGGCGGCGCTGCTTCGGCGCGCGGGCCGGCTTGGCCTCCGCCGGGTCCGCGGGGGTGATGGAATGGATGGCCACGACCTGCGGCCCCTTCGGGGTCTCGGCGATGTCGCAGACGAGGCCGGTGCCCTCGGTCAGCGACACCTCGCCCAGCGAGGCGAGAACCCGGGAATGCAGAAACGCCTCACCGCTTCCGTCGGCGAAGCGGACGAAGCCGAAGCCCTTGTCGGCCTTGTACCATTTGACGACCGCCGTAACCTGCTGCTTTTGCTCTTCGCTCACTCTGGACACTCGATGCATGGAGGACAACCGGTCCAACAGTGACCGGATTTGTCGATCCGCGCAATGCGGCATCCGTTCGCCGCCCCCGCAATCGCACTTCGGTTCCACCCTTTCCCACGGGAAAGAGCCGCCCCCGGCCGCCGGCCCAACGGACCACCGCAGCAAAAGAGCGGAAAATTTTAAGTAAACGCACAAAAACGCTCTTTAAATCCGCTTTAAAAGCCGCCCTGTACTCTCCCCTCCGAAGTCCATCGCGGAGAATCCCGTGGCTCGCTTCCGGCCCAACCGATTTAGGATGAGGATCTCCCGATGAGCCTGTTCAGCGCCATGCGGTCCGGTGTGAGCGGCATGTCCGCGCAAAGCTCGCGGATGGCCGCCATTTCGGACAACATCAGCAACTCCGCCACCATCGGCTACAAGCGCGCCGCGGTCGACTTCTCGACGCTGATGACCTCCTCCGGCTCGACGAGCAACTACTCCGCGGGCGGCGTCCGCTCCAACGTGCATTATCAGGTGTTGAAGGACGGGACCATCCAGGGCACCCAGTCCGCCACCGACATGGCCATCGAGGGGCGCGGCTTCTTCGTCGTCGCCGACAACGCCGGCACCACCGGAACCTCGCCCGGCTACGCGCTGACCCGCGCCGGCAGTTTCCTGCCCGACGACCAGGGCTTCCTGCGCAACAGCGCCGGCCAGTATCTCCAGGCCTGGAAGCTGGGCCCGGACGGCAGCCTGCCCGCTGTGAACCGCAGCAGCTTCGACGGGCTGAGCGCCGTCTCCATCGCCGGGCTGGCCTATGGCGGCAGCAAGACGACGCAGATGAGCTTCGCCGGCAACCTGCCGGCCCAGGCCACGGACGGCACCAGCTTCGACACCTCCACCTCGCTCTACGACGGGCTCGGCAACCCGCTCGACGTCACGATGACCTGGACGAAGACGGCCAACCCGAACGAATGGACGCTGTCGGTCACGCCGCCCGCCGGCTACACCGCGACGCTGTCGACCAACACCGTCACCTTCAACACCACGGGCGCCAACGCCGGCCTGCCGGCGGGTGCCCTGCCGCAGATCACGCTGACCTCGCCGGCCAACCCGACGCCGGACACCGTCAACGTCACGGTCGGCAACCTGACGCAGCTCAACGGCGATTACGTGCCGCAGTTCATGGGCGACGGCGCCCGCGCCGGCCGCGTCAGCACCGTGGACATCGACAAGGCGGGCACGCTGTGGGCCGTCTACGACAACGGCGCCCGCCAGCCGCTCTATCAGGTGCCGGTCGCCGACGTGGTCAACCCCGGCGGGCTGGTTCCGCAGGACGGCAACACCTACACGCTGGGCATCGACAGCGGCACGATGACGCTGAGCAACGGCAACAGCGGCACCGCCGGCTCGGTCGCCGGCTACGCGCTGGAGCAGTCGAACGTCGACATCGCGGAGGAGCTGGTGTCGCTGATCGAGACGCAGCGCGCCTACTCCTCCAACGCCACGCTGGTGCGCACCGCCGACGAGATGGTGGACGAAACCACCCGCCTGAAGCGCTGACGGACGGGAAAGGGGATAGCCCGCCATGAGCCTCCAACTGGCCCTCAGCGCCGCCCTGTCCGGGCTGCGCGCGACCCAGCAGCAAGCCGCGCTGGTCTCGCACAACATCACCAACGCCACCACCGCGGGCTTCGTCCGCAAGGATCTGGCCGTCTCCACCGCGATCAGCGGCGGGCGCGGCCAGGGCGTGCGCGTCGATGGCGTGCTGCGCAGCGTGGACGAGTTCCTGATCCGCGACGCCCGGTTCGAGCAGAGCCGCTACACCGCGCAGGAAACCCGCGCCTCGGCGCTGGCCGACTACGCCACTGCGCTGGGCCAGCCGCAGAACGAGCGGTCCGTCTCCACCGCGCTGTCCAAGCTCCAGCAGTCCTTCAGCCAGCTCCGCAACCAGGCGGACAACGAGGCGGCGCGCACCGCCGTGGTGGATTCCGCGGAATCGCTGGTGCGCCGCCTGCACGATACCGCCGCCGCCGCGATCACCGTGCAGAACGACGCCAAGGCGCGGCTCCAGTCCTCCGTCGACGAGGTCAACCGCTCGCTCGTCCGCATCGGGGAGCTGAACAGCGCCATCGCCACCCAGAAGGCCAAGGGCGCCGAGACCGGCGACCTGATGGACGAGCGCGACCGGCTGCTCGATCAGGTGTCGAGCGAGATCGGCATCCGCACCCACACCCGCGAGAGCGGGGAGGTGGTGGTGATGACGCGCAACGGCCAGACGCTGCTCGACCGCGAGCTTCCCATGGGCTCCCAGCCGCTGCAGCTCGTCGGCGGCGATCTGGTGGCCGGCGGCAAGATCATCTCCGACAACCCGGACCAGGACATCCAGAGCGGGCGCATCATGGGCTACGTCCAGACCGCCCACCAGGACATGCCGCGGGCGCTGGCCCAGCTCGACGAGCTGGCGGCGGGCATCGTGCAGCAGTTCCAGGCGGCGGAGGCCGACCCCACCCAGCCCGGCCTGTTCACCGACGCCGGCGCCGCCTACGGCACGACGGAAGGGCTGGCCTCGCGCATCGCCGTCAACGGCAGCGTGCGAAGCAACCCCTGGATGGTGCAGAGCGGCGTCCAGGCGGGCGCTCCGCTGGCGTCGGGCGACACCACGCAGATCGACCGCTTCCTGAACGCCTTCTCCGCCACCCGCAGCTTCGCCGCGGCGGACCTGCCCTCCTCGGCCACGCTGGGCGACTACGCCACCGGCATGGTCTCGACCCAGCAGGGCTACCGCACCACCGCCGAGTCCGAGATGAAGACCCGCAAGATCAGCGCCGACGCGCTGCAATCGGCGCGTCTCAACCGCGACGGCGTGAACGTCGACGACGAAATGCAGAAGCTGCTGCTGATCGAGCAGAGCTACGGCGCCAGCGCCCAGGTGCTCCAGGCCGCCGGGCGGATGCTCGACACGCTGCTCCAGATCCGGAACTGACGCCATGCTCTACAACGCCGTCTCCACCCTCGGCCTTTCCAAGCGCCTGCAGACCGCCAACACCGAGCTTCAGCTCGAACGGCTGCGCAACAACGACGAGATCGCCAGCGGCAAGCATTTCGACGTCGCCAAGGCGTTGGGTGCGCGCACCGGGCAGGCCATCGCGCTGCGCAACCTGTATGACGAGACCGACCAGACCCTGAAATCCACCGCCCTGCTGCAAGGCCGGCTGGGCACCATGGACAGCGCGCTGACCAACATCCTGTCCGCCGGGCAGGACGTTCTGGCCGCCGCCTCGGTCGGGCTGGGCCAGCCCTCGCCCACCGGCAGCTCGCTCCAGGTGCGGGCCCGCGCCATGCTGGAGCAGGTGGTTGGCATGCTCAACGCCTCCTCCGGCAACGGCTACCTGTTCGGCGGGGTGGAGGTGAAGACCGCCCCCATGCGCGCCGTGCAGGGCGACGAGTCCGGCCTGCCCTCGCCCATCCAGATCGTGCAGGACACCATTGCCGCGGCCACCGGAGGCACGTCATCGCCGCAGACCCCGGCCGAGACCGCCGCCGCCGTGGCGGCTCTGGACGACCTGTTCGCGACACCGTCGGCCTCGCCGCTCGGCTTCGAGGGCGGGTTCTACCAGGGGGCGCCGTCGACCGCACCGCGCCTCAGCGCCCGGCTCGACCGCACGACCGAGATTCCCTACGGCATCCAGGGCAACGACCCGGCCATGCGGGACCTACTCCAGGGCCTCTACATGTTGGCCAGCGTCGACACCAGCCAGCTGCCGCTGGACGCCTACAAGCCCTACATGGAGGCCGCGGTCGCCAAGGTGTCGGGCGGCATCGAGGGGGTGCGCGACGCCACCGCGCAGCTCGGCATCCACCGCGCGCAGCTCGACGACATCGCGGCGATGAACACGACGCAGCTCCGCATCCTCAACGACCAGCTCGACGCGATGGAAAGCGTCGATCCGGCGGAGGCCAGCCTGCGCATGAACCAACTCGAAGTGCAGATCGAGGCGACTGCGGCGGCCACCGCCCGCATCGCCCGAATGAGCCTCACCAATTACCTGTAGGGCGGCACGGCCTCCCTGCGGGATGATGAAAGACGGTCTGATGAAGCATGGTCCGATCCGCCGAGCCCTCCGCGTGGCCGCGCTGGCCGCGGCCTGCCTGCTGGGCGCCGCCGCCGTGGCGGGCGACGGGCTGGCCCAGACGCGGGTAAAGGATCTCGTCACCTTCGACGGGGTGCGCCGCAACCAGCTCATCGGCTACGGCCTCGTGGTCGGGCTGAACGGCTCGGGCGACCGGCTGATCAACACGCCTTTCACCGAGCAGAGCCTGAAGGGCATGCTGGAGCGGCTGGGCATCAACACCCGCGACGAGGTGCTGCGCACCCGCAACGCCGCGGCGGTGATGGTCACGGCCTCGCTGCCGCCCTTCGCCCGCCAGGGCACGACCATCGACATCACCGTGTCGGCGCTGGGCGACGCCACCAGCCTGCTCGGCGGCACGCTGCTGGTCACGCCGCTGCTGGGCGCCGACGGGCAGGCCTACGCCGTGGCCCAGGGGTCGCTGTCGGTCAGCGGCTTCTCGGCCGGCGGGGTAGCCGCCAACGTGACCAAGGGCGTGCCGACCAGCGCCCGCATCGCCAACGGCGCCATCGTCGAGCGCGAACTGAAATTCGCGCTCGACGAAACGACCGGCGTGCGCATGGCGCTGCGCAACCCCGACTTCACCACCGCCAACCGCATCGCCGACGCGGTGGCGGTGCGGCTGGGCAGCAGCGCCGTCCATGTGCTGGACGCGACCACCGTCGATGTCCGCATTCCGCCCCGCTACACCGGCGCGGTCGCCCGGCTGATCGGCGATATCGAACAGCTCACCGTACGCCCGGACGGCATCGCGCGGGTGGTGGTGGACGAGCGCAGCGGCACCGTGGTCATCGGCGACGACGTGCGCATCAGCCGCGTCGCCATCACCCAGGGCAACCTGACCGTCCGCGTGGTTGAGACACCCCAGGTGTCGCAGCCGCAGCCCTTCTCCGACGGGCAGACGGTGGTGGTGCCGCGCACCGACGTGCAGGTGCAGGAGGGCAACGGGCGCCAGTTCGTGACCATTGGCGGCAACGTCAGCCTGCAGCAGCTCGTCAACGGGCTGAACGCGCTGGGCGTCGGGCCGCGCGACATGGTGGCCATCCTCCAGGCCATCAAGGCGGCGGGCGCCCTGCACGCCGACCTGGAAATCATCTGACACCTCCGGCCGGACGACGACGCGATGGACATCTCCCCCCTTTCCCCAACCACCCCCGCCGCGAAACCCGCCGCCCAAACCCGATCCGCCGAGAAGGCCGGGCAGGAGTTCGAGGCGCTGATGGTCGGGCAGATGCTGGAGTCCATGTTCGCCGGCATCGAGACCGGCAGCGCCTTCGGCGGCGGCCAGGGCGAGCGGACGTGGCGCAGCTTCATGCTCCAGGAATACGGCAAGGCCATCGCCGAGGCCGGCACGCTGGGGATCGGCCGCATGGTCGAGGCCGACGTGGCCCGCCTCTACGGCCAGACGAGCGAAGGAACCAAGGGATGAGCCGCCGTTTCAAGGACCTGATCCGCGAATTCGCCCCCGACACCAAGCCGGTCGAGGACGCCGCGCCCGCCGTCGCGCCGGAGCCCGAGATTCCCGCGCTGGCCGACGGGCCGACCGCCGTCGTCATGACGGAGTTCCTCGACACGGTGGCGGAGTTGAGCGTCCTGCTCGATGAGGAGACGGCGGCGCTCGCCGCCGGCGAGCTGGAAGGGCTGGAGGTCTACGCCCGGCGCAAGCAGGCGATGGCCGACCGGCTGGGCGGCATCATGACCCAGGCGCAGTCGGGCACGCTGCGGCTGAACGACGACCTGCGCGCGATGATCCTGGAGCGGGTGGAGCGGCTGGACCGCGCCATCAACGACAACGCGGCGGGGCTGGTCGCCATGCGCAAGGCCGTGCTGTCGATCAACCGCAGCCTTCTGGTGGCCCTGGAGAAGGCGGCCAGCGATGGCCTTTACGCCCCTTCCGGCCACGCCGTGCGCCCGGTCGAGCTGTCGGCGTCGGGCCTGAACGCGGAGCTGTAGAGCGGCCGAATTGTAGTTCCCTCTCCCGCCCCGGGAGAGGGTGGCGCCATAGGCGCCGGGTGAGGGTCGTCCAAGGATCAAGGGACCGATTCTCGGCGGCACCCTCACCCTTCCCACGCTTCCGCGTGGGCCCCTTCCCTCTCCCGGGGCGGGAGAGGGGATTGAAAGACGATGGCTTTGCGGAGGGTTCCGCCGCCGGATGCGGGCGGCTATAGTCCGGCGTCCGCTTGGCCGCACCCTCCTGAGGCTTCCGCATGCCCGCAACCGACCGCGCCGGCTCTCCGTCGCTCGCCGTCTTCACCCATGGCGAGCTGATCGGCGACGCGCTCATCAAGATTCCCTTCGTGCGCGCTCTGAGGGGCCTGTTCCCGGACCACCGGATCACCTGGATCACCACCGAGGGCTCCCATCTGGCGACCACGCTGCGCCCGATGATGGACGGGCTGATCGACGAGTTCCACGCCGACAGCGGGATCGGGCGCAGCCCGCTCGACCTGCTGAAGCGCATGCCCATCCGCGACCGCTTCTCCCTGGTGCTGGATACCCAGGCGCTGCCCTGGCGGACGCTGCTGGCGCGGCGGCTGAAGCACGACGTGTTCGTCTCGGCCTGCGCCGGCTACCGCCTGTCGGACCGCCGCCCGGCGCCCGGCTACGTGCGGCCGAAGCACGTGCTGGACCGCCTGTTCGACCTGCTGGAGGTGGCCGGCGGGCGGCGTCCCCCGCTGGACATGGCCGTCCCCATCCCAGCCGAGGCCGAGGCCGAGGCGCGTGCCGTCCTGCCCGACGGGCCGGGCTACGTCGCCATCGCGCCGGGAGCGGGCAAGCGGGTGAAATGCTGGCCGCTGGACCGTTTCGTGGAGCTGGCCCGCGCCCAGGCGGCGGGCGGGCGGGTGCCGGTCTTCATCCTCGGCCCGGCGGAGCTGGACTGGTTGCCCGAACTGCGCGCCGCCGTGCCGCAGGCGCTGTTCCCGCTCCAGGACGCCGAACTGGCCGAGCCGCGCTATTCCCCGGTGCGCACCATCGCGCTGACCCGGCGTTGCGCGGCGGCGGTCGCCAACGACAGCGGGACCAGCCATCTGTTCGGCCTCGCCGACGTGCCGCTGCTGACCCTCTACGGACCGACCACCGCGGAAAAGCTGCGCCCGAAGGTGACGCGGGGCGCCGTGCTGACGGCCTCGGCCTTCGGCGGGCACGAGATGGAGCGCATTCCCGCCGACGCCGCGATCAAGGAGGTCGAGACGCTGATTCGTTCGTGAGGAATGGTCGTCACATTCGGCCGTTTTAGCCCTCTCCCCTCCGGGGAGAGGGGGTTCCCGGTGGTCAGCGCTTCAAGCCTTCAGCGCTTCACGGCGGGCGTGATCTCCCCCGCCTCCTCCAGCCGCCGCAGGCAGGCGACCAGGGCGCGTTGGAAGTTGCGGCCCTCGGAAGGCAGGTTCACCCCTTGGCCGGTCGTCCAGAACTCCACGAAGGCGCAATCGGCCGCACGGTCCGCGGTCGGCCATTCGACGGTCACGCCCAGCCCAAGCTCCGCCGTGCGGCGGCGGCTGTCGGTGACCAGGATCTTCGCTTCCCAATGCATCCCGCCGCTGCCCGCCTCGGCGCGGCGGTGGCTCCACAGGCGCAGGTAATCGCGGAAGCTCTCGGAGGAGCGGTCGTGCTGGACGTAGGCGCTGCGGTCCACCACCGAAGGGGCGAGACGCAGCGCGTAGCGGGCCTGGGCGAGCGCCTGGGTCACTTCCGGGATCAGCCGGTCCATTTCCGCGAAGCTGCGCCGCACGTTGTCGGCCAGCGCGGTGGCCAGCGCCTCCCCCTTCAGCGCGCCGGAGGCGGCGCGGTCGGAGCGGTACATCTCGAACAGGTCGTCGCCGTCGCTCATTGCCGTGATGCGCCGCGGAAGGGAAGGATTTCTTTCGTCTACCGCCAAACCCGTTGAGAAGACATTAAGCGGACTTCCAATCCATTCGGCGTTCGCCCGATCAGGCCCGCCCGATCACGCCCGTTGCGCCGGCTGCGCGGCCCCGCCGTTCTTCAGACGCAGTACATACATCATCACCTCCGCCACCGCCTGGTAATGCTGGAGCGGAATCACCGCGTCGACCTCCGACGCGGCGTAGAGGGCGCGGGCCAGCGGCGGATTCTCGATCACTGGAACGCCGTTTTCCTCCGCCACCGCGCGGATGCGCAGCGCCACGAGGTCGGCCCCCTTGGCGAGGCAGACCGGCGCCGGCATCTTGGACCGGTCGTACTCCAAGGCCACCGCGAAGTGGGTCGGGTTGGCGATCACCACCGTGGCGCGCGGCACGTTCGCCATCATGCGGCGTTTCGAGCGGTCGCGCCGGATCTCGCGCAACTTCGCCTTCAGATGCGGGTCGCCCTCGGTCTGCTTGAACTCGTCCTTCAGCTCCTGGAAGGTCATGCGCAGGCGCCGCCGCCATTCCAGCCGGTTCCACAGCACGTCCACGGCGGCCATCACCACCGTCGCCAACAGAACGGCCAGCAGCAGCCGCAGGGTCAGGTCCCGCAGCAGGTCGGGAAGCGCCGCAACGTCCATGCCCACGATCCCCTCCGTCCAATCGATGTAGGGCGCCACGGCGAACCAGACGGCGCAGGCGATGATCGCCAGTTTCACGAGACTCTTCACGAATTCGACCAGCGCGTGGCGCGCGAAGATGCGGCGCCAGCCGCTGAGCGGCGACAGGTGCGACAGCTTGGGCCGGATGCGGTCGCTCGCCGCCAGCAGCGGCCCCTGACCCACCGCCGACACCACCGCCCCGCCGACCAGCAGGCCCAGCACCGGCAGCATCGCCACCGCCACCCCGCCGATCAGCCAGCGCAGGCTGTTCATCACGTCGTAGGGACCGCCGTCGAGCCGGATGTCGTTCGGATTCTCGATCAGCGGCAGCAGCACCTCGGCGATGCGCGAGGCGGCGAGCGGCCCGCCGGCCGCGGCGATCAGCCAGGCCGCCGCCATGGTGGCGGCCAGACCGACGTCGCGGGCGCGAGGGACGTCGCCCTTCTCCATCGCCTCGCGCAGCCGTTTCTCGGTCGGCTCCTCGGTTTTCTGTTCCTCGTCCTGGGTGTTGTCCGACATCGCCGCCCCCTCACCGCCCCCTTCTCATCGCCCGCCGAGCCAGCCGGCCATTGCGGCGAGCGCGACGGTGACCATGGCGCCGGCCGTCACCAGGAAGACCAGCATCCCGCCGCCGACCATCGCCGGCGTGGCGACGAAGTAGACGGGCATGGAGGGCATCACCCGGTTGACCAGGGCCAGCGCCATGTTGGCGATCATGCCGAACACCAGGAACGGCGCCGCCATCTGCACCCCCAGCCGGAAGGCTGACGCCGACGAGCTGGGCGTAGCGCCCCGCCACCATGCCGGGATCGGGCAGCGTCGCCGCCGGCCAGCTTCCGTAGGAGCGCACCAGCGCGTCGATCATCAGGTAATGCAGGTCGAGCGCGAACAGCAGAGCCAGCCCGGCGATGACCAGCGTGCCCGACAGGATCGACCCGCTCTCGAACCCCGCCGCGTCGGTGCCGAAGGGGTTGGCGAGGCCCATCGCCTGGGCGGCGATGTTGCCGGCGACCTGAAGCGACGCCAGGAACAGCTTGGCCCCCAGCCCGAGGAAGGCGCCGGCCACCGTCTCCGCGAAGATCTGCTCCAGCATCACCGCGGCGTCGGGCGGCAGGCGGTCGGGCAGGCCGGGCACCGTCGGGGTCAGCGCCAGCGCAACGGGAATCGCGATGCACAGCCGCACCCGCGGCGGCACCGCCAGCTCACCGAAGCCGGGCAGCAGGCTGACCGCCGCGGCGACGCGGGCGAAGACCAGAAAGGCGCGGTAGACCTCCAGGCTGAGCAGGTCGGCGAGCGTGTCCATGACCTTTCCTTCAGACCTGGTCGATCGTCTTGACGGACACCTTGCGGTGCAGTTCGGCGTGGCTGATGACCGGGGTCATCGGGCTGACCCGCTCCAGCAGGGAGCGCACGAAGGGCCGCACCTCCGCCCCGACCAGCAGGGCCGGCCAGACCTGCGGCGTGGCGTGCTTCTGGATGGTGATGCGCAGCGCGGTCAGGAATTCCTGCACCTGGGTCGGCGGCATGGCGAAGCGGCGGTCCTCGCCCTCGGCGATGACGCTCTGCTGGAGCGCCTGCTCCCAGCGCGGGGTCAGGACGATGACCGGGACGAAGCCGTCGGGCGCGGTCAGCGACTGGCAGATCTGTTGGCCCAGACGCGCCCGCACATGTTCGGTGACCAGCGTGATGTTGCGCGTCCAGTTCACCGCCTCGGCGATGGCCTCGACGATGGCCGGCAGGTTGCGGATCGACACCCGCTCCGCCAGCAGCGCCTGGAGCACGCGCTGCACCACCACCAGCGTGATGCGCGACGGCACCATGTCGGCGATCAGCTTCTGGTACTCCCGCCCCAGCCCATCCAGCAGCTTCTGCATGGCGGCGAAGGTCAGCAGGGTCGAGAGGTGGTCCTTGATGACCTCGGTCAGGTGAGTGGTGATGACGCTTTCCGGGTCGACCACCGTGTAGCCCTTGGCGATGGCCTCCTCGTGCCGCGCCGGGTCGATCCAGCGGGCCTGGAGGTTGAAGGTCGGCTCCCGCGTCGCCTCGCCGGGCAGGTCGGGGGCTGCCCCGCCGGACGGGTCGATGGCGAGAAGCTGCTTGGGCCGCACCTCGCCGCTCGCCACCTCGACGCCCATGACGCTGACGACGTAGCCCTTGGGCGGCAGGAAGCTGCTGTCCTTGATGCGCACCGACGGCAGGATGAAGCCGAACTCCTTGGCGAAGCGCTTGCGCAGCGTCTTCACCTTGCCGGTCAGCGGCCCGTTCTTGTTGAGGATCAGCGGGACGAGGTGGTTGCCGACCTCCACCTTGACCTCGTCCACCTTCAGCATGTCCTCCACCGCCTCCTCGGCCGGGGCGGTCGGGGCCTTGCGGCTTTCCTCCAGCCGGGCGAGTGCCGCGCGACGCATCTTGCCGCGCATCGCGTACCAGCCCGCCGCGCCGAAGCCCCCGCCCAGCAGGACGAAGGGGGCGGCGGGCAGGCCCGGCGTGACGCCCAGCGTGCAGAGCAGCCCGCCCGCCACCATCAGCGCCTTGGGATAACCGCCGAGCTGGGCGAGCACCGCCTGATCGGCGGAGCCGACGTTGCCACCCTTGGTCACCAGCAGGCCGGCGGCCAGCGAGACGACCAGCGCCGGAATCTGCGTCGCCAGACCGTCGCCCACCGTCAGGATGGTGTAGACCGACGCCGCGGATTCGAAGGACATGCCCTGCTGCGCCATGCCGATGGCCATGCCGCCCAGCACGTTGATGGCGGTGATGACCAGCCCGGCCACCGCGTCGCCGCGCACGAACTTCGACGCGCCGTCCATGGCGCCGAAGAAGGTGCTCTCGTCCTCCAGCTCCTTGCGGCGGCGGCGGGCCTCGACGTCGTCGATCATGCCGGCGGACAGGTCGGCGTCGATGGCCATCTGCTTGCCGGGGATGGCGTCCAGCGTGAAGCGCGCCCCGACCTCGGCGATGCGGGTGGCGCCCTTGGTGATGACCACGAAGTTGATGACGATCAGGATGGCGAAGATCACCACGCCGATCACGAAATTGCCGCCCATGATGAACTGGCTGAAGCCCTCGATCACATGGCCGGCGGCGGACGGGCCGGTGTGCCCGTGGCTGAGGATCAGGCGGGTGGACGCGATGTTCAGCGCCAGCCGCAGCACCGTGACGACCAGCAGCACGGTCGGGAAGGAGGAGAAGTCCAGCGGCCGGGAGATCCACAGCGAGACCATCAGGATCAGCACGCTGACCGCCAGCGACAGCGCCAGCCCGAGGTCGAGGAACCAGGTCGGCACCGGCAGGAACAGCACGGCCAGCACCAGCACGATGGCCAGCGCGAACAGCACGTCGCGGTTCGCCAGCCCGGCATCGCCGAGGCTGGTCATCCGGTTCCGAAGGGTGTCCGTGAAAGCCATGCGGGAACTCCAGGGTGCGGCACCGTTGGTACGCTAGCGTCCCGCGGTAAAACCGGCTTTTACGTCGGGGTCAGTCCGCGCCCGGCAGGAGGGGTTTCACCGCCGCGTTGGCGTAGAGGCTGGACAGGAAGGACAAGCGGCCCAGCTCCGCCCGGCCCCAGGCGGGCAGCGCACCGGGGGCGGCTTGGGAAGTGGCCACTTGCGGGCCGGCGGCCAGCGTCTTCAGGTAATCCATGGCGCCGGCCACCCAGCGCCGGTTGCCGCCGACCCGCTCGCGGTAGGCCGCTCCGCGCTCCGACTGGGCGGAATGGTAGCGGGCGATGGCGGCGTCCAGCGATCCCTGCGCGCGGTGCAGGTCGCCCAGGAAGCGCGCGGCGTAGCGGGCGTTGGCGCGCGGGTCGAAGGCGGTCTCCAGGTCGGGAAAGGCGTCGGGGTGCCATTTCAGGTTCACCTGGAGGCAGCCGACGTCGATGGAGCGCGTGCCCCGCGCCTGCGCGGCGCGCACGAAGGCGATGGCCTCCTCGCGCGTCGGAAAGTACTGGGAGGCGCCTTCGGTGTTGACGGTCCAGGGCCAGACGGTGAACAGCCGGTCGGCGGTCATCCGCCCGGCCTCGGTGAAGCCCATGGCGAGGAGCATGTGGTCGGTCACCCCCGCCTCCCGCTCCGCCGCCAGGATGGCGTCGATGCAGGCGGCCTCCGGCGGCAGGCTGCGCACGGGCAGGACGCGCGGCGCGTAGAGAGCGGTGGACCAGGTGCCGATCTGCGCGGCCGGCGGCTTCACCTCCGCGGCGGTCGCGGTTCCGGCCAGGAGCAGCGCCGCCAGTCCGGCCAGCCGACGCATGTCACCGCACCGAGACGATCAGACTGCCCAGCCGGTCGGCGTAGGTGGTCAGCGCGCCGTACATGAAGGGCAGCGCCAGCACGGTGGTGACCAGGATGGCGACGATCTTCGGCACGAAGGTCAGCGTCATCTCCTGCACCTGGGTCAGCGCCTGGACCAGCGAGATCGCCACGCCCACCAGGACCGCGATGACCAGCGGCGGCGCGGCGATCAGCAGCATCGTCCAGATGCCCGTGCGCAGGACTTCCAGCACGTCGGCTTCGTTCATGGGGGTTCTCCTGGGGAGCGGTTGCCCCCACCCTTCCCGCTTCGCGGGCCCCTTCCCTCCCCCGCTTCGCAGGGGAGGGAATTCGGTCCCTCTCCTGCGAAGCGGGGGAGGGTTAGGGAGGGGGCAATGCGTCCCAACACACGCGCTCAAATCGCCATCCGCATGACGTCCTGATAGGCCTGCACCATGCGGTCGCGGATCGACACCACCGTCTGCACGGTCATCTCGGCGGCGAGCACGGAACGCACGACCTCGTGCGTGCCGGCCTTGCCGGCGACGGCGGCGACGGACATGCGCTCGCCCTCGTTCAGCGTCTCCACCGCCTGCGACACCTGACGGTCGAGGAAGGCGCCGAAGCTGCTCTCCGACGCCGAGGCCCCCGTCTCGGCGGACGGCGAGGCCGCAGCCGCCGCGGCGGGCGGGGTGGCGAGCGAGGCGGCGGGCGCCGGCTGGGCCAGGGGCGCGCGGTGGAGGCCGTAGGCGGCGGCGGCGCGGCCGATGGGTTCGATCATGCTCTGGGTCTCCTCAGCCGCGCAGAAGGTCGATCATGCGGCTCATCATGCTGCGCGACTGCTCGATGACGTTGACGCTCGCCTCGAAGGACCGGCTGGCCTCGCGCATGTCCATCATCTCGATCAGCGGCTGGACGTTCGGGCGCTTGACGTAGCCCTTCTCGTCGGCGGCGGGGTGCGAGGGCTCGTAGACGAGTTGGAAGTCGCTGCGGTCGCGCCCGATCTGCTTGACCTTCACGATCTCCGACCCGGCGGCGCGGTCCATCGTGGTCGCAAAAGACACGGTCTTGCGGCGGTAGGGATCGCCGCCCGCGGTCATGGCGGTGGAGTCGGCGTTGGCGATGTTCTCAGCGACCACGCGCAGCCGGGTGCCCTGCGCCTGCAGGCCCGAACTGGCGATCCGCATCGTCGCGGCCAGGGGATCGGTGAGCATGGGAGGGAACTCCGAGGTCGTCAGCCGGCGCGCCAAGCGGCGCGCAGGATCTGCAGGTTGCGCTGGAACAGGCCGGCGGTCAGGGCGAAGGCGTCGCGCGTCTCGCTGCCCTTGGTCATCTCCTGCTCCAGCGACACGGCGTTGCCGTCCGGCGTGGTTTCCCACTGCTCGGGCTTGCGCGCCTCCTGCACCGCGCCGGACGGGTTGAAGCCGGTCAGATGCATAGGCGAGGTGAGCGCGGGCGCCACCGTCTGCGGGCCATCCATCAACGCCGCGAAGGGCTTCAGGTCCTTCGGCTGATAGCCGGGCGTGTTGGCGTTCACGACGTTGGCGGCGATCAGCTTCTGCCGCTCCGCCAAGTAATCGAGCCGCGCGCCGGTCAGCCGAAACACCGAAATATTGCTAAAATCCATTGGAACGGCCCTATCGCAAAGCCGGAAAGCAAGGCAGGGCCAAGATGACGCCCGCCGTTTAAAACCGGATTTAAAATCCTCGTGGCAGGATCACCGCATTCCGACACGGCGGAGACGTCCCGGCGATGCGTGTGCTTTCCAACCTTCTGTCCGAGATCGAGCGGATGCCGACCCGATCCTGGCGCGGCGAGATCCGCAGCGCCGCCGGCATGACGCTGGAGGTCGAGGGTCTGCGCCGTGTGCTGGCGGTGGGCGACAAATGCTGGGCGGAGACGGCGCGCGGCCAGCGCCTGCTGTGCGAGACCATCGGCTTCCGCCAGGGCCGCACGCTGCTGATGGCCTTCGACAACCTCGACGGCGTGGCGGAGGGCTGCGCTGCGGTCACCGACGACACCGCCTTCACGCTGCGCCCCGGCCCCGGCTGGCTGGGCCGCGTGGTCAACGCGCTGGGCGAGCCGATCGACGGGCGCGGCCCCTTGCGCAACGGCCACCACGCCCGCCCGCTGCGCGCCGCCCCGCCGCCGGCCTACGCGCGGCGCCGGGTCGGGGCGAAGATGGACACCGGCGTGCGCGCCATCGACGTCTTCACACCCATTTGCCGCGGCCAGCGCATGGGCGTCTTCGCCGGGTCGGGCGTCGGCAAATCGACGCTGCTGTCGATGGTCGCCCGCCACGCCGGGGCCGACGCCATCGTGATCGGGCTGGTCGGGGAACGCGGGCGCGAGGTGCAGGAGTTCATCCAGGACGACCTGGGGGCGGACGGCCTCGCCCGCTCCGTCGTCGTCGTCGCCACCTCGGACGAGCCGCCGCTGATGCGCCGGCAGGCCGCCTATCTCTGCCTGACCGTGGCGGAGGAGCTGCGCGACCGCGGCCTGCACGTCCTCTGCCTGATCGACAGCGTGACGCGCTTCGCCATGGCCCAGCGCGAGATCGGGCTGGCCGCCGGGGAGCCGCCGACCGCCAAGAGCTACCCGCCCAGCGTCTTCGCCGAACTCCCCAAACTGATGGAGCGCGCCGGGCCGGGACAAGAGGGCCAGGGCGACATCACCGGCATCTTCACCGTGCTGGTGGACGGCGACGACCATGACGAGCCCATCGCCGACGCGGTGCGCGGCATCCTCGACGGCCACATCGTGCTGGACCGCCGCATCGCCGAGCAGGGACGCTACCCCGCCGTCAACGTGCTGCGCAGTGTGTCGCGCCTGCTGCCCGGCTGCCACACGGCGGAGCAGAACACCCTGCTGCACCGCGCGCGGAGCCTCGCCGCCACCTACGACAACATGCGGGAGCTGGTGCGCATCGGCGCCTACAAGCAGGGCACCGATGCGGAGGTGGACGGCGCCGTCGCGCTGAACCCGGCGCTGGAGGAGTTCCTGCGCCAGGGCAAGGACGACGCCACGCCATCCCCCGAGTCCTTTCACATCCTCGACCGTATCCTCGCCGTTCCCGCCGGAGCCACGCCATGACCAACGCCACCGCGCTCGCCACTCGCGCGCTTGCCCCGACCACCGCCGCACGGGACGCCGTGAAAGCTCCGGCAAAGCAGGAGGCGGCGGACCTCAGCCTGGATTTCGGCGACCTGCTGGACGCGGTGAATCCGCTCCAGCACCTGCCGGGGGTGTCGCAAATCTACCGCCACGCCACCGGCGACGACATCGGCCTGCCGGCGCGGCTGGCCGGCGGCTTTCTGTTCGGCGGCCCCATCGGCCTGCTGGGAAGCGCCGCTATGGCCGCCTTCGAGGCGGTGACCGGCGACGACCCGCTGGGCCACCTCGTCGCGCTGGCGGAGGGCGGCGCGGACGAGACGAAGGCCCCGGCGAAGGACGCGCCGGCCAACGCGCCACCCCTGCCCTTCCTCGCCGGTCCGGCGCAAGAGCCGCCGGCGGACCATCGCTCGTCCCCCGCCGTGCTGGCGGAAGCGCTCGCCCGCAAGACGCCAAACACCGATGCTGCGGCGGACGCGCCGGCGCCAAAGGCGGAGCAGCCCGCCCCGCAAATCCTGGCGAAGCTCTATGAGTTGCACGCCACCCAACCGGCCGATCGCCCGGCCGTCCGGCTCTGACCCGGTTCAGCGCAGCGCCTTCGCCAGCGCGTCCATGAACAGGCGCACCTTCGGCGGCACGAAGCGCGCCGAGGGATGGACGCCCCACACCGCCAGCGGTTCCAACGCCCCGTCGGACAGGCGGAGCGCCACCAGCGCGCCGCGCGCCACCTCGTCGCGCACGTCCCACTCGGACAGGACGGCAATGCCGAGCCCGGCGAGGCAGATGTCGCGCAACCCCTCGATGGAGTTGGCGGTGAAGCGGCCGCGCACCCGGATGCGCCGCTCCCGCCCGTCGCCCACGAAGCTCCAGTGGGTCGTGCCGGACAGGCACAGGCACTCGTGCTCCGCCAGATCAGCGACGGTGGCGGGCGTCCCTCGCGCCGCCAGATAGCCGGGCGTGGCGTAGAGCCCCCGCGGGTTGTCGGCCAGCCGCCGCGCGATCAGCGCGCTGTCCTTCAGACTCGCGATGCGGATGGCGAGGTCGATCCCCTGCCCGACGATGTCCACCACCGTGTCGGTCAGCAGCAGATCGACCGAGACCTGCGGATTGTCCGTCAGGAAGTCGGCGACCACCGGCACCACCACCTTGCGCCCGAAGGCGGCGGAGGCGGTCAGCCGCAGCAGCCCCGACGCCCCGGCGGAGGACGGGCGGACACTGGCCCGCGCCGCCGCCTCGTTCTCCAGCATCGCCTGGGCGAAGGGCAGCATCGCCTCCCCCTCCGGCGTTAGGGCGAGGGAGCGGGTGGTCCGCTGCATCAGCCGCGCGCCCATGGCCTCCTCCAGCGCGGCCAGCCGCCGGGTCGCCATCAGCGGCGAGATGCCCAGCCGCCGCGCCGCCCCGGCAAGGCTGCCGGCCTGGGCGGCTTCCACCAGAACGGCGAGTCCGGCGAGGTCCATTGCTTCATATTCCGACATACAGGCCATTCATTCTGCATGACTGATGCGGATTGTGAAAGTGCGATAGGGTCCGGTTCAGAGATCATCGCCTTGGGCCTCACATAACCCTCTCCCCTCTGGGGAGAGGGTGCCCCGCAGGGCCTCTCGCGCTGGCCAGAGGCCAGCGCTGACGGCAGCAGGCGGATGCCTCTGGCATCCGCTGAGAGCCGGTGAGGGGGTTGCGCTTGTGCCGAACGCACCAGCACGCGCAACCCCCTCACCCTAACCCTCTCCCCAGAGGGGAGAGGGGATGTTGCAAAAGGACCGCATGTCATGAGCATCACCGACACAATGCCCCACACATCAACCCACACACCCGACCAGACCCGGCTCGGGCGCGGGTTGACCTTCGCCATGGCGACCGCCGCGGGGCTGGCCGTCGCGAACATCTACTACAACCAGCCCATGCTGGGGCTGATCGAGGGCGACCTGCCCGGCCCGTTGACCGGCATGATCCCGACCGCCACGCAGCTGGGCTACGCCGCCGGCCTGCTCCTGCTGGTGCCGCTGGGCGATCTGGTGGAGCGGCGGCGGCTGATCGTCGGGCAGTTCCTGCTGCTCGCCGCGGCGCTGGTCGCGACAGCGCTGGCGCAGGGGCCCGCCCTGCTGGTCGCCGCCTCGCTGCTGCTCGGCGTCTCGGCGACGGTGGCCCAGCAGATCGTTCCCTTCGCCGCGCATCTCGCCTCGCCGCAGCGGCGCGGGGCGGCGGTGGGAACCGTCATGTCGGGGGTGCTGACCGGCATCCTGCTCAGCCGCACGCTGGCCGGCTTCGTCGGGACGCACGAGGGCTGGCGCGCCATGTTCTGGCTGGCCGTGCCGCTGGCGCTGGCTGCGGCCGCGCTGATGGCCGTCATGCTGCCGCGCAGCCACCCGAACGCGTCCTTGCGCTACCCGGCGCTGATGCGCTCGCTGGTCCATCTGTGGCGGGAGTTCCCGGCCCTGCGGCTGGCCGCCGTCACCCAGGGGCTGCTGTTCGCCGCCTTCACCACCTTCTGGACCATCCTGGCGCTGCGTCTGGCCGAGCCGCGCTTCGGCCTGGGCGCCGACGCCGCGGGGCTGTTCGGCATCGTCGGCGCGGTCGGCATCCTGGCCGCCCCGATGGCCGGGCGGATCGCCGACCGCAGCGGGCCGCACCGGGTGATCCTGCTGGGCACGCTGCTGACGCTCGCCTCCTGGCTGCTGTTCGGGCTGTGGACGTCGGTCGCCGGTCTGGTCGCCGGGGTGATCCTGCTCGACTTCGCGGTCCAGGCGGCGCTGGTGTCGAACCAGCACATCGTCTACGCTCTGCGCCCCGAAGCGCGCGCCCGGCTGAACACCATCTTCATGGGCGGCATGTTCCTGGGCGGCGCGCTGGGGTCGAGTGCGGCGACGCTGGCCTGGAACGCCGGGGGCTGGACCGCGGTGACCGGTCTGGGCATCGCCGTCGCCGCGGCGGCCACCGCCCTCCAGCTCGCCGCGCGGCGCCGGTAGGAGGTCTGTGGAATGCCGGGGGCCTCAGCGCCCCCCACTCCGCGCCGAGCGTTCCAGGGAGCGGATGTGCGACAGGCCCGGCAGGATCTCGGAGCGGATGAACTCCAAGCGGCGGACCGGGCCGCCGCCGCTGGAGAAACGGGCTTTCCACAGGGCCATCTTCACCGCTAGCCCGCACAGCACCCCGCCGATGGTGACGTGATGGTTGGTGATCAGGTCGCGGATGCTGCGGAAGCTCTGGGCGTTGATGTTGCGCCAGAAGTCCTTGGAGCGGTTGTCGAAGCTCTCGAACCGCCCGGTGATCGAGGCGGCGATCTCCGTCAGGTCGCGGCCCACCTCGTCGAGCATCCGGGCGTGACGGGCGTCGCGGCGGACCTCGCTGAAGCCGCGCACCGCGTCCATCCAGGCCAGGAAGGCCTGCACGTCGGGGACGATCTCGTCCAGGCACTGCTTGAAATAGGCCAGCGACAGGAAGATGTCGCCGTACTCCTCCAGGAAGGCCGGGATGTCGGCCATGGCGATGTCCAGCCGGTCGGCCATCATGGTGAGCCGGCGGCGCACCTCCGCCAGATCGGGTTCGGCGAACAGGCGGATCAGGTCCTCGACATTCTGCACCTGCACGTCGTCGCTGCCGTAGACGCTTTCGATCAACGGGCGGGTGAAGACGCGCATGTAGCGGGTGAGCTGGTCCTTCCGGCGCTGCGACAGGCGCAGGGCGGCGTGCTCGTCAACCGCGATCTTCAGGCGGCGCAGCTCGATGCGCAGGGAATAGACGTCGAAGCTGGCGGCCTGGGCGATCTGCCCAATCATCAGAAGGTCGCGGTCCAGCTCGGGCGAACGGTTGCCGAAATGCAGCGGCAACTGGCTGGGCATCACCTGCCCGCTGCCGGCGTGGACGTCGTTGAACAGCTCCACCACCGTCTGGAGCCGGACGTTCTTGATCAGCCGCGCCCGGCGCAGACCCGGAGTCTCCAGCGGCAGGATGGTCATCGGCAGGATATGAAGGGAGTCGCGGGCGGTGTCCTCGTCCCGGTCGTCCGGGCCGGGCAGCAGGGCCACGACGTGCGGCCAGGTGCCCGGCGGCCTGGCCTGTCGGCTCGGCTGCACAGCCAATCTCCCGGAATTCGGCCTGCCGGAACGCCGCCGCTCAGAAGCGCGGGAAGTTCAGCAGCGACATGGTGATGGACGGGTCGATGGCGATGATCGAGGAGCGTCCGCGGCTGTTGATCGGCCCGATGTAGGGGAGGTTCGTGGAGGCCTCGGCGGGCCCGCCGTTCTTCAGGTCGTACATGGCCGAGAAGCGGTCCAGGAACTTCCCGAGCTTGGCCGGGTCCTTGAAATCGGCGATGTCGAAGCGCTTCTTCAGCTTGTCGACCAGCCGGTCGAGGTCGCCCAGCGCCGACTGCTCGGGAATGTCGAGCGCGGTGAAGACCACCTTTTGCAGCGCGCGGTCGGCCATCACCTGATACCAGTTGGTGATGCGCGGCGCCTTGCGGTCGAAGTAGAGCGCCAGACGGACCGCCGGATTGCTCTCCTCCGCCTTCACCTCCAGCGACACGTCGACGTAGCGGTCGACGATGGCCTTGACGATCGCCGGCTCCTTCAGCGTGGCGCCGCCCGTCTCCTTGAAGGACAGGACGGTGGCCATCTCCTTGAACTTGGCGTCGTTCATGCGGTTGGCCAAAGCCTCCGGGTCCTTCACCCCCTGGTCCAGCACCTTGCGGATGAGGGCCCGTGCGTAGGTCTGGCTTTCCAGGTCGAAGGCCACCATGACGAAGCGGTAGAGCTTGTCGTCCTTCAGCAGCTCCTCGGCGCTGGAGATCTTGCCGATGTTGGCCTCGAAATAGGCGATGTTGCGCTTCACGTCGGGACGCGAGCGGATCATCGCGTCGTAGCGGTCCTGGTTGCGGACGATCTGGCGATAATCCTGGAGCGTGCTCATGCCTTCACCTCCGGGGCCTTCGGCCGCCCGCTCTCCTCCGCCGCGTCCTCCGCCGGGTCGGCGTAGGACGGCGGGATGCGCAGGATCACCTCGCCGGTGTGGGTGTCGAGCACCTCGGTGGACAGGCGGCCCGTGCCGGGGTCGAGGTTGACGCGGTAGGGCGGGATGGGGTCGGGCTGGCGGCCGTTGTCGGATTCCGCCGACGCGCGGGTCTCCTCGACCACCTCGGTGGCCTTGATGGCTTCGGCCTGGGCGGCGCGCAGCCGGTCGGCCTGACGCTGGCGGGCTTCGGCGATCAGGTCGGCGCTGGCGGTGCCGCGCTCGCCGTTGACGCCGGACACGCCGCCGGTCAGTCCCTGGATGGGGGCGGGCATGGCGTCACGCCTCCACGCGAGTCTCGGGAACGCGCTCGTCCCGCGGGGAGCGCTGGGCGTTCAGCAGCCCGTCCTCGTAGGCCATCACCGGCCGCAGGCAGGCCAGCGCCTTGTAGTAGTCGCGGTCGCTGACGTTGCGCATCGCCTGCATGATGCGGTCCTGCATCTCCGGATGCATGAAGGCGGTGTAGAGCTTCGCCATCATGCCGGCGACGACGCTGCCGTACTGTTCCGCGGCCTGAGGGTCCAGAAGCATGCTCTGGATCAGGAAGTAAGCGCGGCGGACGGGGGTGTCGGCCTCGTCCTCCTGCATGATGTCGCTGCCGCGGATGATCTGGGCGAAGTTGCTGACGGTCAGGGTGTAGCGGCGGTTCTCGTTCTGCACGACGCAGCCGTTGATGACCACGCGCTCGCAGGGCTTGAGGCGGAGCTTAAGCGCCATAGGACGCCTCCATCGGAGCGGGGGCCTCCGTGCGGGCCACACCCTGCAGGCCGCGCATGACCGACCGGTTGATGTCGATCAGCGTGCCCGCGTCGGCCTCGCCGCGCAGCACCTGGGTGGTCTGGCGCGCCACCGAGAAGGACAGCGAGACCAGCCCGGCGCGCAGCGCCTCGGGCAGGGCGTTGCCGTCCTCCAGCAGGTCGGCGCGCAGCGTGTTCCAGAGTTCCAGGTTGCGCCACAGCGCGTCCTTCAGCGCCGCCGACCGCCAGCCGGCGTCGCGGTTGGTCTCCAGATCCAGGGTGATGCGGAGGAAGACCAGATATTCGATGCGGCGCGGGTCTTCGCACTCGGCCATCGTCTGCTGGTAGGCGGCGATGCTCATGGTCGCACCTTATGCAACGCGCACGGGGGCGCCGGAATGGGGCTGGGGCGGGAAAAAGGGAGCCGGATCGGTTAGGAAAAAGAGGCCGGCGCCCCCTCGGGAGAGGGACGCCGGCCGGACCGGGTTAGCGGAACAGCGAGAGAATGTTCTGCGGACCCTGGTTGGCGATCGACAGCGCCTGGGTGGCGAGCTGCTGCTGGACCTGGAGGGCCTGCAGGCGGCTCGATTCCTCGTTCATGTCGGCGTCCACCAGGGAGCCGATGCCCTTGTTCATCGAGTCGGTCAGCTTCGACACGAAGTCGTTCTGCACCGACACGCGGTTCTCGATGGAACCGATCACCGCGGCCTTGCCGATCGCCTTGTCGAGCAGGCCGTTGATGACCTCGAGCGACTTGGTGGCGTTGGAGGTCACGTCGATCTGCGTCAGGTCGGCCAAGCCGCCGAAGGCGTCGCTTTCCTTCGAACCGACCCACAGGCTGTCCACCTTGGCGGTGAAGTTGCCGTCGGTGTTCAGGTCCTGGTCGGTGAATTCCAGCTTGTCGCCGTTGAAGGCCACCTGGAAGTCGCCGCCGGCCGCGGTCAGGGCCGTGTTGACCGCGGTCTCGATCAGGCCCTGGGTGGTCGCCAGATCCGTGGTGTAGTCGATGCCCGACAGGTCCACCGTCACGGCGGTCTTGGTGCCCGCCTCGTTGGTGACGTTCAGGGTCAGGTTGCCCAGGCCCAGGTTCTGGCCGTCGATGAAGGTGGTGTCCGGCGCACCGATGGCGATGCCGACGCTGGCCTTCAGGTCGTTGGTGGAGTCCACCTGCTGCTCGATCGTGGCCTTGCCGACGATCGAGGTGACCTGCATGTCCTGGCGCTGGAAGCTGATGTAGCTCGGATCGACCGTGCCGGCGCTGCGGCTCAGCGACGCCAGGATGTCGACGTTCTGGTCCTTGGCCGTGCCGTCGTTGGAGTAGGTGATGCGCAGCAGGTTGTCGCCGTTGAAGGAGGCGTCGGCGGCGGCGCCCTTCACCAGCTTGACGAGCTGGTCGATGTCGTTCTGGATCAGCGACTTGTCGACGCCGTTGGTCTGGCCGGCGATGACGCGGGCCTTCAGCGTCTGCAGGTTCTCGACGATGTTCTTGGACGCCACCGACGCGGTGTTGGTCGTGCCCGAACCCAGTTCCAGCGATTCCTTCACCGCCTTGAAGCCGGCGACGTCGGCGCGCATGGTGGTCGCAATCGACCAGTAGGCGGCGTTGTCCTTGGCGTTGTTGACCTTGAGACCGGTCGAGATGCGATCCTGGGTGGTCGCCAGATCGTCGGTCACGCGGCGCAGCGTCTGCAGCGCGGTCATCGCCGAGGTGTTGGTCATGATCGAGGCCATGTGTATCTCCATTCGCGAGATGCAGAGCGCCTTTCTGACGCTGGGGCCGGGTGCGCGGGCCTTCCCACTTGGTTCTTATGGGCGCGCAACCGACCATTCGACTGTGACCGACCCCGTTTAAACCGGAGTAAAAAACCGCAGCCTTTCCAGGGTGACGCAGTCGTCTTTCAAAGATGGGCATCTTTTAAAAGTAATAGCGCATTTTATAAAAATGCGCCCGCTTACAAAAATACGATTGCCGCGCAAAGCGGCTCAGCCGCCGTCCCCCGGAGGGCCGCGGCCGTGGCGTCTTTCAAAATTTGGGGCAAAATGTCGGAAGCAGAAGGTCGGGCGGAACTTTGAAATTAAGGCGCCGTCACTCGGCGGCAGTCACTCGGCGGCAGTCACTCGGCGGCGACGAGACAGCCGGGATGCAGGCCGGACGCGGCGAAGGGGATGGCCGGGAAGCGGCGGGCCGCGGACGCGGCGGCCGGAACGGCCTCTTCATGCTCGGGCGGGGCCTCGAACTTGTAGCCGCGTCCGTAGACGGTCTCGATGTAGCGGGCGCCGCCGGTGGCCTCGGCGATCTTCTTGCGGAGCTTGCAGATGTAGACGTCGATGACCTTGTCCAGCGGGTCGGCGCCGGACAGGCCGTAGACCTCGTCGTAGATGTGCTCCTTGGACACGACGCGGCGGTGGTGGGCGGCCAGCACGCCGAGGATGGCGTGCTCGCGCTGGCTCAGCCGCAGCCGCTCGCCACCGACCTCCGGGTCGCGCCCGTCGAGGAACACCGTGAGCTGGCCCACCCGCACCGCGTTGCTCAGCAGGCCGCGCGAACGCCGCCGCGCCACCTCGATGCGCGCCCGCACCTCGGCGCTGACCACCGGCTTAACCAGCACGTCGTCGGCCCCGGCGTGGAGCAGTTCCACCGTCGTCGCCACGCAGCGCCGGTCGAGCAGGCAGAGGATCGCCGCCCCGACCTGATGCGCCCGCAGCGCCGCCACACAGCGCGCCGGATCGTCGACGCTGCCCAGGACGATGGCGTCGTAGCCGAGTCCTTCCACGCCCTGCTCCCGCAGAAGCTCCTCCAGCCCGGCCCAGTCCTGGCGGTCGTAGCGGATCTTCCCCATGCCGAGCTGACGGCCGAGCGCGTCGGCGATCAGGGGGTTCGGTTCAACCAGGACAGCGCGCATGGGATTCTCCGCAACAGGGGTTTCAACTAGAGGGCGGGAGGACAAGGCACTTAAAATTTTCCTTAATTCCGAGTGCTTTATTTTCTCACACCCTCAGGTAATAGCCTTCCTGTACCGCGAGTCAACCATTCGGCTTACCTCAAGGGATAATGTTACGGCCCGCTTTTATATGACTTTTAATATCCGTTAAGGCGTAGATTCTTGGCTGCTCTTTGCCTCGAAATTCGAAGCATTTTCCTCCCGAGTTGCCCGCAACGCCGCACCTCCCCGGCCCTCCCCGCTCCGGCTTGAACCGGGCTTTAATCCGGCTGTATTTCACTGGTGGCGAGAGGATGCGAACGGGGGAGAGGAACCGATGCCGCGCAACAGACAGGCGATTGCCGGAACCGCCCTTGCGGGCGTCCTCCTGCTGGCGGGCGGCTGCGCGATGACCAGACCGGCACCCGACACCGCCTACCGGCAGGCGCTGGAGGCGGCGGTGGTGGCCGGGCGGTGCGAGGGGCCGACGGTGGAGGCGTTGTGGACCGCCTATGACCGCTGGTTCGCCGTGGCGGCCAGCCTCACCTCCTACCATCGCGGGACGGAGGCCGGCGCCCTGTTGCGGCAAGGAGAGGCGTTCCGCATCCTGGGCTGCCCCGCCGCGGCGCGCGACACCTACGAGACGCTTCTCCAGCGCTTCCCCGATCCCGATTACGAGCTGGAGCGCAACGCCGCCCGCCGCGGCCTGATGGACTTGCCGATCAACCCGCCGACGCCCCTGATGCGCCCGGCGCCGGCCGTAACCTCGGCCCTGCGCGGCAGCGCCGGCACCGACCGCGGCGACGGTTGACCCACGGGCCCGTGTTGTGGATTCACGGGGCCGGGCCGTATGGCTGCCATGACGCTCCGCACCATTGTTCCCAGGCATGATATATCAGTAACCTGACGGTAAACCGGGCGAGAGACCCGGGCCATCCTTCCGCTTGCCGCCCTCCTGCCTGGAAGCGCCCTCCGGCCATGCCCGACTGCTCCCGACCCCCGGAAGGGGTGTCCGCCGCCCAGACCGTGTCGTCCTATGGCCGCGAGCGCCGCGACGATCCCGTGCGCGGGATCCTGATGGTCGTCGCCGCGGTCTTCTTCTTCTCCTGCTCTGACGCGACGGCGAAGTATCTGGCCCAGACGCTGCCCTCCATCGAGATCGGCTGGATGCGCTATGTCGGCTTCACCACGCTGCTGCTGCCGCTGATGATCCGCGGCGGCCCACCGGTGATGAAGACCGCCAGCCCCGGCCTCCAGGTCCTGCGCGGGCTGGGCATGCTGGGCTCGGCGCTGTTCTTCATCATGGGCATGCACTACCTGCCCCTGGCCGAGGCGGCGGCGACCAGCTACGTCTCGCCGGTCTTCGTCACGGTGCTGTCGATCCTGGTGCTGGGCGAGAAGATCGGGCCGCGCCGCTGGGCGGCGGTGCTGGTCGGGCTGCTCGGCGTGCTGATCGTCATCCGGCCCGGCGGGGCGGCCTTCCAGCCGGCGGCCATCTTCCCCATCCTGTCGGCGATGAGCTGGGCGACCGGCGTGGTCATCACCCGCAAGATGACCGGGCAGGAGCACCCCACCACCACCCTGATCTGGTCCGCCCTGACCGGCCTCGCCGTGCTGACCGTGATGCTGCCCTTCAACTTCACCATGCCGACCGCAACGGAGGTGGCGCTGGGCGCCTTGGTCGGGCTGGTCTCGACCATGGGGCAATGGCTGATGGTGCAGGCCTACCGCTTCGGCGAGGCGTCGGTGCTGGCGCCCTGCTCCTACGTGCAGATCGTCTGGTCCACGCTGCTGGGCTTCCTGATCTTCGGTGCGCTGCCCGACCACTGGACCTTCCTCGGCACCGGAATCATCATCGCCAGCGGCCTGTACACCGCCCACCGCGAGCGGCTGCGCAAGAAGCAGAAAAACACCGCAGCGTCCGCGCCATGACCATTGTCCGGCAGGACGAATCCCCGAAAAGCCTTGCTTCCGACATTGATATATTAGTATACTTGCCCTCGGGAGGCACGGGACTAAAAACCCGTGTTGTTCGAACTCTTTAGCACAGACTGGCGGATCGGACCGCCGGACGGGGGATGGCGATGGGTGAGTCCGCACGCCGGGTTGCGGCCCTTGGCGAATGCATGATCGAACTGGTGCGCCGTCCCGACGGGACCTTCACCATGGGCTTCGGCGGCGACACCCTGAACACCGCCGTCTACATGGCGCGGCTGGGCGTGGCAACCGATTACGTGACGGCGCTGGGCGACGACGGCAACAGCGACGCCATGGTCGCCACATGGGAGGCCGAAGGGGTCGGCACCGGTCATGTGCTGCGCGTGCCCAACCGCGTCCCCGGCCTCTACATGATCGAGACGGACGACAGCGGCGAGCGGCGCTTCCTCTACTGGCGCGATTCCGCGCCGGCCCGCGACCTGTTCGTGCTGCCCGACAGCCCGGCGCTGGTCGCCGATCTGGAAGGCTACGACCTGCTCTACATGTCAGGCATCAGCCTGGCCATCTGGGGCGAGCGCGGGCGGGAGGTGCTGTTCCCCATGCTCGACCGCCTGCGCGAGCGCGGCGGCCGCGTCGCCTTCGACACCAACTGGCGCCCCCGCCTGTGGCCTGACCGCGAGACGGCGCAGCGCGCCTACGACGCGATGCTCCGGCGCACCGACATCGCCCTGCCGGGCGTCGAGGACCTGCGCGGCCTCTACGGCGACGCCGATGCCGACACCGCCATGGCCCGCGTGCGCGGCGCCGGGGTGACGGAGATCGTGCTGAAGCTGGAAAAGCCGGGCTGCATCGTCTCCGCCCCCGGCCTTGAGGAGACCGTGCCGTCGGAGAAGGTCGCCAAGGTCGTGGACACCACCGCGGCGGGCGACAGCTTCAGCGCCGGCTATCTCAGCGCCCGCCTGAAGGGCCTCGGCCCCGTGGAGGCGGCGCGCTCCGCCCACCGCATCGCCGCCGTGGTCATCCAGCACCGCGGCGCCGTCATCCCGCGCGACGCCATGGCGTCCGTGCTGGACGGCTGATCCCCTGACGGAGGGACCCTCCATGCCACCAGACCAAATCCTCACGGGCCAAGCCGCCGTCGCTCCCGCCGCCGTCCCCGCCGCCGTCAAGCCGCCCCGCGCGTCGCAACGCGGGACCACGGCGGCGGCGGCGATCTACCGCGACCTGCGGGCCGACATCGTGTCGCTGGCCCGCAAGCCGGGCGACCCGATCGTGGAGAAGCTGGTGGCCGAAGCCTTCGGCGTCAGCCGCACCCCGGTGCGCGAGGCCGTCCTGCGGCTGGCCGACGAGGGGCTGGTGGAGGTCTTTCCGCAGTCGGGCACCTTCGTGGCGCGCATCCCCATCGCCGCCCTGCCGGAAGCCAACCTGATCCGCAAGACGCTGGAGCAGGCGACCGTCCGCTTCGCGGCGGAACGCGCGACGCGCAGCCAGGTCGCCGCCCTCCAAGCCAACCTGGAGCGCCAGCGCGAGGTGGACGCCTCGGGCTGCGCCGACGGCTTCCATCAGGCGGACGAGGCGTTCCACGCGCTGATCGCCGACATCGCCGGCTATCCCGGTTTCTGGCCGATCACCCAGCAGGTGAAGGTGCAGATTGACCGCTGCCGCCACATGACCCTTCCCTATCCCGGCCGCCTGGCGACCGTCATCGCCGAGCACGAGGCCATCGTCGCCGCCATCGCGGACCATGACCCCGACCGCGCGGTGAAGGCGCTCGGCGACCACATCGACGGCCTGCTGCTGACCATCGACGACATGCGGCACGCCACCCCACTGTACTTCTCTCCTGCCGAGGCCCTGACATGACCCACCCGCGTCTTGAACCCTCCCTGTCCGGCCCGCGCATCGTCCCGGTCCTCGTCCTCGACGAGCCGGACACCGCGGTCGCCCTGGCCGAGGCGCTGGTCGCCGGTGGCCTGACCACGCTGGAGGTGACGCTGCGCACCCCCGCGGCGCTGGCTTGCGCGGAGGCCATCGCCGCCCGCGTTCCGGGCGCCCTGGTCGGACTCGGCACGCTGATCCGGCCCGAGCAGTTCGCCCAGGCCCGCGACGCCGGCGCCCGCTTCGTCGTCAGCCCTGGCCTGACCGACCGTCTGGCCGAAGCCGCCAAGACTGCCGGCCTGCCCTATCTGCCGGGCATCGCCACGGTGGCCGAGGCGCTGATCGCCATGGAGCACGGCTTCCGCGAGCTGAAGTTCTTCCCGGCGATGCTGAACGGCGGCGCCCCGGCGCTGCGCGGCATGGCGCCGCTGATGCCGGAGATCCGCTTTTGCCCGACCGGCGGCCTCAAGGCCGAGCATGTGAAGGAGATCCTGTCGCTCCCCAACGTCTTCGCGCTCGGCGGCACCTGGCTGACCCCGGCCGACGCGGTCAAGGAGCGCCGCTGGTCCGAGATCGAGCGGCTGGCCCGCGAGGCCTCCGCCCTCGCCCAGGGCTGAGCCGGATGCGGCGGCGCGTCGGCGTGATCGGGCTGGGCATGGCGGCGACGCCGCACGCCCAGAGCCTGCTGGATCTGGCGGACCGCGTCGAGGTGGCGGGCTGTTTCAGCCCGTCCGCCGAGCGGCGGGCCGCCTTCGCGGCGCGCTTCGGCCTGCCGGCGGTGGACCGGGCGGAGGCAATCCTCGACGATCCCACCGTCTCCGCCGTCCTGCTGCTGACCCCGCCGGACACCCACGCCGACCTCGTCGCCCGCTGCGCAGCCGCCGGCAAGCACGTCCTTCTGGAAAAGCCGCTGGACGCCACGCCGGCCGGCTGCCGCGCCGTGGTGGAGAGCATGGAGCGCGCCGGGCTGACACTCGGCGTCATGCTCCAGCACCGCTTCCGCGCCGCCGCCGAACGGCTGGCGGAACTGCTGCGCACCGGCACGCTGGGCCGCCCGCTGTCGGCCTCCGTCGTGGTGCGCTGGTGGCGCGACGACGCCTACTACGCCCAGCCGGGGCGCGGGATGAAGGCACGCGACGGCGGCGGCGTGCTGCTGACCCAGGCCATCCACACGCTGGACCTCTATGTCAGCCTGCTCGGCCTGCCGCGGGAGGTCGCCGCCTTCGCCAACACCAGCGGCCTGCGCCCCATCGACACCGAGGACGTTGTCTGCGCCGCCCTGCGCTACGACGGCGGGCTGCTCGCCACGGTGGACGCCACCACCGCCGCCTATCCCGGCTATCCGGAGCGCATCGAGATCGCCGGAACCGCCGGCTCCGCCCTGCTGACCGGTGATCGGCTGGAGGTGCAGCTGCGCTCCGGCGAAACGGTGCAGGCGGGGGAGACGGCGGGCACGCTGGGCGGCGGGGCCGACCCCATGGCCTTCTCCAACGCCCACCACCGCGCCGTCCTGGCCGACTTCCTCGACGCGCTCGACCACGGCACCCAGCCGCGCGTGTCCGGGCGGGAGGCGCTGAAGGTCCACCGGCTGATCGAGGCGATCCTCAAATCCTCGGAAAGCGGCGCCGTCACGGCGGTTCCGGAAGGCTGAGACGGATACGTCAACCCCCTCTCCCGCCCCGGGAGAGGGTGCCCGCGCAGCGGGCGGGTGAGGGTCGTGCGAGGATCAGGTGTTGATTCTCGGCAGGCCCCTCACCCTCCCACCGCTTCGCGGCGGGCCCCTCCCTCTCCCGGAGCGGGAGAGGGGCGCGAAGCCTCTTCACCTTTCGCTCACGAACTCGTGTCCCGCGCTTGATTTGCCGGGAGCGGCGACCAAGGCTAGATGAGGGACGGGAGGCGCTGTCGCCTTCCGGCGGCTTTCCTGTGGAGAGTGTTCATGCTCATCAAAGTCCGGAGCGCGTCGCAGGCCAGCGAGAACGAGGTGACGCCCCGCGGCCTGTTCCTGTCCCGGCGTTCGATCATGGCTGGCGGCGCCGCAGCCTTGGCACTCGGCGGCACGGGTGTCCTGCCGGGCACGGCGCTGGCCGCGCCTTTCCAGGCCCCGCTGACGGTCAGCCCGAAGGACCCCAAGATGGACGCCCAGACTCCCATGAAGTCGGCGACCAGCTACAACAATTTCTACGAGTTCGGGACGGACAAGACCGACCCGTCCGAGAACGCCGGCACGCTGCGCACCCGCCCGTGGGAGATCGCGGTGGACGGCGATGTCGGGAAGTCCACCACCTTCAGCATCGAGGACCTGCTGTCCTTCCCGCTGGAGGAGCGCGTCTACCGCCTGCGCTGCGTCGAGGGCTGGTCGATGGTGATCCCCTGGGTCGGCTTCCCGCTGGCCGAGCTGCTGAAACGCGTCGACCCGACCGGCAACGCCAAGTACGTCGCCTTCCAGACGCTGGCCGACCGCTCGCAGATGCCCGGCCTGAAGTATCCCGTGCTGCAATGGCCCTATGTCGAGGGGCTGCGCATGGACGAGGCCATGCACCCGCTGACCCTCCTGGCGGTCGGCATGTACGGCGAGACGCTGCCCAACCAGAACGGCGCGCCGGTGCGGCTGGTCGTGCCGTGGAAGTACGGCTTCAAGTCGATCAAGTCGATCGTCCGCATCACCCTGACGCAGGACCAGCCGCCGACCTCCTGGAACCGCTCGCAGCCGCGCGAGTACGGCTTCTATTCGAACGTGAACCCGGAGGTCGACCACCCGCGCTGGAGCCAGGCGACGGAGCGCCGCGTCGGCGAGTTCTCGCGCCGCAAGACGCTGCCCTTCAACGGCTATGGCGAGGAGGTTGCGTCGCTCTACGCCGGCATGGACCTGCGGAAGAACTACTGAGATGGCCGCAACGTCGAAAGGCCCGGTCGCCCTGGCGCTGTCCTCGCGCTGGGCGAAGCCGGTGGTGTTCGCCCTGGGGCTCGTCCCGCTCGGCTGGATGGTCTGGCTGGGCGTCAGCGGCGGGCTGGGGGCCGAGCCGGTGGCCGAGGCGGTGCGGCAGAGCGGGCTGTGGGCGCTGCGCCTGTTGCTGGTCGCGCTCGCCGTCACGCCGCTGCGCATCCTGACGGGTCAGGCGGGACTGGCGCGGTTCCGCCGGATGATCGGGCTGTTCGCCTTCTTCTACGCGCTGCTTCACGTCTCCGTCTATGTGGGGGTGGACCAGTTCTTCGACTGGGCGGCGGTGTGGAAGGACATCGTGAAGCGGCCCTACATCACCGTCGGCATGGGCGCCTTCGTGATCCTGACGGGGCTGGCCGCGACCTCGACCAACGGCATGGTGCGGCGGCTCGGCGGGCGGCGCTGGAAGGCACTGCACAAGGCGGTGTTCGTCGCCGGGGCGGCGGGCTGCGTCCACTACGTCATGCTGGTCAAGGGCTGGCAGTACCCGCCCTTCGTCTACGCGGCGATCCTCCTGGGGCTGGTCGCGCTGCGCTATACGAAGGCGCCGGCGGCGGGGCGGCTCTCCCCGTCCTACCGGACCTGAGCCCGCACCGCCCGCTTCAGCCCAACTGGCAGGCACACCCGCATGCCGTCCGCCCCCACGGCCACCACCTCGACCTCCGTCCCGTAGACCTCGCGCATCATGGCGGCGGTGATGACCTCCTCCGGCGTGCCGAAGCGGGCCAGCCGCCCGCCGTGCAGCAGCGCCACCCGGTCGGCGATGGCAAAGGCCTGCTCCGGGTGGTGGGTGGAGAAGACGACCGTCAGCCCCTCGCCGCCCTCGCCGTCCGCCAGCCGCCGCACCTGCTCCAGAACGCGGACCTGATTGCCGAAGTCCAGGCTGGCGGTCGGCTCGTCGAGCACCAGCACGCGCGGCGCCTGGGCAAGCGCGCGGGCGATCAGGGCCATCTGCCGCTCGCCGCCGCTGATGCGCAGCCAGTCGCGCTCGGCCAGATGCCCGATGCCCAGCCGCTCCAGCGCGGCCTCGGCGGCGGCGTGGTCGGATGCGGCGGGGGCGCTGAAGGCGCCGCGGTGGGCGGTGCGGCCCATCAGCACCATCTCGCGCACGGTGAAGGGGAACTGCCCGGCCCCCGCCTGCGGGACATAGCCGAAGGCCAGCGCCCGGCGGCGCGGCGACCAGCCGGCGGTGTCCTCGCCATCGACCCGCACCCGCCCGCCGCGCGGCGGCAGCAGGCCAAGGAGCGTCTTGAACAGCGTCGTCTTGCCGCCGCCGTTGGGGCCGAGCAGGCACAGCACCTCCCCCGCCGGCACGTCGAAGCCGACCCCGGCGCCGACCACCCGCTCGCCGTAGCCGAAGGCGAGGTCTTCCACCGACAGCCGCGCGCTCATGACCAGCCGCGCTTTCCGAAGGCGAGCAGCCAGAGGAAAACCGGCGTGCCGATGACCGCGGTCAGCACGCCCAGCGGCAGTTCCACCGGCCCCAGGCTGCGGGCCAGCGTGTCCACCGCCAGCAGATAGGCCGCCCCCAGCAGAACCGCCGTGGGCAGCAGCCGGACGAAGGCCGGGCCGACCATCAGCCGGGCGAGGTGCGGCACCAGAAGCCCGACCCAGCCGACGATGCCGCTGACCGACACCGCGGCGGCGGTCATCAGCGTCGCCGCCACGATCACCACGATCCGCACCACCCGCACCGGCACGCCGAGCGCCGTCGCCTCCTCGTCGCCCAACGTCATGACGTCCAGCCGCCAGCGCAACAGCACCAGCGGAACCAGCGCCACCGCCACCGGCGGGACCAGCGCCGCGAGGTCGCCACGGTTGACCGCCGACAGGCTGCCGAGCAGCCAGAAGGTGATCGCCGGCAACTGGTTGTAGGGGTCGGCCAGATACTTCAGCAGAGCCACGCCGGAGCCCAGCAGCGCCCCGATCACCACGCCGCCCAGCACCAGGACCAGCACGGGGTCCCGCCCCCGGATGGCCGAGGCGACGGCCAGCACCACCCCCACCGCCAGCAGCCCGCCCGCGAAGGCCATGCCCTGGATGGCGAGGACCGGCAGCGAGGCGAAGATGCCCAGCACCGCCCCCAGCGCCGCCCCCGACGACACGCCGAGGATGTCCGGCGAGACCAGCGGGTTGCGGAACAGCCCTTGGTACGCCGCACCCGAGGCGGCCAGCCCCGCCCCGACCAGCATGGCGGTCAGCACGCGCGGGCCGCGGATGTCCCAGATCACCGTCTCCACCGCCGGGGCGACGGCGGCACTCCCGAGCCCCAGCTTCGCCGCGAGCAGTCCGGCCAACTCCCCCGGCGTGACGGGATAGGCGCCGGTGCTGAAGGCGACGCAGACCGCGGCGACCAGCAGCGCGGCCACCCCGCCCAGAGTCAGCGCGAAGGGGACCTCACCCCGGCGGGCGGCTGCCGGCGAGGAGGGCGTCGATCTGCTCCGCGGTGGGCTCCCGGTGGTAGAAGAGGGCATAGAAACGTCGCGTCTCCTCGCGCAGATCCTCCGGAAACAGCTCCGGATAGAGGACGGCGCCCAGCCAGCGCAGGCCGAGCAGGCGGTTGGCGGCGGGCGGGGAATCGATCCAGGTGAAGGGCAGCCCCGGCGAAAGGTAGACGCGCCGGTCGCGCACCGCCTTCACCCCCTGCCACAGCGGGTCGGTCCATACGCTCTCGTAAAAGCCGCGGTCGATGGTGACGATGGCGTCCGGCTGCCAGGCCAGAACCTGCTCCATCGACACGTTGACCAACCCGCCGTTGCCGAGATTCTCCGCCGCGACGTTGCGCACCCCGGCGACGTCCAGCGCCTCGACGTTGATGGAGCCGCGGATGCCGGTCTGCAGGCCGCGCGGCCCGCGCGCCATGTAAACCTTCAGCCGCTTGCCCTCCGGCACGTCGTCGAAGCGGCGGCGCACGTCGTTCAGCGTCCGCTCGGCGTAGCGGGCCAGCTCCTCCCCCCGCTCCGCCACGCCCATCAGCGTGCCGAGCGTACGGAAGGTGCGCGCGGAGTCGGCGAGATGCCCGTCGATCAGCAGGGTCGGTACCCGCGTCTGCTCCTGCACCCGGTCGGCCAGCGAGACGAAGGTCGGGGCGGTGCTGCCGACATCGACGACGACGTCCGGTTTCGCAGCCACCACGGTTTCCAGGTTGACGGTGTTGCCGCGCCCCGTCAGCCGCCCCAGCTCCGGCAGGTCGGCGTAGCGGTCGGGGAGGAAGGGCCGCTCCGGCGGGCTGATCGCCCGCGTCCAGCCCAGCAGCTTGTCGGGCGCCAGCATGTAGACGACGACGGAGGCCGGCGGCCCGGCGGGAAACACGCGCTCCACCCGGTCCGGCACGATGACGCGGCGTCCGGAGGAGTCGGTGACGATCCGCTCCGCCGCCGCCGGCCCGGCCAGCAGGGCGAGCAGCAGCCCGGCTCCCACGCCCGCCATCCATCTGCGTCTGCCCACGCCACTGTTCACTCGCCGTCACCCCATGTATCTGCACTCAAAGTCCCCTCTCCCCTCTGGGGAGAGGGTCAGGGTGAGGGGGTTGCGCTTTTGCCGGACGTACCGCCATCCGCACCCCCCTCACCGACCCTTCGGGCCACCCTCTCCCCAGAGGGGAGAGGGCTAGATCGACTGCCTTGCCACCCAAAGCATGGGGTTTGGACTCGCCACCGTCCATAGGGCAGACGAGCCAAACAGTGAGGTGAAGGTCACGCTTTGACCACGGGCGGCCTCCCCATCCGAACGGATAGGGTGCCGCAGTCCGCCCCCAAGCCCCGCTCACCACCCCCGTGCCGCTCCATGATCGCATCCCCGCTCCGTCGCGCCGTCCTCCTCCCCGCCGCCCTGCTCGCGCTGTCCGGCTGCGCCGGGTTCGGCTCGGCGGTCACCGGGGTGACCTCGGCGGGCGTGGCGGCGACCGTCGGCTCGGCCACCGGCAACCCGGTGCTTGGCGTCATCGCCGGCGCCGGGGTCAGCTACGGCATCGACCAGGGCGTGAAATACGCGGAACGGCGGATCACCGACAACGTCCACAACGCCGTCGCCCGCGCCGCCGGCCCGCTCGCCGTCGGCCAATCGGCGACCTGGACGGTGGAGGAGAAGCTGCCGCTGAGCGGCAAGACCGGCACCGTGCAAGTGGCGCGCGGCTTCGGCGAGGCGATCCCCTGCAAGGACGTGGTCTTCACGCTGGACGACGCGCCGGACTTCAACGTCACCACGGTCTGCCGGGCCAAGGACGGCCAGTGGCGCTGGGCGCTGGCCGAGCCCTCGACGCGGCGCTGGGGAAGTCTGCAATAACGCATGCAGTCGGCCATGTACGCACGGCCCGCGTTGGGGTAAAGCTCCGCGGGCAGTTGCGTCACGGGTTTGCGTCACGGGAGTCCGCGCATGTTCACGGCCAAAATTCTTCTTCTCGGCTCGGGCGAACTCGGGAAGGAGTTCGTCATCGCCGCCAAGCGCCTCGGCTGCGAGGTCATCGCCTGCGACAGCTACGCCAACGCCCCGGCGATGCAGGTCGCCGACGCGGCGGAGGTGTTCTCCATGCTCGACCCGGACGCCCTGCGTGCGGCCATCGCCAAGCACACGCCCGACTTCATCGTGCCGGAGGTCGAGGCCATCCGCACCGAGGTGCTGCACGAGTTCGAGGACGCCGGCCTGACCGTCGTCCCCTCGGCCCGCGCCGCCACCATGACCATGAACCGCGACCGCATCCGTGAGGTCGCCGCGGTGGAGCTGGGCCTGCGCACCTCCAAGTACCGCTACGCCGAAAGCCTGGAGGAGGTGGTCGCCGGGGCGGAGCACACCGGCCTGCCCTGCGTCATCAAGCCGGTCATGTCCTCCTCCGGCAAGGGGCAGAGCACCGTTCGCACCGCCGAGGAGCTTGAGACCGCCTGGACCTACGCCGTCGCCAACATGCGCGGCGACCGCCGGAAGGTCATCGTCGAGGAGTTCGTGCCCTTCGAGTACGAGATCACCCTGCTGACCGTCCGCACCCGCGAGGGCATCCTGTTCTGCGAGCCGATCGGCCACCGGCAGGAGCGCGGCGACTACCAGGAATCCTGGCAGCCGGTGCCGATGCCCGCGGCGCTGCTGGACGACGCCAAGGATATGGCGGCGAAGGTCGTGGACAATCTCGGCGGCTACGGCATCTTCGGCGTCGAGTTCTTCGTTACGAAGGACGAGGTGGTCTTCTCCGAACTGTCGCCGCGCCCGCACGACACCGGCATGGTGACCCTGCTGTCGCAGAACCTGTCGGAGTTCGACCTGCACGCCCGCGCCATCCTGGGCCTGCCGATCCCGGCGATCCACGTCCGCGGCCCGGCCGCCTCCGCCGTCATCCTGGCCGACCGCGAGGCCGAGCGCTTCGCCATCGAGGGGCTGGCCGACGCGATGCGCGTGGGCAGCGCGGAGCATGATGTGGACGTCCGCCTGTTCGGCAAGCCGACAACCCGCAAGAACCGCCGCATGGGCGTGGCGCTCGCCGCCGGCACCGACACCGACGACGCGCGCGACCGGGCGCTGAAGGCGGCCTCGGCGGTCAGCATCCGCTACGAGTGACGCGATCCCGCGATCGGCGGCGGTCAGGTAATCGTCAGGCCGCCGTCGATCGCGAAGACCGCCCCGGTGGTCCAGGCGGCCTCCGGCGAGGCCAGGAAGACGGCGATGCCGCCGAGATCGCCGGCCTTGCCGATGCGGCCCAGAGGGTAGAGCCGCTTGACCAGCTCCGCCATGGCGCGCTGGTCGTCCTCGGGCATCGCGGCGATGGTGCGGCGGCGCAACTCGGTGTCCACCGTGCCCGGAGCGATGGCGTTGACGCGGATGCCGCGCGGCGCCAGTTCGTAGGCCATGGCCTTGGTCAGGGAATTGAGCGCCCCCTTGGTCAGCGAATAGAGGCTGGACGGCCGCCCCGGCAGCATCTTCCCGGCGAAGTAGGACGAGATGTTGATGACCGCTCCCCCTCGGCGGGCATAAGCGGCACCAGCGCCTGCGTCAGGAAGAAGGGTGCGGTGACGTTCAGGGCGACGCTGTGCTCGTACTGCGTCCGGTCGGCCTCCAGATAGGGGACGAAGGTCGCCGTGCCGGCGTTGTTGACCAGCGTATGGACCGCCCGGCCGAAGCCGCCGATCTCCGCCGCCGCCCGCTCCAGCCCGTCCGGCTGCCCCAGATCCGCGGCGACGGTCACCACCCGCGTCCCGTTCACGGCGAGCCGCGCCGCCGCATCGGCGAGCTTCTCGGGGTTGCGCGCAACGAGGCAGAGATCCGCCCCCTCCCGCGCGAAAGCCTCCGCGATGGCGCAGCCGATGCCGTCCGACCCGCCGGTGACGACGGCGAATGTGTTTGCAAGCCTCATCCGGTCCCTGTCCTTTTCCGGTGGAGTCAATGGGCCGACACGCCGAGATAGCGCTGCTGCAGGCCGTCGTCCTCCCACAATTCCCTGGATGACGTGACCAGCGCGATCTGGCCGCCGGACATGATGGCGACGCGCTCCGCGGCGCTGGTGCCGACGCGCAGGTTCTGCTCGACGATCAGGACCGACGTGCCGTCGTGGCGCAGACCGCCCAGCACCTCCAGCAGGTGATCGACGATTTTCGGGGCCAGCCCCTCCGACGGTTCGTCGAGGATCAGCAGGCGCGGGTTGGTCAGCAGTGCTCGCCCGATAGCCAGCATCTGCTGCTCGCCGCCGGAGAGCTGGTTGCCGAAGTTGCGGCGGCGCTCGGCCAGCCGCGGGAAAACGGTGTAGACGCGCTCCACCGTCCAGGGGCCGGGCCGCCGGCCCTGCATCAGGCGCAGATGCTCGTCCACGGTGAGCGAGGGAAACACCCGTCGTCCCTGCGGGACGATGGACACGCCCTGCCCAGCGATGTCGTGCGGCTTGCGCCCGGCCAGCTCCACGCCGTTGAAGCGGATCGACCCCCGCCCGGCGGGCAGCAGCCCGATCAGCGCGCTGCACAGCGTCGTCTTCCCCGCCCCGTTGCGGCCGAGAATCGCCAAGCTCGGTCCATCGAGCCGCAGCTCGACGCCGTGCAGCACCGGAAGCGCGCCGCGCCGCACCTCCAGCCCGCTGACGACCAGCGCGTTAGTGCTTTCCACCAAGATAGATCTCCCGAACCAGGGGGTTGGCGCGAATCTCGGACGGGGTGCCCGAGGCGACCACCGCGCCGTCGCGCATCACGGTGATGCGGTCGGCCAGCGACAGCGCCACGTCCATGTCGTGCTCCACGAACAGCATGGTGATGCGGCGCGGCAGCCCACGCAGGATCTCGACCAGACGGCCGCGGCCCTGCGGGGACATGCCGGCGGCGGGCTCGTCCATCAGCAGCAGTTCCGGTTCTCCGGCCAGGGCCATGGCGATCTCCAGCTCGCGCTGCTGGCCGTAGGACAGGGTGGCAACCGGCTGGGCCAGCACCTCGTCCAGCCGAAAGCGCGCCGCGCAGGCCCGCGCCGCCTCCACCTGCTCCCGATGGTGCCGCCAGGGGCGGACGCTGAAGCGCGGCCCCCGGCTGCCCATCACCGCGACACGGAGGTTGTCCTCCACCGAGCGGTCGGCGAAGGTCAGGCTGGTCTGGAAGGTGCGCCCAATGCCCAGCCGCGCCCGCTGGTGCGGGCGCAGGCGCGAGATGTCGCTCCCTTTGAAGGCGATGCCGCCGGTGGTCAGCGGTACCTCCCCGGAGATGGCGTTGAACAGCGTCGTCTTGCCGGCGCCGTTGGTGCCGAGCAGGGCGTGGCGCTCCCCCGGCGCCAGCGCCAGGGACACCCCGTTCACCGCGCGCACGGCACCGAAGCTGATGGACACATCCTGAACGGTCAGGATCGGCGGCGTGGGCATGGCGGGCCTCCGGAGGACGCGACGCTCTGGAGCGGCGGTCAGTTGCAGGACGGGTTGTCGCGGGAGGCTGTGCCGAGCGCCAGGAACTTGGCCCGGTCCATGCCCAACGCCTGATCGACGCCCTTCGCCACCTTGACCACCTTGCTGTAGAAGGCGCCGTCGGGCCGCTGGGCGACCTCCGTCACAAAATTGTCGGCGATGGCCTGCCGGTTCTCATCCAGCCGGATCGCGCCGGTCGGCGAGCGGTCGGTCAGCTCGGTCTTCGCCAACGCCGCCTGGAACGCCTTCTGCCCGTCGTCCAGCGTACCGCCGACCTGATCCAGCGCCTGGAGCACCGCCAGCGTGCTGACGTAATAGCCGTGGGCGAACAGCGAGGGCGATTCCAGCCCGTCCGGGAACTTCGCCTTGTAGGCCTTCACGAATTCCACCCACTTCGGGTCGTCGTTGGAATCGGCGACCGGGCCGGCGGCGATCATCCCCAGCACCTTGTTCTTGAAGGCGCCCTTCGAGCTGAGGACGGTCTGGTCCACGGTGACGCTGCTGCCGATCAGCGGCGCCGTGCCGCCGGACTGGTAGTATTGCGTCAGGAAGTTCACCGCGTCCGCCCCGCCCAGCAGGACATACACGGCGTCCACGTTGTCCGGCAGCTTGGCGATGACCGAGGTGAAATCCTTGGTGCCGACGGGCACCCAGTTCTTCTGGGCGATCTTGCCGCCGCGGCTGCAATATTCCGCCTGGAAGCCCATCACCTGGGAATAGGGAAAGGAATAATCCTCCGACACGACGGCGATGTTGCGGTAGCCCTTGGTCTCGTAGGCGTAGCTGCCCAGCCCGGCCTGCCACTGCGCGCCGTCCAGCGTGAAGCGGAAGAAGTTCGGCGCCGGGTCGCGCAGCGTCGTGTCCTGCGCGCCCGAGGTGCCGTTGACGAAGGTCTTGGACGGGACCGACTTGGCGTATTCCTTGACGGCGATGCCCTCGCCGCCGGACAGCGGGCCGACGACGATGTCCACCTTGTCCTGCTCGATCAGCTTGCGGGTCTTGGCGACCGCCACATCGGGCTTGGCGTTGGAGGATTCCTTCACCAGCACGATCCGCTTGCCGGCGACCTGCCCCTGGAAGGCGTCCACCGCCAGCTCGACGCCGCGCATGCCGTCCAGGCCGGACTGCGCGAAGGGTCCCTCCAGCGTGGCCAGCGCGCCGATGCGGATGTCCTGGGCGAGAGCCGGGGACAGGGCCGTGCCGGACAGGAGAGCCGCGACGCCGGCGGCGCCCAGCACCGTGTGCAAGGTCGTCTTCATACCGTTTTCCTCCCATTCTTGGCGCACACGCCGGTCCAGGCCGGCTTGATCTGCGCGCGCAGTTGTTGGATCAGTCCGATCAGGCCGTCCTTCGCGAAGAGGACGATCACGATGAAGACGGCCCCGATCACCAGATTGAAGCGCTCGCGGTCGATGACCGAGGCGGCGTAGTTCTCCAGAAGGACGAAAGCGGCGGCCCCCAGGAAGGCGCCCAGCGGGTGCCGGATGCCGCCCAGCACCGCGACGACCAGCAGGTTGACCGCCGCGTGCACGTCCACCGCCCCCGGCGACATCTGGCCGCTGAACCACGTGTTGAGGACGCCGCCGACCGAGGCGATCAGCCCGGCGATGCCGAAGGCGGCGATGCGCAGCAGCGTGGTGCTGAAGCCGAGCGCCGCGACCCGCCGCGGGGCGTTGCGCAGGGCGTGCAGCTGCAGGCCGAAGGGCGTGCGGTCCAGATGCATGACCGCGGCGGCCGACAGGACGGCGGCGGCCAGCGCCATGCCGTAGAAGGGGATGGGCGCCCGCAGGTCGATGCCGAACAGCTCCGGCGGCTTCAGCCCGTTGATGCCGTCGAAGCCGTTGAAGACCTCGGTGTTCTGCGAGACGAGGTAGAACAGGCTGACCGACATCGCCAGCGTGATCATCAGCAGGTAGATGCCGCTGGACCGCACCGACACCCAGCCGACCAGCAGGCCCGCCAGCGTCCCCATGCCCAGCGCCGCCCCGACGGCGAGCGGCCAGGGCACCGCCATGCCGACGCCGGTGATGTTGGGCGACAGCAGCGCCAGCGTGTAGCCCGCCACGCCCGCCACCCCGGCCTGGGCGAAGGACACCAGCCCGGCGCTGGAGGTCAGGAAGGTCAGGCTGAGCGCCATGGTGCCGATGATCAGCACACGGGCGGCGACGGTGCCCACCCAGAAGTCGCCGGCGACCAGCGGAAAGGCCAGACCGGCCAGGGCCAACCACAGCACGGGATGGCGAAGGAGTTGCCGAGGCATCGTCGTCATCCCCGTCCGAGAAGGCCCTGGGGCCGGACCGCCAGCACCGCGACCATCAGCAGGAAGGTCAGCAGCGTCGCGTAGTTCGGGATGAAGGCGAGGCCGAACTGTTCGGCGAAGCCGATCAGCAGCGCGCCCAAGGCCGCCCCGGCCAGACTGCCCATGCCGCCGATGATGACGACGACCAGCGAGGACAGCAGGAATCGCGCGTCCTCCCCCGGCGAGATCGACAGGGCGCTGCCGCCGATCACCCCGGCCAGCCCCGCCAGACCGGCGCCCAGCGCGAAGACGAGCAGGAGCACCCGCTGCACGTTGAAGCCCATGGCCGACAGGATGTCGCGGTCGTCCACCCCGGCGCGGATCAGCATGCCCACCTTGGTCCGGTGGATCAGCAGCCACAGCCCCAGCCCGACCAGGAGCGCGCTGGCAATGACCACGAGGCGGATCGTCGGGTAGCCGCGGACCACCGGCAGCGGCGTCGTGCCGTAGAGGATTTCGGGCGGGGTGAACTGGTAGGTGATGCCGCCGTAATGGGCCAGCAGCAGGTCGCCGACCACGATGGCGAAGCCGATGGTGACCAGCGCCTGCCGCAGCTCGTCGCCGCCCAGCGTGCGCAGCAGCGTCAGGTGCATCGCCAACCCGACAACGGCCACGGCGACCGCCGCCCCCACCAGCCCGAGCAGCCAGGACCCCGTGTAGGACGCGATGTCGTACCCGACATAGGCGCCCAGGAGATAGAAGGCGCCGTGCGCCATGTTGACGGTCCGCAGCAGCCCGAAGATCAGCGAGAAGCCGCTGGCCACGAGGAAGTACAGAGACGCCACGGTCAGCGCGTTCAGCGACAGGAGAATGTAAAATCTCATGCTCGGCGGCCCCGATGCTGGGGATGGCGGGCGCAAAGCCCGCCCGTTCCCTCCCCCACGGCTGTGGAGGAGGGTCGCGGCAGGGGCAGGAGGCGCCGCCTCAGGCGGCGACGCTGACCTGCGCGCGGGCCGGCGGCGTCATCTCCTTGTGGAAGGAGCCGTCCTTCATGATCGCCAGGATGCGGCTGCGGTCCTGGAACAGGGTGATGTCCTGCAGCGGGTCGCCGTCGAGCAGGATCAGGTCGGCCAGATAGCCGTTGCGCACCAGCCCCAGCTCGCCCGGACGGTCCATGATCTCGCCGCCCAGCAGGGTCGCCGACTGGATCGCCTCCATGGGGGTGAAGCCCAGCAGCTCGACGAAATACTCCAGGTCCTTGGCGTAGGTGCCGTGCGGGGTCCAGGCGAAGCCGTAATCGCCGCCGGGCAGCACGCGGATGCCGCGCTTGCGCATCGCCTTCATGGTTTCGACCGCGGCCTCAAGCTCGCGGAAATAGCCCATGTTGCGGGCGACCTCCTCGGTGATGCCCCAGTCGGCGGCGGCGTAGCAGGTCTGGTAGACCCAGGCGAGGCCGGGCGCGACGAAATGCTTGTCCTTGTTGGCCTCCAGCAGGTCCAGCGCCTCCTCGTCGGCGAAGCTGGCGTGGTAGACGATCTCGATGCCGTGCTTGACGCAGAGCTTCACGGATTCCGCGCTGCGCGCGTGGGCGCAGATGCGCACCCCCCGCTTGCGATGGGCCTCGCGGACCGCCTCGGCGATCTCGTCCTCGGCCATCGGGGTGTCTTCCGCCTTGCACTTGGTGATCTCTTCGCCGGACAGGTTCAGCTTGATGAGATCGACGCCCTCCTTCAGCAGGCGGCGGACGCAGGCGCGCATCTCGTAGGGGCCGTTGACGACCTCCACGAAGGTGTAGGCACCGACGTGACTGGGATTCAGGTCGCCCAAACCGCCGATGGTGGCGATCTCCGGCCCGTTGGCGAGGTAGCGCGGCCCGGCGATGCGGCCCTTGTTGATGTAGTCGCGGACGACGACGTCCAGGCGCGGCTTGGCCGCCGCGGCGCCGACGCACATCGTGTAGCCGCAGTCGAGATAGGTGCGGGCGTTGTCCGCCGCCTCCAGGACGTGCTCCTCGACCGGCATCAGGCCGATGGGGTCGAGGCCGGCCTGGTTGATCCAGCTGAAATGGGTGTGGGCGTCGCACAGGCCGGACATCAGCGTGGCGCCGCCGCCGTCGACCACCCGGTGCGCCTCGCGGGAGATGGCGCCGGCCTGCCGGGAGACCTCGGCGATCCGGTTGCCCTGGACGAGCACTTCCCCGGCGAAGGGCTTCTCACCGGTGCTGTCGAGAATCTGGACGTTGGTGAACAGGGTTGTGGGCATCGTTTCCTCCGGTTGCGGGGGCAGCTTCTTTGTCTTGGCGCCTCGCCGCGGGTGATGGTGGATTCGGGTGATCGTTCGTGGATCGTCGCCTTGGTCTGTTGTGGGCTTCAGTTGGACTTGGGCTTCAGTTCGATTGGAAGGGCGGTGGGACGGCGGAGGCGATGCGGGCCTCCAGCCCGAGCGGCCCCGCCTCCCCCCGCACCTCGCCGCCGGCGCTGTCCAGATAGCGGCGCGCCAGGACGACCAGCGGCTCCGCCTGCTCCGGCCCGACGTTGTTGAAGCGCAGCCGGGTCTTGCCGAAGGCCGACAGCGACACGTTGCAGGGGTGGCGGCAGCCGCTGAGGCATTCGACGCGCCGCAGGGTCAGCCGCTCGGCCAGCGCGGTCCCGGCGATCAGCGCTTCCAGCCGGTCGGCCAGCCGCTCGCCGGGTGTCGGCTCGCCGGGGCTGCGCGCCGCGTAGCGGTGGCAGGTGCGGCACACCGACAGGATGTGCCGCACCGGGGCCGGCGGCCTGTCCATCAGTCCACCGAGAACAGGAAGTTCACCAGCGCCTCGTTCACCTCGGCGGGGCGTTCGAAGGTCGTCCAATGGCCGCAGCGGTCGAGGATGCGCAGGGACGATCCGGCGATCTTCCGGTGCAGCGCCCGCACGGCGGTCGGCGGCGCCGTGCCGTCCTCGTCGCCGGTGACCAGCAGCGTCGGGCAGGCGATCCGCGCGACGTCCGCCGGCTCCGCGGCGGCCAGCGCCTCGCAGGTTCGGGCGTAGCCCTCCGGGTCCTGGCGCATCAGGATTTCGCGGACCAAGGCCGCGACCTCCGGCCGGTTGGCCTTGGTGTCCGCCGAGGTCCCGGCCTGGACGATGGCGTCGGCGATGCCGACCATGCCCTCCGCCCGCGCCTTGGCCGCGCGGTCGCGGATGACCGGACGGGCGGCGTCGGGCGGCGCGTGGAGCGGGCCGATCAGGGCGAGGCTCCGGACGCGGCTCGGACGGCGCGCCGCGACGTGCTGGCAGACGATGGTGCCGAGCGAGTGGCCGACGAGATGGACGCGGTCGAGCCCGCGCTCGTCCATCACGCCCTCGACCGCGTCGGCAAGCCCGGCGATGGACAGCGGCCCGTCGGCGGAGCTGCGTCCGGAGCCGGGAAGGTCGGGCCGGATGCACTGGAAGAAACGCGACAGAACGCCCACCTGCGGACCGAACACGTTGGAGGTTCCGCCAAGCCCGTGGACCAGCAGGACCGGATCGCCGTTGCCGTGCACCTCGACGGCCAATTGCGGTGCCATATGCCCCTCTCTTCGGTTGATGGTTGTCTTACTGCCGCTCAGGCACCCAATCAGGCGAGCGTGTTGCTCAGCGCGCCGATGCCGCTGACCTCGACCGTGACGCGGTCACCGGGGAACAGGAATTTCGGCGGCGAGAAGCCCAGCCCGACGCCGGCCGGGGTGCCGGTGGCGATGATGTCGCCGGGGTACAGCGTGATGCCGGCGGACGCCGTCGCGACGAGGGTCGGGATGTCGAAGATCAGGTCGCGGGTGCTGGCGTTCTGGCGCAACTCGCCGTTGACCCAGGTCTTCACCTGGAGGTCGGTCGGGTCCAGCTCGTCGGCGGTGACGACCCACGGTCCCATCGGGCAGAAGGTGTCGAAGGACTTGCCGAGCAGCCACTGCTTGTGCCGCTTCTGGACGTCGCGGGCGGTCACGTCGTTGATGACGGTGTAGCCCCAGACATGCCGGTAGGCGTCCTCCGGCGCGATGTTCTTGCCGCCCTTGCCGATCACCAGCGCCAGTTCGACCTCGTAGTCGATCTGCTCGCTGATGCCGCGGGGGTAGAGGATCGCCTCGTCCGGCCCGATGACGCTTTCCGGAACCTTGGTGAAGAAGATCGGCAGCGCCGGCACGGCGTCCGCGGCGCCGGTGGCGCTGCTGTCGTAGCCGCTACCGGCGAATTCGCGGGCGTGGTCGTGGTAGTTCTTGCCGACGCAGAAGATGTTGCGCGCCGGACGCGGGATGGGAGCCTCCAGCCGGACGCGGGAGAGGCCGATGCCCTCCCCTTCGACATTGATGCGCCCCTTGATCTCGTCATAGCGGCGGATGACGTCGAGGAGATCGTCCACCGGCTCGCCGAGCAGCGATTCCAACGGCCAGACCCGCTCCTTGTCCGGATCGATGACCGCGACGGCGCGGCGTCCGTCAAGCTGGATGGTCGCAAACTTCATGGCGTTTCCTTCTCGCCCATTGTTGAGCCAATTTCTCACCAAACCAGAACCGCGGATCGGCTTGTGAGCCAATTAGGCCGGCTTGGTGATTGTTTGGTCAACTGAAAAAATGGAAGTATGACGTTCGGCCGTGATGAAAATTTGAGGTTTGCGTTGCGAAACGCCCAAGAGCTGGCTAGAATTGGATCACGTTTGGATCATCTCCTCGGAACGAGGACGGGAATGGACACGCTGAATCTCAGGGACCGGGCCGCCAACGGCGCCAACGCCGTCGTGCAGTTCATCGAGCGCAACATCGCCGATGGCAGCTGGGGGCCCGGCACCAAGCTGCCGACGGAACGCGATCTGGAAAAGCGCTTCGGCGTGTCCCGCAACACGCTGCGCAAAAGCCTGCGTCAGTTGGAGGACCAGGGGAAGATCGTCCGTCACGTCGGCCGCGGCTCCTTCGTCGCGGGCGGATTGGAGCCGGCGCTCGGCGCGGCGATCCGCCTGCTCGCGCCGCAGGACGGCGAGAACCTTGTCCGGCGCATCCACGGCGCCAGCCCGACCGAGGTGATGGAGGTGCGGCTGATGGTCGAGCCGCTGGCGGCGGAGCTGGCGGCCAGCCGGGCGAACGCCGCCGACCTGCAACGGCTGGAGGAGTGCCTGCTGCGCGCCGATCAGGCGCGCGACGTGCCCGACTTCGAGCATTGGGACGGGATGCTCCACGTCGCCATCATCGCCGCGACGAAGAACGGCCTGCTGATGGACATCTACGATGCCATCAACGACATCCGCAACCAGCCCGAATGGGGCCGGCTGAAGGCGCGCAGCGTCACTCCGCAGCGCCGCGCGATCTATCAGGAGCAGCACCGCCGCATCGTCTCGGCCCTGCTCGACCGCGACGGGGCGAAGGCCCGCGCCGAACTGCTCCAGCATCTGACGCTGGTCCGCGCCAATCTGCTGGCGGCGTCGAGTCAGGGAGCCGCGGCGGGGCCGGACACCACCATGGACCTGTGACCGCCCGGCCCGACGACGGGTCCGAACCGCCTCTCAGCGAAGGGCCGGACCGATCATCGGGACAAGCACGTAAATCCCGAAGATGGCCATTCCCAGCAGCGTGAGCAGGCTCCGGAACGCCGCGCGCCAGCCGCCGTCCGCGCGGTGAAGGTCCAGGTAATGGGTGAGGATCCGGTCGGCCTTGAGATTGGCCGCGGCGAGGACGAGTCCGACCCCGAGCGGCCCGAGACCGCCGCTGCCATGCCCCGCCCACATCGAGACGGCGGTGAGCAGCATCAGAACCATCCAGGTGCGCGTCAGGAGCGCCATCGCTTCACCTCAGCAGATAGACGATGGGGTAGAGCAGCACCCAGATCAGGTCCACCATGTGCCAGAAGGCGGCCCCGGTCTCTAGATTCTCCAGGCTGTCCCACCACGTGACGATGCCCAGGATCACGATGCCCGCGGCGACGTGCATCGCGTGAAAACCGGTCAGCAGATAATAGAGCTGGAAGAAGCTGTTGGTCTCCAGCGTCAGGTCCCGGCCGATCTTGTCGCCGTACTCGACCGCCTTGATGGCAAGGAACAGGCCGCCGAGGGCCATCGCGCCGAGCATCGCCGCCCGATAGGAGCGGCCCGAGGCCCGGCGCCGCACGGCGACCGCGACCAGCCAGCCGCTCGTCACCAGGACCATGGTGTTCATGCCGCCGAGCAGACGGTCCAACTGCGCCTGCGACGCGTCGAAGGTCGCCGGGTCCAGCGCGCGCGCCACCGCGAAGCCGATGAACATCGCCCCGAAGGCCGCCAGCTCCCCCAGGATGAGAATCCACATCATGGGGTTGCCGGGCAGGCTGGAGAGAGGCCCCCAATCGGCGGCCTCGCCGTCCACAGCGCCATCCGCAGCGACCACCGCCGTCGGTACGGGAGTTTCCGTCATGTCCGCTGTGCCTCCGGAAGTGATGACCGGAAGGGACCATGACGCGGGAGACGGACGCCGTCTTTGCCCGGGGGCAAACTCGCGGACCGTTGCCGTTCAGCTGGTGCCGTTCAGCTGGTGCCGATCAGGTGACGCCGGTCACTGATAGCCGCCCTTGTCCGCACGCTCACGCGCGGCGTCCTCCTGGGCCTTGGTCATCTCGTCCTTGGTCGCCGCCGGCTTGTCCTCGGGCTTGCCGGTCGCGCGGTCCTTCTCGGCTTGCGGTTGGGAGTCGGTGTTGCGGTTGTCGCCCATCGCGTCATCCTCCGGCATCAGGCGGGCCGATGCGGCCCGCCGTAAGCCTCACCAACACCCCCGCGCGCCGGTCGTCTCGCCCCGCTCACAGGATCAGGCGACGATGCCGGCGTCGTGCAGGCGGCCGATCTCGGCCGACGGCAGGCCGAGCAGGTCGGCCAGCACCGCGTCGGTGTCCTGCCCCAGGACGGGCGCCGGGCGGTGGTCGGTGCGCTCGCCCAGACCGGGGAAGCCGAGGGGCGAGCCGGGAACCAGCAGCGGCCCGACCTCCGGCTGCTCGACCTCGCGGAACAGCGGGTTGGCGGTGGAGCAGCGCGCGTCCTCCGCCACCAGCTGGCCGAAATCCCGGTACGGCCCCCACAGCACGCCCGCCCCGGCGAAGGCGCTCTCCACCTCGGACAGGGTGCGGGCGGCGAACCAGGGGGCGAGCACGGCGGAGATGGCGTCGCGCGCCACGAAACGCCCGCCCTCGTCGTTCATGTCCACGTCCATCAGCGGGCCGATCATCGCCAGCCGCTCGGTCAGCCCGGTCGCCTTGCCCAGCGCCTTCCACTGGCGGTTGGAGATGGCGACGACCATCGCCCGCCGCCCGTCGGCGGTGGCGAAGTCGCGGCCATAGGCACCGTAGAGGTCGTTGCCCATCGGCGGCCGCACCGCACCGTTCACCCGGACATCGGCGAGGTAGCCGAGGTTGCCGACCGTCGCCAGCATCACGTCGGCCAGCGCCACCGTCACCTCCTGCCCCCGCCCGGTGCGGCGGCGGTGCCGCTCCGCCGCCAGCAGACCGGTCGCCAGATAGAGGCCGGCGGCGACGTCCCAGGCCGGCAGCACATGGTTGACCGGCTCGCCGCCGCGGCCGGTCGCCATCGGGAAGCCGCTGGCGCAGTTGACGGTGTAGTCGACCGCCGCCGACCCGTCCGGGTTGCCGGTCAGCCGCAGCATGATCAGGTCGTCGCGCTTGGCCGACAGCGCCTCGTAGCCCATCCAGCCGCTGGCCGGCAGGTTGGTCAGCAGGAATCCCGCGTTCTCGCCCGCGGCGGTGATGATCGCCTGAGCGATTTCCCGCCCCTCCGGCCGGTCGAGCGCCAGCGTCACCGACCGCTTCGCCTTGTTCAGCGCCGTCCAATAGAGGCTGGTGCCGTTCGGCGCCACCGGCCAGCGCCGGTAGTCGATGTTGCCGCCGATGGGGTCGATGCGGATCACCTCGGCGCCCAGCTGGGCCAGCGTCATGCCGCCCAGCGGTGCCGCGATGAAGGCTGACACCTCGACGACGCGCAGATCGGAGAGAAGCGAGGACATGGGAGTCTCGATCCAGATAGAAACAACGTGGTGGACGGAGTGCCCCCACCCCGACCCTCCCCCGCTTCGCAGGGGAGGGGACCATTCTCCCTCCCCTGCGGGAGCGGGGGAGGGTCGGGGTGGGGGCAACAATCGACGCGCTTTACACGCAACGCCCGCCGTCGATCTCCAGCACCACGCCGGTCAGGAAGGCCGCCTCGTCCGACGCGAGGTAGAGGGCGGCGTTGGCGACGTCGGTCGGCTGGCCCAGGCGGCCCAGCGGCACGATGCCCATCATGCGCGCCCGCTTCTCCGGGGTGTCGCCGCCCATGAAGGTGGCGAGCAGCGGCGTCTCGGTGGCGACCGGGGCGAGCGCGCAGACGCGGATGTTGTCCGGCGCCAGCTCCAGCGCCAGCGACTTGGTGATGTTGTGCACGGCACCCTTGGTCGCGTTGTACCAGACCAGGCCCGGACGCGGCCGCAGGCCGGCGGTGGAGCCGAGGTTCAGGATCACGCCGGACTTCTGCGCCCGCATGGTCGCGACGACCGCCTTGGAATAGAGGTAGATCGACTTGACGTTCAGCGCGAAGACGCGGTCGAACTCCTCCTCCGTCACGTTCTCGAACGGGCCGTTGGCGTGGGTGGAGCCGGCATTGTTGACCAGGATGTCCAGCCGCCCGAACTTTTCGACGGTGGCGGCGATGGTCATCTCGACGTCGGCCATCTTGGTGACGTTGGCGGCGATGCCGATGGCGGACTCGCCCAGCCGTTCGGCGACCGCCTTGGCGGCGTCGCCGTTGATGTCCACGACCGCGACGCGGCCGCCCTCGCGCACGAAGGTCTCGGCCATCGCGAGGCCCAGCCCCTGCGCCGCACCGGTGATCAGGGCGACCTTGCCGTCCAGACGCTTCGTCATTCTTGTTTCCTCCCCAAGGGATTATGTGGTGATGGGGAGGCTATCCGCGCCGCACCGGCCGTGCTATGGACCATCCGTCATAGCTGCTATCAGCCCGCACAGCCGGTCATGACCGTCGCGTCAGGGAGCGCTGTTCTCCCCGGCGCTGCCGGGGGCGACGACCTTGCCCTTCAGCACGCCGTTGGCGACGCATTTCGCCACCTCGGCGTGGATCAGCCGCAGCAGGGCGCGCGTCGCCTTCGACACCGGCTGGTGCAGCGGCGTCGCGGTGACGAGCATGGCGTGCATGTCCTTCGAGCTGATTTCGCGGGCGATCAGCCGACCCTGGCGCACCTCGCGGTGGACGGCGCCGAAGGGCAGGATGGTCGAGCCCATGCCCTCCTCCACCAACTGCTTGATGGCGGTGACGGAATCGATCTCCATGTCGACCTGCAGGTCGATGTCGGCCCGCCGCACCGCCGCGTCGACCACCCGGCGCAGGCCGTTCTCCAGCCCCGGCAGGACGAAGCGCAGGCCGCCCAGCGTCTCCACCTCGACCGGCCCGTCGTCCCCGGCCACCGCGTCCTTGGCGGGCTGGACGAGCAGCAGATTCTCGACGAGCAGCGGCGAGGACAGCATGCTGCGCCCGCGCCGGGCGTCGTAGAGCACGGCGAGGTCAAGCCGCCCGCCCTCGACCCATTCGAGCAGCGTGCCGCTGAACACCTCGTGGATGCGCAGCGTGGCGTCGGGGTAGTTTTCATGGAAACGGCGGGCCAGCGGCGCGCCCAGCGTGGCGCAGATCGACGGAGGGAGACCCAAAGTGACCGACCCGGTGAGCCGTTCCGACTGGTCCTGGATCTCCTCCTTGATCTCCGACAGCGCGCCCAGCAGATGGCGCACCACGTCGTAGAGCTTGCGCCCCTGTTGGGTCAGCGAGACGCCGCGGCCATGGCGGTAGAACAGGCTGGTGCGCAGCTCGTGCTCCAGCTTCTGGACCTGCCGGCTGAGCGCCGGCTGGGTGATGCCAAGCTTGACCGACGCCTTGGAAAAGCTGCCAAGGTCGGCCACCTGAACAAAGTAGCGCAGTTCCAGAAGTTCCATCGCGGGACAGGTCTCGTCGTTCGGTCTCCGGGTCGGATAGCGAATACGCCGGTATGGCACAAGCGGAGTCCTGGCAGGTCAGTCCTGCCCGGTCCTCCGCCGTGTCTCGCGATCAATTGCGCCGGGTGAGCAGGCCGCGCGCCACAACCTGGGCCTGGATTTCCGCCGCTCCTTCGAAAATATTCAGAATACGGGCGTCGCACAGCACACGGCTGATCGGATACTCGACCGCGTAGCCGTTGCCGCCGTGGATCTGCACCGCGTTGTCGGCGTTCGACCAGGCGACGCGCGCGGCCAGCAGCTTAGCCATGCCGGCCTCGATGTCGCAGCGGCGGTCGCTGTCCTTCTCACGCGCGGCGAAATAGGTGAGCTGGCGGGCGATCATCGTCTCCACGGCCATCCAGGCGATCTTGCCGGCGACGCGCGGGAAGGCGGCGAGCGGGCGGCCGAACTGGACGCGCTCCTGGGCGTAGCGCAGGCCAAGCTCCATCGCGTTCTGCGCCACGCCGACGGCGCGGGCGGCGGTCTGCACGCGAGCGGATTCGAAGGTCGCCATCAGCTGCTTGAAGCCCTGGCCCTCGACGCCGCCCAGCAGGTTCTCGCGCGGCACGGCAAAGCCGTCGAAGCCGATTTCGTACTCCTTCATGCCGCGATAGCCGAGAACCGGGATCTCGCCGCCGCTCATGCCCTCGGCCGGGAAGGGGTCCGCCTCGGTGCCGCGCGGCTTCTCGGCCAGCAGCATCGACAGGCCCCGGTAGCCGGGGGCGTCCGGATCGGTGCGCACCAGCAGGGTCATCAGGTCGGAGCGGCTGCCGTGGGTGATCCAGGTCTTCGCCCCGGTGACGCGGTAGGTGTCGCCCTCCAGCACGGCGCGGGTGCGCAGGCTGCCCAGGTCGGAGCCGGTGTTGGGCTCGGTGAAGACGGCGGTCGGCAGGATTTCGCCGGACGCGAGGCGCGGCAGCCAGCGCGCCCGCTGCTCAGCGGTGCCGCCCAACCGGATCAGTTCGGCGGCGATCTCCGCGCGGGTGCCCAACGAGCCGACGCCGATGTAGCCGCGCGACAGCTCTTCCGTCACCACGCACATGGCGAGCTTGCCCATGCCGAGCCCGCCATCCTCCTCCGGCACGGTCAGGCCGAAGACGCCCATCTCGGCCATCTGCTCGACGACCGGCATCGGGATCAGCTCGTCCTTCAGGTGCCACTCGTGGGCGTGCGGCTCCACCACGTCGGCGACGAAGCGGCGGAACTGCTCGCGCACCATGTCGAGCGCCTCGTCCTCCAGCGCCGCCTCGCCGAAGCCGCCGCCGTGCAGCGCGTCGGCCAGCAGCTCGGCGATGCGCAGCCGCAGGGCGGAGGCGTTGCCGGCGGCGATCAGCCGGCGCACCGCGTCGGTGTGGAAGGCCGCCCGCTCCGCGTCGGCCAGCCCGAAATCGGCGGGGCGGACGATCTCGCCCTGGCTCATCGCCAGACCACCGTCGAGCTGGGCCAGATACTCGCCGAAGGCAGCCTGGAGCATGCAGGCCTCCAGCTCGCCCAGCCGACCGGCGCGGTCCAGCCGCTCCGCCCAGCCCTGCATCTGGCGCAGCGCTTCGGCGTAGGTCGCCACCCAGGCGAAGCCGTGCGCCGCCACCTGATGGCGGTCGAGCGCCGCCGCATCGACGCGCCCGTCCGGCGCCACCAGCGCGGCGACGCCGCGCTCGGCGGCCTCGGCCAGCCGCGCCACCGCGTCCAGCGCCGCCGCCGTGGTGGACAGCAGCTCGGGCAGAAGGTCGGAGAGCGGAAGCGGGCCGTTGGAGGTTGGTGTGGACGACATGGCGCGTTTCCTCGGTGCGTGTTGTTTTGGTGTTGTTCTTGCTCAGTCCGCCGCGATCGTCTCGCGGGGCGGGAGGGACGCGGCGATCCCGGCGAAGGCCTGCTCCACCAACCGGCGCTGGTCGGCCTCGTGGTCGCCGTGGAAGCTGCCGGCGGGCGACGCCGCCTCGTCGCGGGCCACGCAGGCAACGCGCGGCTCGGCGCAGCCGGCCGCCGCGCGCAACGCCTCCAGACGGCGGTCCAGATAGGTCCAGGCGCCCATGTTGCACGGCTCCTCCTGCACCCAGGCGCAGGACGCGCCCGGCCAGCGGCGGAACAGCGCCGACAGCGTGGCGTCGGGCAAAGGGTACAGCATTTCCAGCCGGACCACCGCCACCGCGTCGGCCCCCCGCTCGGCCCGCTCGCGTTCCAGTTCGTAGGCCAGCTTGCCGCTGCACAGCAGGATGCGCTCGACCCGCGCCCCGGCGGTGGCGATCACCGGCTGGAAGGCGGTGCCCGGCGCGCAGTCGGCCAGCGTCGACACGGCGGCGGGCAGGCGCAGCAGCGTCTTCGGGCTCAGCACCACCAGCGGCTTGCGGTCGCGGCGCAGCATCTGCCGGCGCAGCAGGTGGAAGTAGTTGGCCGGGGTGGAAGGGTGGGCGACGCGGATGTTGTCGCGCGCCGCCATCTGGAGGAAGCGCTCCGGCCGGGCGGAGGAGTGTTCCGGCCCCTGCCCCTCCAGCCCATGCGGCAGCAGGATGACGAGGCCGGAAGGCTGGCGCCACTTGTCCTCGGCGCTGACGATGAACTGGTCGATCATGATCTGCGCGCCGTTGGCGAAGTCGCCGAACTGCGCCTCCCAGATCACCAGCGCGTCGGGCCGCTCCAGGCTGTAGCCGTACTCGAAGCCGAGGACGGCGTATTCCGACAGCGGGCTGTTGACCACGTCGAACCGCGCCTGCTCCACACCCAGGTGATTCAGGCTGACATGGCGGCGCCCGGTGACGGTGTCGGTCAGCGCGAAGTGGCGGTGCGAGAAGGCGCCGCGCACCACGTCCTGGCCGGTCAGCCGCACCGGCGTGCCCTCGGCCAGCAGCGTGGCGAAGGCCAGCGCCTCGCCGGTCGCCCAGTCCAGCGGCTCCTCGGCGCGGCGGCGGATGACGCGCTCCACCTTGCGGTCCACGGCGAGCCCGTCGGGAATGGCGGCCAGCGCCGCCAGCAGCCCGCGCAGCCGGTCGTCGGCGATGCCCGTGTCCGGTTCGGCGGGAAGCGCGCCGGCCGGCGCGAAGGGCGCCCAGCGCCCGCCGGGGAAGCCGTCGTGGTTCGGCCGGTGGTCGGAGGCCGCGGCCAGCGCCTCCTGGAAGCGGGTCTTGTGCCCGGTGGCCAGCGCCTCCGCCTCTTCGGGACCGACCAGCCCGTCGGCGGCCAGCCGCTGCGCGTAGAGCGCGCGGGCCGGCGGGTGGGCGTCGATCGCCTTGTAGTCGAGCGGCTGGGTGAAGCGTGGCTCGTCGATCTCGTTGTGGCCGTTGCGGCGGTAGCCGACAAGATCGATCACCGCGTCGCGCCCGTGCGCCTGCCGGAAGGCCACGGCAAGGTCGGCGGCGCGCAGCGCGGCGTCGGGGTCGTCGGCGTTGACGTGCAGGATGGGGCTGTCCACCGCTTTCCAGAGGCCGGTGCAGTGGAGCGAGGTCCGCGCCTCCTCCCGCTCGGTGGTGAACCCGATCTGGTTGTTGACGATGACGTGGATGGTGCCGGCCACGGTGAAGCCGGGAACGCCGGACAGTTGCAGCGCCTCCGTCACGCTGCCCTGGCCGATCACGCTGCCGTCGGTGTGCAGCAGCACGCAGAGCACCCGCCTGGCCTCGCCGCCCTGTGCTCGCTCCAGGTCCTGGCGCGCCCGCGCGCGGCCCAGCGTGACCGGGTTGATCGCCTCCAGATGCGACGGGTTGGGCGACAGGGTCAGGGCCAGCGACCGCTCGCCAAAGGAGAGGGTGCTCTCCACCCCCATGTGATAGGGCACGTCGGCGGGGACCGGCGGGTCGGCCAGGAAGGGGTGCATGCCCTTGATGCCGGCGAACAGCTCGACCAGCGGCTTGCCCAGCGCGTTGGCCATCAGGCTGAGCCGGCCGCGGTGCATGGTCCCGACTTGGACCTCGGTGACGCCCGCCGCCGCCGCCGCCGCGAGGATGCGGTCGAGCAGCGGGATCAGCGTCTCCATGCCCTCCGCCCCGAAGCGCTTCTTGGTCGGATAGCGGACGCCGAGCAGCCGTTCGAACTCCTCCGCCGCGGTCAGCAGCGCCAGGGCGCGGCGGCGCGCCTCGGCCGGCGGGGCGGGCTCCGCCCCTTCATAGGCGTCGCGCAGCCAGGAGCGCAGGGCCGGATCATCGATGTGCGCGGTCTCCAGCGTCAGCGTGCCCTGATAGAGCCGGCGCAGGCGCGCGGTTTCAGTGTCCTCGGACACGGAGGATGCGGAGGGCGCGGCACGGCCCAACGGGTCGAGGGCGGCGGTGGCGTGGCCGCGCTGGCGGATCTCCTCCTGCCGCAGCGGAACCGTCGGATCGCCGGCCGGACCGCCCGGCGGTGCCCCGGCGGGAACGGCGCCCAGCTCGTCCAGGATCTGGAAGACGGCGCGCCAGCTCACGTCCACCGACGCGGGGTCCTCGCGGAAACGTTCCTGCAACGCTTCGAGATAGGCGGCTCCGGCGGCGTTGAGCGGAGAGGACAGCCTAGACATGGCGCACACCGTTCATGCGATTGAACATCCGTCGGTTTGATGGCGGTCGGAGACCAGTTGCCCCCAGCTTATCGACCCATCGCGCGGCGCGGAGCGCATGGCGTGCCTGTAGCAGATATTCATTGCGGGCATAGCAAACCGTCCGCGCCCGCACCGTTTGGGGCGGGCCGCCGCGGGTTTCGGGTGAAACCGTTCGTGTCGCTGATGGCTTGCCGCGCTTATGGCTGATATGCCGGCAATACGCATTCCGCTGTGCGGCCGCCTGATCCACTGTCAGGGTCACCACACTCTCCCCGGCCATCCACCGGGGGCCAAGCGCCTCGGGCCGGCATCGCCTCGTCCGGGCAACAAAAATCTCGGCCACAAAAATTCTCGGGAGGAAGATCCACATGAAGCGCCGTCAATTCTTCAAGGGTGCCGCCGTCGTTGCCGGCGCCTCCACCCTCGCCGCCCCGGCCATCGCCCAGTCGGAGCCGACGATCCGCTGGCGCTGCGTGTCCAGCTTCCCGAAGAACATCGAAGTGCTCTACGGCAGCGCCGAGGTCATGGCGAAGAACATCGCCGAGGCCACCGACGGCAAGTTCCAGATCCAGGTCTTCGCCGCCGGCGAGCTGGTCCCGGCGCTGCAGGCGCTCGACGCCGCCAGCAACGACACGGTGGAGATGGCCCACACCGCGTCCTACTACTATGTCGGCAAGGACCCGAGCTTCGCCTTCGGTTGCTGCCTGCCCTTCGGCCTGAACACACGCCAGCAGAACGCTTGGTTCTACCACGGCGAGGGCGGCAAGCTGCTGGAGGAGTTCTACGCCGGCCACAATCTGAAGGCGCTCGCCGGCGGCAACACCGGCGCCCAGATGGGCGGCTGGTTCCGCAAGGAGATCAAGAGCGCCGAGGACCTGAAGGGGCTGAAGTTCCGCATCTCCGGCCTGGGCGGCCAGATCCTGTCCAAGCTGGGCGTCGTGCCGCAGCAGGTCAGCGGCGGCGACATCTACCCGGCGCTGGAGCGCGGCACCATCGACGCCGCCGAGTTCAACGGCCCGCATGACGACGAGAAGCTCGGCCTCTACAAGATCGCGCCGAACTACTATTACCCGGGCTGGTGGGACGGCACCTCGCTCCAGCATTTCTTCATCAACACGAACCGCTGGAACAGCCTGCCCAAGCATTACCAGGCGGCGCTGACTTCGGCGGCGGCGCTCGCCAACGTCGACAGCGTGGCGCGCTACGATGTGCTCAACCCGGCGGCGCTCAAGCGCGTGGTGGAGAAGGGTGCCAAGCTGCGCGCCTTCCCGCAGGACGTGCTGCAGGCCAGCCACAAGGCGGCCATGGAGCTTTACGACGAGCTGTCGGACAAGAACCCGACCTTCAAGAAGTTCTACGAGAGCTACCGCCGCTTCCAGACGGACTCGAACCTGTGGAACCAGGCGTCGGAATACGCCTACGACAGCGCCACCCTGCGTCTCGCCCGGCGCTGATCCGGCACGTCCTCAACCATGACCGGGGGGCGGGGCCACCGTCCTCCGGCCGTGGCATTGTCGCGCCGAGCGCGACCGGCTTTTTCGGGAGGGCCTGCCCACCATGCCGAGCCCCAACGCTTCCCCTTTCATGACGGCCCTGGTCGGGGCCTGCCGGCTGGTCGACGCGGTCACCGCGCGGCTGGGCAAGGCGATATCCTGGCTGATCGTGCTGGCGATCCTGGTGTCGGCCGTCAATGCGGTCGTCCGCAAGATGTTCGACATCAGCTCGAATTCGTGGCTCGAACTGCAATGGGTGCTGTTCGCCGCCGTGTTCCTGCTCTGCTCCCCCTGGACGCTGAAGGAGGACGAGCACATCCGCATCGACATCGTGAACGCGCAACTCGGCAAGCGCGCCCGCGACACCATCGACCTGTTCGGCCATCTGACCTTCCTGCTGCCCTTCAGCTTCGTGATGATGGTCACCTCCTGGCCCTTCGCCATCGCCTCCTACGCGATCGAGGAGCAGTCGATGAACGCCGGCGGCCTGCCGCAATGGCCGGCGAAAATGCTGATTCCGCTGGGCTTCACCGTGCTGTTCATCCAGGGCCTGTCCGAGCTGGCCAAGCGCGCCGCGATCATGTCCGGCCATCTGGAGGACGACAACCACCGCGCCGGCGGCCATCAGGCGGCGGCCGAGGCCGAGGCGGAACGGCTGCTGGCGGCCGAACGCGAGCGCACCACCCACCCCGACACCCTTCCCAGCCGGTGACCGCGCGATGAGCACGACCTCCCCCACCCCTTCGCCGCGCGCCGTCCGGCTGTCCGTCATCTCCCTGGTGCTGCTGGCGGTGGTCGCCGTGGCGCTCTACGTGCTGCCGGTGCCCGGCGCCGCGGCGCTGGCCGAACAGGACGGCTGGCGCGGCTGGTTCGGCCACAACATGGCGCCGATCATGTTCGCCACGCTGGTCGGCATGCTGCTGCTGGGCTATCCGGTGGCCTTCGCGCTGGCCGCCAACGGGCTGCTGTTCGGTCTGATCGGCATCGAGATCGGGCTGTTCCGCCCCGACCTGTTCCAGGCGCTGCCCGAGCGCGTCTACGGCACGATGAACAACGACGTGCTGCTCGCCGTGCCCTTCTTCACCTTCATGGGTCTGGTGCTGGAGCGGTCCGGCATGGCCGAGGATCTGCTCGACACCATCGGGCAGCTGTTCGGCTCGATCCGCGGCGGTCTGGCCTACGCCGTCATCTTCGTTGGCGCGCTGCTCGCCGCGACGACGGGCGTGGTGGCCGCGTCGGTGATCTCGATGGGCCTGATCTCGTTGCCGATCATGCTGCGCTACGGCTACGACCGCCGCTTGGCGTCGGGCGTCATCGCGGCGTCGGGCACGCTGGCCCAGATCATCCCGCCGTCGCTGGTGCTGATCGTCATGGCCGACCAGCTCGGCCGCTCGGTCGGCGACATGTACGAGGCCGCCTTCATCCCCGGCCTGCTGCTGGCCGGCCTCTACGCCCTCTACGTCTTCGTCGTCTCGATGATCTGGCCCAAGGCCGCCCCCGGCCTGCCGCCGGAAGCCATCGCCCACCGCGAGCCGAACGGCGCGCGCGGCGTCTGGCAGCTCGGCCTGCTGGCCCTGTTCTCGGGCGCGGTCGCCACCTGGGTGATGGGCCGCACCGACGTGAAGTCCGGCGCCGACTACGTCGTGCTGATGCTGTCGGTGGCGGTGCTGGTCGCCTTCCTGGCGGCGGCCTTCAACCGCGGCTTCGGCGCGCAGCGCCTCGTCCTGCAGACCGTCGCCACGGCGGCGCTGACCGCGGCGGCGGCGTGGCTGACGGTCAACGAATGGACCACCCTGGCCCTGATCGGTGACTCCATCGCGGCGGGCGCGCTCTACGCCCTGGCGGTGGCGGTGGTGGAGCGGGCGACCGGCCGGCGCCTGATCTCCCGCATGGCCGAGCAGGCGACCTTCGTCATGGTGCCGCCGCTGGCGCTGATCTTCCTGGTGCTGGGCACCATCTTCATCGGCCTCGCCACCCCGACCGAGGGCGGCGCCATGGGTGCCGTCGGCGCGCTGGCGCTCGCGGCCATGAAGAAGCGCCTGAACTTCGACATGGTGCGGCAGGCCACCTATTCGACGGCCAAGCTGGCGGCCTTCGTGCTGTTCATCCTGATCGGCGCGCGGGTGTTCTCGCTGACCTTCTACGGCGTCAACGGCCACATCTGGGTCGAGGAGCTGATGGTCTCGCTGCCCGGCGGGCAGATGGGCTTCCTGATCGCCGTCAGCGTGATGGTCTTCCTGCTGGCCTTCTTCCTCGACTTCTTCGAGCTGGCCTTCATCGTCATCCCGCTGCTGGCCCCGGCAGCGGATCGTCTGGGCATCGATCTGGTGTGGTTCGGCGTCATCCTGGCGGTGAACATGCAGACCAGCTTCATGCACCCGCCCTTCGGCTTCTCGCTGTTCTTCCTGCGCTCGGTGGCGCCGAAGGTACCTTACATCGACCGCATCACGAAGAAGGAGACGGCCCCCGTCCTGACCAGCCAGATCTACTGGGGCGCGGTGCCCTTCGTTGTCATCCAGCTCGTCATGGTGGCCCTGGTGATCGCCTTCCCGCAGATGGTCATGCACTACAAGTCGACCGCCACCAAGCTCGACGACAAGCAGATCGAGGAGCAGTTCAAGGGCCTCGGCGGCGACCTCGACGACGACCTGCCGCCGCTGGAATTCAAGTAATCGGGACTGAGGAAGGGAGAGCGACATGCGCATCGCCGTCGTAGGAGCCGGGGCCGTTGGCGGCGCGCTGGCCGGGTATCTCGCCGCCACGGGCCGGCACGAGCTGTCGCTGCTGGCCCGCGGCGCCCATCTCGCGGCGATCCGCGAGGGCGGGCTGACCGTGCAGACCCCGAAGGGGACTCTGACCAGCCGCCCGCGGGCCAGCGATTCCGCCGCCGACCTCGGCCCGCAGGACGTGGTGATCGTCACGGTGAAGGGGCACGGCTTGCCGGCCCTGGCCGCGTCCTTCCCGGCGCTGTGCGGGCCGGACACGCTGGTGGTGGCGGCGCAGAACGGCATTCCCTGGTGGTACCTGTACGGCGCCGGGGACGGCGTGACGCCGGAGCCACTGGAGGTCGTCGATCCCGGCGGCGCCATCTGGTCGGCCATCGGGCCGGAGCGGGTCGCCGCCTGCGTGATGGAGGTGCTGCCCGCCCGCATCGTCGGGCCGGGCGTGGTCGCCCACACCGCTATGCCGGTGCTGGCCTTCGGCGCCCCCCGGCCCGGCGATCACGCGGAGAAGCTGGAGGCCCTGGCCGACTCCTTCAACACGGCCGGCGCCACCGCCCGCCTGCCCGCCGACATCCGCGTGCCGCTGTGGAGCAAGCTGATGCTCAACATGGCGGTCGGCCCGACCAGCGTGCTGACCGGCGCCACCATGGGCGCCATGGAGCAGGCCCCCGGCATGGCCGCCGTCCAGGGCCGGCTGATGCGCGAATGCCTGAACGTCGCCCATGCCTGGGGCGTCGCCCTGCCCGACGACATCGACGAGCGGCTGAGCCGGGGCAGCGGCGTGCCCGGCCATAAGCCGTCGATGCTCCAGGATTTCGAGGCGGGGCGCAGCATGGAGATCGACCCCATCGTGACCACCGTCCTGGAGCTGGCCCGCCGCCGCGGTGTGCCGGTGCCGACCATCGAAACATTGTGGGCGCTGACCGCCCTGAAGGAGTGGGTGGCGCGCGCCGACTGAGCGCACTTGCCCCCACCCTAGCCCTCCCCCGCTGTCGCAGGGGAGGGGACTGCCGCCGCTTCGCCTAAGGCACCCTCTCCCGCAAAGCGGGGGAGGGCCGGGGTGGGGGCAAGGGCCAGCGCCACCAAAGAACGTCCCCGGAGAAAAAACGACATGTCCCCCGCTTCCGATCGCATCACCAACTTCATCGCAGGCTCCTGGCGTCCGGGCCGCGACCGGCTCGACATCTTCAACCCGTCGAATCTGGACGAACTGGCCGGTTCCTACTCGCTGGCCGGTGCCGACGACGTGACGGAGGCTGTCGCCGCCGCGCGCGCCGCCCAGCCGCAGTGGCGCGCCGCCACGGTGGAGCAGCGCTCGCTGGTGCTCGACGCCATCTCCCGCGCGCTGTTCGACCGCAAGGACGAGCTGGCCCGCATCGCCGCGACCGAAGGCGGCAAGACCATCCCCGACGCGCTGGGCGAGATCACCCGCGCCGCCCACCTCGCCCGCTTCTTCGCCGCCGAGGCGCTGCGCGCGCCCGGCGAGACGCTGGGCTCGGTCCGGCCCGGCGTCGAGGTCGACGTGACGCGCGAGCCGGTCGGCGTCATCGGCCTCGTCACGCCGTGGAACTTCCCGGTCGCCACGCCGATGTGGAAGATCGCCCCAGCGCTGGCCTTCGGCAACGCGGTGATCTGGAAGCCATCGGAGAAGACCCCCGGCATCTCCATCGCCGTCACCCGCCTCATCGCGGAGGTGCTGGAGGCCCACGGCATGCCCAGCAGCCTGTTCAATCTGGTGATCGGCGCCGGCCCCAACGTCGGCGCCGCGGTGGTCAACGCGGTGGACGCCGTGTCCTTCACCGGCTCGGTCAACACCGGGCGGCGCATCGCCGTGCGCTGCGCGGAGCGGATGATCCGCGTCCAGCTCGAACTGGGCGGCCAGAACCCGCTGGTCGTGCTGGGCGACGCCGACCCGGAGCGCGCCGCCGAGATCGGCGTCAACAGCGCTTATTTCCACGCCGGTCAGCGCTGCACCGCCACCGGCCGCTTCATCGTCGAGGATTCCATCCACGACGCCTTCGTCACCGCGATGACGGAGCGGATGGCGGCGCTGCGCGTCGGCCACGCCCTGCTGCCGGAGACGCAGATCGGCCCGGTCATCGACGAGTTCCAACTGACCAAGAACCTGCAATACATCGATACCGGCCTGAAGGAAGGCGCGCAGTTGGCCTCCGGCGGCGGGCGGCTGGACCGGCCGACGCGCGGCTGGTTCCTCGCCCCGACGCTGTTCACCGAGACCAGCAACGCCATGACCATCAACCAGGAGGAGGTGTTCGGCCCGGTCGCCAGCGTCATCCGCGTCAAGGATTACGAGGAAGCCCTGCATGTGGCCAACGACACCGACTACGGCCTGTCGTCGGGCATCATCACCAACTCGATGAAGCACGCCCGCCACTTCCAGGCCAACATCCAGGCCGGCATGACCATGCTGAACCTGCCGACGGCCGGCGTCGACTACCACGTCCCCTTCGGCGGCCGGAAGATGTCGAGCTACGGCCCGCGCGAGCAGGGACGCTCCGCCATCGAGTTCTACACCATCATCAAGACGGCCTATCGCGCGCTGTGACGCGGAACCGAAGCCCAGGGAGAGCCTCCTTGTCCAAAGACATCCCGACGTCCAACGACACCCTGACCACCGGGCGGCCGGACTTCGCGACGGCCGTGCTCGCCCCCATCCACGCCATCGTCGGCGACCGCGGGCTGATCACCGATCCCGGCACCATGCAGCCCTTCATGGAGTCCTGGCGCGACGGCTGGGTCGGCCGCTCCCCCGCCGTGGTTCTGCCCGACAGCACCGAGGCGCTGGCCGCGGTGGTGCGCATCTGCGCCGAGACGCGCACCCCCATCGTGCCCCAGGGCGGCAACACCGGCCTGACCGGGGCCAGCCAGCCGCACGCCGACGGGTCGGAGATCGTCCTCTCGACCAACCGGCTCAACCGCATCCGCGAGATCGACATCGACAACGACACGATGACGGTGGAGGCCGGCTGCATCCTCGCCAACATCCAGAACGCGGCGCGCGACATCGGCCGGCTGTTCCCGATGAGCCTCGCCGCCGAGGGCTCCTGCCAGATCGGCGGCAACATCGCGACCAACGCCGGCGGCGTCCAGGTCGTGCGCTACGGCAACATGCGCAACCTCGTCGCCGGGCTGGAGGTGGTGCTGCCCGACGGGCGGATCTGGGACGGGCTGCGCGGGCTGCGCAAGGACAACGCCGGCTACGACATGAAGCAGATCTTCATCGGGTCGGAAGGCACGCTGGGCATCGTCACCGCCGCGGTGCTGAAGCTGTCGCCGCTGCCGCGCGCCACCGCCACGGCGCTGGTCGCGGTGTCGGCGCCCAGCGACGCCGTCGATCTGCTGACCCGCGCCAAGGGCGTGGCCGGCGACCGCATCATCACCTTCGAGCTGATCCAGCGCGACTGCATCGACGTCGCCCGCCGCCACGTGCCGGACGTGCCCGATCCCCTGCGCGACCGCTATCCGTGGTACGTGCTGGTCGAGTTGGCCGACCAGGACGGCGGCAACCGCCTGATGGAGATGCTGGAAGGCATCCTGGAAGCCGGAATGGAGGCCGGCGAGGTGCTGGACGGCGTCGTCGCCGCCTCCAAGGCGCAGGCCGATTCGCTGTGGCGCATCCGCGAGGGCATCCCGGAGGGCCAGAAGCGCGAAGGCGTGTCCTTCAAGCACGACGTGTCGGTGCCGATTTCCCGCGTGGCGCGCTTCCTCGACCGCGCCAACGCGGCGCTGGAGCGGGAGTGTCCGGGCATCCGCCCCTTCGCCTTCGGCCATCTCGGCGACGGCAACATCCACTTCAACCCGATCCAGGCGGAGGGCGGCGACCCGGCCGAATGGAAGGCGAAGCTGGCGACGGTCAACGCCATCGTCCATGACATCGTCGTCGAGCTGGGCGGTTCCATCTCCGCCGAGCACGGCATCGGACGGCTGCGCATCGACGAGATGCCGCGCTACAAGTCCCCGGTCGAGCTGGACATGATGGCGACGCTGAAGCGCGCCTTCGATCCGCACAACATCATGAATCCCGGCAAGATCCTGCGCACCTGAGCGCGGTTCCGCCAGTCAAGGATTGAACCCATGAAGGTCCTCGTCCCGGTCAAGCGGGTGGTCGATTACAACGTCAAGATCCGCGTCAAGGCGGACGGTTCCGGCGTTGAGACCGCCAACGTGAAGATGAGCATGAACCCCTTCGACGAGATCGCCGTCGAAGAGGCCGTCCGCCTCAAGGAAGCCGGCAAGGCGACCGAGGTCATCGTGGTCACCGTCGGCCCGACGGCCGCCCAGGAGACCCTGCGCACCGGCCTCGCCATGGGCGCCGACCGTGGCATCCTGGTGCAGACCGACGCCGAGACGCAGCCGCTGGCCGTCGCCAAGGTGCTCAAGGCGCTGATCGACAAGGAAGGCCCCCATAAAGACGGGATTGGGCTGGTCATCCTCGGCAAGCAGGCGATCGACGACGACTGCAACCAGACCGGCCAGATGCTCGCCGCCCTGCTGGGCTGGCCGCAGGGCACCTTCGCCTCCAAGGTCGTGCCGGGCGAGGGCTCGGTCACCGTGACCCGCGAGATCGACGGCGGGCTGGAGACGGTGCAGCTGACGCTGCCGGCGGTGGTCACCGCCGACCTGCGCCTCAACGAGCCGCGCTACGCCTCGCTGCCCAACATCATGAAGGCCAAGAAGAAGCCCATCGAGACGCTGGCCCCCGACGCGCTGGGTGTCGACGTGGCGCCGCGCCTGACCACGCTCAAGGTCGCCGAGCCGGCCAAGCGCAAGGCCGGCGTCAAGGTCGCCGACGTCGCCGCCCTGGTCGACAAGCTGAAGAACGAAGCCCGCGCGATCTGAAGGGCCAGCGTGCTCTGAAGGGAAAGTGATCTGACATGTCCATTCTCGTCATCGCCGAACACGACAACGCCGCGCTGAAGGCGGCCACGCTGAACGCGGTCAGCGCCGCCGCCAAGATCGGCGGAGAGATCCACGTGCTGGTCGCCGGCCAGGGTGCCCAGGCCGTCGCCGAGGCCGCCGCCAAGGTGGCCGGCGTGGCCAAGGTGCTGCTGGCCGACGACGCGGCCTACGCCCACCCGCTGCCGGAGAACGTCGCACCGCTGGTCGTCAACCTCGCCAAGGGCTACGGTCACGTGCTGGCCGCCGCCTCGTCGGAGGGCAAGAACCTGCTGCCGCGCGTCGCCGCGCTGCTCGACGTCGCGGCGATCTCCGACATCACCGGGGTGGTCTCCGCCGACACGTTCGAGCGGCCGATCTACGCCGGCAACGCCATCGCCACGGTGAAGTCCGCCGACCCGATCAAGGTCGTCACGGTGCGCACCACCGCCTTCGAGGCGGCCGCCACCACCGGCGGTTCGGCGACGGTCGAGGCGATCGCCGGGACGGGCGACGCCGGTTCGGCCAAGTTCGTCGGCCAGGAGCTGACCAAGTCGGAGCGTCCGGAGCTGACCCAGGCCAAGATCGTGGTGTCGGGCGGGCGCGGCATGCAGTCGGGCGAGAACTTCAAGCTTCTGGAAGCGCTGGCCGACAAGCTCGGTGCGGCGGTCGGCGCCAGCCGCGCGGCGGTGGACGCCGGTTTCGTGCCGAACGACTACCAGGTCGGCCAGACCGGCAAGATCGTGGCGCCCGAGCTGTACATCGCCGTCGGCATCTCCGGGGCCATCCAGCACCTCGCCGGCATGAAGGACAGCAAGGTCATCGTCGCGATCAACAAGGACGAGGAGGCGCCGATCTTCCAGGTCGCCGACTACGGCCTCGTCGCCGACCTGTTCAAGGCGGTGCCGGAGCTGGAGCAGGCGCTGTAACGCCGGCGCCGCACAGCGCCGCCAGCGCCCGGAACCCGGCGGCGAAGGTGTTCCGGCCGACCTGTTCGCGCAGCGTGGGCAGGTCCTCGGGCCGGCACTCGAAGTCGGCCCACCATTCGCCGAAGGTCCGGTTGCCCTCCGTCACCTCGGTCAGGCGGAAGGTCGCGACGTAGTCGGTGAGCGGCAGCGGGGATTCCAGGATCGTGTAGGTGTAGGAGCGCTCGCGGTCGCTGAAGGACACCAGCTGTTCGCGCAGCCGGCCGCCGGGCGTGAGCCCGAAATTGCGGACGCAGCCGACCGTGTCGCTGCGCAGCCCGTCCTCGATGTGGCTGTCCGCGATGATGGGATGCCAGGCGTAGTGGCCGTTGAAATCCCGCGCCTTGTCCCAGACCTGCCCGACGGGCGCGTCAATGACGGCGCTGACATAGACCCGTGCCATGCGTTCTCCCCTTCAGCGTTGCTTGGTGATGGCCTTGAAGCGGCGCGTCTGCTCGGTCAGCGCGGTTTCCGTCGGCAAGCGTTCCATGCTGGACGCCCCGTAGAAGCCGTGGCAGACGGTGCACGCGCCGAGGACGAAGGAGGCGTCCTCCGGCGTGGCGATCGGGCCGCCGTGGCACAGCACGATCACGTCCTTGCGCACCCGCAGGGCCGCCTCCGCCCAGGCGTCGATCTTCGGCACGCAATCCTTCAGCGACAGCGCCGTTTCCGCCCCGATGCTGCCGCCGGTGGTCAGGCCGAGGTGGCAGACGATGACGTCGGCCCCGGCCTCGGCCATCGCCACCGCCTCCCCTTCCGAGAAGACGTAGGGCGTGGTCAGCAGATCCAGCTCATGGGCGGCACGGATCATATCCACCTCCAGCCCGTAGCCCATGCCGGTCTCCTCCAGGTTGGCCCGGAAGACGCCGTCGATCAGCCCCACGGTCGGAAAGTTCTGCACGCCCGAAAAGCCCAGATCGGCCAGCCGTCGCAGGAACTGGTCCTGGATCATGAAGGGATCGGTGCCGTTGACGCCGGCCAGCACGGGGGTGTGTCGCACCACCGGCAGCACCTCGCGCGCCATGTCGACGACGATCTCGTTGGCGTTGCCGTAGGCGAGCAGCCCCGCCAGCGAGCCGCGCCCGGCCATGCGGTAGCGGCCGGAGTTGTAGATGACGATCAGGTCGATCCCGCCCGCCTCCTCGCATTTGGCGGACAGCCCGGTTCCGGCGCCGCCGCCGACGATGGGTTCGCCGCGGGCCATCATGCCGCGGAACCGGTCGAGGATTTGTTGACGGGGAATGCGGGGCATCGTCGAAGGCTCCTTATGGCGTCGTGCCGTGGCCGGCCGCGGCGATGTCCCGGAAGGCCCGGACGAGCGCGGCGGCGAAGGCGGGGTCGTTGATGTTGTGGGGAAGGCGGATCAGCCGGCGCGCGTCCGTCTGCTCGACGGTGCGCTCCAGCGCATCGAACAGCGCGGCGTCCGCTTCGGGATCGTGGAAAGGCTGGCCCGGCGCGTCGAGCACCGACACACCCCCTTCGGGGATGAGGAAACGCACCGGCCCGGTGAAGGCGTTCAGCTTGCGGCCGATCCAGGCACCCATCGCCCGGTTCTCCTCCGCCGTGGTGCGCATCAGCGTGACCTGGGGGTTGTGCACGTAGAACAGCCGGTCGCGGTAGCGGTCGGGCACGGTGTCGCGCGGGCCGAAATTCACCATGTCCAGCGCGCCGCAGGACCCGACATAGGGGATGCCGGCCCGCGCGATGGCGTCCAGCCGCTCCTCCCCGGCGCTGAAGACGCCGCCCATCAGCAGGTCGCAGACCTCGGTGGTCGTCACGTCCAGCACCCCCGCCAGCAGACCCGAGGCGACGAGCTTCTCCATCGCCCGCCCGCCGGTGCCGGTGGCGTGGAAGACCAGGCAGTCGTAGGCGGGGTCGAGCGCCTGGGACAGCTGCGTGACGCAGGGGGTCGTCACGCCGAACATGGTGAGGCCCAGCGCCGGCTTGGTGTCCGTCTCGGGGATTGCGCGCGCCACCATGCCGGCCATCGCGTGGGCGGCGTTGCCCAGCACACGGCGCGAAATCCGGTTCAACCCGGCGACGTCGGTGACCGAGGCCATCATGCAGAGGTCCGTTCCGCCGACGTAGGACGCCACGTTGCCCGACGCGACGGTGGACACGATCAGCTTGGGCGTCCCCACCGGAAGCGTCCGCATGCCCGGCGCGATGATCGCCGTGCCGCCGGAACCGCCCAGCCCGATCATGCCGGCGACGTCGGAACGCCGCTCGACGAAGCGCCGGAACGCGTCGGCCATGCGCGACACGGCCAGCCCGCGGTCGTCGGTGCCCAGCACCGCCTCCGCCCCGTCGGGGTGGCAGGAGGCCACGTCCCGCGCCGGGACGTCGGCCGGGACGGCGGGCGGGCGGGTGCCCACATCGACCGTCACCGTGCGCAGCCCCTCCGCCGCGATCAGCCCCCGCACATAGTCCAACTCGATTCCCTTGGTGTCGTAGCAGCCGACGACATAGACCGTCGCCGCGCCTTGCTCCGCATCCGCCATGGCCGGGCCTCCTCCCTTCGTCTTTTCCGGAAGTGTAGGCCGCCCGCCGGGGGTGCCAACCGGAGCGTTGCGGCGGAGCGGGTAATATTGGGTATAGTGGTTGGCATGACCCATGACCGCGTGCCCCATCACCGGACTCAGCTGCTGGACGATCTGCGACGGGCCTGCGCGGGCCGGCACACGCTGCTGGTCGGCGCCGCCATCGGCACCGGCCTCGCCGCCCGCGCGGCGGCGCGCGGCGGCGCCGACTTCCTGCTGGCGCTGGCCGCGGGACGCTTCCGCACCATGGGGGCGTCGTCCATCGCCACCATGCTGGCATTGCGCGACAGCAACGCCTTCGTCGCCGACTTCGCCTGCTCGGAGATCGTCGACGCGACGCCGATTCCGGTCTTCTTCGGCGCCTGCGCCTGGGGCCTCGCGGAGGAGGAGTTTTCTCCCCTCATGGAGCGGCTGCGCGGCTGGGGATTCGCCGGCGTGGTGAATTTCCCGACCGTGTCGCATGTCGACGGGCGCTTCCGCGAGGCGCTGGAGCGCACCGGCCTGGGCTTCGCGCGGGAGGTCCGCCTGCTGGAGGCGGCGCGGGCGGCCGGGCTGGCGACCGTCGGCTATTTCCGCCGCCGGGAGGAGGCGCTGGCGCTCGCCCAGGCGGGGGTAGACGTCTATTGCTTCAACATCGGCTGGAACGCCGGCGGCGCCGTGGGCGTGCCCAGCGGGGAGTCGGTGCTTCAGGTCGGCAACCGCGCCCGCGGCCACATCAAGGCGATCCGCACCGCCGACCCCGGCGCGCTGTGCGTGATCGAGGGCGGGCCGATCACCACCCCGCAGGAGATGCACGAGGCCTGCCGCGAGGCGCGCGCCGACGGCTACATCGGCGGCTCGACCATCGACCGCCTGCCCTCGGAAAGCTCGATGGAGGAGATGACCGCCGCCTTCAAGCTGGTCTCAACCCTGCAGCGGCGCATCGACCGGCTGGAGCGCCGCCTCGACCAGACCGGCCAGGGGATGGGGCTGGTTGGCCGCACCGACGCGCTGGTGGAGGCGCGGGCGCGGCTGGAGCATCTCGGCGCCGACGGCGGGCCGGTGTGGGTCGCCGGGCCGGACGGCAGCGGGCGCTCGCTGGTGGCCACTCTGCTGCACGGGCGCGGGCCGCAGCGCCAGCGTCCGCCGATGACCGTCGACGCCCGCCATCTGGACGGCGGGTGGCTGTTCGGGGCGGAGCCGGCGGACGGCGGACGCCGCCGCCTCGGCTGGGTCGAGGCCGCCAACGGGACGACGCTGGTGATCGAGAACGCGGAAGGACTGGCGCCCGGCACGCAGGCCGAGCTTGCCGCCTTCCTGGAGCGCGGCAGCTTCCGCCGCCAAGGCGGCCAGGACAGCCTGCGCTCCAACGCGCGGATCATCCTGATCGGAACGGCGGGTCTGGAGGCCGCGGCCGGCGCCGGGACGCTCGTGCCCGACCTGGCCCGCCGCCTCGCCCGACGCGACATCGACCTGCCGCCGCTGAGCGAGCGGCTGGACGACATTCCACTGCTGGTCGAGCATTTCGCGGCGGCGCTGCGCCCGTCAGCGGGTCCCGTGCGCCTATCGCCACGGGCGTTCCGGCTGCTCATCGCCCATGACTGGCCGGGCAACCTCCGCGAACTCCGCGCCGTGGTGGAGCAGGCGCTGGACGGCAGCGGCGATGTCATCGAGGCGGAAGCCCTGCCCGCCCTGGACGGCAAGCGCACGGGCCGCCCACGCCCCGACGCGCCCGGAGACCGGTCGCCCAAACAGTCAGAACGGGACTGGATTCTCGACGGCCTGCGGCGGCACCGCTTCCGCCGGGGGGAGACGGCCCGTTTCCTCGGCCTGTCGCGCAAGACGCTCTACAACAAGATGCGCCACTACGGCCTGTTGGAGTGACCGGCGTCGGGCGGAAGCACCAGCCCGTCGGCCGTCCGCCTCATGACGTCATGATGGTCCTCGAAGCCGGCCGGCCGATAGAGGAGGACGGGACCGCCGCCCTCTCCACGCAGTTCGGCGGCGACCGCGGTGGCGTTCGCGACCGCCTCGGCGTCGCGTGACGGATCGCCGGTCGCGGCGCCCGGATGCACGACGAGGCGCCCCGCACCCGCCGCCCGCAGGCGCCGGCCGATGTCCGCGTCGGCGGCGAAGCCGGTGACGGCGAATCCCGCACAGGCGGCCTGCTCAAGGAACGACACCTCCCGCTCCGCACCGAGCCCGACGCCGCGCAGCGTCTCGCCGGTTTCCCCGTCGAACAGCGCGGTGGTGGGGAAATTGGCGACCGCCTGCACCCCGAACCGGCGCAGGGTTTCCAGGAACGGCCCCACCGGCCGGAAGGGGTCGACGGCCAGCACGCCGACGCACACCCCCTCCGGCACGCCATCCGGCGATTCGGCCAAGGCGGCGAACAGCCGCCCGTTGCTGTCCTGGACGGGAAGCAGGGCCAGATACTCGGCGCGGTCCACCGGATGCCCGCCGAAGGCCGGACAGAACAACCTCTCATTGGGCATTTCCGCCAAAGGACAGAACGCAGAAACGATTTGTACGTCGAACCGACCTTTTTTCCCCATTTTACCCATGCTCCGGATCGCGCGCCGTTGTGGAATCGACCATGGGGCGGGACGGTATGGCAACGGGTTTCGGTGAAGGCTCGCCGGGACGACGCAAAACAGGGAGGAATCGATGAAGCGTCAGTTGGGCACCGCGCTGCTGTCTGGGACCGCGCTGCTGCTCGCCACCATGCTGCCGGCGGCGGCGCAGCAAGGGGCCAGGATCTCGAACGACGTCGTCCGGATCGGGGTCATCACCGACCTGTCCGGGGCCTTCTCCGACCAGAGTGGCCGCGGCTCCATCGCCGCCGCGCAGATGGCGGTGGAGGATTTCGGCGGCACGGTGCTGGGCAAGCCCGTCGAGGTGCTGACGGCCGACCACCAGAACAAGGTGGATGTGGGCTCGGCCATCGTGCGCGAGTGGATCGACGCGCAGAACGTCGATCTCATCCAGGACGTGGCGAACTCCGGTCTGGCGCTGGCGGTGGCGGACATCGTCCGCGACAAGAACCGCGTCGCCATCTTCAACGGCCCGTCCGTCACCCGCCTGACCGGCGACAAATGCACGCCCAACACCATCCACTACGCCTACGACGCCTACGCGCTGGCCAAGGGCACCGGGGCGCAGACGATCAAGCAGGGCGGCGACACCTGGTACTTCCTCACCGTCGATTTCGCCTTCGGCCACGGGCTGGAGGAGAACACGGCGAAGATCGTCCAGGAGAACGGCGGCAAGGTCCTGGGCGCCGTGCGCTTCCCGCTGAACAACCTCGATTTCGCCTCCTACGTCACGCAGGCGCAGGCGTCGGGTGCCAAGATCGTCGGCCTCGCCACCACCGGGATGGACGCGCGCAACGCCATCAAGGCCGCCTCCGAGTTCGGCCTGACCCAGAGCGGCCAGCAGCTCGCCGGCCTCCTGCTGTTCGACACCGACGTCCACGCCCTCGGGCTGGAGGCGACGCAGGGGATGTACCTGACCACCGCCTTCTACTGGGACCGCGACGACGAGACCCGCGCCTTCTCCCGGCGTTTCCACGAGCGGGTGAAGATCATGCCGAACATGGGGCAGGCCGGGGTCTACTCCTCGACGCTCGCCTACCTCAAGGCCATAGAGGCCGCCGGCACCGACGAGGCCGGCCCGGTCATGGAAAAGCTGAAAAGCATGCGGATCAACGACGTGTTCGTGAAGGACGGCTGGGTGCGCGAGGACGGCCGCTTCATGCGCGAGATGTACCTGATGCAGGTGAAGAAGCCTTCGGAGTCCAAGTACCCCTGGGACTACTACACCCTGCGCGCCACGATCCCCGCGGAGGAGGCCTTCCGGCCGCTGTCGCAGAGCGACTGTCCCCTCGTGAAGAAGTGACGGGGAGTCCCGTCTGACCCGCGGCCCTCGGACGTCAGGCGCGACGGTCGGGAGCGTCCGGGAAGCCGGCGCGGCTCCGCGCGTCCACCGCGGCCACCGCCTCGGCGTGGCAGGAGGGCGGATGCCAGGCGAGGCCGCGCCCGACGATCCCGTCCTCCCCCGCCGCGTGCAGGGCGGCCAGGCAGACCGGGGGCACCGGGCCGCCCAGCAACACGGCGCGAGCGTCCAGCCCGACGCGCCGCCCGTGGACGGGATGGTCGGCGCAGAGCAGCCGGTCTGCCGCCGCGATGGCCGTCTCGGCCGCCGCCCCCAGCTCCGCCCGCAGCAGCGGGGCGGCGTCGAGGGCCAGCGCGCCGAAGCCCAGCGCGTCGATGACGGCGCTGTCCCCGATCGCCGGCAGGCGTGGGCGGGGAGCACTGCCGGGAGAGCCGATGTCCGGCCCCTGCGGTGCGGCCACCGGCGCGCTCGCCCAGCCCTCGCCCATCATGCCGGACAGACGCAGCCCGAAGCGCACCCCATTGCCGCCGGCCGCCGTCACCAGCGCCGACCCCGGCACGCCGTCGGCGGCCAGCATCACCGCCTTGCAGGCGGCCATCCAGGGATTGAGGAAGAACTGCCCGGCCTCCTTCAGGAAGGCACAGACCTCACCGGTCCCGCCCAGCCGCGACACCAGCGTCTCGGTCAGCAGGGCCGAGGCCACCCCGACACGCCCGTGCAGCTCGTCCCCCTGCTCCATCGCCTCGCGCGCAATGCCACGCAGTTCCACTGCCCCGATTCCGGCCAGCGCCGAGCCGACCGCGCCGTGCAGCAGGCGCAGCCGCTCCACCACCGCGCCGCTGACGATGCCGAAACGCAAAGCGGGGCCGCCGCCCTCGTTGAGCGGGCTGTAGGCGCGGGCGCCGGAGCCGCCGGCATCCTCCACCACATGCAGCCACATCGACCGCGACACGACGGCGGCGAGCGGGGTGACCACGCCGAAGTCCTGCGCCGGACGCAGGGTTACGGCGCCGCTGCGCACCAGGGCGCGGGCCTCCTCCACGCTGCCGGCCATGCCTTCGAACAGCAGCGCCGCGGCGGCAGCGTTGAGGATCGGCGGGCAGATCTCCGCCGGATCGGCGAAGGGCGGTCCGGCGTGCAGCAGCGTGTGGCGGTCCAGCCCGATCCGCTCCCCGGCGGTTCCGGTCTCCGTCCACAGCGGATCGGCGGCCAGCATCCGTTCCACGGCCCGCGCGGTGGCGTCGTTCATCGCGTATGTCCCCAGGTCTCGATGTTGTCCGTGCCTTTACGGCAGATGCAGCGGGGCGCGGCCGTAGCCGTTGCTGGCGTCGACCAGATGCAGCAGGTAGCGCAGGAAGACCGCGCGGTCCTCCTTCAGCAGGGGCGCGATGGTGCGGTCGTGGGCGCGCTGAGCCTTCTTGTCCATGCGGCGCAGCAGCTTCCGGCCCTCCGCGGTGATGGCGGCCAGCTTCATGCGCTTGTCCACCGGGCTGGCCCGGCGCTGGATCAGCCCGCGCTCGGCCAGCCGGGCCAGAACGCCGGCGGTGGTCGTGCGGTCGATGCCGATCTGGGCGCCCAGCGTCACCTGATCCAGGTCGGGCCGGTCCACCAGGGCGGTCAGCACGCTGTACTGGACGGGGGTGATGTTGAACTCCGCGCACTCCTCCATGAACATGGCGACGTGGATCTGGTGCAGGCGGCGGATGAGGAATCCGGGACGCTCCGCCAGGACGCGGTACGCCTCTTCGATCAGGGGGTCGTCTAATGTCATCGCGGGCGGTCCGTCGGAGCGGGTTTGGGAAAGCGGCGAACAGAGAGAGGATGGCGGCGGGCCGGAGGATCGGCAACCGGGCCGGATGGCCGCAACGTCTAGCCCATCAGCGACACATGCGCGGCGACGATCCGCCAGCCCTCCGGCATGCGGACCCAGGTGTGGCTCTGCCGCCCGACGCGCTCGGTGGACGGGCGCGTGAACTCGGTGTTGGCGGTCGCCATGTCGCGGCCATAGGTGGTGATGACGGTGTTGCGCAACACCCGGTCCAGCCCCGCCGCGGGGCGGCCCTGGCGGAAGGCGGCGATGGCGTCGTAGCCGTACAGGTTCTCGCCCACGCCGTAGCGCAGGGTCGCCGGGTGGTTCCAGAACAGCTCGTCCAGGACCGCTACGTCGTTGCCGGTCAGCGCGCGCTCGTAGCGCTCGAAGGCGGCGGTGACCTCGGCCACCACCTCGGGGATGTTGATTTCAAGCGTCATGCGAACAGTTCCTCGGCAATGGACAGAAGCGTCGAATCGCTGCCGCGCGGCCCGATCAGCGACAGGCCGAGCGGGCAGCCCTGGAGCCGCGCCGCGGGAATGGAGAGTTGCGGCAGGCCAGCCAGACCGGCGGGGCAGAGGATCGCCAGCGCCCGCCCGCGCTCCGCGTCCACCGCCGCCCCCGACGAGCCGCGCAGCGGCGCGATGCCCGGCGCGCTGGGCAGGACGATCAGCCCGTCCGTCCCCAACAGGCCGTCCATCCGCCGCCGGATGCCAGCCCGTGTCTCCGCCGCCGCACGGGCCAGGGCAGGGTCGAGCGTCGCCGCCGCGGCGAAGCGGTCGCGCACCCCCGGCCCGAAGGTCGGTTTCGTCGCCGTGATCCAGGCGCCGTGCGCCGCCCAGGCTTCGGCGGCCTGGAGCGTCTGGAAGACCGGACGCCATTGCTCCAGCCCCTCCGGGGCCAGTGTCACGGTCTCCGCACCCCCGAACCGCTCGCGCAGCCGGTCCAAGGCCGGGGTGAGGGCGGCGCGCACCGCCTCCCCCGCGATGGCGAAGGCGTCCTCGGCGACCAGCAGGCGGCGGAAGGCCAGATCGGGTCCCAGAGTGGACGACGGCAGCAGCACCGCCCCGACGCGGCGGAGCAGCGCCGCCTCCCACGCGAACCAGCCCACCGTGTCGAAGCTCGGCGCCAACGGCACGGAGCCGTCCAGCGGAACCGCCCCGTGGGTGGGCCGGATGCCGTAGAGGCCGCAGTAGCTCGCCGGCAGGCGGACCGACCCGCCGGTGTCCGTCCCGATGGCGAAGTCCACCGCCCCGCCCGCCACCGCGGAGGCCGACCCGCTGGAGGAACCGCCGGGGATGCGGCCCGGCGCCTGCGGGTTTTCCGGGGTGCCATAATGGGCGTTCTCGCCGGCCAGGCTCCAGGCCAGCTCGTCGGTCAGCGTCTTGCCGGCAACGCGCGCCCCGGCGTCGAGCAGGCGCTGCACGGCGGGCGCGGTCTCCTGTGGGACTTCGTGGGTGCGCAGCCAGTCCGGGTTGCCGGCCCCGGTGGGAAGGCCGGCGATGTGGAACAGGTCCTTCACCGCGAAGCGCAGCCCGGCCAGCGGGCCGCTTGCGGCTCCGGCGACCTCGGTCCGGCCGTAGGGGACGAAGGCGTTCAGGGGGTCGTTCGGCATGATGCGGGTTTGGGTCTCGTCAGAATTCCAAAATCCCCTCTCCCCTCCGCTCACGCGCAAACGAAGTTTGCGCTGACGCGGCAGGCGGACCTTTGGTCCGCCGACAGCGGGGAGAGGGTCAGGGTGAGGGGGTTGCGCTTTTGCCGGACGCACCGCCGCGCGCATCCCCCTCACCGGCCCTCCGGGCCACCCTCTCCCCAGAGGGGAGAGGGTTGGAAAAGAGCTTGCGCAACCAATCCTTCAACATGCTCCACAGCAGATTGCCAGCGTTCAATTCCTTGGCGGGCTCGGGAGCGGGTTCCGGGGCCGGAGCGGCCACCACGTCAGACGACGCAGCCGCCGCCACCTCCGCCACCGGTGCGGTCGCGGCGAGCTTGGCTTCCAGGTTGCGGGCGAATTCGGCGGTCAGGCGGTTGGCGATCTCCTGCACGATGGCGCCGCGGCTGAACTGGGCCAGAACGCCGGTCAGCGTGAAATCGACGGTCAGGTCGATGCGCGTCACCGGCCCCTCCTCCACAACGGCGAAGGTCACGTCGGCCTTGGCGCGGGAGTTGTTCTTGGGGTCGGTTCCCTGGCCGTGGATGACGCCGGTGTGGGTCGCCTCGTCCATCGTCAGCGTGCCCTCGCCCACGAAGGCGGCGGCGATGGGGCCGAGCTTCACGCGCATCTGCCCGAAGATCCGGTCGCCCTCGCGCGGCTTGGTCAGCGAAGCGCCGGGCATGCAAGCGATCACCTGCTCCACGTCGCCGAGCAGCGGCCAGACGCGGGCGCGCGGGAAGTTGACGGCAAGGGTCTGGGTCATGGTCGGCATGGGCTTACCCCGCGTTCGTGTTGCGCGCGTCGATGACGCGGCGGATGGCGTTGACGATCCCGACATAGCCGGTGCAGCGGCACAGGTTGCCGCTCATCGCCGTGCGGATCGCCGGGTTGTCGGCGTCCGGGCAGCGCAGCACCACGTCACGCGCCGCCACCAGCATCCCTGGCGTGCAGAAGCCGCACTGGAGCCCGTGCTCGGCCGAGAAGGCCTCGCGCAGCTCCGCGGCGACGGGGTCGTCATCCAGCCCCTCCACCGTAGTGATGGACCGCCCGTCGCAGGCCACCGCGAAGGTGATGCAGGAGCGCGCCGGCTCGCCGTCGATCAGGATGGTGCAGGCGCCGCACACGCCGTGCTCGCAGCCCAGATGGGTGCCGGTCAGCAGCTCCCGCTCGCGCAGGAAGTCGCCGAGATGCTGGCGCGGCGGCACGCTGGCCTCGACCCGCGTGCCGTTGACGGTCAGGGAAATGGTTTTGGCGTGGGCGCTCATGACATCACCTGCGCGATGGCGCGCTTCAGCGCGACGGTGTGGGTCCGAAGGGCGATGGGGTCGTCCGCGGCGGGGCTGCCGGCGAGATGGGCGGCCATCGCCGCTTCCGTGCAGCCGTCCGCGAACAGGGCGGGGCCGTCGATCACCACCGGCTTGCCGGAGGTCGCACCGACGACGCAGCGCTGGACGCCACGGGCCGGGTCGATCAGCACCGCGCCGGTGGCGTGGGAGAACTCGCCGGTCTTGCGGCAGACCTTGTAATAGCCCCAGCGCGCCCGCTCGGACAGGGCGGGCACACGGATTTCCGCGACGATCTCGCCCGGTTGCAGGGCCGTTTCGAAGACACCCAGGATAAAGTCGGTCATCGGCACGTTGCGCCGTCCGCCCGTGCCGGCGATCACCACGTCCGCGCCGAGCGCGGTCAACACGTTCACCCAGTCCGCCGCCGGGTCGGCGTGGGCGAGGCTGCCGCCGATGGTGCCGCGGTTGCGCACCGCGCGGTAGGCGATCACCGCCGCCACGGATGGCAGGACACCGCGCGTCACGTCCGGATAGTCGCCGTCCTCCAGCCGCGCGTGGGTGACGCAGGCCCCGATGACCAGCCGGTCGCCCTCCTGGCGGATCGTTTGAAGCTCGGCGATGCGGGTGATGTCCACCAGCAGCTCCGGCTGGGCCAGCCGCAGGTTCAGCATGGGGCCGAGCGACTGGGAGCCGGCCACCGGCCGCACCATCACGTCCTCGCGCGCCAGAAGTTCCAGCGCCGCGTCCAGCGTCGCCGGCTGGGCGTAGTCGAAATCGACCGCCTTCATGCCGCACCCCGCTTGCCCGCAATGGCGGAGAGAATGACCTCCGGGGTCATCGGTGCGTTCGTCACGATGACTCCCAGCGGCTTCAGCGCGTCGTTGATGGCGTTGCAAATCGCGGCCGGCGGGGCGATGGCGCCGCCCTCGCCGATGCCCTTCACGCCGAACTCGGTGTAGGGCGAAGGCGTCAGCATGTGGATGATCCTCACGTGCGGGACCTCGGTGAATCCGGGGATCAGGTAATCCGCGAAGGTGGAGGCGAGCGGCTGGCCCTCCGCGTCGTAGGGCATCCGCTCGTAAAGCGCGGTGCCGACGCCCTGGGCGACGCCGCCGTAGATCTGGCCGTCGACGACCATCGGGTTGACCATGGTCCCGGCGTCCTCGACCACCACGTAGTCGAGGATTTCGACCTGCCCGATCTCCGGGTCCACGGCCACCGCCACGGCGTGGGTGGCGTAGGAGAAGGTGCCGTGGTCGCTGCCCGGCTTGTAGCCGGCGGTGACCTCCAGCCCGCCGCGGTCCACGTCGGCGGGGAGGAGCTGCGGCGCGCGGTACCAGGTGTGGGCGATCTCGCGGATGGTCACCGCGGCGGCCCCGGCCTTCACCGACCCGCCGTCCAGAACCACCCCGTCCGGCCCGGCCTGCATCAGGTGCGCGCCGATCTTGCGCAGCCGCTCGGCAAGCGTGCGGCAGGCGGTGGCGACGGCGCCGCCGGCCATGACCATGCTGCGCGACCCCCAGGTGCCCGTCGAATAGGGCGTCAGGCCGGTGTCGCCGTGCACCAGCTTGATCTTCTCCAGCGGGATGCCCAGCACCTCGTGCGCGACCTGGGCGAAGGTGGTCTCCATGCTCTGGCCGTGCGACTGCACGCCGACGCGCAGCTCCAGCCCGCCATCCGGGGTGATGCGGGCCTGCGCCTGCTCGTGCCCCGGCACCATGGGAATGCCCCAGCCGTGATAGACGGCGGTGCCGTGGGCCGACTGCTCGCAATAGGTGGCGAAGCCGACGCCGATCAGCCGACCATCCGCCTCCCCGGCCTTCTGGCGGGCGCGCCAGCCCTCAAGTTCGATGGCGGCGACGGCGCGGCGGACGGATTCGGGATAGTCGCCGCTGTCGAAATGCTTCCTCGTCACGTTGTCGAAGGGCATCTTCTCCGGCGGGACGAGGTTTTCCAGCCGCACCTGCCACGGCTCCCGCCCGACGGCGTCGGCCACGGCGTCGATCATCTGCTCCATGGCGAAGCACACGCCGGTGCGCGCCACGCCGCGGTAGGGGACGATCGGCGGCTTGTTGGTGCAGACTGAGAAGGTGCGGCAGCGGTAATGCGCGAAGTCGTAGGGGCCGGGCAGGATGCTGCCGACCTGTGCGGCCTCCAAGCAGGCCGAGAAGGGATAGACGGAATAAGCCCCGGCATCGACCCAGGCGTCGGCCTCGATGCCCAGCAGCCGCCCGCGCGCGTCGGCGTAGGCGGTGATCTCGTAATGGTGCTCGCGGGCGTTGGCAGCGGCGACCAGATGCTCCCGCCGGTCCTCGGTCCAGCGGACGGGGCGGTCGAGCCGCATGGCGATCCAGGCGGCCACGATCTCCTCGGGCTGGAGCAGACCCTTCCAGCCGAAGCCGCCACCGACGTCCGGCGCCACCACGCGGATCAGCCCCTGGTCGAGGCCCAGGCATTCCGACAGGCCGGCGCGCACGATGTGCGGCATCTGGGTCGAGGTGGTCAGGACGAGCTGTTCGACATGGCGGTCCCAATGGGCGACCACGCCCTTGCCCTCCAGCGGCACCATGCACTGGCGCGCCGTTCGGATGGTCCGCGACACCTTCACCGGGGCGGTGGCGGCGATCTCCGCGATGTTGCCGCCGACGTTGGTCTCCAGGAAGACGTTGTCCGGCCAGTGGTCGTGCACCTTCGGCGCGCCCGGCGTCACCGCCTCCAGCATGTCGGCATTCACCGGCAGCTCGGCGTAGTCGACGAAGACGGACGCCGCGATGTCCTCGGCCTCGGCGCGGGTGGCGGCGACGCAGACGGCCACCGGCTCGCCGACGAAGCGCACCTTGCCGTCGGCCAGCGCCGGCTGCTCCGACACCTTGAAGCCGGGCAGGCCCGAGACGGCGCGGATCGGCTTGACGCCGCCCGCCGCCAGATCCGCCCAGGTGAAGACGGCGCCGCGGTGCTCCTCCGGGATCTCGATGCCGGTGATGGTGGCGTGGGCGACCGGGCTGCGCACGAAGGCCAATTCCTTCATGCCGACCAGGGCGATGTCGCCGACGAAGCGGCCCCGCCCGCGCAGCAGCCGGTCGTCCTCCTTGCGGCGAACCCGCGCGCCGACACCGGAACCGGCGCCCGATCCAGCGGTGCTAACCTCTCCCATTCCCTGACCCTCTCGTTTCTTGCTTAACCGCCCAGATAGGCGCGCTGGATGTGGTCGTTGGCGAGCATGGCCTGCCCCGTGCCCTGCTCCATCACCTGCCCGCTTTCCAGCAGATAGGCGCGGTCGCACATGTCGAGCGCGGCGTAGGCGTTCTGCTCGACCATCAGCACAGTGGTCCCTTCCCGGCGGATGTCCGACACGATCTCGAAGGTGCGCTCCACGAGGTTGGGGGCGAGGCCGAGCGACGGCTCGTCGAACAGCACGATCTTCGGGCGCGACATCAGCGCCCGCGCGATGGCCAGCATCTGCTGCTCGCCGCCCGACATGGTGCCGGCGGGCTGGTTCAGCCGCTCCTTCAGGCGGGGGAAGCGGTGGAACAGCCGCTCCATGTCCTGCGCCACCGCCTGATGGTCGCGGCGCAGATAGGCGCCCATCTCCAGATTCTCGCGCACGGTCAGGTGGGGGAAGACGCGCCGCCCCTCCGGACAGTGCGCCACGCCCAGCGCCAGCACCGTGCGGGGCGCGGCGTTGCCGATCTCCCGCCCCTCGAAGGTGATGCGGCCCGAGGCCAGCGGCAGCAGGCCGCTGATGGCGCGCAGCGTGGTGGTCTTGCCGGCGCCGTTGGCGCCGATCAGGGTGACCAGCTCCCCCTCCTCCACCGTCAGCGAGACGTTGCGGAGCGCCGGGATCTGGCCGTAGCAGACGGTGATCCCCTCAACCTTTAGCATGCTTCACCCCCTGGCCCAGATAGGCCTGGATCACGTCCGGGTTGGCGCGAATGACCTCCGGCGGGCCTTCCGCGATGATGCGCCCATGGTTCAGCACCACCACGCGGTCGGAGATGGTCATGACCATGCGCATGTCGTGCTCGACCAGCAGGATGGTCACGCCGCGGTCGCGGATGCGCTGGACGACGCCCATGAAGGCCTCCGTTTCCGACGGGTTCAGCCCGGCGGCGGGCTCGTCCAGCAGCAGCAGCTTCGGATCGGCGGCCAGCGCGATGGCGATGCCGAGCAACCGCTGCTCGCCGTAGGCGAGGTTGCCGGCCAGCTCATCGGCGCGGTGCGACAGCCCGACGAAGGCCAGGATCTCGGCCACCGCCGCCCGCATCCGCTCCGTCTCCGCCCGCACGGAGGCGAGCCGCAGCAAGGCGCCCCAGGTCTCCGCCCGGCCCTGCCGGTGCATCCCGGTCAGCACATTGTCGAAGACGGTGCAGCCGGCGAAGATGCTGGTGCGCTGGAAGGTGCGCACGACGCCCAGGCCCGCGATGCGGTTGGAGGACAGGCGCGTCAGGTCGGTGCCGCGGAACAGCACCTTGCCGCCGGTCGGCTTCAGGAAGCCGGTGATGACGTTGAAGGCGGTCGTCTTGCCCGCCCCGTTGGGGCCGATCAGGCTGACGATCTCCCCCTCCGGCACGGCGAAGCTCATCGAGGCGATGGCGATCAGGCCGCTGAAGTGCACGGCGACCTCGCGCACCTCAAGGATTGGCGCGGCCAGGATCGGCGCGGCGGATTCGTCGAACGCGAAGCTCATGCCGAGGTCTCCTTGCGCAGGCCAAGCGCCGTCCCGGCGACGCGCTTGCGGCGGCCGGCGAACCAGTTCTTCACCGCCGGAACGATGCCCTGCGGCAGGAAGAAGACGACCACGATCATGGCGACGCCGTAGATGATCCACTGCACCTCGGGCCGCGCCACCTCGCGCAGCACCTCGGGCAGGATGCCGAAGGCGAGGCCGCCGACGATCGGACCGGCCAGCGTGCCCTTGCCGCCCGTCACCACCATGATGACCATGGTCACCGTGTAGATGAACATGAAGACGTCCGGATCGACGATGCGGATGTAATGGGTGTAGAGCCCGCCCGCGGCACCGGCCATGCCCGCCGCGATCACCGTGGCGACGACCAGATAGCGCGTCACGTCGATCCCGACGGAGCGCGCCAGCGACTCGTTCTCGCGCAGCGCCACCAGCGCCCGGCCGACCCGCGACTGCACCAGCCGCTGGATCACCAGGAAGCAGACCACCGCAACCGCCAGCACCAGAAGGTAATTGTATTCCTTCTTGTAGAGCGGGAGCACCCCGTCCCACGGCAGCCACACCGACAGCGGCGGGATGTTGTTCAGCGCCATCGGCCCCTCGGTCAGGTCCACCCAGTTCAGCGCGACCATGCGCATGACCTGGGCGAAGCTGATGGTGACGATGACGAAGTAGGCCCCGCGCACCCGAAAGGCGAGCTTGCCGATCAGGAAGCCGAACAGCGCCGCCATCAGGATGCCGCCGAGGAAGGCGACCCACACCGGCTGCGGCCCCAGCACGAAGGGTTCCGCCCCGCCGAGATCGAGGTCGAAGCCCAGCGACAGCAGCGCGCTGGTGTAGGCCCCGATGCCGAAGAAGGCGATGTGGCCGAGGCTGAGCTGCCCGGTGTAGCCGAGCAGCAGGTTCAGGCTCATCGCCCCGATGATGAAGATGCCGGTCGAGGTCAGGACGTAGAGGATGTACTGGTCGCCCAGCCACAGCGGCCCGACCGCCATGAATAGGACGAACAACCAGGGGAGGAGACGCGTCGTCATCCGATCCGCTCCTTCATGGCGAAGAGACCCTGGGGCCGCACGATCAGCACGGCGATGATCAGCAGGAAGCCCATGGCGTCGCGGTAGCCCGACGACAGATAGCCGGCGCCGAACTCCTCGGCGAGCGCCAGGACGAAGCCGCCGATGGTGGCGCCGGGGATGTTGCCCAGCCCGCCCAGGATGACGATGGCGAAGGCCTTCAGCGCCACCAGATCGCCCATGGTCGGCGTGACCACGAAGATCGGGCCGAGCAGCGCCCCCGCCGTGGCGGCGAGGCCGGAGCCGAGCGCGAAGGTCAGCGTGTACATCAGCCCGCGGTTGACGCCCATCAGCGCCGCCGTGTCCGGGTCCTGGAAGGTGGCGCGCATGGCCACGCCGAGCTTGGTCCGGTTGATGAGCAGGTAGAAGCCGCCCAGCAGCAGCAGCGCCACGCCCAGGACGAACAGCCGGTTCATGCCCACCGACACCGACCCCAGCACCACCGGCTCGGTCGGGAAGGGGCTGGGCACGGACTTCGCGACACCGCCCCAGACCAGCTGCTCGCCGGCCTGCATGGCGATGCCGGCGCCAATCATCACCAGCATGGTGGTGTCGATGTCGGCGCCCTTCAGCGGCCGCAGCAGCGTGAATTCGATCAGCGCGCCCAGCGCCATGCCCAGCAATGCTGCCATCGCCAGGGACATGAAGAAGTTCAGCCCCATCATCCCGGCCAGCATGTAGGCCATGTAGGCGCCGAAGGTGTAAAGCTCGCCATGGGTGAAGTTGACCACGCGCATGATGCCGAAGATCAGCGTCAGGCCGATTCCCAGCAGCGCGTAGGTCCCCCCAGGACCACGGCGTTCAAAAGGTGCTGCAGATGCGCTTCCACCGCGTGTCTCCTTACTTCCCCTCTTCCGTCCCGGGAGAGGGTGGCGCCGAAGGCGCCTCTCGCGCTGGCTGAAAGCCAGCGCTGACGGCGACAGGCGGATGCCTATGGCATCCGCTGAGAGCCGGGTGAGGGTCGCCCGAGGATCGAGGCGCTGATCCTTGCCGGTACCCTCACCCTTCCCACGCCTTCGGCGCGGGCGTTTGAAAGGAGGGCCTTACGGCATCGTCACCTTGCCGTCCTTCACCTGGACGACGTAGACGTTGGCCTCGTTCTGGCCGCTCTCCTTGCCCTCCGGGCCGTCCTTCTTGAAGGCGATGTCGCCGTTCACGCCGTCCAGCTTGACGGTCCACAGCGCGTCGCGGATGGCCTGCGGCTCGGCCTTGCCGGCCTTCTTGATGGCTTCCACGATGGTCATGATGCCGTCATAGCCGCGGTAGCCCTCGGTCAGGCCGGCGAAGTCGTAGCCCTTCTTGTTCCAGCCATCGACGAAGGTCTTGGCGACCGTCGGGTGCACCGCCTTCTCCGGGAACCAGGGGGCGAAGAACAGCGTGAAGTAGCCGCCGTCCGCTGCGGCACCCGCCTGCGCGATGAGCTGGTCGGGGGAGGAGGAGCCGCCGTTGGTGATGACCCGGTGCGGCAGGCGCAGCTCCGCCGCCTGCTTCAGGATCAGGGTGATCTGCTCGACGCCGGTGGTGACGAACAGCGTGTCGCCGCCCGACTGCTTGATGCTGGAGAGCTGTGCCGACAGGTCGGTGGCCTCCGGCGCCATCGTCTCGGTGACGCCGATCTTGACGCCCTTGGCCTGGAGCATCTTGCGGAACTCGTCCGCCGAGCCGCGGCCGAAGTCGTTGTTCACCGCCAGGAAATCGGCCTTCTGGATGGCCGGCTGGAAGTGGTCCAGCTTCTCCGCGAAGGACTTGGCCTCCATGGCGGAGGTCGGGGCGATGCGGAACACCCACGGGTTGCCCGAGGTGGTGATCTTGGTCGAGGAGGAGGTCTCCACCACCATCGGCACGCCGTATTCCACCAGCTTCGGCATCACCGCCAGGGTGAAGGTGGAACTCCAAGCGCCCATCAGCACCGGGACCTTGTCGCGCACGATCAGCTTCTCGGCGGAGGCGACGGCCTCCTTCGGGTTGCTCTTGTTGTCCTCGATGATCAGCTGGATCTTCTTGCCGAGAACGCCGCCGTTGGCGTTCACGACCTCCTCCGCCACCCGCGCGCCGTTGGCGACGTAGTTGCCCGACGCGGCGACCGCGCCGGTCAGCGGCTGGGTCACGCCGATCTTGATCGTCTCCTGCGCAAAGGCCACGCCCGGCGCCAGCAGCGCGGCGCTCAGCAGCAACGCCGTGGTCTTCATCGTCCGCATGTCGTCTAGCCCCCTCTTTTTGATTTGAACCGTCAGTAAGCAGCGGTCACTTGGTGGTGTTCACCCAATGGCACTCACCAGGCAGCGACCGCGCCGTCGCTGCGGGGATCGGTCGCCCCCTCCAGCGTTCCGTCGGCATGGCGGACGATGGCGCCCGCATGCCCCATGGTGCTCGTGTACGGATCGAGCAGTTCGACCGTGTGCCCGGCGTCGCGCAGGGCGGCGACCAGGGCGGGGTCGAAGCGGCTTTCCAGCTTCAGCGTCACGCTGTCCTCGCCCCAGGTGCGGCCGAGCAGCCAGCGCGGCGCCGTGACGGCGGCCTGCAGGCCCTGCCCGAACATCGCGTAGCGGGAGAAGACGGCGGCCTGCGTCTGCGGCTGCCCCTCCCCGCCCATGGTGCCGTAGACCATGCTGCGCCCGTCGTCGAAGCGGGCCATCGCCGGGTTCAGCGTGTGGAAGGGCTTGCGGCCCGGCACCAGCGCGTTCCAGCCTTCCTCCGCCAGTCGGAAGGAGGCGCCGCGGTTCTGCCAGGTGATGCCAGTCTCCGGCAGGACGAGGCCGGAGCCGAATTCGAAATAGACGCTCTGGATCATGCTGACGGCGCGGCCCTGGCCGTCGATCACACCCAGCCACACCGTGTCGCCGGGCTTGGTGACATGCGGCCAGGGCAGCGCGCGGGCGCGGTCGATGGTCGCCGCCAGCCCATCCAGCACCGCGTCGTCGAGGAAGCTCTGCGCCTCCCGCCCCATGTAGGCCGGGTCGCCGACCTCGCGGTCGCGGACCAGGAAGGCCTGCTTGGTCGCCTCGATCAGCCCGTGGATGTGGTCGAAGCCCTCGCCCTCCGTCACGCCCAGCCGGTCGAACAGCGCGAGGATCATCAGCGAGGCCAGACCCTGCGTCGGCGGCGGGTGGTTGAACAGCCGCGCCCCGCGCACGCCGACCGACAGGGCCGGTCGGCGGTGCGCCGCGTGGGCCGCGAGATCCGCCGCGTCCACCGGCGCGCCGGCGCGCTGCAAATCCGCCGCGATGGAGGCGGCGAGCGGCCCGCGGTAGAAGCTCTCCAGCCCCTCCGCCGCCAGCCGGCGCAGCGTGGCGGCCAGCGCCGGCTGCTTCAGCGTGGAGCCCTCCAGCGGCACGGCGCCGCCCGGCAGGAAGGTGCCGGCGAAGCCGGGAACGTCCTTCAGCTCGTGCAGCTTCTGACAGGTCAGCCCTTCCTGGCTGGCGGTCACCGGGATGCCCTGCTCGGCGTGGGTGATGGCCTCGTCCAGGATGCGGGCGAGCGGCAGCGGCTCGGCCCAGCCGGCGCTGACGGCCAGCGCCTCGCGCCAGCCGTCGATGGTGCCGGCGACCGTGTTCGCCGCCAGCGGCCCGCGCCAGGGCACGGTGGCGTGGCCGTGGCGCCGGTAGAGGTCGAGCGAGACGGCCTTGCCCGCCCCGCCGCAGGCGTCGATGGCGACGGGGTCGCGTCCCGGCTCGGCGATCAGCCAGAAGCCGTCGCCGCCGATGCCGGTCATGTGCGGGTAGACGACGGCCAGCGCCGCGGCGACCGCGACCGCCGCCTCGACGGCGGTGCCGCCGTCGCGCAGGATCTGGAGGCCGGCTTGGCTGGCGAGATGGTGCGGGGAGGTGACCATTCCCCGGCGGCTGCGCGGCGTGTTCAGCATGGGAACCTCAGGGAAGAAGGCCGTAGATCATCCGCGCCGCGGTCAGCCCGAGGAACAGGGCGAAGACGCGGCGCAGGACGCGGGTGTCGAGGCTGTGGGCGAGCCGCGCGCCGAGCGGCGCCATCGCCATGGAGGCCGGCAGGATCAGCGCCAGCCCCAGCAGGTTGACGTAGCCCAGGCTGAAATCCGGGCGGCCCGGCACGTTCCAGCCGGTCAGCACGAAGCCCACCGTTCCCGGCACACCAATGATGAAGCCGAGCGCCGCCGCCGTGCCGACCGCGCGGTGGATCGGGTAGCCGAACAGGGTGAGGATGGGGACGCTGAGCGTGCCGCCGCCGATGCCCATCATCGCCGACATCATGCCGATGCCGCCGGCCAGCCCCTGGCGCGGCGCGCCGCTCGGCAGCCCGTCGGCGATGCGCCACTCGGGCTTGCCGAACAGCATGTGCAGCGTGACCAGGACCGCCATCCCGGCGAACACCGCCGTCAGCACCGGGCCGCGCACCACGCCGGCCACCGCCGTTCCCGCCAGCACGCCGAGGAAGATCGCCGGCCCCCAGGCGCGCAGCAGCTCGCCGTCCACGGCGCCGCGCCGCCGATGGGCGCGCAGGGAGGTGAGCGAGGTGGCGATGATGGTGGCGAGCGAGGTGCCGACCGCGACGTGCATGCGCACGGCCTCGTCCACGCCCAGCGCGGTGAACAGGTGATAGAGCACCGGCACGATCACGATGCCGCCGCCCACCCCCATCATGCCGGCCGCCAGCCCGGCGAAGCCGCCGGCCAGCAGCAGCCCGCCGCCGAGGATGGGAAGCTGCGGCACCGCCGCGATCCCCAGCCCGGTCACGGGACGTCCCGCCGCATCTGCAGAAACCCTCTCATTTTTATGGATATCCGACTTTTTCCGTTGGTTTCCCATCCCTTTGCGAACGCCGTGCCAACCGGCAGAACACTGCGCATTTCGGTTCGGTGGGAAGGAGGGCGCGGCGTGGCGCCAAGGCCGAAAATCGCCCTAATGTTGGGCAAACGGATGGATGGAGGGGCCACGCGGCTGCCGGAAAACGACCAGCATCCATTTGAGAAACAACAAATAATTGTGACTTCCGAGCGGGCCGGCTTTCCGCTTCATTCCTGCGCAACCTCTGCCTGCTGCGCGGGCATTCATCAGCATACTGACGATATGATGATGCTCGTGAAGAGCTCGTGCATGCCCCGGCGCGGCGACAGCGGACCACCCCAGGAGCCCCTGGAAACCCCTTATTTCCGCCTCGACTTCTGTGTTCGTGCACAAATTGGTGGCAGGGTGCCACGCCGCGCCGCTGCGCCGTGAATCATCAGCATGCTGCGGAAAATCGGGCACCGACGGGCGGCGGGCGCATGCCGTGGTATGCCGTATTGTGCGTATTTTGACCACCAAATGCCCAACGGACGGTCATTCGTCAGTGTGCTGAAGTTTTGTGCGCCCCGGCGACTCCCCCCCGCCCTGGCATGACGCTTGCTGAAAGGACCGCCAGATAAAAATCAGCGCAAGAAGGTGGGTTATGTCAGAGACGCACACGTTCGACCTCGTGCTCCGCGGCGGACGGATTCTCGATCCGGCCAACGGGCTGGATCTGGTCGGCGATCTGGCGGTCGCGAAGGGCCGCATCGCGGCGGTGGCAGAACGGCTGCCCGACGATGCCGCCGACACCATCCTCGATGTCTCCGGAAAGCTCGTGACGCCGGGCCTGATCGACACCCACGCGCACGTCTTCGAGAAGGTGACCGGGCGCTTCGGGCTGAACCCGGACATGGTGGGCGTGCGCTCCGGCGTGTCAACGCTGGTCGACCAGGGCGGGCCGAGCCTGATGACCCTGCCGGCCTTCCGCCGCTTCATCGCCGAGCCGGCGCGCTCGCGCACGCTGTGCTTCCTGTCGGCCTATCTGGTCGGCGGGCTGGAGGGGCACTATTACCCGCAGCTCTACCGTCCGGATTGCGTCGATGTGGACGCCACCATCCGCGTCGGGCGCGAGAACCGCGACATCGTGAAGGGCATCAAGGCCCACGCGGAGGTCGGCGGCGCCTCGCGCTGGGGCTTGGACGTCATCAAGCAGGCCAAGCGCATCGCCGACGGCATCGGCGTGCCGCTCTACGTGCATCTCGGCCAGCTCTGGCCGGAGGTGGAGGGCGGCGAGGCCGTCGATCCCGACATGCTGGTGGAGGAGCTGGTCCCGCTGCTGGATTCGCGCGACATCCTGGCCCACCCCTTCACCCGGCATCCCGGCGGCTTCATCTCCACCCGCACCGGCGAGGTACACCCGGTCATCTACAAGGCGCTGGAGCGCGGCCTGACCGTGGACGTCGGCCACGGCTCGCACTTCAGCTTCGAGATGGCGCGGCGGACGCTGGCGGCGGGCATCCTGCCCTACACGCTGGGCGCCGACCTGCACGGCTACAACGTGAAGGCCCCGACGGTAGGCGCCGGCGGCGAGCGCGAGGCCAACCCCTTCTACGGCGTCGCCCCCTTCAGCCTGACCCACGCGATGACCGAACTGCTGACTCTTGGCATGGCGCTGGGCGACGTGCTGAAGACGGTGACCAGCAACCCCGCCGCCATGCTGGGCATGGCCGACGAGATCGGCGCGCTGACTCCGGGCATGGCCGCCGACGTGGCGGTTCTGGAGGTCAAGGCCGGCCGCTGGCAGCTCAGCGACAACAGCGGCGAGCGGGTGACCGCGCCGGAGATGATCGTCCCGGCCTTCTCGCTGCGCGACGGCGTGGTGCAGGAGGTGGACAGCCCGCTGCTGCCGAAGCCGATTCCGCTGGCGGCGTAACGCGGCGGTGCCCCCACCCCGGCCCTCCCCCTCTACGAGGGAGAGGGTGCCTTCTGCGAAGCGGCGGCAGTCCCCTCCACCTCATAGAGGGGGAGGGTTAGGGAGGGGGCACCGTCGGCACCCGAACACCTCTCCATCCCACGAGGACTCCGCCCATGTCCGAAGCCGCGCTCGCCTTCTGGATGTTCGAGGTCCCGGCCCGCTGCCGCGACGCCGAGGGGCGGCGGCTGGGCAAGGCCCGCGCCCTGCTGCTGTCCCACCCGCAGCGCCAGCAGCGCATGATGCTGGAACTGGCGCACGACACCCCGCTCGCCATGGGAAGCCGCGTCGTCACGATGCGCGCAGCCTTCGTGGTCGAGCGGTGCGAAGGCGAGTCCGGCTTCGGCTTCCGGCGCTACGCCGTGCGCTGCGTCGGAACGCGGCCGTCCCCGTGATAAAAACCGGGCGCGGCTGATCCACATCAAGGCGCCGGGCGCTCCGATGGCAAATATTAATCGAACGATTAATAACCAGCTTCGGAGACTCCCATGACCACCCCCGCCCCCGCGCCGCATGAGGGCCTGTGCGCGAAACTCCTGCGCGGCTGGCGCGGCGCGCGGTCCCTGGACGCGCTTCAGGCACTGGCGCCGCACGACCGCGACCGCGTGCTGGCCGACGCCGGCCTGACCGACCTGACCGCGCCAGCCGTGCTGCGCGCCGGCCATGTCGGCGCGCTGCTGCCCGCCGCGATGGCGCTGCACGGCGTTGACGGCGCCGCGGTGGAACAGGACCGCCCCGACCTGATGAACGACCTGCAGCGCGTCTGCGCGCTCTGCCGCAGCGCCCGCACCTGCCGCCATCTGCTCGCCGAGGGCTGCACGCAGCCGGAGCACGCGCTGTTCTGCCCCAACGCCGACACGCTCGACGCGCTCCGCTGAGGAGCGCGCCGAGCGGGCGCGAAACCTCTCCCCGGAAAATCCCCACGAAAAATCCCCAACCGTCTTCGTCGGAAAAGCGATTGACAGCGCCGCGACGCGACCGTTAGCATCCCTGCATAATTAATTGGCCGTATAATAAAACACGGGAACGGTTGCCGTATCGGACGGCACGCGTTCCCGCAACGGGCCGACGCGCCCACGCCGAGAGCGGCGGGGCGCCGACAGGGAATCGTCATTCGCCGTCATCGCGACATCACCGTCGAACGCGGAGGGAGAGATGAGAAACGTGGTACTGGGCGGCCTGCTGTTGACCGGCATCGCCGCGTCGGTTCCGGCGCAGGCGCAGGACACAGTCAGGATCGGGCTGGTCCAGCCGCTGACCGGATCGGTCGCCTACAACGGCAAGTCCGTGGTGGAAGGCGCCCGGCTCGCCGTCGAGGAAATGAACGCCGCTGGGGGCGTCCTCGGCAAGAAGATCGAACTGATCGTCGAGGACGGCCAGTGCACCCCGGCCAACTCGGTCAACGCCGTCGAAAAGCTGGTGCAGAAGGACAAGGTCGTCACGCTGGTCGGCGCCTTCTGCAGTTCCGCCACCGCGGCGATCATGCCGGTTGCCCAGAAATACAAGCTGCCGCTGATCACCGGCGTGTCCTCGAAGGCCAGCCTGACGGAACAGGGCAACCCCTATTTCTTCCGCGCCGCCGAGACGGACGCGCTGATGGCCGAGGCCTTCGCCAAGATCCTCGCCAACGACCTGAAGCTGACCAAGGTCGCCTACATCGGCGTCAACGACGACTGGGGCCGCGGCGGGGTTGAGGAATTCTCCCGCGACCTGACGGCGTTGGGCGTCAAGACGGTGCTGACCGAGTATTTCGACCACGGCGCCACCGACTTCTTCACGCTGCTGACCAAGCTGCGCGCCGCCAAGCCGGACGGCGTGTTCGTCGCCGCGGAGACCCAGGACGGCTCCATCCTGGTCAAGCAGATCCGCGAGATGGGTCTGGACACCAAGGTGTTCGGCGTCGGCTCCTGGGCCACCGCCGACTTCATCAACCTGACCGGCGAGGCCGCGGAAGGCATCCACGCCGCCGTCCCCTACGCCTCCAGCATGGACACCCCGCGCAACCAGACCTTCGTCCAGAAATATCAGGCGAAGTACGGCATCAAGCCCGGCAAGTACGGCGCCGCCGGCTACAACGCGCTGAACATCGCCGGGCAGGCCATCGCGCGGGCCGGCGGCACCGACGCCGAGGCCATCCGGGCGTCGCTCGCCAAGACCAGCTACGAGGCGCCGAACGGCGTCTACAAGTTCACCGACAAGGGCCAGGCCTACGGCTTCGACGCGGTGCTGGTGCGGATCGAGAAGGGCGAACCGAAGGTGATCGCCTCCACCCCGGTGGACGCGCCGCACTGACCGGCGGACGCGCCGCGGGGCCGCCGTGACGGCATCGCTCCCGCGGCGCGCACCGATCCAACGCACCGTTTGTGCGGGCCTGCTTTTGCGAGAACGTCATGGATCTCTTTCCGCAGTTCCTGGCCAACGGGCTGGTGATGGGCGTGTTCTACGCGCTCTCCGCCCTCGGTCTGACGCTGATCTTCGGCCTGATGCGCGTGGTCAACTTCGCCCATGGCGAGTTCTACATGCTGGGCGGAGTCAGCGGCTGGTTCGTCACCAATTACCTGGGTCTCGATTTCTTCAGCGGCCTGATCGTGGTCGCCGCCTTCATGGCCGCCGTCGGCTGGCTGGTCGACCGTTTCCTGATCGAGCGGGTGCGCGGCCAGGGTGAGGAGCCGGGCATCCTGCTGACCATCGGCCTGTCGATCTTCCTGGTCAACGGCACGCTCCTGCTGGTCGGCCCGGCGCCCATGAAGGTGGCCGGCGCGGTGGCCGAGGGGCCGCTGTTCTTCGGCCCGATCGCGGTGACCAAGCTGCGCCTGCTGGCCGTGGCGGTCGGCATCGCGCTGATCGTCGGCGCCCATCTGCTGATCCGCCGGACCCGGCTGGGGGCGGCGATGCGCGCCACCTTCCAGGACCCGATGGCGGCCAGCCTGGCCGGCATCCGCACCGGCCACGTCTACGCCGCCACCTTCGCGCTGGGCTGCACGCTGGCCGCGCTGTCGGGGATGCTGCTGGCCTCCATCTACTCCGCCCAGGCGTCGGTCGGCGGGCTCATCAGCCTGAAGAGCTTCGTCGTGGTGATCCTCGGCGGCATGGGCAGCTTCGCCGGGGCCATCGCCGGGGGCCTGCTGCTGGGCGTCGCCGAGGCGATGTGGGGCGGCTACGTCTCCATGGGCATGGTGGACGTCATCGGCTTCGTCCTGGTCATCCTGATCCTGCTGTTCCGGCCCCAGGGCCTGTTCTCGATCCGCACGGAAAGGGCCTGACATGACCCTGGAACGCAACATCCTCCTGGCCTTTCTGGCGGGGGCGGCGCTTCTGCCCTTCGCGGTGACGGACCAGTACATCCTGCACCTTGCCATCATGGCGCTGTTCTACGCGGTGCTGGCGAGCAGCCTCAATCTGGTGGTCGGCTATGTCGGCGAGTTCTCGCTGGGCCACACCGCCTTTCTCGGCACCGGCGCCTACACGGCGGCGCTGCTGTCCACCCAGGCGGGGATGCCGATGTGGGTGACGATCCCGCTGGCCGGGCTGGTCTCCGCCGTCTTCGGCTTCGCCATCGGGGCGATCACGCTGCGGCTGCAAGGCCCTTACTTCGTCATCGTCACCCTGTCCTTCGCCGAGGTGCTGCGCATCGTCGCCAACAACTGGATCGCGGTGACCAACGGCCCGATGGGTCTGGCCGGCGTCGGCCAGAACCTCTTCGGGGACGTCACGGTCACCGACAAGGCCGGCTTCTTCCTGATCGTTCTGGGCATCGCCGCGGTGGCGCTCTACCTCTCCTACCGCTTCGTCTATTCCAACGCCGGGCGGGCGGCGGTGGCGGTGCGCGAGAACCGCTACGTCGCGCAGTCCATCGGCGTCGATCCCTTCGGCACGGCGATGCAGGCCTTCGTGCTGGGCGCCTTCCTGGCCGGTTTGGCCGGGGGCTTCTATGCCCATTACATCTCCTTCGTCGGGCCGGAGGTGTTCCGCTTCGCCTTCATGGCGACGATGATCATCATGGTCCTGCTGGGCGGCAAGGGCACGCTGATCGGCCCGCTGGCCGGTGCTGTGATCGTGACGGTGCTGGAGGAGTATCTGCGCGAGGTGCAGGAACTCCGCCTCACCCTGTTCGGGCTGATCGTCATGGCCATCGTCCTGTTCCTGCCCAACGGCCTGATGGGCTTCATCGCCCTGCGCCGCGAGCAGCAGGCCGCCAAGCCGACCCTCAACGCCGCGAAGGAGCGCACCGTATGACGGCGACCACCGAGCCGACCACCGAGCCGACCGTCGAACCGGCCACCGACCGGCAGCCGCTGCTGCGCGCCGACGACCTGACCATGACCTTCGGCGGCATCACGGCGGTGAAGGACTTCAGCTTCCACATCGAGCCCGGCGAGATCGTCGGCCTGATCGGCCCCAACGGCGCCGGCAAGACGACCTGCTTCAACATGCTGACCGGCTTCTACGCGCCGAGCAACGGGCGGGTGCGCTTCAAGGGGCAGGACATCACCAACCGCAAGCCCCACGCCATCGCCCGGCTCGGCCTCGTCCGCAGCTTCCAGAAGACCAACGTCATGAAGCGGCTGACGGTCTTCGAGAATGTGCTGACCGGCCATTACATGGCCAGCCGCCAATCCCTCCTCGCCACCTTCTTCCCCGGCGAGGCGGTCCGCCGCGCCGAGCGCGAGGCGCGGGAGAGCGCCGCGGCCATCGTCGAGACGATGGGTCTGGCCCAGCGCATGAACGCCCCGGCCCACCTGCTGTCCTGCGGCGAGCTGCGCCTGCTGGAGGTCGCGGTGGCGCTGGCCGCCAAACCCAGCCTGCTGATGCTCGACGAACCCGCCGCCGGGCTGAACAGCCACGAGGCCGGGACCTTCGGCGCGGTGCTGAAGACGCTGATCGGGCGCAGCATCGACGCGCTGCTGATCGTGGAGCACAACATGGATCTGGTCATGTCGGTGTCCGACCGGATCGTCGTCCTCAACTTCGGCCGCAAGCTGGCCGAGGGCCGGCCGGCCGAGATCCTGGAGAACCGGCAGGTCGCCGAAGCCTATCTCGGAAAGGCCGCCGCATGACGCTGCTCTCCGAATCCCCCTCGCCCTCCGCCATCGCGCAGGCCGCCGACGCGCCGGTCCTCGCCGTGGAGGGCTTGCACGTCGCCTACGGCTCCACCGCCGCGCTGCACGGTGTGTCGCTCGACGTGCGGGCCGGCGAGACGGTCGCCCTGATCGGCGCCAACGGTGCGGGCAAGAGCACCATCCTGCGGGCCATTTCCGGCCTGCTGAAGGCGCGCTCCGGCACCATCGTCTGGAACGGCAAACCGATCGCCAACCTGCCCGCCGACCGCATCGTCGCCGCCGGCATCGCCCACTGCCCGGAGGAACGGCACGTCTGGCCGAACATGACGGTGCAGGAGAACATCGCGCTCGGCGCCTATCTCTGCCGCTCGCGCGAGGAGGTGCAGCGGCGCATCGGCATGGCCTTCCACCGCTTCCCCCGCCTGCGCGAGCGGTCGCGCCAGATGGCCGGCACGCTCAGCGGCGGCGAGCAGCAGATGCTCGCCATCGCCCGCGCGCTGATGTCGGAGCCGCGGCTGCTGATGCTGGACGAGCCCAGCCTCGGCCTCAGCCCGAAAATGGCCGACGAGGTGTTCGACGTGGTGCGCTCCGTCAACGCCCACGGCGTGACCGTGCTGCTGGTCGAGCAGAACATCCACAACGCGCTGGGCGTCGCCAGCCGCGCCTATGTGGTGAAGACGGGCCGCATCACCGCCAGCCGCCCCTCGGCGGAGCTGCGCGGCGATCCCGACCTGCTGCGCGCCTATCTGGGCGGCTGAGGGCCACAGCGACGGCGAAAGGCCGTGTCACGAATAATTAAACGAACGACCGAACAATTCTCGGTCGCCGTCCTTCAGGAGGCAAGAGTGCGAACCAACATGCGAATTGGCATCGTCGGCGGCGGCATCGGCGGCGTCGCGCTGGCCGGCAGCCTGCTCCAGCGCGGCTTCGAGGTCCGCCTGTTCGAGCGGGCGCCGGGCTTCGGCGAGATCGGCGCCGGCATCCAGATGACGCCGAACGCGGTGAAGGTCATCAAGTCGCTGGGTCTGCTCGACAAGATGCTGGCCGCGGGCTTCCTGCCGCAATCGCTGGTCGGGCGCAACTGGCGCAGCGGGCGGGAGAGCTTCCGCACGCCGCTGATCGAGACCTGCCCGGTGCTCTACGACGCGCCCTTCATCCACATCCACCGGGCCGACCTGCACGCCATCCTGGCCTCGCTGGTCCCGGAGAGCGTCGCCAATTTCGGGGTTGGCTGCACCGGCGTGCGCCAGGACAAGAGCACGGCGGTCGCCAGCTTCAGCGACGGCAGCGAGTACGAGGCCGACCTGATCGTCGGCGCCGACGGCGTGCGCTCCGTCGTGCGCTCCGCCCTGTTCGGGCCGGAGGCGCCGCGCTTCACCGGCCACATGTGCTACCGCGCCGTGGTGCCGACCGGCGGGGTGGTGGATTACGTCAGCCCCGACGCCTCCTTCTGGTTCGGGCCGCACAGCCACGTCGTGACCTACTACGTGCGCGGCGGCAAGGCCGTGAACATCGTGGCGGTCGCCGAGACCAAGGAGTGGGTGGAGGAGTCCTGGAACGCCCCCAGCAGCAAGGAGGAGATGCTCGGCGCCTTCCGCGGCTGGCACCGCAATGTGGAGACGCTCTTCAGCAAGGTGGACCAGGTCTACAAATGGGGCCTGTTCGACCGCGACCCGATGACGAGCTGGTCGAAGGGCCGCATCACGCTGATGGGCGACGCAGCACACCCCATGCTGCCCTTCCTCTCGCAGGGCGCGGCGATGGCGATCGAGGACGCCTATGTGCTGGCCGAATCCCTGAAGGGGCACGGCAGCGACGTAGCCTCGGCGCTGCGCGACTACGAGGCGGAGCGGCTTCCCCGCACCAGCCGCGTCCAGCTGGAGGCGCGGGAGCGCGGACGGACCTACCACCTGCCCTCCCCGCTGGCCCAGGCGAAGCGCGACTTCATGTACTGGCTGCGCGGGCTGTTCAACCCGCAGGCCACCGGCATCCAGGCCAACTGGGTCTACCAGTACGACGCCCGCGCCTTCCGCCCGAACCTCTCCGACAAGCCGCGCCTCGTGGCGTGATGCCCCCTCCCTAACCCTCCCCCTCTACGAGGTGGAGGGGACTGCCGCCGCTTCGCAGAAGGCACCCTCTCCCGCGAGAGCGGGGGAGGGCCGGGGTGGGGGCCAGCCGCCAGAAGACATCTCCAAGGACCGACCATGACCAACAAGACCTATCGCATCGGCCAGATCGTCCCCAGCTCCAACACGACCATGGAGACGGAAATCCCGGCGATGCTGACCGCCCACGCGCTGGCGCACGGCACCCGCTTCACCTTCCATTCCAGCCGCATGCGCATGAAGACGGTGAAGAAGGAGGAGCTCGCCGCCATGGACGCCGAGTCCGACCGCTGCGCGCTGGAGCTGTCGGACGCCCGCGTCGACGTGCTGGGCTACGCCTGCCTCGTCGCCATCATGAGCATGGGCAAGGGCTACCACCGCGTCTCGCAGGAGCGGCTGCACGGGCGCACCGCGGAGAACGGCGGGACGGCCCCGGTCATCACCAGCGCCGGCGCGCTCGTCGACGGGCTGCACGTGCTGGGCGCCAAGAAGATCGCCCTGGTTGCCCCCTACATGAAGCCGCTGGCGCAGCTCGTGGTCGATTACATCGAGCATGAGGGCGTGCAGGTCGCCGACTGGCGCGCGCTGGAAATCCCCGACAATCTGGAGGTCGGGCGCCACGACCCGTCCCGCCTGCCGGGCATCGTCGCCGGCATGGACACCGCCGGGGTAGACGCCGTCGTGCTGTCGGCCTGCGTCCAGATGCCGTCGCTGCCCGCCATCGCGCAGGTCGAGGCGATGACCGGCAAGCCGGTGCTGAGCGCCGCCGTCGCCACCACCTACGCCAAGCTGAAGGCGCTGGGTCTGCCGACGCGCGTTCCGGGGGCCGGCGCCCTGCTCTCCGGCGCCTACTGAGCGGGGGTTATGCCATGACCAGCAGCACCTACCGCTACGGCGCGAACGTCCGCGCCAACGGCATCCGCCAGCATTACCTGCGCTACGGCGGCGAGGGGAAAACCCGTCCCGTCGTCATCGTTCCGGGCATCACCAGCCCCGCCGTCACCTGGGGCTTCGTGGCGGAGCGCTTCGGGCGCAACTTCGACACCTATGTGCTCGACGTGCGCGGGCGCGGCCTGTCGGAGGCGTCGGACGCGCTCGACTACGGGCTGGACGCCATGGCCGCCGACGTGACGGCCTTCGCCGAGGCTCTGGGCCTGCGCGACTACGCGCTGGTCGGCCACTCCATGGGCGCCCGCATCGGCCTGCGCGCGGTCAGCCGCCATGGCGCCGCCCCGGCGCGGCTGGTCATGGTCGATCCGCCGGTCTCCGGGCCGGGCCGCCGCCCCTACCCGGCGCAGCTTCCCTGGTACGTCGATTCCATCCGCCTCATGCGCGAGGGTGCCGACCTGGAGGCGATGCGGCCCTTCTGCCCGACCTGGACGGACGAGCAGCTCCGCCTGCGCGCCGAATGGCTGCACACCTGCGACGAGCGGGCCATCGTCACCGCCTTCAACGACTTCCAGACCGACGACATCCACGCCGACTTCCCGCGCATCCCCTGCCCGGCCCTGCTGATCGCCGCCGGGCGCGGCGACGTGATCCGGCCCGAGGAGGAGGCGGAAATCCGCCGGCTCCAGCCCGAGCTGGCCGTCACCCGCGTCGAGGGGGCCGGCCACATGATCCCCTGGGACGACGAAGAGGGCTTCTTCCGCGCCTTCGGCACGTTCCTCGGCACCGCCGTCTGACCGCCCATCCGGAAAGGGACACGCATCATGCCCGTCAGTGACGCCGATATGGTCCGCGCCTGGACCCATGTTCTGACCCTGTCGAAGCTGAAGCCGCAGGAGGTGGTCACCGTCCTGACCAGCGACGGCACCCATCCGCAGACCCTGCGCACCGCCCTGATCGCCGCCTCGAACTTGGGCGCGCGGGTCAACCGGCTGGACCTGCCGCCGGTGAACGCGGAGCACGCCCACAGCCGCGACAGCCTCGCCTATCTCGGCACCACCCCGCTGACCGGAAACCGCGCCGCCATGGCCGCGCTGAAGGAAAGCGATCTGGTGCTGGACCTGATGACCCTCCTCTTCTCGCCGGAGCAGATGAAGATCCTGGAGAGCGGCACCAAGATCCTGCTCGCCGTCGAACCGCCGGAGGTGCTGGTCCGCCTGCTGCCCAGCCTGGAGGACAAGGCGACGGTGGGCGAGGCCACGGCGCTGCTGAAGGCGGCGAAGGAGATGCACGTCACCTCGCGCGCCGGCACCGACCTGCGCCTGCCCATCGGGGAGTTTCCGACGGTGCAGGAGTACGGCTTCGTCGACGAGCCGGGGCGCTGGGACCACTGGCCGAGCGGCTTCGGCTTCACCTTCCCCAACGAGGGGCAGGCGAGCGGGCGGATCGTGCTCGACAAGGGCGACATCCTGCTGCCGATGAAGTCCTACCTGACCTCGCAGATCGAGATGACGGTGGAGAAGGGCTACGTCACCGCCATCACCGGTGGTTTGGACGCCGATCTGCTGAACGACTACATGGACGCCTTCGCCGACCCGGAGGCCTACGCCATCTCCCACATCGGCTGGGGCACGCAGAAGCGGGCGCGCTGGTCGACGCTCGGCCTCTACGACCGGGAACAGACGCTGGGCATGGACGCGCGGGCCTTCGCCGGGAACTTCCTGTTCTCGCTCGGTCCCAACAACGAGGCGGGCGGGTCGCGCACCACCGCCTGCCACATCGACATCCCCATGCGGAACTGCACCGTCAGCCTGGACGGGCGCGCGGTCGTCCGCGAGGGCAAGCTGCTGGCCGGAAAGGAACTGGCATGAGTGTTTCGGAACAGGCCGTCTACGAGCGGCAGGGCTTCGGCCGGTCGCTGGGTATCCAGGGCCGGATCGGTTTGCTGATCGTCGATTTCGTCAACGGCTTCGCCGACCCGGCGGTGTTCGGCGGCGGCAACATCGCGCCGGCCATCGCCCGCACCGCGCAGGTGCTGGAGAAGGCCCGGAATCGCGGCTGGTTCGTCGCCCACAGCCGGATCGTCTACGCCGACGACGGATCGGACGGGAACGTCTTCTCCATCAAGGTGCCGGGCATGCAGACCCTGACCGAGCACGCCGCCAACAGCGCCATCGTGCCGGAACTGACTCCGGTGCCGGGGGAGCTGGTGGTGCGCAAGACGGTTCCCTCGGCCTTTTTCGGGACCGGGCTGGCGCCGTGGTTGACACAGCGCGGCGTCGAGAACTCTTTTGATCGCCGGAGCGACGACGAGCGGCTGCGTGCGGGCCAGCGTGGTGGACGCCATGTGCCACGGCTTCCGCCCGGTCGTCATGGCCGATTGCGTGGGCGACCGCGCCCTGGCGCCGCACGAGGCCAACCTGTTCGACATCGGCCAGAAATACGGCGACGTGGTTCCGGCGGAGCGCATTCTCGCCTTATGAGACGCGGTCGGGGTTGAAAAGAGGATCAGGCGTTGCACCATGTTAGACTTTCCATCCGAAGAGTGCCGCCGGGAGTGAAATGAGCCGACCGATGAGCAAAGTCCAGGACAGCGCGCCCGTCGCCGACACCGCGCCGGAGAGTGGGCAGGCGCGGGGCCGCCCCGCGCGCGGCCGCCGCGCCGGGCCGGGCCGTCCGGAGGGCACCAGCAACGTGCGCGACCAGATTCTGGACGCGGCGGAGCTGGAATTCGCCAACCTCGGCTACGCCGGCACCAGCCTGCGCAACGTCGCCGACCGGGCCGAGGTGACCCAGGCCCTCATCAGCTACTATTTCGGGTCCAAGCACGGGCTGTTCGAGGAGGTCTTCCTGCGCCGCGGCCGGAAGATCGCCGACGAGCGCATGGAACGGCTGGAGGCGCTGCGCCGCGGCCCCGCGCCGCCGCCGGTGCGCGACATCGTCTACGCCTTCCTGATGCCGGCGCTCGCCATGCGCGAGACGGAGGGCGGGCGGACCTTCATGCGGCTCCAGGCCCGGCTGCACACCGAGCCGCCGGAGATTTCCTACAAGCTGCGCAACGAGGCCTACGACGCCTCGACGCGCATCTTCGCCGCCGCGCTGAAGGAGGCGTTGCCGCATCTGTCGGAGCGGGACGTCTACTGGCGGATGACGCTGATGATCGGCGCCTATCTCTACGCCTTCTCCGACACCCACCGGCTGGAGGAACTGGCGCCGGGCATCTGCAACCCCGGCGACCCGGACGAGATCATCACGGAGATCAGCAGCTTCGTCAGCGCCGGCATGCTGGCCCCGGTGCCGGAACCGGCGCAGGCGCCAGGGCGGAGAAAGCGGGGGTAGTTTTTTGGAAAGTGGCTGCGTTGCGCCCCCCTCCCGGCCTCCCCCCGCTTCGCAGGGGGAGGAGATAAAGCCCTCCCCTGCGAAGCGGGGGAGAGTTGGGTGGGGGCCCAATTCAACCACTCACCCCACCCCACCCGTCGACCCCCGCGCCACGCAGGTCCCCGACAGCACCACCTTGCGCGTCGCCCGCTCCGGATCGTCGAGCCGTTCGAACAGCAGCGTCATCGCCGCCCGCCCGATCTCGTGGACCGGCTGTTCGATCACCGTCAGGCCGGGGCCGACCAGCTCCGTCCACGGCTCGTTGTCGAAACCGGCGACCGCCAGATCGCCGGGGATCGTCAGCCCCAGCGTCCGCGTCGCCTTCACCACCCCCATCAGCAGCAGGCTGTTGCTGACCATCACCGCGTCCGGCATGGCGCCGGAGCGCCGCGCCTCCGCCAGCCAGCGGGCGATCTCCACCTCCGCTGCCTCCGCCGTCGGCGGGACGAAGCGCGCCTCCGCGTGCAGACCGTGGGCGGCCAGCGCCGCCTGATAGCCGGCGTGGCGCTCCACCGCCGTGGTGCTGGTGTTGCCGAACAGGCCGGCGATGCGGCGGTAGCCCTCGCCGTGCAGGTGATCGACCAGAAGGGCGGCGGCCTGCGGGTTGTCCAGCACCACCGAATCGAACCGCCCGGCGGGCGCGCTGCGGTCGATCAGCACCACCGGGAAATCCAGGTCGGTCCGGTCGAGCTGGGCCAGCGTCGCGCGGGTCGGCGCGAAGATCAGGCCGGTCACCCGCTCCTCCTGCATCAGCCGCAGGTACATGGCCTCCCGCTCCGGGTTCTCGTCGGTGTTGCACAGGATCACCCGCATGCCGGCCTGGAAGGCGGCGTCCTCCACCGCGCGGCTGACCGCGGTGAAGAAGGGGTTGCGGATGTCCGAGACGATCAGCCCGATGGTCTGGGAATGCTGCGAGCGCAGCCGCCGCGCCGACAGGTTCGGGCGGTAGCCGGTGGCCCGCACCGCATCCTCCACCCGCGCGCGCAACGCGTCGCTGACCGGGCCGTTGCTCAGCACCCGCGACACCGTGGCGACCGAGACACCGGCCTCGCGGGCGACGTCCTTGATTCCGACCGCCTTGATTCCGATGGCTTTGGCGCTGTCGCTCATGATGATCCGGTCACCGATCCGTCTTGAAACTGTTTTTGAAATCGTTTCCATCCCTTAGGGCTATTTAACCGCCCCATACGGCACAGTCTGCCCGAAGAAGTCCGCGGATTCAATGCAAACTCCGTTGACAGAGCCAGATGTAATCGTTTTCAATAACAGCGCTGCAAGGACGACGCCCAAGAACGCCCGGCGCCACACCGAACGGAGGAGACGGACCCGCCATGGCCCCCGACGCCAACACCGCCATCATGCCCACCGGCCTGCCCAACGATTTGCTGCGGCCCGATCTGCTGCGACTGAACGCCAGTCCCGCCGGCAAGGAGGAGGCGATCCGCGAGGCCGCCCAGCTCCTGATCGCCGCCGGCTGCATCGACCCGGCCTACGCCGCCAGCATGCTGCGCCGGGAAGCCGTGGCGAACACCTTCCTCGGCCACGGCGTCGCCATCCCCCACGGCATGGTGGAGGATCGCGGCATGGTCCGCCGCAGCGGCATCGCCGTCCTCCAGGTGCCGGGCGGCATCGAATGGAATCCCGGCCAGACGGCCCATCTGGTGGTCGCCATCGCCGCCCAGTCCGACGCCCACATCGCCGTGCTGCGCCGCCTGACCCGGCTGATGCAGGACGAGGCGCGGCTGACCGCCCTGTTCACCGTCACCGACCCCGCCGCCCTCGCCGCCACCCTCAGCGAGGACGCGCCCGTGACCGCCCCCACCACGCCGGGCGGCGATCTGGCGGAGCGCTTCGACTGGGTGGTCGACTACCCCACCGGCCTGCACGCCCGCCCGGCCACCGCCTGGGTGGAGACGGCGCGCGCGTCGGCCGCCCGCATCCAGGTCCGCCATGGCGATCTGGTGGCCGACGCCAAGGCGCTGGTGGCGCTGCTCCAGCTCGGCCTGCGCGCCGGCGACAGCGTGGTCGTCTCGGCGGAGGGTGATGACGCCGTGGCGGCGCTCGCTCGCATGAAGGCGACCATCACCCGCCTGACCGCGCGGGAGAAGGCGGACGCCGCCGCCGCGGCGCAGAAGTCCCGCGCCCCCGTGCGCGGCTGGACGCCGCCGAGCCCGCTGCCCGCCGTGCCGGGAATCGCCGCCAGCCCCGGCCTCGCCATCGGCCCGGTGCATGTGCTGCCGCGCGCCGCGGTGTCGGTGCCCGACGAGCCGGTGCCGCTGATCGAGGGCGGCGACCGCCTGCACGAGGCGCTGAGCCTGACCCGCCAAAATCTGAAGGCGCTGGCCGACGACACCGCCCGGCGCCTCGGGCCTTCCGAAGCGGCGATCTTCACCGCCCAGGCAGAGATCCTGAACGACACCGACCTCGTGACGCTGGCCTGCCAGCTCATGGTCGAGGGGCACGGCGTCGCCTGGTCCTGGCATCAGGCGGTGGAGCGCACCGCCGCCGGGCTGGCCGCCCTCGACAACCCGGTGCTGGCGGCCCGCGCCGCCGACCTGCGCGACGTCGGCCAGCGCGTGCTGGCGCGGATCGACCCGGCGCTGCGCACCGGCGGCGCGCCGGACCTGCCGGACACCCCCTGCATTCTGATCGCCGAGGACCTGTCGCCCTCCGACACGGCGGCGCTGGACATGGCGCGGGTGATCGGGCTGGCGACGGCGCAGGGCGGCCCGACCTCCCACACCGCCATCCTGGCGCGCACGCTGGGCCTTCCCGCGATGGTGGCGGGCGGGGCTGCGCTGATGGAGCTGGCGAACGGCACCCCGGCCATCCTCGACGGGCAGACCGGGCGCCTGCACCTGTCCCCCGCCGAGGCCGACACTGCCGACGCCCGCGCCTGGATCGCGCGGGAGGAGGCCCGCAAGGCCGAGGAGGAGGCCCGGCGCGGCCTGCCCGCCCGCACCCGCGACGGCCACGAGGTGGAGATCGGCGCCAACGTCAACCGCCCCGATCAGGTGGCCGTCGCCCTGTCGCAGGGGGCGGAGAGCGTCGGGCTGATGCGCACCGAGTTCCTGTTCCTGGAGCGCGGCGACGCCCCCGGCGAGGACGAGCAGTACGAGACCTACCGTGGCATGCTGACCGCCCTGGAGGGCCGCCCGCTGATCGTCCGCGCGCTCGACATCGGCGGCGACAAGCAGGTGCCGCACCTCCAGCTTCCCCATGAGGAGAATCCCTTCCTCGGCGTGCGCGGCGCCCGCCTGCTGCTGCGCAGGCCCGAGCTTCTGGAGACGCAGCTCCGCGCCCTCTACCGCGCCGCCAAGGACGGCGGGGCCAAGGGCGGCGGAAATCTGTCGATCATGTTCCCGATGATCACGGCGCTGGGCGAGGTGCAGGCCCTGCGCGCCGCCTGCGACCGCATCCGGGCGGAGCTGGACGCCCCGGCCGTGCCGCTGGGCATCATGGTCGAGGTTCCGGCGGCAGCCATCCAGGCCGACGTCCTGGCCCGCCATGTCGATTTCTTCTCCATCGGCACCAACGACCTGACCCAATACGCGCTGGCCATCGACCGCCAGCACCCCGAACTGGCGGCGGAGGCCGACAGCCTGCACCCCGCCGTCCTGCGGCTGATCCGCCTGACGGTGGAGGGGGCGGAGCGGCACGGCCGCTGGGTCGGCGTCTGCGGCGGCATCGCCGGCGACCCCTTCGGCGCCGCCCTGCTGACCGGGCTCGGCGTGCGCGAGCTGTCGATGACGCCGCGCGACATTCCCGCGGTGAAGGACCGGCTGCGCGGCAGCGAGCTCTCCGCCCTGCGGCAAGCCGCGCAACGGGCGCTGGACTGCGAGACCGCCGACGCGGTGCGCGCGCTCGACGGAGGCGAAGCATGAGCACGCCCGAAGAGGACATCCGGCCGGTCGTCACCGTCACGCTGAACCCGGCCATCGACCAGACCATCACGGTGGAGGCGCTGCGCCCCGGCCATGTGCACCGGGCAAGCGCCGTGCGGCGCAACGCCGGGGGCAAGGGCGTGAACGTGGCGAGCTGCCTCGCCGACTGGGGCACGCCCGTCGTCGCCACCGGCCTGCTGGGCAGCGGCAACGCCGCGGCCTTCGAGGCGCTGTTCGCCGCCAAGGGCATCGCCGACCGCTTCGTTCGGCTGCCCAGCGAGACGCGCGTCAACGTCAAGATCGCCGACCTCGCCGCGGCCGACACCACCGACCTCAACCTGCCCGGCCTGACCGCCGACGCCGACGCGCTCGACCGTGTCCGTCGCACCCTGCGCGAGCTGGTCCTGCCCGGCACGCCGGTCCTGCTGGCGGGAAGCCTGCCGGACGGGCTGCCGGCGGACAGCTACGCGACGCTGACGGCGGACCTGCGCGCCCAGGGCGCCCGCGTGGTTCTGGACAGCAGCGGCCCGCCGCTGGCGGCGGCGCTGGCCGCCCCGGACCTGCCCTTCTGCATCAAGCCGAACCGGCACGAGCTGGAAGCGTGGGCCGGCGCACCCCTGCCCACCACCGCCAACCTGCTGGAGGCGGCGCGCGGCCTGCACCGGAACGGCGTGGCAGTCGTGGTGGTCTCGCTGGGGGCGGACGGCGCGCTGTTCGTGGCCGACGGCCCGGCGCTGCACGCCCGGCTGCCGATGGTCAACGCGCTGAGCACGGTGGGGGCCGGCGACGCCATGGTGGCGGGGCTGATCGCCGCCTTCGGCGCGGATTTGCCGCTGGAGGGCATCGCCCGCCTGTCCGTGGCCTTCGCCACGGCGAAGCTCGGCTGCTTCGGCCCCAACCTGCCGGGGGCGGACGCGGTCCGCGCGCTGGCCGGACAGGTCGAACTCTCAACGCTTTAATGAACGGGGAGCGGGCGACCGCTCGGGAGGAAACCATGGCGAACATGCTGGCCGTGATCGCGGCGGGCGATCTCAGCACCCAGGCCGTCCTGGCCGCCGAAGCGCTGCGCAAGGCCGCGACGGCGCTCGGCCACACCATTCAGGTGGAGGTGCGCTCCAGCCTCGGCGTCCGCAACACGCTGCCCGCCGGGGCGGCGCAGGGCGCGCAGGGGGTCATCCTCGTCGGCTCCGGCGATCTGGGCGAGGAGCGCTTCGCCGGTCTGAAGCGCAGCGCCGCGGCGCTCGATGCCGTGCTGCGCGACGCGCGGGCCGTGCTGGAGCAGGCGTTGGCGACCGCCCCGGCCCAGGCCCCGGCCCAAGCTCCCGCACAGGCGGGCACGAAGAAGATCGTCGCCATCACCTCCTGCCCCACCGGCATCGCCCACACCTTCATGGCGGCGGAGGGCATCCAGCAGGCCGCCCAGGCGCTGGGCCACGCCGTGCGGGTGGAGACCCAGGGCTCGGTCGGCGCCCGCGACACGCTGACCGAGCAGGAAATCCGCGAGGCCGACGTCGTGCTGATCGCCGCCGACACGCAGGTGGACCTCGCCCGCTTCGCCGGCAAGCGCGTCTTCAAGAGCGGCACCAAGCCCGCCATCAACGACGGCCGCGCCCTGGTCGAACGCGCCCTGGCAGAGGCGCAGCCCCACGGCACAGTCCCGGCGCTGGCCGACGGCGTGGCGGCGGGCAAGGCCGCCAAGGCGGAGCACGTAGCGGCTCAGCGCAGCGGCCCCTACAAGCATCTGATGACCGGCGTGTCCTTCATGTTGCCCTTCGTGGTGACCGGCGGCCTGCTGATCGCCATCGCCTTCGCGCTCGGCGGCATCTACGTGTTCGAGGACAGCCAGCAGGGCACGCTGGGCAACGCGCTGTTCCAGATCGGGGCCAAGGGCGCCTTCGCGCTGATGGTTCCGGCGCTGGCCGGCTACATTGCCTTTTCCATCGCCGACCGGCCGGGCATCACGCCGGGCATGGTCGGCGGCATCCTCGCCGCCAACCTCGGCGCCGGCTTCCTCGGCGGCATCGTCGCGGGCTTCATCGCCGGCTACGCCACCAGCTTCCTCAACCGCAACATCCGGCTGCACAAGAATCTGGAGGGGCTGAAGCCAGTGCTGATCCTGCCGCTGCTCGGCTCGCTGGTCACCGGCCTCGCCATGATCTACGTGGTCGGCGCCCCGGTAGCGGAGGCCCTGGCGACGCTGAGCGCCTGGCTCAAGGGCATGCAGGGCAGCAGCGCGATCCTGCTCGGCCTGCTGATCGGCGCCATGATGGCCTTCGACATGGGCGGGCCGGTCAACAAGGCCGCCTACGCCTTCTCCACCGGCCTGATCGCGTCCCAGGTCTACACCCCGATGGCCGCCGCCATGGCCGCCGGCATGGTGCCGCCGCTGGGCCTGGCGCTCGCCACTAAGCTGTTCGCCGACCGCTTCACCCGGGAGGAGCGGGAGGCCGGAAACGCCGCGGGCATCCTGGGCATCGCCTTCATCACCGAGGGCGCCATCCCCTTCGCCGCCCGCGACCCGCTGCGCGTCATCCCGGCGCTGGTGCTCGGCGCGGCGCTGACCGGGGCCATCTCCATGGGCATCGGGGCGGAGTTGAAGGTTCCGCACGGCGGCATCTTCGTCCTGCCCATCCCCAACGCCGTCACCCATCTGGCGGGCTACGTCGTGGCGCTGGTCGCCGGGACGGTCACCACCGCGATCGCATTGCGGTTCCTGAAGCGTCCGGTCAGTAGCGTGGTGACGGCGTAACAGCGCTGCGAAAGCGTCGTTGAGATGAAAACGTTTACATAACCCCTGGACAGAACGCCTCGTCGGCCCTATCTTTCTATTGCTGCCTCGGCAGCACGCTCTATAGGGCGTTTCCTCCCTAAACTCAGGCCACGTGCGGTTCCCGTGCGTGGCTTTTTTTTGTCCGGCGCGTTTCGTTTGTTCGGCGTGCGGGGCTGGTCCCAAATCTCTCCCTTGCCCGGACCGGGCGAACCTGAGAAGCCGGAGGCGAAAAGCACGAGGACCCGAATGCCCCGCAACAGACCGATGATCCTTGCAGCGCTGGCGGCCTCCGCGGCCCTGGCCGCCGGATGCACCGATGTGAAGGAAAGCCTTCCGTCCCGGACCGCCACCGAACAGCTTCTGATCTCCAGCGCCGCGGACAACGCCGCCAACCGCCTGCGGCTGGACCTGCCGGCGGACAAGCGGGCCTTTCTGGACACCGGCAATTTCGACGGCACCGACGCCAAATACGCCGCCAGCGCGATCAAGGAATCGCTGCTGCGCCAGGGCATCCGCCTCGTCCCCGACCGGGCCGCCGCCGACACGATCATCGAGATCCGGCTGGGCGCGCTGTCGGTGAACCAGAGCAAGACGGTGCTGGGCATTCCTCCCATCACCCTGCCCGGCACCATCACCTTGCCGGAGGCGTCGGTCTACAGCTCCACCGAGAACCAGGCGGTCGCGAAATTCTCCGCCTTCGCCTACGACAACCAGAGCGGCGCCCTGGTCGCCTCGACGGAGCCGGCCTATGGCCTGTCGGGAGAGCAGAGCTACCGGGCGATGACGCTGTTCTCCTGGCGCACCTCGCCCCCCTACCCTGAAGACACCAACTGACGACACCGACCGACGCGGGCATTCCCGCACGAATTTTGCGTTCAACCAAAGCCATAGCCGCATTCTCTGGCGCGGCTGTGGGTGGACGCGTACCATGCCGTGGCCCCGCGGGGCGCGGCATCAAGCGCAAAGGCGACGGCACAGTGGACGAGCATGGGGCGGAGCGGGACAGCGGCGGCGTCCGACGATCGGAACAGCTGCTGCTCGCCCAGAAGACCGCCCTGGAGCGGGCGATCGGCGGCGCCGGGCTGGACGAGGTGCTGGCCCTGCTGGTCCGGGCGGGCGCCGAGCAGCTCAGCGCGCGGGCGGCCATCTTCCTGGTGAACGAAGACGGGCTCACCCTGCGCTTCGGCGTGGCCGCGGGCCTGCCGGACTCCTGCGCGCGGACGATGGACGGATCGGCGATCGGCCCGCAAGCCCTCTCCTGCGGTCAGGCCGCCCACAGCGGAAAACGGGTGGTGGTCGAGAACGTCGCGCTGGACCCGCACTGGGCGCCCCACCAGGCGCTGGCGCGCGAGCATGGCATCGCCGCCTGCTGGTCCACCCCGATCCGCGCGGTCGGCGGCGCGACCCTGGGCACCTTCACCATCTTCCACGCCGTCCCCTGCGTCCCCGCCCCGCCGGACCTGGAAACGGTGGATCTGCTGACGCACACCGCCGCCCTGCTGATCGAGCGGGACCGGACGGAGCGGGAGCGCCAGTCCAGCGAAGCGCTGCTGTCCTCGGTTCTGGAGCATCTGCCGGTCGGCGTCGCCGTCTACGACACGCAGGGCCGCACCACCCGCAACAACCGGCTGATGCGCGACTACACCAACGGTTCCCTGCCATCCGCCGACGACCGGGAGGCGTCGCGTTGGCGCGCCTTCCACCCCGACGGGCGGCCGGTCGAACGCAAGGATTTCTCGGGCGCGCGCGCCCTGCGGGGCGAGATCGTGGTGCCCGGCATGGATTTCCTGCACCGCGCCGCCGACGGGACGGAGCATTGGACGCGCGTGTCGGCCGCCCCGCTGCGCGACGGCGACGGGCGGATCACCGGCGTGGTCGCCGTGGTCAGCGACATCGACGCGGAAAAGCGGGCGGCGCAGGGCTTGGCCGCGGCGCTGGACGAGGCCCGCCGCAGCGAGCTGGTGGCCCACGAGATGAGCCACCGCATCATGAACAGCTTCCAGCTTCTGCACGGGCTGGTGTCGATGCAGACGGCCACAGTCACCGACCCGGCGGCGCGCAAGGCGGTGGAGCAGGCCTTCTCACGAATCCAGGCGATGGCGCTGGTGCAGCGCCGCCTGTTCGAGGCGACGCGCAACGACCTTGCCACGCTCGACGCGGCCGACTATCTGCAACGGCTGGGGGAAAGCCTGACCGGCGCCTTCATCGATTCGGGCCGCTGCACGCTGGTCATCGACGCCGCGCACGGAATCCCGATGCCCGCCGCGCAGGCCTCGTCCATGGGGCTGATCGTGACGGAGCTGGTGCTGAACGCCCTGAAGCACGCCTTCGGCGCGCAACAGCAGGGGACGGTGACGGTCCGCTTCGAAGCCTGCGGAGGCGACCGCCGGCTGACGGTGACCGACGACGGGGCCGGTCTGCCGGACGGGGCGGGCACGGTGAAGCCCGCCGGGTCGGGGAAGGGCATGGGCATGACGCTGGTGCACGGTCTGGTGCGCCAGCTCGCCGGAAAGCTGGAGATCGACCGCCCCGATCAGGGCGGCCGCCCCGGAACCCGCTTCGTTCTGACTTTTCCAGCCTGACTTTTGAGCTTTCAGCGGTCAGGCGTCGAAGGCACCGGATTCCGGGATGGCGCGGCGTCCTGATCCTTAGGCGACGGCTTCCATCGGCTTCTCGACCTTGCCGCCGAACCCGTTCTCCAGCGCCCAGATGGCGGCCTGGGTGCGGTTGGAGGCGTTGATCTTGCGCAGCAGGCTCTTCAGGTGAACCTTCACCGTCGCTTCGGTGATGTTCAGATGATTGGCGATCATCTTGTTGCTGTCACCCTGCAGCAGGCGCTCCAGGATCTGCGTCTCGCGCTGCGACAGGCCCTTGGCCGCGGTCGGGCCGTTGGCGCTGGTGTTGGCGCCGGCCTTGCCGGTGATGAGGAGGGCGGCGAGATGGGTCGGGAAGACCTTTTCGCCGATCATCACCAGACGCAGCGACTGCGCCAGCGCGGCGGGGGAGATGTCCTTCATCAGGAAGGCGTCGGCGCCGGCCTGGATGGCGTTGGCCATTTCCTGGGCGTCGAGGTGGCTGGCCAGAAGGACGAGCCGCGCGGTCGGATACTGCTCCCGCAGGACGGTGACGGCCTGGACCGTGCCGTTGGCGGAAGCCGGGTCCATCATGATCAGCTCGGGCGTGTCGCCCTCCATCATGCCCGGCGGCGGTACGTCGCTGAAACTGGCGGCCTCTTTCGTGATGCGGAACTCCCCTTCCGAGAAGAGGGCCTTCATGCCTTCGCGGAAAAGTTTGTTGGCGTCGATCAGAAAGATGGAGACCGATTGCATCGTCCAGTCACTCTCGAAGGTGATTGAGATGAGCAACCCTACCCTATCGTTGGCGGGCCGGCTACCCGTCCGTTAGTAGAATATTAACCAATGAAGTCCGAGGCACGTCCTCCCATCGGGCATATGCCCTCCCCGGAAAGCCGGTCCAGGACGCTCCCGGATGCCTGGAAACTCCGAAAAACCACGCCTGAACAGGCCACTACCCATTTTGCGCGGGAATCGAACGCCGTCTCGTTAATATCACGGCAACCATAATCGGCCATTGGTACAGTCATCGTAATTCATCGCTTGGATGGGTGCCCGACATGCCGATGGTGTCCATGTGGAAGAAGATCAGTCCCTGTCACTTCGTGATGCAGGACTGTCACCGCCGGATCGAAATCCGTTACCACGCCACCGGCTCGCAGAGCGGTTGGGGCGTCTACGCCGACGGAACTCTGGTGCAGCAGCGCGCCGCCTTCACCGAAGCGCGCGGCATTGCCATGGGGCTGGCGACCGGTTCCTGAAACGAGCCTTGCCCGCCTGATGTCACAGCGCGGACATTGGGCGGTTAACCGGCTCTTGAGACTGTTCCGCGCAGGATGGCCTTCGTCGCAGGAGGCCGTCATGACGTTCCGCCCACTTCCCCTTGTTTGGCGCCGGCTCGCGCTCTGCGCCCTTCTCGGCCTCATGGGGATCGCCTTCTGGGCCGCGCTGCAACCGCAGTTGGCGCCCAGCGGCCTTTACGGCTTCGACAAGCTGGTGCACGCCGGGGCCTTCGGGCTCCTCACCCTGCTCGGCATCCTGGCCAGCGCCAGCCGGCGCGCCGCCGTCCTGGCGGTTCTGGCGGTCTTCGCGCTCGGCGCCGCCATCGAGGTGGCGCAATCCTTCGTTCCGGGACGCGAGGCCAGCCTGTCCGATCTGGCCGGGGACGCCGTGGGAATCGCCCTGGGAATCATGACCATCCGGCTGGGACATCGCGCCATCCAACGCGCGCGCCGCGCGCGCCATGGAATAGTCACGCAGCCCGCGGCGTTTGCGTCCTTACCGGAGTGAGGGGACGCAGCGTCCGGATCGACAATCCCAAGCAGCCTCCTCCGTTTTTGGTTTTGTTCGTCCACCGAACTATGCTATGCCGAAAGGCAGGACATCTGGAGTAACGCTTATGGACTGGCATAACGAAAAGGCTAAGACCGGCGCCCGCGCCCTGGAATCCGCGTTCGGCGTGATGCTGACGGTCTGCGAGGCCACCGACGGCTGGTGGAACTGGCATGCGGAGCATGAGGGGCTGAGCTGGACCCCCGACGCCCGCTGGTTCGCCACCCGCCGCGAGGCGCAGGACGCGGCGGAGGAGTGGGCCTCCACCCTGGCGCCGCAGCATCTGGGCTTCCTCCACCGCGCGGCCTGACGCCGCAAGCTTATCGTGATCGGGGCGGTGCCGTTGACCCGCCCCGCGTCCGCTTCCACAATGGCTATCGTGCCAAGGCGACGGGAAGCGGCTGCGATCATCCCTTGGGACTGTTCATCAGCCCCATTGCGGTGACGAGATGCAGCACGAGACGCCTCCCCTTCCCGGACTTCCGCTTCAAAAAGCCTTCCTGCCGCCCGAGGCGACTCTGGTGGCGGTCGGAACCGGTGCCGGGCGTTGGACCGACGCCGCCACCGGCCGGAGATGCTTCGCCCTGTCGTCCACCCTGCCGGGACTCGACGCGTGGTGCAGTCCGGTTGGGCCGCGCCAGATCGACTGGCTGATTCTGGACGGCTGCGGCGACGCCCTGGCGGTGCTGGACGGTGCCGCCGATCTGTTGCGCCTGCGCCGCATCGACTTCCTTCAGTTCGAGGAGGCCGAGGCCGGTGGGCAACTGGCCGCGCTGTACGCGCGCCTGCAGGCCAACGGCTATTCGCTGTTCCGCTTCGCCGACCGCAATCTGGAATTCCGCGGCACGCCGCCGGATGACGGGCGCGTCGGCACGCACATGGCGGTCGCCCCACGGCACTGGAACCGGCTGTTCGCGCGCAGCCAGGGCATGTTCCGCTACAAGGACCTGTTCCCCCGCCACGGAGTCGTGCCGCGCGGCATCATCCATGTCGGCGCCCATGAGGGCGAGGAATACGCCAACTACCGGGAGGCCGGCGCCGACCGAGTCCTGTTCGTCGAGGCGGACCCGGCGACCTTCGCCACGCTCCAGGCCCGTTTCGCCGGCCACGGCGACGTCGTCTGCCTGAACGCCGCGGTGTCCGACCGAGCCGGGCGGGCGCGCTTTTCCCGCATGTCGAGCCGCCAGTCCAGCTCCCTGCTGGAGCCGACGGGCCATCTGACCGTCTATCCCCACATCACCGTCGACGAGGTCATCGAGGTGGAGACCCGGACCTTACCGGACCTGCTGGCGTCCCACGACCTCGCGCCAGAGGGGTTCAACGTGCTGGCGATCGACGCGCAGGGATCGGAATGCCGGATTCTCACCGGCTGCGGTGATCTGCTGGCCCGGTTCGACGCGGTGGTGACCGAGGTGAGCTACGCGGAGCTGTATGAGGGCTCGGGCCTCGCGGCCGATGTGGACGACATCCTGTTCGCCCACGGCTTCGACCGCGTCGCCGAAACCAGCCCCTACCATCACAGCTGGGGCGATGCGCTCTACGTTCGCCGTCCCGACTGACACTCGTCAGGGCAGCAGGACCGGCCCGCTCCAGGGATCGAAGGGCACCAGCCGCGCCCGTTCGCGGTCGGGGCGCAGGGCGGCGCGCAGCGCCGGGTTCAGCATCGCCGCCGTCACCGAGAAGGAGCTGTTGGACACGGCGACGTGATCGGCCCGCGACAGAATCCAGTGGTCGGTGAAGAACTCCGCCCCCGGCAGCGGCGCACCCAGATCGCCGGCGAGGACGGGGCGGTAGCGGGCGAAGCGGTCCGCCAGTTCCGGCGCGTCGGTGGCGAGATAGAGCACCGGCCGGTCCAACGTCGTCCACACCCCGGCCAGCCAGTCGAGATACCAGCCCTCCGGCGCGATCCAGAAGCGGTCGTTGAGGCCGAAATCGCCGCGGCGCAGATGGATCGCCACCAGGGTCCGCCCGCGCGTCCGCAACCCGTCCAGCGCCGCCGCGGCGCGCTCCGCCACCGCGCCGACCGGTGTGAAGAGGGCGCGGAACCGCGCGCGGTGCGGCGCCAGCGGCGCGGTGTCGCCGCAGAAATAGCCGACCACGTCGTGACCGTGCGCGTTCACCAGCGCCCGCCCGTCCAGCAGCGCCGGAACGCCGCAGTCCTCCTCGTGCAGGCTGGGCAGCGGCTGGCCGGAGAGCGGATCGTCCAGGCCGTAGAGAGGGCGCCCGATCCACTCCGGCGTTTCCAGCTCCATCCCGTTGCGCTCCGCGCAGACGCGCAGGTAACCGTATTGGAGAAGCTGGTTGCCGAAGCGTCCCGCATGACCGAGCGTGGACACCGACAGCCGGCGCTTGCCCGACGGTTGGCGCGGCGGCGGGCCGTCGCCCACGACCCGGCGCAGCAGCAGCACTGCACGGCGGGAGAAGCCCGTGCCCACACCCGGTGCGGCGGCGATCGCCCGGTCGTAGAGGGCCAGCGCCTCGCGGTCGGCCCCTTGCCCCTCGCGGACCTCACCGGCCAGCAGCAAGCCGGAGGGCAGGCCAGGGACGAGCCGCAGCGCCCAACGCGCGCAGCGGCTGGCCCACGCCGCATCCCCCCGCCGCAGCGCCGCGCGGCCGAGCGCCACCCAGGAGTCCCCGTCGTCCGGGCGCGCGGCCAGCGCCCGTTGCAGCAGCGTCGCCGCCCGCTCCGCCAAGCCGGCGCGCTCGCACAGCCGGCCATGTTCGGCCAGCGACGCCGCGTCGCCGGGACGCAGCCGGCCGGCGCGGTCCAGCGCCCGCCCGGCCGCCTCCAGGGCGTGCACCGCGTCGAGCGCCGCGCCGAGGGCGAGGTGCAGTTCCGCCGAGGCGGGGTCGAGCGACAGGCCGCGCCGCGCCGCCGCCAGCGCCGGGCGCGGCTTCTCGGCGATCTGCTGGGCGGCGGCGAGCCGGACCAGCAACCCGGTGTCGGCGGGTGCGGCCAGCGCCGCGCGCCGGCCGGCCGTGACCGCCGCGCCGCGCTGCCCCAGCTCGTTGCGCAGCAGGCAGAGGCTCGCCCAACAACCGCCCTGCGCGGGGTCCAGGGCCACCGCCGGACGCAGCGCCGCGACGGCCCTTTCCGTCTGGCCAAGCGCCCGCCGCGTTTCCGCCTCGGCCATGCGGGCACGCAACAGCGTCGGGTCGAGCCGGGCCGCGAGCCCGGCCAGCCGGGCGGCCTCATGCAACCGTCCAAGCCCCTTGGCGGCCATCGCCGCGTCGAAGGCGGCGGGCAGGTTTTGCGGATCGAGGGCCAGCACCCGTTCGTACAGCGCCGCGGCAGAGGCCAGGGCGCCGGAATCGAACGCGGTCTCGGCCAGTAGGCGGAGCGCCGGGGCCAGCCGCTCCGCCGCCTCCGCGTGATCCGGTTGCAGGCGCAGCGTGGCGAGCCAGCTCGCCGCCGCGCCCGCGGTCCGTCCGAGCGCGTCCTGAACCTTACCGCGGTTGAGGTGATAGGTCGGCGATGCCGGATCGCCGGCCACGGCGGCGTTGAGATGGGGAAGCGCCGCCGCCGCCCGCCCGGTCTGGGCAAGCAGAAGCCCCATCAGATGGCTGGCGCCGGGATGGCCGGGGACCGCCTCCAGGATCCGCCCATAGAGGGTCTCCGCCTCCGCCACGCGCCCGGCGATGTGATGGTCGAGCGCGATGGACAGGGCTTCGGAAACGGTGGCCATGAGCCGGGGCAATCCGCGTGGGGCCGCTTCGGGATGGCCTCACAGTGGCCGGGCCACCCCCGGACTGTCAACCGTCGGCCTGTCAACCGCCAAACTGTCAACCGCCGGGCTTGGCCTTTGCGGCCGGGAACACCCTCGCGCGTAGGAAGTCCACCAGCGCCCGCACCTTCGGCGAGGGGTGCTTGCTCGCCGGCCACAGCACATGGAAAACGCCGGTGCGCCCCACGTGATCGGCCAGGACCGGCTCCAGCCGGCCGTCTGCCAACAGATCGCGGATGGCGAAGTCCGGAAGGTAGGCGATCCCCAGCCCCTGCAGCGCGAAGCACACGCGCGTTTCGATGTTGTTGCAGATCATCGAGGTCGGCAGTTGCAGTTCGGGCTCGCCGGGCGCCTGCCGCAGCGCCCAGGTTTCCAGCTTGCCGCTGTTGGGAAAGCGGTAGTGCAGGCAGGCGTGCCGCCGCAGATCGGCCGGCGTTTGCGGCGTGCCCCGCCGCGCCAGATAGTCCGGCGAGGCGACCAGCAACAAACGGAAGTTCCCCAGCCGGCGCGCCGACAGCCGTGAATCGGCCGGCTCGCCCGTGCGCACCACGGCATCGAAGCCCTCCTCGATCACGTCGACCATGCGGTCGGTAAAGTCCAGGTCCAGTTCGATCTCGGGATAGGCGCGCATGAATTCGCCAAGCACCGGCAGGACCAGCGAGCTGACCAGCGGCAGGCTGACGCGCAGGCGTCCGCGCGGCACGGCGGAGGCCTGTGACAGCTCCAGCTCCGCCGCCTCGATCTCGGCCAGGATGCGGCGGCTGCGCTCCAGGAACAGCGTGCCCTCGGCGGTCAGCGTGACGCTGCGCGTGCTGCGGTGGAACAGGCGCACGCCCAGCTTCTCCTCCAGCCGCGCCACGCTCTTGCCGACGGCCGAGGCCGACACGCCGAGCAGCCGGCCGGCGGCGACGAAGCTGCGCGTCTCGGCAACCTGCACGAACACCACGAAGCCGTTCAGGCTGTCCATCCGGCTCCTCCATTGCGGACACACAACTCCGCATAATCAGGAACTGCACCCGACTTTTTCTTTAATAGCAGGATTTTTATCGTCACGGCATCGCCAATTGAAACGAGCCGCGTGCCATGACGCATCCGCCCTTTGTCCTCCGCCAAGGCGTTCCGCCGGCGAATCTCCGTGAGCGCGTTCACAGCGCTGTCCAGCGGGCGCTCGACGAGCAGCGGCTTGTCGGCGCCGTCGTCCTGGTGGCGAGGGACGGCGCGCTGCTCCACCGGCAGGCCGCCGGCTTCGCCGACCGCGAAAGCGCGCGGCCGATGGCCGTGGAGACGGTCTTCCGTCTGGCCTCGGTCAGCAAGCCCATCGTCTCCACCGCGGCGCTGGCTCTGGTGGCGCAAGGCCGGCTCGACCTCGACGCGGACATCGCGCGCTGGCTGCCCCGGTTCCAGCCCCGGCTGGCCGATGGCCGACCGGCGCGCATCACGGCGCGGCAGTTGCTCAGCCACACGGCCGGTCTCGGCTACCGCTTCTTCGAGGCCGACGCGGACGGCCCCTATGCGCGGGCCGGCGTGTCGGACGGCATGGACGCGTCCGGCATCAGCCTGGACGAGAACCTGCTCCGCCTCGCCGACGTGCCGCTGCTTTACGAACCGGGGACGGGCTGGGGCTACTCACTGGCGACCGACGTGCTGGGCGCGCTGGTCGCGCGGGTCCACGGCACGACGCTGGACGAGGCGGTGCGCCGTCTGGTGACCGGCCCGCTGGGCATGGCGGACACCGGCTTCACCGCCCACGATCCCCGGCGCGTGGCGACCGCCTATGTGGGTGATGCACCGCGGCCGCATCGGCTGGCCGAGGGCGAGACGGTCTCCCCTTTCGAGGGCGCCGTCGGCATCGCCTACAGCCCTGCGCGCATCTTCGATCCGCAGGCCTTTCCGTCGGGCGGCGCGGGCATGGCGGGGACGGCGGAGGACCTTCTGCGGCTGCTGGAGACCCTGCGCCAAGGCGGTGGTGCGCTCCTCCCCGGCGAGCTGATCGCGGAGATGGCCCGGGACCAGACGGGCGGCCGGGACCTGCCCAACGCGCCCGGCTTCGGCTTCGGGCTGGGCTTCTCGGTCCTGCGCGACCGGATCTCGGCCGCCTCGCCCGAATCGGAGGGCACTTGGCGCTGGGGCGGCGCCTACGGCCATTCCTGGTTCGTGGACCGGGCGCGGGGCCTCAGCGTCGTCGCCTTCACCAACACGCTCTACGAGGGCATGTCTGGCCGCTTCGTCACCGACCTGCGCGACGCGGTCTATGGCGCCCTGGAGGCGCGGCCATGAGGACGCCCCCGCGCACGCGCGCCGCCGCTTCGGACCGCCTGCCCCTGGCCTCGCTGCTGGCGCTCGCCATGGCGGCCTTCATCACCATCCTCACCGAAGCGCTGCCCGCCGGACTGCTGCCGCAGATGGCCCAAGGGCTGGGAGTGACCGAGGCCTGGGTCGGCCAGACCGTGACGATCTACGCCGCCGGTTCGCTGGCGGCGGCCATCCCGCTGACCGCCGCCACGCAGGGGGTGCGCCGCCGCCCGCTGCTGCTGGCGGCCATCGCCGGCTTCGTCGTCGCCAACACCGTCACGACCTTTTCCGGCAGCTTCGCCCTGACCATGGTGGCGCGCTTCCTGGCGGGCGTATCGGCCGGCCTGATGTGGGCGCTGCTGGCGGGCTATGCCGCGCGCATGGTGCCCGACCACCAGAAAGGCCGGGCCATCGCCGTCGCGATGGTCGGCACGCCGCTGGCGCTGTCGCTCGGCGTGCCGGCCGGCACCTTCCTGGGCGCTCTGGTGGGCTGGAGGGTGTGCTTCGGCATCATGAGCGCCTTGGCGCTGGCGCTCATGCTGTGGGTGCGCGGCGCGCTGCCGGACTTCGCCGGGCAGGCGGCCGGCAGGCGTCTGTCGCCCGGGCGCGTGTTCACCCTGGCCGGCGTACGCCCGGTGCTGTTCGTGGTGCTGGCCTTCGTGCTGGCGCACAACATCCTCTACACCTACATCGCGCCGTTCCTGGCGGCGTCGGGCATGGAAAGGCGGACGGATCTGGCGCTGCTGCTGTTCGGCGTCGCGTCGCTGCTGGGCATCTGGATCGTCGGCGCGCTGATCGACGGCCATCTGCGGGCGCTGACGCTGGCCAGCACCGGCCTGTTCGGTCTGTCCACGCTGGCGCTCGGCGTGGCGGGCGATGCCCCGGCCGTGGTCCTTGCGGCGGTGGCCGCCTGGGGCCTGGCGTTTGGTGGTGCGGCGACGCTGTTCCAGACGGCCCTGGCCAGGACCGCGGGCGACGCGGCGGATGTCGCCCAGTCCATGCTGGTCACCGCTTGGAACACGGCCATTGCCGGCGGCGGCATCGTCGGCGGCGTGCTGCTCGAACGGCTGGGCGTCGGCGCCTTCGCGCCGGCCCTGCTGGTACTGCTGCTGGCGGCGCTGCTGGTGGTGTGGGGAGCGAGGCGGCACGGCTTTCCGCCTCCGGCCGACGCGGCCGGAGGCGGAGAGGAGGCCGCCGTCTCCGTCAGTCCGTGCGGTCCAGCCGGCGCAGATGCAGCATGTAGAGCCGGGAGAAGCGCGTCACCAGATCGTGGAACGGCAGCGGCTTCACCGGGGTGAAGGGCAAGGCCAGCTCTTGCGCGCCCGTCCCCGTGGCGTGGCGTGCCAGTTCGCGGCCAACGGCGGTGCCCAGCGCCATGCCGCGTCCGTTGTAGCCGACCGCCCCGGTCACGCCGGGCGCCAGCTCGTGGAAGTGGGGCCGGAAATCGGCGGTCATCGCCAGATGCCCGCTCCAGCTCCGCGCGATGGCCGGATTGCCGATTTGGGGGAAGACGCGGCGGATGCGTTCCCGCGTGCGCTCCCGCGCCCGCCGCTCGGCGTCCGCCGACCGCACCAGCGTGCAGCCGGAGACCAGCCGGTTGTCGGCAGTCCAGCGGAAGAAATGCAGGTCGCCGCGGGTGTCGCTGCACGCCATGTCGGAGGGCAGCACGCTGGCGCGCAGGGCGGCGGGCAGCGGCTCCGTCACCATCTGGAAGTTCAGCACCGGCACGACCGAGCGGCGCAGCCCCGGCCACAGATCGTCGGTGTAGGCGTTGGTCGCCAGCACGACGCGGTCGGCGGTCACGCTGCCCCGCGGCGTGGTCAGGGTCCAGCCGGTGCCGGCGCGCCCGATGGACACCACCGGCGTGTCGCTGTGGATCGCCACGCCCAGCCCGAGGGCGGCCCGCGCCATTTCGCGGGCCAGCGACAGCGGGTTCACATGCCCGCCGGTCGGGGCGACCATGGCGCCGTGCCAGAAGCGCGTGCCCAGCGCCCGTTCCGTCTGCGCCGCGTCGAGCAGCGCGACCTCGGCCCCCAGCGCCCGCCATTGCGCGACCCGCTGCTCGGCCGCCTTCATGCGGCCGGGCCGGTGGGCCGGCTGGATCCAGCCCTTCTGCACGCCGTCACAGCGCATCTGGTAGCGCTCGATCAGGTCGAAGACCAGCGCCGCCGAGCCGCCGACCATGCGGGCCAGCGCCGATCCCTTCGCCTCGCCGTAGGCCGCCGTCAGGTTGACGGGGTCGAGGCGCGACAGCGTCGGGATGATCTGGCCGTTGTTGCGGCCCGACCCGCCGAAGCCCGGCTCGCGCGCCTCCAGCACCGCCACGCGCACGCCCTGCTCGGCCAGATGGATCGCCGTGGACAGGCCGGTGACGCCCGCCCCGACCACCGCCACGTCCACCCGGACCGACCCGTCCAGCGGACCGGTCTCCGGGCCGGTGACGGCACTCGCCGCCCAATGGGAGTCCGGCAGCGGCGCGTCCAGCAGCGGTTTGAGAAGCGCGCTCATCGCGTCCCCTCCTCCACCAGCAGCGTCTTGGCCAGCGCCACCCAATAGCTGGCGCCGATGGCCAGGTTGGCGTCGTTGAAGTCGTAGCCGGGGTTGTGCAGCAGGCAGCCGCCGTCGGTCGGCCCGTTGCCCAGCCAGACGTAGCAGCCCGGCCGCTCCTTCAGCATGAAGGCGAAATCCTCCGCCCCCATGGAGGGCATCGGGTCGTGGTCGATGTTCGCCTCGCCGACCAGCGTGGCGGCGACGCGGGCGCACAGCGCGGTCTCGGCGGCGCTGTTGACCGTCGCCGGGTAGCGCCGCTCGTAGCGCACGCTGGCGGTGCAGCCGAAGGCGGCGGCGGTGTGCTCGGCCAGCGCGCGCAGCCGCGCCTCCACCACGTCCTGCACCCCTTCCTTGAAGGCGCGGACGGTGCCGCGCAGCGTGACCTCCGCCGGGATGACGTTCCAGGTGTCTCCGCCGGTGATCCAGGTGGTGGAGACCACGGCGCTGTCCAGCGGGTGCAGGCTGCGCCCCGGAATGGTCTGCAGGGTGGTCAGCAGATGGCCGGCGGCGGTCATCGGATCGTGGCCGAGATGCGGCATGGCGGCGTGGCTGCCCTTGCCGTGGACCGTCACCTCGAAGATATCGTAGCTGCCCATCATCGGCCCCGGCCGCAGCGCGATCTGCCCAAGCGGCAGGCCCGGCCAGTTGTGCATGCCGTAGACGCCGTCCACCGGGAACCGCTCGAACAGCCCCTCGGCGATCATCTCGCGGGCACCGCCCTCGTTCTCCTCCGCCGGCTGGAAGATGACGTGCAGCGTCCCAGCGAAGTCGGGATCGTCGGCCAGGACCTTGGTGGCTCCCAGCAGCATGGTGGTGTGGCCGTCGTGGCCGCAGGCGTGCATCCGCCCCGGATTGACCGAGCGGTGGGCGAAGTCGTTGGTCTCGTGAATGTGCAGCGCGTCCATGTCGGCGCGCAGCGCGATGGCGCGGCCGCCGGGGCGGCGGCCCTTCAGCGTGCCGACCACGCCGGTGCGCCCCAGCCCCGTCGCCACCTCCAGCCCGAAGGCGCGCAGCTTGTCCGCGACGAAGGCGGCGGTCTCGTGCTCCTCGAAGGCGGTTTCGGGATGGGCGTGCAGATGGTGCCGCCACTGCCGCATCTCCGGGGCCAGGGCCTCGGCGGCGGGATGCAGGCGGACGTTCGCGGGGATGGTCATTCCGGGGACTCCTGGGGTCCGCCCGCCGGCAGGCTGTAGCGGAAGTCGCAGTGGCTGGCGCCCTGCATGATGGTCTGGGTGCGGGTGAAGCGGACGTCGGGCCGGTAGCCGCACATGAACTCGCCGTCCCGGTTGCAGGACAGGATGTCGCCGATCTCCTCCACGCCCATGGCGCGGTAGCTTTCGGCGTAGCGGCAGCGGGTAACGTTGAAGCCCAGCCGGTCGGGCGCGCTCTCGATCACCTCCAGCCGCAGGGCGTCCCCGGCGGTCCACAGGGCCAGCCGCTCGTGGAAGGTGGCGAGATCGGCGGTGCCGCGGGTGGCGCGGTCCTCCGCCGCCATGGCGGCGCCGGCCTCGCGTGCCATCACCTCGATGGCGCGGGCGAGCACGGCGCGCGCCTGCTCCCGCCCGATCTCGGGCAGGAGCTGGTCGTAGAGCGCCTTGGCGAAGGCCGCCTCGATGCGCCGCCGCTCCAAGATGGGCAGGGGAGCAGACGCGGGAGCGGCGTTTTCGGTGTCGTTGGTCATCGCTGCGATCCTTTTTCCGTCAGCCGCCGAGATAGGCCGCCCGCACGCGCGGGTCGGCGGCCAGATCGGCGGCGCTGCCCGAGAGTGTCACCCTTCCCGCCTCCATGACATAGGCGTGATCGGCGACACGCAGCGCGGCGCGGGCGTTCTGCTCCACCAGCAGGATCGAGGTGCCCTCGCCGCGGATCTGGACCAGCAGGTCGAAAATCTGCTTCACCACCATCGGCGCGAGGCCGAGCGACGGCTCGTCGAGCAGTAGCAGGCGGGGCTTCGACATCAGGGCGCGGGCGATGCACAGCATCTGCTGCTCGCCGCCCGACAGCGATCCCGCCTTCTGGGTCAGCCGCTCGCGCAGGCGGGGGAACAGCTCCAGCATCCGTTCCATGCGGGCGGCGCGGTCGTGGCGCAGCGTCCGCCCGCCGAGCAGAAGGTTCTCCCGCACCGTCATGGTGCCGAAGATCTGCCGCCCCTCCGGCGCCTGGGCGAGGCCGCGGCGCACCACCTCGTGGCTGGGGCTGTCGGTCATATCCTCGCCGTCGAAGACGGTGGCGCCGCCCGTGGTGCGGTAGATGCCCGACAGCGCGCGCATCAGCGTGGTCTTGCCGACGCCGTTGGCGCCCAGCACGGCGACGATGGCCCCCTCCGCCACGTCGAGCGAGACGCCGCGCAGGATCTCCTGCGGCCCCATGCGCACCGTCAGGTCGCGGACTTCAAGGATGCGGCGGGTGGCGATGGCGTGTGCGGCGTCAAGCGGCATCGTCTTCCACTCCCAGATAGGCTTCGAGGACGGCGGGATCGCGCTGCACCGCCTCCGGCGTGCCGTCGGCGATCTTGCGGCCGGACGCCAGGACGATGACCCGGCTGCAGCTTCCCATCACCAGCCCCATGTCGTGCTCCACCAGCAGAACGGTGACGCCGCCGGCGTGCAGGCGGCGGATGAAGTCGGCCAGCTCCGCCGTCTCGGTGTCGTTCAGGCCGGCCGCCGGCTCGTCGAGGATCAGCAGCCGGGGCGCGGTAGCCAGGGCGCGGGCGATCTCCAGATACTTGCGCTTGCCGTAGGACAGGTTGGCGGCGATGTCCCCGGCCTGGGCGGTCAGGCCGACGCGCTCCAGCGCCTCCCAGCTGCGCTCGCTGACCGCGCGGCTGTGGGCGCGGCCGTTGACCAGCGCCCGCCAGGGCGACTGGCCGAAGGCGCCGACCGCCCCGACGGACACGTTGTCGAACACCGTCATGTTGGGGAAGACGCGCAGGTTCTGGAAGGTGCGGCCCATGCCCATGCGGGCGATCTGCCAGGGCTTGCGCCCCGTGACGTCCTGCCCATCGAAGGTCACCGTGCCGTCCGACGGCGGGGTGAAACCGGTGATCAGGTTGAACAGGGTGGTCTTGCCGGCGCCGTTGGGGCCGATCAGCCCGACCAGCTCGCCCTTGGCGATGGTGGCGCTGACGTCGCTGACCGCCAGCAGACCGCCGAAGCGCCGGGTCAGCCCCTGGATGGAGAGAAGCGTGTTGCTCATGATCCGCCTCACTTCCAGCCGACGGGCGTGCCGCCGGCGATGGTGGCCCAGCCGCGGGAGAAGGAGCGGCGGACGAAGCCCAGCGCGGTGCCTTCGGCCAGCATGCCCTTGGGCAGCAGCAGGATGGACAGGAACATGGTCGCCCCGACGGCGATCATGCGGTAATCGCCGATGTCGCGCAGCGCCTCCGGCAGAACGATCATGAACAGGGCGCCGACGACGGCGCCGGGAAGGCTGCCCAGCCCGCCGACCACCACCATCGCCAGGATCAGGATCGATTCCATGAAGCGGAAGTTGTCCGGCGCGATGTAGGCGGAGGTGTGGGCGAGCAGCGCCCCGGCGATGCCGGCGAAGAAGGTGGCGACGACGAAGGACTCGATCTTCAGCCGCTCCACGTTGATGCCCATGCTGTCGGCGCACTGGTCGTCCTCGCGGAGGGCCCGCAGCGCGTTGCCGTAGTAGGAGTGGGTCAGCCGGTGCAGCACCCAGACGCAGGCGACGGCGATGACCGCGACCGCCAGATAGCGGCTGAGCAGCGTGTCGGCCTGCCAGCCGAACAGCGAGATCGGCGGGATGCCGCGGATGCCCATCGGGCCGCGGGTCACGTCCACCCAGTTCAGCAGGACCACGTAGATCATCTCGCCGATGCCGAGCGTGGCGACGGCGAAGTAGATGCTGACCAGCCGCATGGTCGGCAGCGCCACCAGGAAGCCGAACAACGCGGCGATCAGCCCCGCCGCCGGCAGCGTGACGATGAAGGGCAGGCCGAGCTTCGTGGACAGCAGGGCCGCCGCGTAGGCGCCGATGCCGTAGAAGGCGGCGTGGCCGATCGACGAGCAGCCCGGCGGTGCCCGTCACATGGTTCAGGCTGGCCGACAGGATCACGAAGATCATCGTCGTGATGGCGATCTGGGCGAGGTAGCTGGACCCGGTGCCGACGATCGCGGCGGGCACGGCGCCGAAGGCGACCGCCAGCAGAAGGAGGGTCCAGGCGAACCGCCGGCCTCGCCCGGAAAACGCGGCGGGCGGCGCGAGGGTGGCCGGCATCAGCCGGGCGTCAGGCACGTTCACGTCCATGTCCGAACAATCCTTGCGGGAAGAAGACCAGCGTGATGACCAGAAGGCTGTAGGTGATCAGGTCCTTCCAGCCGCTCGACAGGAACTCGGTCGCGATGCTCTCCGACACGCCGAGCAGCAGGGCGCAGGCGACCGCCCCCGGGATGCTCGACAGGCCGCCCATCACCATGGCGACGAAGGCCTTGACGCCCGGCGCGAAGCCCATGTGCGGCGAGATGGCGCCGTCGTAGAGGCCGACCAGGATTCCCGCCGTGGCGCCCAGCATCGAGCCGACCGCGAAGGTGGTGACGATGGTGCGGTCGGTGTTGATGCCGACGTAGCGGGCGCCGAGCTGGTTGTTGGACACCGCACGGATGCCGAGTCCGGTCTGGGTGCGGTAGAGCAGGAACTGCAGCGCGCCCAGCATGACGGCGGAGGTGGCGAAGATGACCAGACTGCCGCTGGCGACCATGACCGGCCCGATGGCGACCGGCTGCTGCAGCAGGTAGCCGGACGGGATGCCCTGCATGTCGCCGCCGAAGATGTGCATCATGATCTCGCGCGTCACGATCGACACGGCGAGCGAGGAGAGCAGCGTCGCCTCGCGCATGGCGCGGGACTTCTGGCTGGCCTCGTCGGTGAAGCGGCGGAAGGGGCGGAAGGCGATGCGCTCCAGCCCGACGCCGGACACCGCGCCCACCGCCAGAACCAGCGGCACCACCGCCAGCAGCGGCGGGGCCATCGCGGTGATGACCATCAGCCCGACGAAGGCGCCGATGGTGTAGACCTCGCCGTGGGCGAAGTTGACGACGTTCAGGACGCCGAAGATCAGCGTGAAGCCGATCGCCATCAGGGCGTAGACGCACCCGATGGACAGGCCGTTGATGACCTGCTGAAGGAAGAAGACATCGAAGACCATGGCGTGCTCCAGGCTTCGGGGAGCGCGCCCGCCGGTCCCGGCGGAGCGCGCACCACGGCGTGTGTCCCGAAAAGCGGATCGTGTGGAAAGCCCTGGGGCGTCCCTGGGGCGTCCTTAGACGGTACCGGTCAGGGGCCGGTCACGACCTGGAAGCGGCCGTCCTTCACCATCATCTTCGCCAGCGCCTTCGCCGGCTCGCGGGTGACGGGGTCGAAGCTGGTGGCGCCGGTCACGCCGGGATAGTTGGTGGTGGCGGCCAGCGCGTCGCGCAGGCTCTCGCGGGTCACCGACGGTCCGGCCTTGGCGACGGCGTCCAGCATGATGCCGACCGCGTCGTAGGCTTGGGCGGCGAACATGCCGGGCTCCGACTTGAAGCGCGCGGCGTACTCCTTCACGAAGGTCTGCACCGCCGGGTCGGGGTTGTCGGGCGTGAAGGTCGTGGCGAGATGCAGCCCCTCCACCGATTCACGCCCCAGCTCGATCAGCTTGGGCGAGTAGAGGGAGCTGGTGCCGTAGAGCGGGATCTTGATGCCGAGCTGCTCGCGCTGCTGGGCGAAGGCGGCCCCCTCCTCGTAGAACATCGCGAGGTAGATCACGTCGGGCTTCTGCCGGGCGACCTTGGTCAGGATGGAGCGGAAATCGCGGTTGCCGGGGTTGAACGCCTCGGTGGCGGTGATCTTGCCGCCCTTGGCCTTGAAGCCGCTGACGAAGCCGTCGAGCGCCGAGATGCCCCAGTCGTTCTGGATGTAGATCACCGCCGCCGTCTTCTTGCCCGCCGCGATGATCCAGTCGGCGTTGTACGGGCCTTCGAAGGCCTGGGTGGTGATGTTGCGGAATTGCCAGGGGCTGAGCTTGGTGAAATCCGGGTGCGAGGCGGTCTGGGAGAGCTGCGGCATCTTCTCCGCCGCGTAGATCTCACCCGCCGCCATCGACACGGTGGATGAGAAGTCGCCGATCACCCCGACGACCTTGGAGTTGTCGAGGAACTTGTGCGCGATGTTGCGCGCCTCCTTGGGATCGTCCTTGCTGTCCTCGAAGGTGATGGCGACCTTGGCGCCGGCCAGCTTGCCCGAGGCGTTGAACTCCTCCAGCTTGATCTGGGCGGCGTTGCGGAACATCTCGCCATACTGGCTGCGGTCGCCGCTGAGCGGCGCCTGATAGCCGATGACGATCTCGCGGTCGGCGGCCTGGACGGCGGTGCCGGTGGCCAGCATGGCGCCCAGAACGGCGCCGAGAATGGCGTTCTTCCTCATGATTCGGTTCCCCTGTCGGCGAGGCTGGACGGTCAGTTCGCGGCGGCCGGATCAGCGACGGGCGCGGCGGCGCCCGGCGTGATCGTCAGGTGGCAGCAGGTGCTGCGGCCCGGCTTCCAGGTGTCGACCTCGATCTCAAAGCCGGCGGTCTCGAAGGTGCCCTTGTCGACCGCGCCGGCGAGTTCGCAAAGCGTCTCAACCGTCTGCGCCGGCAGGTTGGCTTCGAGCCAAGCTTCCTTCAGCGGACAGGTGTGGAAGCGGATCTCCAGCACCTCGTCGGTGCAGCGCACGACCTCCGGCCCGAACTGGGCCTCGGCGTCGGGGATGAACTTCAGGAAGGAGTCCCGCAGGCCGGCCAGATCGGCCGGGGCGTGGGGCGCGAAATTGTGGGCGATGGCCGCACCCCGGCGATAGATGGTGCGCGCCATGATCTCCCGGGCCTTCTCCTCGCCGATCTCCTTGCGCATCTCGTCGAAGGCCGCCTCATAGACCATCGCGCGGCTCTTCATCGCGTTGCGCAGAAGTGTGCGAAACTCGTCCATCGGTGAATGCTCCTGTTTTTTTGCCAAGTGTCTTGCGGTGGCGATTTTTGTTTTTTGAAAGCGCTTGTTCTTGCGTCAGAGGGACGGGCCGCCCTGAAGGAAGGCTTCGATCCGTGCCTCGTCGGCGGCGGTGTCGAAACCGGCCCGCCCCATCCAGGCGTCGTCGTGGTAGGTGTTGCGGTAGCGCTCGCCGGAATCGCAGATCAGCGTGACCAGCGAGCCGGCCCGCCCGGCGTCGCGCATCCGTCCAGCGATCCAGCACAGCCCGAAGAAGTTGGTCCCGGTGGACCCGCCGACCATCCGGCCAAGCCGCCGCGACAGCACCCGCATCGCCGCCAGCGAGGCCACGTCGGGCACCTTGATCATCTGGTCGACGACTTCGGGGATGAAGGACGGCTCGACGCGGGGCCGCCCGATGCCCTCGATGCGCGACCCGCGCTCGCAGGTCAGCGCGGCGTCGCGGTTGACGAAGCTTTCGTAGAAGACCGAATGCTCGGCGTCGGGAACGCACAGCCGGGTCGGCAGATGGCGGTAGCGGATGTGGCGCCCGATGGTGGCGGCGGTGCCGCCGGTGCCGGCGCTCATCACGATCCAGTCGGGCACCGGGTGGCGCTCGCTGCGCATCTGGCCGAAGATCGACTGGGCGATGTTGTCGGTGCGCCAGTCGGTCGCCCGCTCGGCGTAGGTGAACTGGTCGAGATAGACGCCGCCCAGCCGCACCGCCAGCGCCGCCGCCTCGGCATAGATCGCCTTGGAGGAGTCGACGAAGTGGCAGCGCCCGCCGTGCAGTTCGATGGCGGCGACCTTCTCGTCCGAGGTGCCGCGCGGCATCACCGCGTGAAAGGGCAGGCCGAGCAGCCGGGCGAAATAGGCTTCCGACACCGCGGTGGAGCCCGACGACGCCTCAATCACCGGGGTGCCCTCGCCGATCCGCCCGTTGCAGATGGCGAACAGCAGCAGCGACCGCGCGACGCGGTGCTTCAGGCTGCCGGTGGGGTGGGTCGACTCGTCCTTCAGATAGACGTCGATCCCGGACAGTTCCGGAACGTCGAGCTTCAGCAGCGGCGTGTCGGGCGACCGCGCCGCCTCGGTCTCCAGCAGCTCGATCGCGCGCCGGGTCCAGTCGCGGCCGGTGGCCTCGGGCAGCGGGGTGTAGTCGAGGCGGAACGGCTGACGGATCGAACCGGCACCGGGAGAAAACGGCACGGTCTGCGCGGAAGCGGTCATGTCACCCTCAAAGCGCGATGACGGCGTCGATCTCGACCGACGCGCCGAGCGGCAGCGCGGACACCTCGACGGTCGAGCGGGCGGGGAACGGCGCCTGGAAGAAGCCGGCATAGACCTCGTTCACCGCCTTGAATTGGGTGAGGTCGGTCACGTAGACGGTCATCTTCACCGCCTTCGCCAGGCTGGTTCCGGCGGCCTCGGCGATCGCCGCGATGTTGGTCAGGCTGCGCGCCGCCTGGGTGGGCGCGTCCGGGCCGGCGAAGGCCCCGGTGGCCGGGTCGATCGGCAGCTGGCCGGAGACGAACAGCAGCCCCCCGGCGACGCGGGCCTGGGCGTAGGGGCCGATGGCGGCCGGGGCTTTGTCCGTGGCGATGGTGTCGGTCATCATCCTGATCTTTCCTGTTCTGGCCCTGTGGTGGCGGCCGCCTGCTCAAAGGCTGGCCTGCTCAAAGGCCGGGCGGTCTGCCCGCGATGGCGGCATGCGGGTGCATGCGAAATCCTCAAAACGAAAAAGCTTTTCTCCTGGCGGGCCAAACGAGCAAAATCATCCGTCCCAACCGCGAAGGCCCCGAGCAACCCCGATGACCATCGACGCCACCGACCGGAAGATCCTGGCCGCCCTTCAGGCCGACGCGACCCTGTCGCTCGCCGACCTCGGCAAGCAGGTCGGCCTGTCCGCCACCCCCTGCTGGCGCCGCGTGCAACGCCTTGAACAGGAAGGCTATGTCCGCCGCCGCGTGGCCTTGCTGGACCGGGCCAAGCTGAACGTCGACGTGACCGTCTTCGTGGCCGTCCGAACCAGCAAACACTCGGCGGAATGGCTGGAGGAGTTCCGTCGCGTGGTGGCCGACATACCGGAGGTTGTCGATCTCTACCGCCTGAGCGGCGAAATCGACTATCTTCTGCGGGTGGTCATTCCGGACATCAAGGCCTACGACTCCTTCTACCGAAAGCTCATCGAGCGCATCGAGCTTCAGGATGTCTCGTCAATGTTCGCCATGGAGGAAATGAAGTCGACAACGGAAGTCCCTCTTTCTTACGTAAAAACCCAGACCAGCTAGGATTTTACTTGTTGGTTTTCTTTTTAGACTCACGCTTCGGCAATTTTCGCGAAGCCCCTGTAGTGATTCTCAATATCGCATGGTTCATATGAGAATTTTTTACTTTTTTGGCTGAGAAGGCGCTTCTATGTAGAAAAAATTTCCACGTTAAAAGCATCTCATAGAAAATTCATTTCTCGTGGCTGCCGGTGTGCGAATGGATCGGGCGTTTGGCCTCTATAACTCTCTCCCCCTGGGGAGAGGGTGGCCCGGAGGGCTGGTGAGGGGGATGTGCTTGGCGGCACGTCCGGCAAAAGCGCAACCCCCTCACCCTAACCCTCTCCCCAGGGGGGAGAGGGGACTTCAAATGCAATCGTCCAGGCCCAGCCCCCGTTGCCTATTGCCTGCGCAAAGCGGCCGGTCTATATGCGTAACGTCTCACTCAATGAGACGCTGAAACCGCCAGGGCAGGCGAACCTTGAAAACGCGCAGCACGCCGACTCCCGACGCCGCCACCGCCACCGCCACCGCCAACGTCCCCGACGACGCGGCCAAGCCGAAGGCCGCCGCCACCGACCGGACCTTCGCGATCCTGGAACTGGTCGCGTCGGCCTCCGGCCCGCTGGCCGTCAAGACCATCGGGACGACGCTCGGCCTGCCCAAACCGACCGCCCACCGCCTCGTCAACAGCCTGATCGAGAAGGGGCTTCTGGCGCGGGATCTGGAAACGCGCGACGTCATCATCGGCGTCGAGGCGGCTCGGCTGGCGGTCGGTATCCTGCGGGCCTCGCTGTCCCGCGCACCGGTCCGATCCGTTCTGCGCGCGGTCAGCGCCGAGCTGGGGGAAACCTGCAATGTCGGCGTCCTCGACGGCGGCGACGTCGTCTATCTCGACCGCGTGGAGGTCGAGCACTGGCCCCTGCGGCTCCAGTTCGGCGTCGGATCGCGGGTACCGATGCACTGCACGGCCATGGGCAAGCTGTTCCTCGCCACCCTGCCGGACGGCATGCGGAGCCGCCTGCTGGCTTCCGGCCCCTTCTCCGCGCAGACCGCCCACACCCTCACCGATCCGGACGCGCTGGCCGCCGAGCTGGAGCGCATCGCCGCGCGCGGCTACTCGCTCGACGACGAAGAGTATGTGGTGGGCGTGTTCTGCGTGGCGGTGCCGATCCTGTCCTCCACGGGCCGGACGGTGGCGGCCATTGCCGTGCAGGCCCCGAAGGTCCGGCTGTCGCACGACCGCGTCGAACAGGTCCTGCCCATCCTCCGCCGCGGCGCCGAGGCCCTGTCCGCGCAGTTCGGATAGCCTTCCTCCCCCCATCGTTCTTCAAAACCGGACGTTTCATTGCCCAAGCCGCGGGATGCCGGCAGGGCATGCCCCCGTATGCATGGATAATTGGGTACACGAACTTTTTGGGCTTGCGCGACCCAGGGTCCTGTGAGTTAATGATACAAATCGTATCGCTGAATGAGACCAAGAGGCCGAGCGATACGCTTCCAGTCACGGGGAGGAACGATGACGCGGAAGATCGCCTTGGGCTCCGCTCCGTTGCAGGAGGCCCGCGAACCGACAATCGAGGACGCTGCCGATAACAACTCCGGTGACCGCCGGCCGCTCGCCGACCGCGTCCTGGCGTTGCTGGACGCGGTGGCCGGGGCGGGACAGCCGATGGCCGTCAAGGACATCGCGGAGAAGCTGGCCCTGCCGAAGCCGACCGCGCACCGGCTGATCGCCATGCTGGAGGAACGCGGCTTCCTCGCCCGTCCGATCGACGGCCGGCTGGTGACCGTCGGCCCGAAACTCCGCACCCTGGCGCTCAACACGCTGCGCAGCTCCCTGGCCCAGGCGCCGTCGCACGCCCGGCTGCGGGCGCTCAGCTTGGAGTTGGGGGAAACCTGCAACATCGGCGTGCTGGAGGGCGGCGACGTCGTCTATCTCGACCGCGTCGAGGTGGAAGGCTGGCCGCTGCGCCTGGAATTCGGCGTCGGGTCGCGGGTGCCGCTGCACTGCACGGCGATGGGCAAGCTGTTCCTCGCCTTCCTGCCGGAACTGCCGCGGCGGCGCCTGCTGGATTGCCTGCCGCTGCCCCGGATGGCGGCGGCGACGCTGTGCGACCCGGCGCTGTTCCGCGCGGAATTGGACAGCATCGCCGCCTGCGGCCATTCCTTCGACGACGAGGAATACATGCCGGGCGTCTTCTGCGCGGCGGTGCCGATCCGCGACGGCGCGGGACGGATGGTCGCCGCCCTGGCGGTGCAGGCGCCGAAGGTCCGGCTGTCGCGGGAATCGGTGGCCGACCGGCTGCCGGTCCTGCACCGCGCCGCAAGCGACATGGCCCACGCGCTGGGCATCGACGCCGCCCCGGCCGAGCCGGCCCTCTCACCTTAAGGAAGACGGACGCCATGGCAAGGACGCTTGAGACGACCGCCGCCGGATGCCCGGCCCGGCTGATGGCGCGCAGCGCCGCCCTGGAGCCGGTTCCCACGGCGGTGGTCGCCGCAGGGTCGCCGGTCGCGCTGGAAAGCGCGCGGCGCGCCGCCACCCTCGGCCTCATCGAGCCGGTGCTGGTCGGCGATCCGGCGGCCATCGCCGACAGCGCCCGCAGCATCGGCTGGACGCTCCACGGCGCCTGCGTGGTTCCGGCGCGCGACGACGCGGCGGCGGCGCGGATCGCGGTGGCGCTCGCCCGTTCCGGCGACGTCGGCGCGCTGATGAAGGGGCACATCCACACCGACACGCTGATGCTCGCGGCCCTCGACCCGAAGAACGGGTTGCGCACCGGGCGCCGCTTCACCCACGCCTTCCACATGACGCTGCCCGGTTCGGGCCGCGAGCTGGTCATCACCGATGCGGCGATCAACGTGGCGCCGTCGCTGAACACCCGGCTGGACATCATCCGCAACGCCGTGGAGCTGTGGCGGCTGGTCGGCGGCAGCGACCCGCGCGTGGCCCTGCTGTCCTGCACCGAGGAGGTGACCGAACGCGTGCCCTCCAGCATGGACGCCGACCGGCTGACCCGCCTGTGCCAGCAGGAGGTGCCGGGCGCGACGGTGTTCGGGCCGCTGGCGCTCGACCTCGCGGTGTCGGCCGAGGCGGCGCGGATCAAAAACCTGTCCCACCCCTGCGCCGGGGCCGCCGACATCCTGGTGGTGCCGAACATCGAGACCGGCAACGCCCTGTTCAAGGCGCTGGTGCATTTCCTGGACGCGGTCGCCGCGGGAATCGTGCTGGGTGCTGCGGTGCCGATCGTTCTCACCTCGCGCGCCGACCCGCCGGCGGCCCGCATCGCCGCCGCCGCCATCGCCCAGATCGTCGCCGGGCGCCGCTCCGCCACGCCGGGCGCGCCCTACCCCACCACCGCAGCCAACAAGGGAGGCGCCGCCCCCAGCCTGCACGCCTGACGCTCAAAAATAAATCCTGGGAGGGAATGCAAATGCTCCGCAACGCCTTGACGCTCACCGCGGCGGTGGCCGCGCTGCTGACACCCGTCCTGTCATCCGCCCCCGCGCGCGCCGACGATTACCCGTCGCGCCCCATCGAGGTCATCGCGACCTTCGGGGCCGGCGGCGGCGCCGACCTGATGGCGCGCCAGTTCGCCCGCCTCGCCGAACCCCATCTCCACGTCGCCATGCCCGTCGTCAACGTGTCCGGGGCGTCGGGCAACGCTGGCCTGACGCGGGTCCTGACCAACCCGGCCGACGGCTACACGGTCGGCACGCTGATCGCGCTGTCCGTCTCCTCCTGGGCGTCGGGCCTGGGCACGGCGAAGCCGGACAATTTCGTCTATGTGGCGATGATGCAGAACTCGCCGTCGATGCTCTACGTCTCGAAGAACAGCCCCTTCAAAACCTACGAGGACTTCGCCGCCCACGCCAAGGCCAACCCCGGCAAGCTGCGCGTCGCCACCTCCGGCTACGGCACGCAGGACGACATCACGCTGAAGTATCTGGGAAGCCAGGGCGTGCCGGTGACCAACGTCCCCTTCGCCCGCCCGTCGGAGCGCTACGCCTCGCCCATCGGCGGCCACACCGACGCGATCTACGAGGAACCGGGCGACGTCGCCCAGTTCCTGAAGTCCGGCGACCTGAGGCCCATCGTCGTGTTCGACAAGCAGCGCCATCCCTCCTTCCCCGACGTGCCCGCCTCGGCGGAGCTGGGGCTGGACATCGGCGACCTGCCCAACTTCCGCACGCTGGCCGTGCCCGCCAGCACGCCGCCGGAGCGCGTGCAGAAGCTGCACGAGGCCGCCGCGAAGGTGCTGGCGAGCCCGGAATGGAAGACCTTCTGCGCCGACACCTTCACCTGCGTCGACACGCTGGTAACGCCGGACCAAGCCAAGGAGGAGGTCAAGGCCTTTTATGAAACTGTGAAGGGCTATCTGGACCGCTTCGCGACCAAGACCGTCGGCCAGACACCGGGCTGAGTCCGCTTCCAATTCCGCCTCACCCGTTTCATCGCTCCTCAGGGAGGGAACCGTGACTCCCCTGTCCCACGGTCTTCGCCGGCTGGCGACACCCGCGGCCCTGCTCTTCGGGTCGCTTCTTCTCTCGCAACACATCGTGCGCGACAGCACCATGATCGCCGGCCTGCCGGACCCGGTGGGACCGACGGGATGGCCCCGGCTGATGCTGGGCGCGGTCGGGCTGTGCGCCCTGATCTGGATCGCCAAGGAACTCCTGGCGCTGCGGCGCGCGGTCCACCAGCAGAAACCGATTGATGAGGAATACGAAGGCTACGCCTATGGCCGGGCCATGATCGGGCTGGGGCTGGTCGTCCTCTACGGCATCGCCCTGCCGCAGCTCGGCTTTCCCATCGCCACCGCGGCCTTCGTCGCCCTGTGGTGCCTGATCGGCGGCATCCGGCGCCCGCTGACGCTGGCGCTGGTCACCGGCATCGGCTGCGTGGCGCTCCTCTACATCTTCGTCCTGCTCGCCCAGATGCCGCTGAACCGCGGCCAAGGCGTCTTCGACGGCTTCACCGTCGCGCTCTACCGCCTGCTCGGCATCTACTGAGCCGGCCACCGGAGGGATCGTCCCATGGATATCCTCGCCAATCTGGCCGGTGGCTTCGCCGGCGCCCTCGATCCGTACAACTTCGTCTTCCTCGTCTCGGGCCTGATGCTCGGGGTGGTGGCCGGCGCTTTGCCGGGCATCTCCTTCGTCAACGCCATGGCCATCGCCCTGCCCTTCACCTACCTGCTGCCGCCGGTCACGGCGATGTCCTTCCTCGGCGGCATCTATGTGGGTGGCGTGTTCGGCGGCTCGATCTCCTCGATCCTCATCAACATCCCCGGCACGCCGGCCTCGCTGCCGAGTTGCTGGGACGGCTACCCGATGACGCGCAAGGGCCTGTCCTCGCGGGCCTTGAGCATCGCCATCACCGCGTCGGCCTTCGGCGGGCTGGTCAGCGCGTTGCTGCTGACCTTCGGCGCCCCGCCCTTCGCCAGCTTCGCGCTGAAGTTCGACCAACCGGAATTCTTCGCCGCCACCATCCTGGGCCTCGTCAGCGTCATCGCCATCGCCAAGGACGCCCCGCTGATGAGCGCGCTCTCGATGTTCCTCGGCCTGCTCATCGGGACGGTCGGCGTCGATCCGATGTACGGCATGCCCCGGCTGACGCTGGGCGTCCCCGACCTGGAGAGCGGCATCAACTTCACCGTCGTGATGATCGGCCTCTTCGCCATCGGCGAGGTCGTGGACCTGATCTGCAAGCGGGCCGGCGGCGCCCGCTCCGTCGCCACCAAGCCCGGCAAGCAGGTCGGCCTGTCCGACCTGTGGCGGGTGAAGTCCTCCGTGCTGCGCGGCACCGGCGTCGGCTGCACCATCGGCGTCATCCCCGGCGCCGGGGCCACGGTGGGAGCGGTCATCGCCTACAGCGTGGAGAAGCAGGCCTGCGGCAAGGGCGACCGCTTCGGCACCGGGATGGAGGAAGGGCTGGCGGCCCCGGAGGCGGCCAAGAACGCCACCACCGGCACCGCCATGATCCCGTTGCTGACGCTGGGCATCCCCGGCAGCGCCGCCACGGCGATCATGCTGGCCGCCATGCTGATCCACGGGCTGAACCCCGGCCCGCTCCTCTTCACCTCGAACACCACGCTGGTCTACACGATCTTCGCCAGCATGCTGATCGCCAATCTGCTGATGATCGTCGCGGCGATGGGCGTGGCGCGGGTCTTCTCGACGCTGATGCGCGTGCCGCCGGCCATCCTCGGCGCCTTCATCATCGTGCTCAGCGTCGTCGGCGCCTACGGCGTGCGCAACAACCTCTTCGACGTCTATGTCTGCCTCGCCTTCGGCGTCGTCGGCTACTTCATGAAGCGCACCAACTTCCCGCCGGCCCCGTTGGTGGTGGGCGTGATCCTGGGGCCGCTGTGCGAGCGCTACTTCCTCACCTCGCTCGCCAACTACGAAGGCAACATGGCGGTGTTCTTCACCCGCCCGATCAGCGGCACGATCCTGGCGCTGTCCGCGATCTTCCTCGCCTGGTCGATGTGGCCGGTGGTGAAGCCCCTGCTCCGCCGTCCTCCCAACGATCCCACCCACGGCGATCCGGCCCCGAAGGAGCCTCCGCACCGGGTGCTCAAAGCCTGACCGTCCGAACCAACGAACGAACCTTCAGGGAGAGAGACAAGCAAATGGACAACATCATGCTCGACCGAACGCCGGCCAGCGCCGACCAGGAGGCCATCGCCGCCCTCGTCGCCCGCGCCCGCACCGCCCAGCGCGCCTTCGCCGACGCGACGCAGGAGCGGGTGGACGACGCCGTCGCCGCCCTCGCCTGGGCCATCTACGAGCCGGGCCGCGCCCGCGCCCTGGCGGAACTGGCGGTGGCCGACACCGGCCTCGGCAACGTCGCGGACAAGATCGTCAAGAACCAGCGCAAAACCTTCGGCACGCTGCGCGACCTGATGCGGGTGCGCACCGTCGGCGTGATCGAGGAGGACACCGCCAAGGGCATCGTCAAGATCGCCAAGCCGCTGGGCGTCGTCGGCGCCGTCACCCCCTCCACCAACCCGGCGGCCACGCCGGTCAACAAGGCGATGATGGCCGTCAAGGGCCGCAACGCCATCATCATCGCCCCCTCCCCCATGGGCTCCGCCGCCACCGGCCGCACGGTCGAGCTGATGCGGGCCGAACTGGCGCGCATCGGCGCGCCGGAGGATCTGGTGCAGATGATCCCCACCCCCATCACCAAGGGCCTGACCCAGGCGCTGATGGAGGCGGTGGACCTCGTCGTCGTCACCGGCTCGCAGGACAACGTGCGCCGCGCCTATTCCAGCGGCACCCCGTCCATCGGCGTCGGGGCCGGCAACGTCCCGGTCATCGTGGACGAAAGCGCCGATCTGGCCGAGGCGGCGCGCAAGATCTGCGCCTCCAAGACCTTCGACAACTCCACCTCCTGCTCGTCGGAGAACGCGCTGATCGTCCTCGACTCCGTCTACGACGCGACCATCGCGGCGCTGGAGGAGGCCGGCGCCTACCTCTGCACCGCGGAGGAGCGGGAGCGCGTGCAGTCCCGCCTGTGGGAGAACGGCAAGCTGAACCGCAAGCTGATCGCCAAGGACGCCGCCATCCTGGCCGAGGCGTTCGAGCTGGCGCCCAAGGCGCGGGAGGCGCGCTTCTTCCTGGTGGAGGAGACGGGCGTCGGCAAGGCGCATCCCTTCTCCGGCGAGAAGCTGTCGCTGGTGCTGGCGGTCTACCGGGTGCCGGACTTCGACGCGGCGGTCGATCAGGTGCGCCGGATCCTCGACCACCAGGGGCGCGGCCATTCCTGCGGCATCCACACCAAGGACGAGGCGCACGCCAAACGGCTGGCCGACGAGCTGGACGTGGTGCGCGTGCTGGTCAACTTCGCCCACACCTTCGGCAACGGCGGCGGCTTCGACAGCGGGCTGAACTTCACCCTCTCCATGGGCTGCGGGAGCTGGCAGAAGAACTCCATCTCCGAAAACCTGAGCTGGAAGCACTTCGTCAACATCACCCACCTCGTCCGCCCGATCCCGGAGGACAAGCCGAGCGAAGAGGCCCTGTTCGGCCCCTTCTGGTCCCGCCACGGACGCTGACGGAGGCGACGATGAACTTCGAGGAACAGGCTGGAAAATCCGTTCTCGCCCGCGCCGGGGTGAGCGTTCCGCAGGGCCGCCTCTGCGCCAGCGCGCAGGAGGCCGAAGCGGCCGCCCGCGCCATCGGGCCGGTGGTCGTCAAGGCGCAGGTGCCCACGGGCAAGCGCGGCAAGTCGGGCGGCGTCAAGCTGGCCGCCACGCCGGAGGAGGCCGCGGCATCCGCGCAGGCCATCCTGGGCATGGAGATCGGCGGCTTTCCGGTCGCCCGCGTCCTGGTCGAGGAGCAGGCGGCCATCGCCCGCGAATTCTACGCCGCGGTGCTGAACGACCCGGCCAGCCGCAGCCCGCTCGTGCTGTTCTCCACCGAGGGCGGCATGGACATCGAGGAGGTCGCGGCGACCCGCCCCGAATCCCTGCGCCGCATGGCGGTGGACATCCGCAAGGGCTTCGGCCCGGCGGACGCGCGCCGCCTGCTGCTGGGGCTGGACCTCGGCGAGGCCGCCGTGCCGGTGGCGGCGATGCTGGTCGATCTCTACCGCGTCTACCGCCAGCACGACGCCGAGCTGCTGGAGATCAACCCGCTGGCCCTGCTCGCCGACGGCCGCATCGTGCCGCTGGACTGCAAGCTGACGGTGGACGACGCCGCCCTCTACCGGCAGGAGGACATCGCCGAACTGGGCGCCAAGGAGCCGCTGTCGGCGCTGGAGGAGCGCGGGCGGGCGCTCGACCTCAAATACATCGAGCTGGAGGGCAACGTCGGCGTCCTGGCGAACGGCGCCGGGCTGACCATGACGACCATGGACGTGGTCAGCCACGCCGGCGGGCGTCCGTCCAACTTCCTGGAGATCGGCGGCGAAGCCTACACCAAGGGGACGGAAGCGCTGGACCTCGTGCTGTCCAACCCCGGCGTCAAAAGCCTCGTCGTCAATTTCTGCGGCGCCTTCGCCCGCACCGACGTGATGGCCGGCGGCGTGATCCAGGCCTGGAAGACGCTGAACCCCACCGTCCCCGTCTTCTTCTCCATCCACGGCACCGGCGAGGACGAGGCCGTGCGCATGGTGCGGGAGGAGCTGGGAATCGAACCCTACGACCGGATGGAAGACGCCATCTCGGCAGCCGTGGAGGCCGCGCGATGATCGTACGCAAGAGCGACCGGGTCCTGGTGCAGGGCATCACCGGCAAGCAGGGCACCTTCTGGACCGAGCAGATGCAGGCTTACGGCACCACCGTGGTCGGCGGCGTGAATCCGAAGAAGGCCGGGCAGAGCCATTGCGGCGTGCCCATCTTCGCCACCGCAAAGGAGGCCATGGCGAACGGCGGCTTCGACGTGTCGGTGATGTTCATCCCGCCCGCCGCCGCCAAGGCCGCCGCCATCGACGCCATCGAGGCGGGGGCGAAGACCGTCGTCTGCCTGACCGAGCACATCCCCGCCCACGACGTGATGGAGATGCACGCCGCCGCGGCGGAGCACGGCACCCGCATCATCGGGCCGAACACCGCCGGCATCGTGACGCCGGGCGAGGGCTTCGTCGGCATCATGCCGGCCTTCAACCCGCGCATCTTCCAGCCGGGCCGGGTCGGCGTCATCTCGCGCAGCGGCAGTCTGGGCACGCTGGTCTGCCTGAACCTTGTGCGCGGCGGCCATGGGCAGTCGGCCTTCCTCGGCATCGGCGGCGACCCGATGATCGGCACGACGACCAAGGACGCGCTGGCCGCCCTGATCGACGATCCGGGCACCGACGCCATCGCGCTCGTCGGCGAGATCGGCGGCAGCATGGAGGAGGAGGCGGCGGAGCTGGTGGCGAAGACGGACAAGCCCGTCGTCTCCTTCATCGCCGGCCGCGCCTCCCCGCCGGGCAAGAAGATGGGCCACGCCGGGGCGATCGTGACCGGCGACCGCGGCAGCTATGCCTCCAAGCGCGGCGCGCTGGAACGCGCCGGGGCCGTGGTGGTGGACGTGCCCGGCGACCTGCCGGCGGCCCTCGACGCGCTGATGGCCGAGGCCGCGAAACGGTCGGGCGCGCAGCGGCTCGCGGACTGACCGCTCAGCCGCCTTTTTGAAGAACGGTACGGCAGCACTGCCCCCTTTCCCGGCCCCCTCTCCCGGCCCCCGCCGGGAGGGAACGGGGGAGGCATACCGGAAGGAACGGATCAGGATGGCGAAGATCGACGACGTCGGCGGCCAGCGTGCGCGCGGGTTCGCCTTCACCCAGAGCCACCAGCGAAGGAGCGGGCCGGCGGCGCCCGAGGACGCGCGCGGCTGGCTCGACCGCTACCAGTCGCCGCGCGAGGAGCTGAACCCCTCGCCGACCGTCTCCGACACGGTCAAATACACCACCTGCTACATGTGCGCCTGCCGCTGCGGCATCAAAGTGCACATCAAGGACGGCCAGCTCCGCTTCATCGAGGGGAACAAGGATCATCCGGTGAATCACGGCGTGATCTGCGCCAAGGGGTCCGCCGGCATCATGACCCAGAACTCCCCGGCCAAGCTGCGCAAGCCCCTGCTGCGCACCGGGGAGCGCGGCACCGGCGAGTTCCGCGAGATCGAGTGGGACGAGGCGCTGACCATCCTGACCGAGCGCCTGGGCAAGATCCGCGACAGCGACCCCAGCAAGCTCGCCTTCTTCACCGGGCGCGACCAGAGCCAGTCGCTGACCGGCTTCTGGGCGGCGCAGTTCGGCACGCCCAACTTCGCGGCGCACGGCGGCTTCTGCTCCGTCAACATGGCCGCGGCGGGCATGTACACGCTGGGCGGCAGCTTCTGGGAGTTCGGGGAGCCGGACTGGGACCACACCCGCTACCTGCTGCTGTTCGGCGTGGCCGAAGACCATGACAGCAACCCGATCAAGATCGGCCTGTCGAAGATGAAGGCGCGCGGCGCCAAGATCGTCTCCGTCAACCCGATCAAGACCGGCTATTCCGCCATCGCCGACGAATGGATCGGCATCCGTCCGGGCAGTGACGGTCTGTTCGTCTTCGCCCTGATCCACGAGCTTCTGCGTGCCGACCGCATCGACGCCGAGTATCTCGTCCGCTACACCAACGCCCCCTGGCTGGTCATCCAGGATCCCGGCGCCCCCGACGACGGCCTGTTCGCCCGCGACGCCGACGGCGCCCCGCTGGCCTGGGACGCGGTGGAGCAGCGCGCCATTCCGGCCACCGCGGCCGGCATCCGCCCGGCGCTGGTCGGCGCCGTCACCCTGCCGGACGGGCGGCGGGCCGTGCCCTCCTTCCATCTGCTGGCCGAGCGCTACCTCGACCCGCAGCACGCGCCGGAGGCGGTGGCCGAGCGCTGCGGCGTCCCCGCCGACACCATCCGCCGCATCGCCGCCGAGATGGCCCACCTCGCCTTCCAGGAGACGCTGACCATCGAGCAGCCCTGGACCGACTGGGCGGGGCGGCGCCACGAGCGGATGGTCGGGCGGCCCATCGCCATGCACGCCATGCGCGGCATCTCCGCCCATTCCAACGGCTTCCACACCTGCCGGGCCATCCACATCCTGCAAATCCTGCTGGGCACCATCGACGTTCCGGGCGGCTGGCGCTACAAGTCGCCCTACCCCCGCCCCGCCCCGCCGGGTCCCAAGCCCGCCGGCAAGCGCGGCGAGACCGGCCCCGGCAAGGCCATCCACGGGATGCCGCTCGGCTACCCCATGGGGCCGGAAGACCTGCTGGTCGGCGAGGACGGGCAGCCGCTGCGCATCGACAAGGCCTTCAGCTGGGACGCGCCGCTCTCGGTGCACGGGCTGATGCACATGGTGGTCGCCAACGCCTGGGAGGGCGATCCGTACCGCGTCGACACGCTGTTCATGTACATGGCCAACATGGCCTGGAACTCGTCGATGAACACGTCCGAGACGATGCGGATGCTGTCCGACAAGGACCCCGACAGCGGCGAATACCGCATCCCCTTCATCGTCTATTGCGACGCCTACGCGTCGGAGATGGTGGCCTACGCCGACCTCGTGCTGGCCGACACCACCTACCTGGAGCGGTGGGACTGCATCTCCCTGCTCGACCGCCCGATCGGCAGCGCGCACGGCCCCGGCGATTCCATCCGCCAGCCGGTGCTGACCCCCGACCGCGACGTGCGGCCCTTCCAGGACGTGCTGATCGAGCTGGGCGCGCGGCTCGGCCTACCCGCCTTCGTCCGGGAAGACGGCAGCCCGCGCTACCCCGGCGGCTACCCCGACTACATGACCAACCACGAGCGCAAGCCCGGCATCGGCCCGCTGGCCGGCTGGCGCGGAGCCGACGGCAAAGAGACCGGCAAGGGCGCGCCCAACGCGGACCAGCTCGACCGCTACGTTCGCAACGGCTGCTTCTGGCATTTCGAGCTGCCGCCGGAGCAGCACTATTTCAAGCACGCCAACCAGGCCTATCTGGAGACCGCCACCCGCATGGGCTTCCTCGACAAGCCGGAGCCGGTGATCCTCCAGCTCTACGTCGAGCCGCTCCAGAAATTCCGCCTCGCCGCGCGCGGGCACGGCGCGGTGCTGCCGCCCGCCGACAAGCGGCAGCGGGTGGAGACCTACTTCGACCCCCTGCCCTTCTGGTACCCGCCGCTGGAGGAGGAGGGGCTGGACAAGGGCGCCTTCCCGCTGCACGCGGTCACCCAGCGCCCGATGCCCATGTACCATTCCTGGGGATCGCAGAACGCCTGGCTGCGGCAGATCCTGGCCCGCAACAGCCTTTACATCGCGCGCTCCACCGCAGAGGCGCTCGGCCTCGCCGACGGCGACTGGGCCTGGGTGGCCAGCCCGACCGGGCGCATCCGGGTGCCGGTCCATCTGATGGACGGGGTGGAGGCCGGGACGGTCTGGACCTGGAACGCCATCGGCAAGCGCTCCGGCGCCTGGAACCTGTCCGCCGACGCGCCGGAGGGGACGAAGGGCTTCCTGCTCAACCACCTGATCTCGGAGCTGCTGCCGGAGCGCAACGGCTACCGCCACGCCAACGCCGACCCGGTGACCGGGCAGGCCGCCTGGTATGACTTGCGCGTCCGCGTCGAGAAGGCCCCGCCGAAGGAGCGGGCCGAGACGATGCCGCGCTTCCCCGCCCAAGCCATGCCGCCGGGCGTCGAGCCGCCGCCCGCCATCCTGCGCACCGGCGCCGCGTTCCGGTCCACGTCTCGGGGAGTCCGGTCATGACGAGCCTTCCCAACCGCGAGCCCGGCGCCCCCCGGCTGGGGCTGGTCATCGACCTCGACACCTGCGTTGGCTGCCACGCCTGCGCGGTGGCCTGCAAGCAGTGGAACGCCGGCGGCCACATGGCGCCGCTGACCGACACCGACGCCTACGGCGCCGGCCCGGACGGGGTGTGGTTCAACCGCATCCACAGCTTCGAGGCCGGCTCGGACCAAGGCGGCTGCGGGTCGCGCACCACCAACTTCCCGCGCTCCTGCCTGCATTGCGAACAGCCGGCCTGCGTGACCGTCTGCCCGACCGGCGCCTCCTACAAGCGCGCCGAGGACGGCATCGTGCTGGTCAACGAGGATCTGTGCATCGGCTGCAAGCTGTGCTCCTGGGCCTGCCCCTACGGCGCGCGGGAGTTCGATCAGGACGTCGGCGTGATGAAGAAATGCACCCTGTGCATCGACCGCATCCACAACGAGACGCTGGCGGAGTCGGAGCGGGTGCCGGCCTGCGTCATGGTCTGCCCGACCTCCGCCCGGCATTTCGGCGACCTCGCCGACCCGGCCTCCGCTGTGTCGAAGCTGGTGGCGGAGCGCGGCGGCTACGACCTGATGCCGGAACTGGGCTACGAGCCGACCAACAAGTACTTGCCGCCCCGGCCCCGGCCCACCCTGGCGCTGGACGAGCGCGTCACCAGGGACAGCGCCAACGACGATCTGCCGCTCCACGGCCTGCTGAAATGGGCCGACCGCATCCTGGCGCGCTGAGGGAGGAAATCCGATGCATCCGGCCTTCTCCATCATCTTCTTCACCAGCGCTGCGGGCGCCGGTTACGGCCTGCTCGCCTTGCTCGGTATGCTGGCGCCGTTCGGCCTGCTGCCGGCGAGCCCGCTGTTCGGCTTCGCCGCCCTCGCCCTCGCCCTGGGGCTGGTGGTGGCCGGGCTGTTGTCCTCGCTGGCCCATCTCGGCCGGCCGGAGCGGGCGTGGCGGGCGCTGTCGCAGTGGCGCAGTTCCTGGCTGTCGCGCGAAGGCGTGGCGGCGGTCGCCACCTTCCTGCCGGCGGGGGTCTTCGCCATCGCTTGGCTCTTCCTGGGGAGCGGCGTGGCGGGGGTCGCCGGCTGGATCACCGCGGCGATGGCGGTGGTCACCGTCTATTGCACGGCAATGATCTACGCCTCGCTGAAGCCCATCCGCCAGTGGGCCAACCCGTGGGTGCCGCGCAGCTATCTGGCGCTGTCACTGATGACCGGGGCGCTGCTGCTGAACGCGCTGCTGGGCGTGGCGGGTCAGGCGGCGGGCTGGTCCTCCCTGCTGGCGCTGGCGTCGGTGGCGCTGGCCTGGGCGGCGAAGGAAGGGCATTGGCGGCATTGCGCCACCGCCCGCCCCGTCAGCACGGCGGAGACAGCCACCGGGCTGGGCCACATCGGGCGGGTCCGCCTGCTCGACGCCCCGCACAGCGAGGACAACTACCTGCTCAAGGAAATGGGCTTCCGCGTCGGGCGCCGTCACGCCGTCCGCCTGCGCCTGATCACCCGCCTCGCCGCCTTCGCCCTGCCGGCGGCGCTGAGCCTCGGCGCGCTGGTCGCCGGCCCCGGCGCCCTCTCCGGCACGCTGGCGCTGCTGGCCGCCGCCGCCGCCGCGCTGGGGGTGATCGCCGAGCGCTGGCTCTTCTTCGCCGAGGCGAAGCACACCGTGACCCTCTTCTACGGCGCCGGGGAAGCCTGAGCCCGCCTCTTCACCCACCCACCACAGGAAAGGAACAGAGATGCCGCATGGCCATACCGATCACGGCTCCGCCCTGGCCTTCCTGATGACCCGCGCCAAGGCGATGGATGCCCGGAGCCTCTACATCTGCGGCTCGCCCTCCTGCCCCCGCGTGGGCTTCCGCTCCGGTCCGGGCATCGTCTACGAGCCGCTCTCCACCGGTCTCGCCGGACGCCTTGTCGACCGTTTCGCGGTGGACAGCCACGGCCTCAGCCAAGGGCTGCTCGTCTGGAGCGGGCGCCATTACCGCTGGTTCAGCATGCCGATGCCGGAGGGGGACGACGGCTACGCCCCCCTGATCGCCGTGCACCGGCCCGCCATTTGTCCCGGCCCCGGCGAGCGGGCCATGCCGCGCGTCATCGCCGGCTGACCGCCCCGCCCTTCGCCTTCATCCCATCCATGAAACGAGGATGCGCACCATGAAAATGACCACCGAGGAAGCGTTCGTGAAGGTCCTTCAGATGCACGGCATCCGGCACGCCTTCGGGATCATCGGTTCGGCCATGATGCCGGTCTCCGACCTCTTCCCCAAGGCCGGCATCCGGTTCTGGGACTGCGCGCACGAGACCAACGCCGCCCTGATCTGCGACGGCTACAGCCGCGTCACCGGCGAGATGGCCATGGCCATCGCCCAGAACGGACCCGGCGTGACCGGCTTCGTCACCTCGATCAAGACCGCCTACTGGAACCACACGCCGATGCTGCTGGTGACGCCGCAGGCCGCCAACAAGACCATCGGCCAGGGCGGCTTCCAGGAGGTCGAGCAGATGGCCATGTTCCGGGAGATGGTCTGTTACCAGGAGGAGGTGCGCGACCCCAGCCGCATGGCCGAGGTGCTGAACCGCGTCATCGAGAAGGCGTGGCGCGGTTGCGCCCCGGCGCAGATCAACGTGCCGCGCGATTTCTGGACCCAGGTCATCGACGTCGAGCTGCCGCAAATCGTCCGGCTGGAGCGTCCGGCGGGCGGGCGGCAGGCCATCGCCGAGGCGGCCCACCTGCTGTCGGAAGCGAAATTCCCGGTCATCCTGAACGGCGCCGGGGTGGTGATCGGCGGGGCCATTCCGGACAGCATCGCGCTGGCGGAGCGGCTGGACGCGCCGGTCTGCTGCGGCTACCAGCACAACGACGCCTTCCCCGGCAGCCACCCGCTGTCGGTCGGGCCGCTCGGCTACAACGGCTCCAAGGCGGCGATGGAGCTGATCGCCAAGGCCGACGTCGTGCTGGCGCTCGGCACGCGGCTCAACCCCTTCTCCACCCTGCCCGGCTATGGAATCGACTATTGGCCGAAGGGCGCGCGGATCATCCAGGTCGACATCAACCCCGACCGCATCGGCCTGACCAAGAAGGTCTCGGTCGGCATCTGCGGCGACGCCAAGCAGGTTGCCCAGCAGATCCTGGCGCAGCTCGCCCCCGGTGCCGGGGACGCGGGCCGGCTGGAGCGCCGGGCCTTGATCCACCAGACCAAGTCGGCGTGGCTTCAGCTCCTGTCCTCTCTCGACCATGAGGAGGATGACCCCGGAACGAGCTGGAACGCCGAAGCGCGCGAGCGCGAGTCCGACCGCATGTCGCCCCGTCAGGCGTGGCGGGCCATCCAGGCCGCCTTGCCGGCGGACGCCATTCTTTCCACCGACATCGGCAACAACTGCGCCATCGGCAACGCCTACCCCACCTTCGAGGAGGGGCGGAAGTATCTGGCTCCCGGCATGTTCGGCCCCTGCGGTTACGGCTTCCCGTCGATCGTCGGCGCGAAGATCGGTTGCCCGAGCACACCGGTGGTCGGCTTCGCCGGTGACGGCGCCTTCGGCATCTCGATGAACGAGATGTCCTCCATCGGGCGCGAGGGATGGCCGGCGGTCACCATGGTGATCTTCCGGAACTTCCAGTGGGGGGCGGAGAAGCGCAACACGACGCTGTGGTTCGACAACAACTTCGTCGGCACGGAGCTGAACCCCAAGCTCAGCTACGCCAAGGTGGCCGAGGGTTGCGGCCTGAAGGGCATCACCGCGCGCACCCAGGACGAGGTGACCGCCGCCCTGCGCCAAGCCATCGAGGACCAGGGGCGCGGCATCACCACCTTCGTCGAGGTGATCCTGAACCAGGAGCTGGGCGAGCCGTTCCGCCGCGACGCCATGAAGAAGCCGGTGGCAGTCGCCGGCATCGCCCCGTCGGACATGCGCCCGCAGCAGGCCGTGTAAGGCGGGGCGCGGGCTGTTCACGCGGTGCTTGTTGCATGAGTTGTCGGGGCTTTGCCCCACCCTAACCCTCCCCCGCTGACGCAGGGGAGGGAACTTTTTTGCCCCCTCCCCTGCGCAGCAGAGGAGGGCCGGGGTGGGGGCAATACTGTCCAAAATTGATGCCTTGGGGCATGTCACGTTTCGACTTCGAAAGCCCCTATAGGTTGCTTTATTTTTAAAACAGAACAACCTAAAGACGCTTTCGATTTCGAAAGCGGTCACTCCCCCAGCAAATCGTCGATGCGCATCCGCAGGTCCCGCAGCAGCTCCCGATGCTCCTTCTGCATCGCGTTGCTGACCGCGTCGATGGCCTTCAGCTCCTTCTCGATGCGGTTGATCGAGCGGCCGAGCACACGCATCGGCTCCACCGAGCCCGGCGCCTTGGACGCCCGCGCCGCGCGCACCGACTGCACCGTCAGCCCGCCGGTGCGCGCCGACTGCCACAGCCGCCGCACCTCCCCTTCGTCGCCGACGAAGGCCAGCTCGACCAGGGCGGAACGGGACACCGCGTCGGGGTTCTCCCGGTATTCGCGGAGGATGTCCGTCGGCAGGTCCAGCACCTTCAGCCGCTTCGACACCTCGGCCTCCGAGCAGCCGAGCACCGCGGCGACCTCCGCCTGGGCGTAGCCGTGGCTGTCGATGAGCTGGGTCAGGCCGCGGGCCAGATCGATGGCGTCCAGGTCCACGCGCTGGACGTTCTCGATCAGCGCGATCTCCTCCGCCTTGCCCTTGGTGATGATGGCGGCGATGGTCGGACGGCCGAGCATCTGGTGGGCGCGCAGGCGGCGCTCACCGGCCACGAGGCGGTAGACGCCCTTTTCCGCCGTCTCCTGCACCAGCACCGGCTGCTGGAGTCCGTGCCGCTCGATGGAGGCGGCCAGCGAGGCGAGCGCCGTCTCGTCGAAGATGGTGCGCGGCTGGTTGGGGTCGGTGCGGATGGCAGCGACGTCGGCCTCGATCAGCCGGGGCAGGGCGCCGGTCAGCCCGAACAGCCGGTCGGTCTCCAGGGCGGGGGCGGTGTTCTTCGCTTGCAGAACCGTGGCGGCGGTCTGGCGGGTCAGCTTCTTAGGCGGCATCGGACGACTCCCGGATGCGTCCGGTGGCCTTCAGCAGGGCACCGGCGATGGCGGCGTAGCTTTCCACGCCCGGCGCGCCGATGTCGGCGTCCAGCGTGATGACGTTGGCGCCGGCGGCCTGCGCGTAGATCGTCGCGCGCGGCACCGGCGGGAAGACCCGGTAATCCTCTCCCCACAGCCGGCCGATGTCGTCCAGCGAGGAGCGGTCCTGGGTCTGTCGGGGATTCAGCATGGTCGGCAGCACGCCCAGCACCCGCAGGTTTGGATTCAGACGCCGCTGGATCTTCGTCACGGTGTCCAAGAAGGCGTTCACGCCCAGGATGGCGTGCGGCTCCGCTTGGCAAGGGATCAGCACATAGTCCGCCGCGGTCAGCGCGTTGATGGTGACCGCCCCCAGGTTCGGCGCGCAGTCGATCAGGATGAAATCGTAATCGCCCCGCACCGCGTCCAGCATCTCCGCCATGGCGGTCTGGGCGTTGGTCAGGTTGCCGGGCAGTTCCGTGTCGGCGCTGGCGAGCGCGATGCTCGACGGCACGACGTCCAGCCCTTCCACGTTGGTCGGGCGGATGACCTCGGCCAGCTTCGCCTTGCCCATCAATGCGTGGTAGAGCACCCTACCCTGCTCGGTCAGCGCCACCACGTCGGTCTGCGGCACGCCGACATGGACCGTGGCGTTGCCCTGCGGATCGGCGTCCACCAGCAGCACGCGATTCCCCGACCGGGCCAGCATGAAGGCGACGTTGATCGAGGTCGCCGTCTTGGCCGTGCCGCCCTTTTGCAGGCCGATGGCGATGGTCGTGCCGGCGCGCGGCGCCTCGGTCGCCGGCTGCTCCAGCGACAGCAGCAGCAGCCGGCCCAGCACGTCGCGGGGCAGGGGCTCGCGGCCCGTCTCCCACTTGCTGAGCCGCTGCTTGTCGTAGCGGCGGCCGGTCAGTTCGTTCACGAACGCGGCCATCTGCGTCTGGGTGAGGCCGCGCCTCTCGCGCAGCAGCTTCAAATCGTCGCCGGTCATTGCCCCCTCGTCGCCCCATTGTGCCGGAGTCGTCCCGGAAGCTACCAAGTCGTCCCAACCCCCGCAATGGGTGTCTACCCGCGGCCTGGAGCAGCCGGCACTGGCGGACCATGGCCTCTCCGGTGCATAACTAAGGCATGCGGGGCCGGCGGCGGCACCGGGGCTGTGGGGTTGCACGAATGACGGCGAACTGGTCGGTGCGGCAACTGGTGTGTCAGGCGCATGGCTGCGAGCTCGCCGTGTCGTGGCGGACCGATGGACGCTGGACCTGGACCGTGTCGGTGGCCGGGGAGCGCATCGCCGTCGGGATCGCCCAATCGCAGGAAGGCGCCCAGGATGCCGCCGCCAACGCGGCGGAACGCCATGCCCGCGCCGATGGCATCATCCAACTGACGATGTTCTGAACGCCAAAGCACGGATTTCCACTCAATCGGCGTCGAATTGGGCGTATTGCGCCGCAACATGACCGTCGATACGGGCGTAGCCCATACAATCCCCAGAAAAAGCGCTTAGCCACAGAGAATAATCCAGTGGGATTTTGCGCGAACCCATCAGGGTTTGTGTGATTTTCCCGTGCGTCTCCTATTGTTTGTGGACGATCGCAAAGACCGTAGGCCGCGCGTGAATTGTCTAAAACTTTCCGCGGAGCTTCGACCTTCGACGATGCGACGGCTCTGGCCTCCGGCCAGGGAAGCGGGACGGGCGAGGTTCCACGTCCGCTCCGATTGGGCCCATTCGACCAACCACGCGAGAGGTTCGACGTGACTTCGCTGGGGAAACGCCAGATTCACACCGACGCATTTGGGGGCGATTGCCTGGACGCTTCACCGGCTGTCGAGATCGACCGTATGGACCGCGGCGGCTGGTACGCTGTCATGAACGGATTCGACGACGCCAACATCTTCCAAACCTGGGATTTCGGGCGCATCGCACATCCCGGCCGCGACCTCAGCCACATCGTGCTGCGCCGGGACGGCCGGCCGGTGGCCGCGGCGCAGCTGCTGGTCCGCCGGGTTCCGGGCATCGGCGGCATCGCGCTGGTCATGTGGGGACCGTTGTGGCGCCCCAAGGGCCGTCCAGCCGATCCGGCCGACTTCCTGGCGATCATGGACGCGATGAAGGCCGAGTACAGCGTTCGGCGCGGGCTGTTCCTGCGCGTCCTGCCGCGCGTCGAGGACGGGGCAGGGGAGGGCGCCCGCGCGCTGTCCGCCATGGAGGCGCTGGGGATGCGGCACAGCGACGCCAAGGCCCCCTACCGCACCTTCATCATGGACCTGACCCGCGACGAGGCGACGATCCACAAGGACCTGTCCCGCCACTGGCGGCGCGGCCTCGCCAAAGCCGAGGGGGCAGGGTTGGAAATCGTCGAGGGCTCCTCGCCGGAGATCCTCGACGCCATCGATGACCTGTTCATCCAGACGCAGCGCCGCAAGGGTTTCCGCGCCTTCGACAGCCGCACCCTGACCAAGGTCCACCGCGCCCTGCCCGACGGCATGAAGATGCACGCCGTGATGGCCTCCCACAACGGCGAGCCGGTGGCCGGCGTGGTGGTGTCGCTGCTCGGGGACACCGCGCTGATGCAGAATTCCGCCACCGCGGAGGCCGGGCTGCCGCTGAACGCCGCTTTCCTCGTCCACTGGAAGGCGATGCAGTGGGTGAAGGCGAACGGCGGGAAGCGCTACGACCTGCACGGCGTCAACGCCCAGGCCAACCCCGGCGTCCACCTGTTCAAGCGCGGCTTCGCCGGCAAGGGGGAGGAGGAGCGGGTCTTCATCGGCACCTTCGAAGCCCCCGGCCCGATGCTCAGCCGGCTTCTCGTCGAAGGCGGCCAGACGGTGCGCACGCTGGCCGCGACCTGCACCGCGCAGGCGAGCCAGATGATGGCGATGGCGATGAACAAGGGACCGGCCGAGCGCGCCGACGCCACCACCCCATCCAACCCGGCGTAAGTCCCGAAAATACGAAACGCCCGGTCCATGGTCTGGACCGGGCGTCGCGTTTGCGCGTCAATGGCCGAGCATTACTGCGGCTGAACGTCACTGGGTGCGTGCGATCACCGGCACGCCGTCCAGATCCTTGGGAAGATCGTCGGGGATGCCCGACGCGAAATTGACCGCGATGGCGTAGTCGTCGGACAGCTTCGTGACTTCGGCGCGGGTCATACCGGGGTACCCGCTGAGGATCGCCAGATAACGGTCACGGGCGGCTTCGGCAGCCTCTTTCGGCACGGGCATACTGACCTCCCTTTCGTCATAGGATGCCATAATCATTTATGGATTGTTGGCCCCATAAACAATACCCCAATGCGACCGTTTACCGCAAATCCGCCGCTCAGAGTCGTTGGGCGAGCCCGTGCAGGTCGCCGACCACCGTCACATCGGGTGGGAAGGGGTTCGGCAGCCCTTCCGACACCACGCCCACGAAGCCCATGCCGGCCTTGCGGGCGGCCTCCAGCTCGGTCAGAGAGTCGCCGATGGCGAGCGACCGCGCCGGGTCGTGCCCGCCCGCGGCGACGATGCGCGCAAAGACCTCCGCCTTCACGTTGGGGGAGCCGGTGATGCTGCGGAAATGCCGCTCCAGCCCCTTGGCGCGCACGGTGCCCATCAGCACCTCGTGCGGCGTGCCCGAGACGAGGTGGCAGGGCGTGCCGTCCAACCGGTCCAGCACCGTCTCCGCACCGGCGATCAGCGCGCAGTCGGAAACGCGCGGGTCAACGATCTCGGCGTAGCGGCGGGCCAGGTCGTCGATCTCCGCCGGGCCGGGGTCGCGCCCGAACATCTCCCGCTCCAGGATCGCCAGCATCTTGAAACGGCTGAGGCCGCCGTTGCGCCAGATCGTCTGGCGCATCCGCTCCTCCGTCTCCGCATCGTCGATGCCGTAGAGGATGGCAAAGCCGCCGTTCTTGGTGGGCACGGAGTCGATGATGACGCCGTCGAAATCGAAGATCACGACCTCCGGGTCCAACCGGTCGGGTGTCTGAAGCATTGCGCCGTCTCGCATCGTTGTGGTGGCCCCGCACGGAACAGGGGCGGGTGCCGGAAAAGGCGTCGGGGGATCGTACAGGAAATCCCCCGTGCCTCAACGGTTCGGGCCGAAGAAAGAGCCTTTCGGAAAAGCTGTCTCACAGTGTGGCGCAGGCCACAGCGGGGGAGGGCGGCGGGGCGTAGTGTCTGGTCATCGGACAGGCCGGGCCCCGACGCAGACGGAACCGGCAGACAAATCCCCCCAGACACCAACTCCCCAGACACCAACTCCCCAGACACCGGAAGGAAACCACACCATGCGCCGCACCACCCTGATCGCCGCCGCCGTCGCCGTCCTGTGCTCCGCCCCGGCCTTCGCCGGCGACCTGATGACCGGCGGCATCCCGCTCGGCAACGCCAGCAACCTGGGGGTCATCTCCAACACCGCCGCGGGCATCCAGAACAAGGCGCAGCAGCAGGTGATGGGTGTCCAGGCCGGCGGCGGGCTGGCCGGTCCCTTCGGCACCGCCTCCAACCTGGGCAACGTCTCCAACCTCGCCGCCGGCGTCGGCAACACCGCCAAGCAGCAGGTCTTCGGCCTGCAGACCGGTGGCGGGATGGGCGGCGGGGTGAAGGCGCCCTTCGCTCTGGGCGGCTTCAACAGCAACGCCGGCACCGTCAGCAACAGCGCGGTCGGCATCGGCAACACCGCCCAGCAGCAGGTCAAGGCCATGCAGTTCGGCGCGCCGGGCGCTCTGTTCAACCAGAACCTCGGCAACGTCTCCAACCTCTCCGCCGGCGTCGGCAACAAGGCCCAGCAGCAGGTCACCGGCATCCAGAAGTAAGGCTCGCCCGCTTCGCATCCCTCCCTCCCCGAACCTCGCGGCCGGCAGACCTCTGCCGGCCGTCTTTTTTGCCAGCCGTCTTTTTGCGGGACGCAGGAAACGGGTGGCCCGGCTTCGCGGCATCGGCGACGATCCCGGCGGCAGGATCGGGAGGGCATCATGGACGAGGACGCGATGTGGAGCGCGGTGGCGCACCGGGACCGGGACGGTGACGGGCGCTTCGTCTACGCGGTGCGCACCACCGGCGTCTATTGCCGGCCGTCCTGTCCATCGCGACGGGCCAAGCGGGAAAACGTCGCGTTCCACCCCGATGCCGCGGCGGCGGAGGCAGCGGGCTTCCGCCCCTGCAAGCGCTGCCGCCCCAACGCGCCGCCGCCCGCGCTCACATGATCCCCAGCAGCCGGATCAGACCCAGCCCGATGGCGCCGAGCGCCGCCAGCGACAGCACCACCGCCACGGTGACGCGCAGACCCGCCCGCGACAGCATCCGCACATCCACCCCAAGCCCCAGCGCGGCCATCGACAGCACCGTCAGGACGCCCGCCGCGGTCTGGCTGGCCGCCAGGGCGGCGTCCGGGATCAGCCCCGCCGCCCGCAGCCCGGCCAGCGCCAGGAAGCCGAGGATGAACCAGGGCACCAGCCGGCGCAGCGGGAGGCGGGTCTTGGCGCCCCTTTCCCGAGCAGCGCCTTCCGGCTTCGCCATCAAGGCCAGCGCCACCACCACCGGGCCGAGCATCAGCACGCGCAGCAGCTTCACCAGCGTCCCAACCTGGACGCTCAGCGCGCCAACCGGCGCCGTCGCCGCCAGGATCTGCGGCACCGCGTAAACGGTCAGCCCGGCGAACACGCCGTACTGCATGGGGCTGAGCCCGAGGAGAGGCACCAGCAGCGGCAGGCCCAGCACCACCAGAACCCCCAGCACCGCCGTGAAGGCGATGGCTGCGGCGACATCATCGCCGTGCGCCCCGATCACCGGCGCCGTCGCCGCGATGGCCGAGTTGCCGCAGATCGAGTTGCCGCAGGCGACCAGCACCGCCATGCGCGGCGGCAATCCCAGCAGGCGCCCGATGCCGTAGCTGACCGCCAGGGCCAGGGCGACCACCCCGGCGATCCCCGCCACCAGCCCCGGTCCGGCGCCCAGGATCGTGTCCGGGTCGATGGAGGCGCCCAGCAGCAGCACCGCGACCTCCAGCAGCGTCTTGGCGCTGAAGTCCGTTCCCGCCTTCCAGCGCCGTCCCGGCGCCCAGACGCTGCGCAGGGCCACCCCGATCAGAATCGCCAGGACCAGCGCTTCCAGCCAGGCCTGCCCGAAGACCCGCACTTCCAGGCTTTGCAGGGCCAGCGCCGCGCCGCTCACGCCGGAGCAGAGCAGAATCCCCGGCAGCAGGGCGCCCAGGGTCCGGCGGGGCGATGGAGGAAGATGGTTCGGCATGGCGTCCTCGAATTCCGATGCCGGGAAGCTGCGCCCTCTGGACCGTTCGTTCCAACGGATTATAGTGGACGGATCGTTCGATAAAACCGAACGTTTGAAGGGACGAGTGACCGGATGACTCTCGAACAGCTCCGCATCTTCGTGGCGGTCGCCACGCAGCAGCATGTGACGCGGGCCGCCGCCTCCCTGAATCTGACGCAGTCCGCGGTCAGCGCCGCCGTCTCCAGCCTGGAGGCCCGGCACGCCGTCCGCCTGTTCGACCGGGTGGGCCGACGCATCGAGCTGACGGAGGCCGGGCGCCTGTTCCTGAACGAGGCCGTCGCGGTGCTCGCCCGCGCCGAGGCGGCGGAGCGCATGCTGGCCGACCTGTCGGCGCTGAAGCGCGGGCGCATCGCCATCCACGCCAGCCAGACCATCACCGGCTACTGGCTGCCCGAACGGCTCGTGGCGTTCCACCGGCGCTATCCGGACGTCGACGTCGCGGTGAAGGCCGCCAACACCGCCCAGGTCGCCAAGGCCGTGCTGGACGGTGCCGCCGATCTGGGGTTGGTGGAAGGGGAGGTGACGGACCCGCTGCTCGACCAGGACCTTCTGGCCGGCGACCGTCTGCTGCTGCTGGTGGGGGACGGTCACCCCTGGCGCGGGCGGAGCGACCTGCCGATGGAGGAGTTGCACCGCTCCCCCTGGGTCCTGCGCGAGGCGGGATCGGGCACCCGCTCCGAGTTTGAGGAGGCGCTGCGCGGGCAGGGGAGGGCGCCGGAGGATTTGCCGGTGACGCTGGAGCTGCCCTCGAACGAGGCGGTGCTGTCGGCGGTCATGGCCGGGGCGGGGGCCACCGCCCTGTCGGATCTGGTGGCGCGCGGCGCACTGGCGGCCGGGCATCTGCACCGCGTTCCCTTCCCGCTGCCCGAGCGCCCCTTCCGCCTGCTGCGCCACCGCGAGCGCGGGTTGAGCCACGCCGCGCGGACCTTCCGCGACCGTCTGCTGACTGAATAGGGCAGGGGAGGGGGTCAGACCACCTCGTCGAACTCGACCCTGGGAATGTCGATCCAGCTCTCCGGCTCGCCGGCGTCCTTGCGCCAGAAGATCACCGGCAGGTCGGCGTTCAGCACGCGGGCGATGGAAGCGCCGCGCGCCGTCATCAGCTCCTTGTACTCCGCGGCCTCGACGATGCGCACGCCGTAGCCGGGGATACGGTCGGCCTGGAGCACGGGGCCGAGCGCGTTCTTGAACTTGCGCAGGTCGTTGTCGGAGCCGACCCGCTTGCGCAGCGGCTCCAGCGCCATCCAGAAGGCGGTGCCGTGGCCCAGATGGGCGCGGGCGATCTCGTAGAGCCGCTTCTCGATGGGCTTCAGCGCGAAGTAGTCTTCCGAATAGGTCAGCAGGTTGTTGCCCAGCGCCGCGCGCACCACCCAGTTCGACAGCACCAGGGTCAGGCCGCGCACCTGCCGCTCGCCGTCCTTCTTGCCGCGGCGGTACAGCAGCTTGTAGTCGGAGATCCAGGAGAAGGCGCCACTTTCGCCCTCGCCCCCGGTCTCCAGGTTGGTCTTGATCTGTGTGCCCTGAAGCCGCTCCAGCGCCCCTTCGATCTTGTCGTAGGCGCTGCCCCCGGCGGTCTTGCCGACGATGCGCTGGAGATCGCTGGTGGTGAAGTGGAGCTTCCCCACCTCCGGCCCCATCTTGCCCTCGGCCATCTTCTCGCGCAGCAGCGAGACGGCGTAGATCAGCACCGACTTGTCCCAGATCGTCGCAACGCCGACGTCGCGCGGGGCGCGCACCTCGATCTTCACCTTGCCGTCGTCGTAGGTGGGAAGGCTTTCCACCTTGTCCTTCGACAGGCCGAACAGCGAATAGGCCATCAGGGCCCGGTCGTTGTTCACGTCGCCGCGCAGCGGCGAATCCAGCCGCAGCGCCAGCTGGACCGGGCGGTCCAGCAGTTCGGCGTTTTCCTTGTCGGTGTTGTGGTCGTCCATGCACCCAGTCTCCCCGGCCCCGCCGCTGGCGGTTACGGTATTGATTCCCGATACGCCCCGCATGTTCCACAGCGCAGGCGCAAACGTCGCCATTCTGCCGAAAGATTCCTCACCGGCCGGAAACGACGCTGTGACCCTGCGGACGAATGTCGCCGTTCTGCCAGTTCCCCCGGACGCTGTGCCCCGCTGGAGGGCCTGCCTGCCGAAAGCGTCCGCGTTCTGACGGTCCCGACTCCCGACAAGCCGCGAAATGGCGCTGAAAGACTTGGATTCCCTGACTCTTTCCAGAATCCCGAGGGTCCAAAGGCCGTCGCGGAGGGAGCACATTGGCAGAACGGCGACACTCGGTTGCGCGAGTCGGAGTCCGATTCTCGGCCGATTCCCGGAGTCACCGATGGGCCACAGCCCAGATTATTCGGCAGAACGGCGACATCCGGCGGACTCCGACGCTCCACCGCTTCCCCCCGTGCGCCGGAATCTTTCGGCAGAACGGCGACGTTTTCCGACCGGTTTCTCGGCAGAACGGCGACACCCAGACCTGGTCCGCCCCCCCTCCAGGGGGTTCAACGCCTTGATTCCACTGACTCCAGCACCCCGCATCGACGCAACCGGAGCGATTCCGACGCACGCATTTGAATCGTGGACAGCCTGTTGGGGCCACGACAACATCTTGCGTAACGGGCTCACCAAAGCCCGAACCGATAGCTTTTGGACCAGAGTTTTAGGCCAGGGTTTTGGGCCAGGATTTTCAGCTGGCGGCTCCGAACAGCCGCGACACGCCGAAGGAGGCGACGATGACGTAGCGGAGGACGCGACCTCCGGAAACACAAAGGGCACAGGTTTGGCGACCTGTGCCCTCGTGCACACCGAAGTGTCGAAAACCGATGGAAGACCGGGAGAACCGGACCCCGCATCAGCGGTTTGGCGACTTCATGATGCCAGGGTAGGTCCGGAAAACCAAGTGGAATCGCGGATTCCACTGACGCTCCCGCTTTGTCTTCCGCCGGGATTGAAGCGCTGGATCATGGGAAGACAATGACCCCGTACACGACCTTGTACCGGCGATGGATCGCTGCACCCGGTGTGGGAGCCGCGGAGATCGCGGTGCTCTCCGGCCTCTACGCGCGGGCGGACGCCGCCGGCGTCTGCGCCGGTCTGGTCCAGGACGAGCTGGCCGCCGAACTCGGCAAGAGCCGTCCCTGGCTGTCCGCCGTGCTGACGAAGCTGCAGGCGCCGGACCTGTCCCTGGTGGAAGCCCGCCGCGAACGCGGCTTCCGCGGGATGGTCTATGCGCTGGTGGGCGCCCAGGACACCGACTCTTCCGGTCGGCCCGTCGACACCACCGGTCAGCCGGCTGACGGACTCCTAAGGACTGGGAATCCCCTGAATCCTGATTCTCAAAACTCCTCCTCCTTCCGGGCGGGGGGATCGGTTGGGCCTTCGGGCATTAAGAACCAGGACGCTCTTGCCGAGGACTGGCAGCCGGACGCCGCCGATCTGGCCTGGGCCGCCGAAACCCGCCCTGAGGTCGACCCCGCCACGGTGACCCGCAAGTTCGTGTCCTGGTGCCGCAAGGCCAACGTCCGCAACGGCTACAGCCCGGCCGACCCATCCGGCGCCTGGCGCAAATGGGTGGCCCGCGAACTGGTCGCCCCCACCACGGCACCAGCCGGCGAAACACCCGAAGGCACCGTCGTCCCCATTGCAACCGCCTCCAACCGCCCCTCCAACCGGAGCGCCCAGAATGACCGCCAGCCTGCCGAGCTCTCCCGTGAGCCTTCCCGTCAGCGCCGTCCCGCAGACGCCGGACATGGCGTGGCTGCCCGCAACGCCGGCGTCCTCTCTGCCCTGCGCGATCGCCTCGCTCGCCCGGCTTGAACGCGCCGACCTGCGCTTCGAGATCGCGGATCGCGCGCCGGAGGAGATCGGGGCGCTGGCCGAGCGGGTCGAGGCCGCCCTTGAGGGCGCCTGCCCGGCGATCGGTGTGGAGAATGTGCTGACCGGCATCGAGAAGCTGGCGGTGCGCTTCGGCCTGGAGCTTCCGGACGCCGATGTGCTGGAGGCCGACATTCTCGAAATGGCCGGCTGGCCCGCCGAGGAATGGATCGCCGGTTTCCGTGGCGTCTGGTCCTCCTTCCGCTCCGGTTACCGGCGCTTCCCCACGGTCGGCGATTTCCGGGCCGCCGCCGGTCAGGCATCCGTGACCAGCGGAACGGCGGCCCTGCGCCGGCTGGCCATGGCCCTGCGCCAGGAACAGCAACTCCGTGCTCGCGAGATTGCTCATCGCCGCCATCAGAAGGAGAAGGAAGCGGAAATCGCCCGCCGTCAGCAGGCCGCCGCCCTGGCCGCCCCTCCGGTCGCCCCTCCGGTCGCCCCGGCGACGCCGACGGCAACAACGCGCCCGGCACCGGTTACGCCGGACGATGCGCAAGTGGTCCTGGCTCCCGCGCAGCCTCCGTCTCAGATGAGGCGGGTCGTTCCCAAGGTCTTGATAAGGGATCGGTCGGCCAATGGTCCTCATACCACGGTATGTCAAGGACATGACCACCTATCTTTCAATAAGCGACCGCGTACGAAAAGTTCAGTCCGAGAAGCCAAGTATGCCAATGACTGTGGATCGCACCGAAGAGCTGGAGCGAAAGCTTGGCAGACCCTTCATTATTCCAACAGGGTAACGCCTATATAAACAGTCTCATCCCATCGATTCAGATTCCGGTGGCGAAGCACGAAAGGGCGGAGCAAGATACGATAATCTGTTTGTGTCGCGAACCTTTCGGATTGTCCATCCATGCCGCTGAAGACGGTGTCCCGTCAGCAACCGATGACTCTGCGCGGGTACCTGCTGAGGCTTGTGCTCGTGACGCTGGTGCCGATGCTCCTGCTCGGCGGCATGCTCATCGGCTGGCTGGTGCAGCAGCAGCGGGACGCCGTCGAGAACAACATGGCCGACACGGCGGAGGCGCTGGCCCTGATCGTCGACCGGGAGTTGGAAGCGACCATCGAGGCGTTGCGGGCGCTGTCGCGCACGGACGCTCTGGCGGCCGACGATCCCACCGGCTTCTATGAGCGGGCGACGCTGGCGCTGACTCAGCACCCCTCCTGGACGAACATCGCGCTGATCGACCCGTCGGGGCGGCAGATTGTCAACACGGTGGTCCGGCTCGGCGTCCCGCTGCCGGATGTGCCACAGCGCGACGCGCTGCAACGGGTGACCGCGACCCGCCAGCCGGCGGTGTCCGATCTGGTCACCGCGACGGCGGCGGTGCGCCCGACGATCGCCGTCATGGTGCCGGTGATGCGCGACGGCAGCCTGCGCTACGTCCTGTCGGCGGTGGTCGATCCGCGGACCTGGAGCGATTTGCTGGAAGGTTTCGAGACCCGGTCCGGCCTGATCGCCGTGATCATCGACGGTCAGAACCGGATCGCCGCCCGCTCGCGCGAGCATGCGGAGTATCTGGGACGGGCGGTGCCCGACTGGTTCCTGGCGGCGCGCGGCACGGCGGAGACCGGCAACTACCGCGGCGCCACGCTGGACGGGGTGGAGATCATCGGTGCTTTCCACCGCACGCAGCGCGCCGACTGGACCCTCGCGGCCGCAACGCCGACCGAGGCCGTGCTCAATCCCCTGAACCGTACGGTGTTGCTGGCCCTGGGATTGGGCCTGTTTCTGTTGGCCGTGTCTCTGGCGTCGGCGGGGATCTTCGCGCGGCGGCTCGCCCATCCCGTCCGCGCACTGGCCACCCATGGCGGCAGCCTGATGGAGGGGCGCGCCATCCGCTACGACGGCGGCGTGCCGGTGCGCGAGATCGACGAGTTGCACCGCGTCCTGGCCGAGGCCAGCGCCGCGCTGGTCGGCGCCAGCGAATCCGTGGCCCATGCGGAGGCCCGCTACCGCGCCATCGTCGACACGGCGGTGGACGCTATCGTGGTCATCGACCGGGCCGGCACCCTGCACAGCTTCAACCGTGCCGCCGAACGCATCTTCGGCTACGCTGCGGAGGAGGTGATCGGCCGCAACGTCAGCATGCTGATGCCCGATCCCGACCGCAGCGCTCATGACGGCTATTTGAAGCGCTACCACCGCACGGGGGAGCGGCGGATCATCGGCATCGGGCGCGAGGTGACGGGTCAGCGCAAGGACGGGTCGGTGTTTCCGCTGGAGCTGTCCGTCGCCGAATGGAAGGCCGACGGCGAGGTGCGCTTCACCGGCATCGTCCGCGACATCACCGCCCGCCGGATGGCGGCGGAGGCCGAGCTCGCCGCGAAGGAGGCGGCCGAGCAGGCGATGGAGCGCGCTCTGGCCGCGGCGGACGAGGCCCGGCGGGAGAAGACCCGCGCCGAGAAGGCGGAGCGGGCGAAGACCCAGTTCCTGGCGGCGGCCAGCCATGACCTGCGCCAGCCCGTGCAGTCGCTCTATTTCTTCGCGCAGGTGCTGGGCGACAAGCTGCACGGTCATCCCGGCCACGAGCTGGTGACCAGCATGGGCCATTCGCTGGATGCGCTGAAGCTCCTGCTCGACGGTCTTCTCGACGTGTCGCGGCTCGACGCCGGGGCGGTGGAGCCCAGCGTCACCGAATGCGCGGTGGGGCCGCTGCTCGACCGGCTGGCCGCGGAGTACGGGCCGCAGGCGGAGGGGCAAGGGCTGCGGCTGCGGGTCGTGCCGACCTCGCTGTGGGCGCGCACCGACCCGATGCTTCTGGAGCGCATCCTGCGCAACCTGATCGAGAACGCGCTGCGCTACACCGAGCGGGGCGGCGTCGTGGTCGGCTGCCGGCGCGGCAACGGCGTGCTGCGCATCGAGGTGGCCGACAGCGGCGTCGGCGTGCCCGAGGAGTTGCAGCAGGCCGTCTTCGAGGAGTTCTTCCAGATCGGCAACCAGGAGCGCGACCGCGCCAAGGGGCTGGGGCTCGGTCTCGCCATCGTGAAGCGGCTGGCCGGGCTGCTCGGCCACACGGTCGCCCTGCGTTCGTGGCCCGGACGGGGCAGCGTCTTCTCGGTGGAGCTTCCCTCCGTGCGCCCCCGCGCCATCCTGCGCCGCAGCGGGCCGGACCGGGCCAACGACGATGGGCAGGGGCTGGTGGTGGTCATCGACGACGAGGCCATCGTGCTGCTCAGCCTGCGCACCCTGCTGGAACAGTGGGGCTACGAGGTGGTGGCCGCCGTGTCGGCGGAGGAGGCGGTGGACGTCCTGCACGGGCTGGGCCGGCTGCCGGACCTCATCATCGCCGATTACCGCCTGCGCGAGGGGCGGACGGGGGTTGAGGCGATCCGCGACATCCACGGCGTCTGCGGCGTGCGGATCCCCGCCGTGGTGCTGACCGGCGACACGGCGCCCGAACGCATCACCGAAATCCGCGGCGCCGGCTTCCGCCTCGTCCACAAGCCGATCACCCCGCACATCCTGCGCGAATTGCTGAAGCCCGCGGCCTGATTCTAAAAGGTCTGGTTGCGAAAGGCCGGTTTTTGACCCTGGCTGCCCGCCGGCCGGGTCTTTAGTTTTTCCGGCTCCTTGGGGAAGAGCCTCCTTGGGCAAGAGGGAGACGGGACATGAACTGGAGCAAGGGCCTGTGGCGGGGCTGGCTGGCCGCCGCCCTGCTGTGGGGGGCGGTGATCGCCGCCTTTGCCGCCGCCGACCTGCAGGGGCGCCATCCTTTCGCCGGTCTCTACGCCTATTCGGACGCAAGGGACGCCTTTCTGCCGCAGCACTACGCCGCCGACGAGGCGGTGGTGGAGGATGGGGTGAGGCGGGGCGTCGTGGCGCGGACGGACTTCCCCGATGGCACCAGCCTCGCCGCCCCGCCGGGCCTCGGCGAGGAGCGTGTGCGGCGGATCGCCGAACGTTTCTGGGCGGAGCGCTGGGCGCGCCGGGCGGAGGTTCTGTGGCCCTGGGGCCTGCGCGCCGCCGTGCCGCCGCTGCTTCTTCTGCTGTCCGGCGCGCTCGTCCTGTGGATCGCCCGCGGCTTCCGCAAGGTCGACATTCCCGCGGAGGCGGAAGTGCTGGAGACAACGGCAAGCGAGGACGCGCCGAAGGCGGCCTTCAACACGCGGTCCGCCGGCGGGCTGCCGCCCTTCATCCGTTCGCTGGGGCCGGACCCCAAACGCCGCCGCGTGCTGGGGGCAGGCCGGTAAACGCCGCGCCAGTCGAACCCAAGCGTCGTTCGCGTCGCCGTTCAACATCGCGGTAACCCGCGGTGACGCGCAAGCATCCCCGACGGTTGGCATTCCAAAGGCACAAAGGAACAGGAAGACCGGCATCGGGTTGATGGTGGCGGAGACGCGTCCACAGGGCGTGGATGTTCTCCAGGCTGCGCGTTTGTCCGTCCGTCCAGGCGTTCGGGCCGTTCACCATCACGGCGGCGTGTGGTGCAAACGCTGCCAGCGGACCAGACCAAGAGGAGACCTGGGTGTCGGAGCCGACCAAGACGGACAAGATCCTGACCGGAATTCCAGAATTCGACATGGTCCTGAGAGGGGGGCTGCCGCGCGCGCGGCTGCATCTTCTGGAGGGCGCGCCGGGAACCGGCAAGACGACCATCGCGCTTCAATTCCTGCTGAAGGGCCTGCGCGACGGCAAGCGGGGCCTGTATGTGACCCTGTCGGAAACCGAGACGGAGTTGCGCGCCTCGGCCAAAAGCCACGGTTGGTCGCTGAACGGCATCGGCATTTTCGAACTGGTCCCGCTGGAGGCGCAGCTCGACCGCCAGCAGAGCGTGCTCTACCCGTCGGAAGTCGAGCTGGGCGAAACCATGCGCCTGATCACCGAGCGGATCGAGGCCGAAAAGCCGGACCTCGTGGTGATCGATTCCCTGTCGGAGCTGCGCCTGCTCGCCCAGGACCAGCTCCGCTACCGGCGGCAGATTCTGGCGTTGAAGCAGTTCCTGCAAGGGCGCCAGTGCACCACGCTGGCGTTGGACGACCTGACCAGCCAGACCGGCTCCATGGAACTGCACAGCCTGATGCACGGCGTGGTCAGCCTGGAGCAGATCGAGCGTTCCTACGGCGCGGCGCGGCGGCGCCTGCGGATCGCCAAGATGCGCGGCTCCGAATACCAGAGCGGCTGGCACGATTTTGCCATCACGCCGGGCAACGTGCTGATCTTCCCGAGCCTGATCGCCGACGAGCACAAGGCGGAGTTCGAGCCGACCTCCGTGTCGAGCAGCCTGAGCGGACTGGACGAGCTGATGGGCGGCGGGTTGACGCGTGGCACGACGACCATGCTCGTCGGCCCGTCGGGCGTCGGCAAGTCGTCCATCGCCCTGCAATATGTCGCGGCGGCGGTGCGCCGTGGTGAGCACGCCGCCTATTTCTCCTTCGACGAATCCTTCGAAACGCTGTCGCTGCGCAGCACCGCGCTCGGCATCGACATCGAGGAGGCGGTGCGCAAGGGCGAACTGGGCTGGCAGCGCGCGAACCCGTCGCGCCTGTCGCCGGGCCAGTTCGTTTGGCAGGTCCGCCGCCAGGTGGAGGATCAGAAGGCGCGCGTCGTGGTGATCGACAGCCTCAATTCGTACCTCAGCACCATGCCGGAGGAAAAGGCGCTCATCCTGCAGATGCACGAGCTGCTGACCTATCTGAACAACCAGGGTGTCGTGACCATTCTGATCCTGGCCCAGCAGGGCATCGTCGGGGACATCCAGAATCCCGTGGACCTGTCCTTCATGAGCGACACCGTGGTCCTGCTGCGCTTCTTCGAGGCGGCGGGGCAGGTGCGCAAGGCGATCTCGGTGGTCAAGAAGCGCACCGGCGTCCATGAACTGGCGATCCGCGAATTCCGGCTGTTTCCCGACGGCATGCAGATCGGCCCGCAGCTTCTGGAGTTCCAAGGGGTGCTCACCGGCGTGCCCAGCTATGACGGGTCGGCGGACCCGTTGCTGCGCGGGCGGAGCGAGACGGGCTGACCGCGGCGCATGGACGCCCCGATCCTCGTGCTCGCCCCTCATGGCCGGGACGCGGAGGTCATCCGCCTCGTGCTGGACGAGGTCGGCATGACCACGCGGCTCTGCGCCGATCTGCCGGCCCTGTGCGACGGCCTGACGAGGGACGACGTCACGGCCCTGATCCTCTCCGAAGGCGCGTTGCTGGGGGCGGCGATGGAGCCGCTGGTCGCCTGTCTGGAGGCCCAGCCGCCCTGGTCGGACCTGCCGGTTCTGGTGCTGACCGCGCGCGGCAACCGGTCGGCCAGCAAGGCGCGCTGGGCACAGTTCCAGCGGCTCGGCAACGTCACGCTGCTGGACCCGCCCCTGCACGCCGAAGCGCTGCAAAGCGCTGCGCAGTCCGCGGCGCGGACCCGCCTGCGCCAATATCGCATGCGGACGCTTCTGGCCGACATCGAGCGGGCCAACGACGAGTTGGAAGGCCGGGTGGCGGAGCGCACCCGGTCCCTGCAGACCGAGATGCGGGAGCGCCGGAAGGCCGAGGAGGCGTTGCAGCAGGCCCAGAAGATGGAGGCGGTCGGCCAGCTCACCGGCGGGATCGCCCACGACTTCAACAACCTGCTGCAGGTCATGCTCGGCAACCTGCATCTGCTGCGGGGCGCGCTGTCCGCCGACGAACCGCTGCTGCGGCACGTCGCCATGTCCATCACGGCGGGCGACCGCGCCGCGGCGCTCACCCGGCATCTTCTGGCCTTCGCCCGGCGCCAGCCGCTGACGCCGCGCAGCCTGGACCTGAACGCCCTGGCCACCGCGATGAGCGGCCTGATCCAGCAATCCGTCGGCGAGTCGATCCGGGTGGAAAAGGTGCTGGCCGACGGGCTCTGGCGGACCTGGGCGGACGCCAACCAGGTCGAAAGCGCCCTGCTCAACCTCGCCATCAACGCCCGCGACGCCATGCCGGACGGCGGGCTTCTGCGCGTCGAGACGAGCAACACCGTTCTGGACGAGACCATCTCGGACGCGCAGGGGGACATCCTTCCCGGCCGCTACGTCCTGCTCCGCATCACCGACACCGGAAGCGGCATGCCGCCGGACGTGCTGGAGCGGGCGTTCGAACCCTTCTTCACGACGAAGCCGATCGGCCAGGGCACCGGCCTCGGGCTGAGCCAGCTCTATGGCTTCGCGCGTCAATCGGGCGGGCACGCGGCCATCCGGTCGCAGCCCGGCCAGGGCACCATCGTCAGCCTGTACCTGCCGCAGCACGACGGTGTGGACGGCGCCGACAGCTCGGTCCCCGCTGTGGACGCGCCGTCGCAGGACCCGTCCCGCAACGATGAAACGATCCTGGTGGTCGAGGACGAGGCCCTCGTCCTGATGCTGTGGGTCGAGGCGCTGGAAGGGCAGGGATACCACGTCCTGCAGGCGGCCGAACCCGAGGCGGCGATCCGCATCCTGGAGTCGGACACGGCGATCGACCTTCTGATCACCGACGTCGGGCTGCCCGGAATGACCGGTCGGGATCTGGCCGACGTCGCGCGGGGGCTTCGCCCCGGGCTGAGAGTGCTGTTCGTGACCGGCTACGCCCATTACGCCGCCCTCGAAGCGGACAGCCTGGGAGCGGGCACGCGGATGCTCAGCAAGCCGGTCGGCGTGGACACCTTGCAGATCACCGTCCGCAACTTGCTGGATGGGGATTCGGCCTGACGTTGCGCCGGGCAAACCGGGGCAATTGCATCTGACATTCCCTCTCTCCCTGGGGAGAGGGTTAGGGTGAGGGGGTTGCGCTGCTGCCGGACGTACCGCCGAGCATATCCCCCTCACCGGCCCTCCGGGCCACCCTCTCCCCGGAGGGGAGAGGGCTAGGAAGGCAAAGCGCGATTGCGCCGGTGAGGGGAAGACGGCAACTCGACAAGCTCCCTGCACATCGCCTACAACCGGTCATCCGTCCTGTGGGTGGAATGGAAACCGGTTTGAACGGGGCAATGTCAGCACGGCCATCGGCCCCCCCTCTCCGTTTCGGGGAGCGGGAGGGGGCGAACGGGCGTCGCGGGGGAGGCGGCGCCGCGCTTGCGGTGCGTCCGCCTCCGTCCCGCTGGCAATCCAGGCTCGCCGCAACGCTGGCCGCCGTTCTTCTGCTGATCCTGATCCAGGTTCCGGGGCAGGCGGTCGCCATGCTCTCCGCCGGTCTGGCGCAGTCCTTCTGGGCGGCGTCGATGTGCGGACCCGATGGCGCGTCGGACCGGATACCCGACGCGCCCGGTCAGCCAAAGCATGACCTGGAGCATTGCCTGGGCTGCCAGCTCGGCTGCGCGCCTCCGGCAATGCTCTCCCCGGCGGATGTCGCCGTTCCGCCGCCGCGCCTGTCCGGGGCGCTGCGCGCGCTTCCCCTCCGCACCCGCAAGCTCCGCCGCCGGAGCGTCTTCCGTCCGAACGCCCGTGCTCCGCCGATGATGTGTCCTGCCCTTTTCAGCTGATCGTCCGATACACTCTTTCTTGCAGGACTTCGTCATCATGAAGAAGCATGCCCTGGTTCTCGCCGCGCTGGTCGCGCTGACCGCCGGCACCGCCCTGGCCCATGGATTCCAGGCCGGGCCGGTCGACATCGAACATCCCTGGGCGCGCGCCACGGCGCCCTCGGCCCCGAACGGCTCGGCCTACATGGTGCTGAGCACCCACGGCCCGGACAGCGACCGCCTGCTGTCGGCCAGCACGCCCGTCGCCGACAAGGCGGAGCTGCACACCCACCTGATGGACAACGGCGTCATGAAGATGCGCCAGGTCGACGCCATCGAGGTGTCGCCCGGCTCGCCGACCGCGCTGCAGCCCGGCGGCCTGCACGTCATGCTGTTCGGCCTGAAGCAGCCGCTCGCTCCGGGGAAGGCGTTCCCGCTGACCCTGACCTTCGAGAAGGCCGGGCCGGTGACCGTTCAGGTGGACGTGCAGAGCGCTGGGTCCGCCGCCCCGTCCCATGGCGGTGCCGGCGGGCCGCAGGCCGGTGGCACGCAGCACAAGCACTGACGGGCATGCGCCACGCCGGAGGTTGGAAACGGACCGGCGTGGCCGCAACCGCAGGTCGGTACTGATATACCAGCATCGCATTTGACCGTCCGGCCCCTTGGGCGCAGGGTGTGGCGCGCCGGTCCGGCAGAAGGCCGGCGCGCCACAGGAAGGAACCGCCCCGCCCATGAGCGCCGCCCGATGACCGCCACCGAAAAGGCCCTGTCCGCCGGCTCCTCCGGGCGGGCGGGCATCGCCTGGATGCTGCTCACCACGCTTCTGTTCGTGACGCAGGACGCGACGCTCCGCTTTCTGGTGCAGACCTACCCCTTCGCGGAGGTCGCCTGGGCGCGCTTCGCGGTGCATCTGGCCATCGCCTTCGTGGTGGTGGCGGTGAACTCCCCCAGCCATCTGATCGCCCGGCGCCCGGGCATTCAAATTCTCCGCTCCACCCTTCTGGCGGTGCTGACCCTGCTGGTGGCGGTGTCCTACAAGACGTTGCCCTTCGTGGACGTGGCGGCCATCGCCAACGTGGCGCCGGTCCTCGTCACCGTCCTGTCGGTTCCGCTTCTCAAGGAGAAGGTCGGCTGGCGGCGCTCCCTGGGGGTGCTCGGCGGCTTCATCGGGGCGATGATCATCATCGGCCCGGCCAGCCTCGTCTTCCAGTGGGCGATCCTGCTGCCGCTGGCCGCCGCGCTGTGCAACGCGCTCTACCAGATCGTCACGCGGCTGCTGCGCGGCGGCGATTCGACGTTGACGACCTTCTTCTACACCAGCATGGCCGGGACGGTGCTCTGCGGGCTTCTGCTTCCCTTCGGCTGGGTGACGCCGGACCTGACGGGGGCGGCGCTGATGATCATGCTCGGCGTGCTGGGGGCGTGCAGCCATTACTGCCTGATCCGCGCCTACACGGTGGCGGACGCGGCGACGGTGGCGCCCTTCGGCTACACGACGCTGATCTGGGCGGTGCTCTACGGTTTGCTGATCTTCGGGGAGTCGCCCAGCGCTTCGACCCTGGCCGGCGGTCTGGTGATCGTCGCCAGCGGCATCTACATCTTCCACCGCGAGCAGGTGCGGGCGCGCGAGGCCGCGGCGAAAAACGCGGTTTAGGGGGCCTGAGCGGCTCCTGTTTTTCCGCTAAGTTCCCTATGCCGGAGGCACGTACACAGGACGTTCAGGTACCCGAAATATCACGGGCTGTACGCGTCGAACTGTAACATGCTCCGCGTACCGTACGCCGGTCGGTGAGGGCCGGCGTTTTTCCCCATCCACAAGCAACGAGAACAGCAATGAACGGACTGCCCAAGCAGACGTGGCGCTGCCGCGTTGCCGAACTGTTGAGCGATCCCGTGGTCCAGGCCGTGTTGCGCCGGGACCGCCTGACTCACGAGCAGGTTCTGGCACAGCTCACCCCCATTGCCGAGCACCTGCGCCGCAACACCTCCCCCGAACGACCCGCAAGGCGGCTTCCGCGCGAAGCCTTCTGACCTTTCCAAAGAGAAAAGGCCGCCCGGTGGAACGGGCGGCCTTCTTCTTTTGCGCCGATGGGGCGGATCAGCCGGCGATCTCGAACTTGATCCCCTGGGCCAGCGGCAGGGCGCGGGAGTAGTTCACCGTGGCCGTCTGGCGGCGCATGTAGCCCTTCCAGGCGTCGGACCCGGACTCGCGACCGCCGCCCGTCTCCTTCTCGCCGCCGAAGGCGCCGCCGATTTCCGCACCCGACGGGCCGATGTTGACGTTGGCGATGCCGCAGTCGCTGCCCGACGCCGACAGGAAGCTCTCGGCCTCGCGGATGTCGGTGGTGAAGATGCAGGAGGACAGGCCCTGCGGCACCGCGTTCTGCAGCGCGATGGCCTCCTCCAGCGTCTCGTAGGTCAGGACGTAGAGGATCGGGGCGAAGGTCTCGTGCCGGACGATGTCGGTCTGGCCCGGCATCTCGACGATGGCCGGCTGCACGTACCAGGCGTCCCGATACTGGTCAGCGAGCGCGCGGCGGCCGCCGGTCACGGTGCCGCCGTCGGCCTTGGCCTGCTCCAGCGCGCGCTGCATGCCGTCAAAGGCGCCCTTGTCGTTCAGCGGGCCGACCAGCACGCCGGACTCCAGCGGGTTGCCGATGGGAACGGAGGCGTAGGCGGCCTTGAGGCGCGGCAGCAGCGTGTCGCGCACGTCCTTGTGGACGATCAGGCGGCGCAGCGTGGTGCAGCGCTGGCCGCAGGTGCCCACCGCGGAGAAGACGATGGCGCGCACCGCCATGTCGAGGTCGGCCGACGGCGCCACGATCATGGCGTTGTTGCCGCCCAGCTCCAGGATCGGGCGGGCGAAGCGCTCCGCCACCTTCAGCGCGACCTCGCGGCCCATGCGGGTCGAACCGGTGGCCGACACGATGGGGACCAGCGGGCTGGCGACCAGAGCCTCGCCGACATCGCGCCCGCCGTTGACGACCTGCAGCAGGTTCGCCGGGGCGTCGCCGAAGCGGGCCACCGCGCGCTCGAAGATGCGCTGGCAGGCGAGCGCGGTCAGCGGGGTCTTCTCCGACGGCTTCCAGATCACCGGGTCGCCGCAGACCAGCGCCAGGGCGGCGTTCCAGGCCCAGACCGCGACCGGGAAGTTGAAGGCGGAGATCACCGCGCACGGGCCCATCGGGTGCCAGGTCTCGCGCATCGCGTGGCCCGGACGCTCCGACGCGATGGTCAGGCCGTAGAGCTGGCGGGACAGGCCGACCGCGAAGTCGCAGATGTCGATCATCTCCTGGACCTCGCCCAGGCCCTCCTGGAAGATCTTGCCCATCTCCAGCGTGACGAGACGGCCCAGGTCCTCCTTGGCGTCGCGCAGCTCCTCGCCCAGCAGACGGACCAGTTCGCCGCGGCGCGGCGCCGGGACGGAGCGCCACGCCTCGAAGGCGCGCTGGGCGCGGGCGGCCACCTCCGGGATCTCCGACGCCGGGGTGACCGGCGCCACGCCCAGCGCGGCGCCGTCGATGGGCGAGCGGACGGACAGGCCGGCCCCGTCGGCGGGAAGCTCAAGGCCGAGGCGGGAGAGAAGGTCGCGGTGCTGCATGGAAAAGGTCCTCGGTGTAAGGCAACCGGTGGAGGGTTGGTGCGCACTGTAACCCTCTCCCCTCTGGGGAGAGGGTGGCCCGCAGGGCCGGTGAGGGGGTTGTGCTTGGCGGTAGGTCCGGCAACAGCGCAACCCCCTCACCCTAACCCTCTCCCCAGAGGGGAGAGGGGACTTGTCGTCAGCGCTGGCGCCCGGCGGCGCGGATGTCGGACAGGCTGCGGTTCGGCGTCAGGGCCTCGGGGTCGAGCCTGACGTGCAGGATGGCCGGCCGGCCGGAGGCGCGGGCGCGCTCGAAGGCCGGGGCGAACTCCTCCGTCCGCTCCACCGTCTCGCCATGGCCGCCATAGGCGCGGGCGAGCGCGGCGAAGTCCGGGTTGGTCAGGGCGGTGCCGGACACGCGGCCCGGATACTCGCGCTCCTGATGCATGCGGATGGTGCCGTACATGCCGTTGTCGATGACCAAAACGATGAGGTTGGCGCCCTCCTGCACGGCGGTGCCGAACTCCAGCCCGGTCATCTGGAAGCAGCCGTCACCGGCGAAGCAGACCACGTCCCGCTCCGGATGGAGCAGCTTGGCCGCGACGGCGGCGGGCAGGCCGTAGCCCATCGAGCCGCAGACCGGTGCGGCCTGCGTGGCGAAGCGGCGGAAGCGCCAGAAGCGGTGGATCCAGGTGGCGTAGTTGCCGGCGCCGTTGGTCAGGATGGTGTCGTCGGGCAGAGTGTCGCGCAGCCAGGACATGACGGCGCCCATCTGGACGTCGCCGGGGATGGAGGCCGGGGGCTCGCTCCAGGCGGTGTAGGCGGCGTGCGCCGTCTCGGCCCGACCGGCCCAGGCGGGGGAGGCCGACGCCTCCAGCCCGGCCACGGCGTCGAGGAAGCCCCCCGGCGTGGCATTGATGGCGAGGTCGGGGTTGTAGACGCGGCCCAGTTCTTCCGCCCCCGGATGGACGTGAATCAGCGTCTTGCCGGTCTCCGGGATGCCGAGCAGCCCGTAGCTCTGCGACGGCACCTCGGAGAAGCGGCCGCCGAGCAGCAGGATCACGTCGGCGTCCTTCACCAGGGCGACCAGCTTGGGGTTGATGCCCAGCCCGATGTCGCCCGCGTAGTTCGGGTGCGTGTGGTCGAACAGCATCTGGCGGCGGAAGGTGACGGCCACCGGCAGCGCGAAGGTCTCGGCGAAGACGTGCAGCGAGGCCACCGCGTCCTCGGTCCAGCGGGACCCCCCGGCGATGACCAGCGGGCGCTTCGCCCCGGCGAGCAGACGCCCGACCTCGGCGACCTGGGCGGGGGTGGGAGCGCTGTCCACCGGCTGGGCGGGGCGGGCGGCGGCGACGTCCGCCGTCTCCACCAGCATGTCCTCCGGCAGCACCAGGACGACCGGGCCGGGCCGGCCGGCGAGTGCCGTGTGGAAGGCGCGGCTGACCATCTCCGGCACGCGGTCGGCGCTGTCGATCTCCGCCACCCACTTGGCCATGCCGCCGAACATGAGGGTGTAGTCGACCTCCTGGAAGGCGTCGCGCCCGCGCATGCCGCGCTCGATCTGGCCGATGAACAGGATCATCGGGGTGGAGTCCTGCTGCGCCACATGGACGCCCGGCGCGGCGTTGGTGGCGCCGGGGCCGCGGGTGACGAAGCAGATGCCCGGCCGGCCGGTCAGCTTGCCCTCGGCCTCCGCCATCATGGCCGCACCGCTCTCGTGGCGGGCGTTGATCGTGCGGATCGGGGAATCGTGCAGCGCGTCCAGCACGGCGAGGTAGCTTTCGCCCGGCACGCAGAACACGCGCTCGACGCCCTGCGCCTCCAGCGCATCGACGATCAACTGGCCTCCGGTCTTGCCATTGGTCTGCATGGCGCGCTCGTTCCTCGGCTGGGCGTTTAAATCCTCCTCAATCTGGCGGCAGGCCCCGCCCCGCGCAACCGACTTTCTTTCCCCAGGTCATGAGCTATAGTCATGACCCATGGGTCTGCAACGCCGCCTTCTCCCGTCCATGAGCGCGCTCTCCGCCTTCGAGGCGGCGGCGCGCACCGGCAGCTTCACCGCCGCGGCGCAGGAGCTGGCGCTGACCCAGGGCGCCGTCAGCCGGCAGATCAAGGCGCTGGAGGACCAGCTCGGCGTTCCGCTGTTCGTGCGCCGCGACCAGCGTGTGACCCTGACCCCGGCCGGCGAATCCTACGCGGCGGAGGTGCGCGAGGCGCTGCACCGTGTGGGCGCGGCGACGCTCCGGGTCATGACCGCGCCGCAGGGGGGCGTGCTGAAGCTGGCCGTTCTGCCGACCTTCGGCACGCGCTGGCTGGTGCCGCGCCTGCCCGCCTTCCAGGCGGCCCACCCGCAGGTCATCATCCATTTCATGACGAAGATGGAGCCCTTCGACTTCCGGTCGGAGGATCTGGACGCCGCCATCCATTTCGGCGCCGCCGACTGGCCCGGCGCCGTCTGCGAGCGGCTGATGGAGGAGGAGGTCCTGCCGCTCTGCGCCCCGTCCTTCCTGGCCGCCCACCCGATCCGCGCGGCGGCGGACCTCGTGGCGCTGCCCCTGCTGCACACGACCAGCCGCCCGGAGGCATGGCGGGACTGGTTCGCCGCCCAGGGCATCGAGCGGCACGAGGGCGCCGGCATGTTCTTCGAGCAGTTCTCCACCACCGCTCAGGCGGCGATCACCGGGCTGGGGGTGGCGCTGCTGCCGACCCTGCTGGTCCAGGCGGAGATGCGGGACGGGTCGCTGGTCCCGGCGCTGGACCGGCCCTATCGCAATCCGGACCGCGCCTATCACCTCGTCCACCCGCCGTCGCGGGCGCATCACCCGCCGCTGGTGGCGTTCCGGGAGTGGTTGCTCGGGCAGTCCGTAACCCAGCTCCGAAGCGCTTGAGAACACGGCGAAAACTCCCTCTCACACGGTGGGGGAGGGGAAATGGGCCGGGACGGGGCATCTTCGTCAGGGCAGACAGGCCCTGTCCGTATGACGTTTTTGCTGCAATTTCATGGCGCCCGGCGTTAAGAGGAAACGGCAGAACCGACCGAGAGAACCGTTTCCATGCTGCTGCTGCGCGCCATCCGCTCCATGATGCCCAAGGAAGAGCGGGTCATTGAGCAATTCATCGAGCAGGCCCGCCACATCGTCGACGCCGCCGCCGCCCTGGAAGCCGTCATGCAGGCCGGTCCAGAGGAGCGCCCCGACCGCACCGCGACGCTGAAGCGGATCGAGAAGGACGCCGACCGCGTCGCCAAGGACGCCGGGCGCGGGCTGCACCGCGCCTTCATCACCCCCTTCGACCGGTCGGAGATTCAGGCACTGATCAACGCGCTGGACGATTGCATCGACCTGATGGACGAGGTGCCGCGCCTCGCCGCGCTCTACGGCATCGAGACCTTCGACGACCGGATGATGCGCATGGCGGCGATCGGCCGCCGTCAGGCGGCCCTGCTGTCCGAGGTCATGCCGCTGCTGACCAAAATCTCCGTTCACGCCGACCGCATCCTGCACATCTGCGGCCAGATCTCCGACCTGGAGGACGAGGCCGACGAGATCCTGCGCGACGCCATGAAGTCCCTGATCGCCGAGCGTCCGGAGATGATCGACTTCCTGGGCCGCCGCGAGGTCTACGAGCTGCTGGAAGCCGTCACCGACCGCTGCGACGACGTGGGCGACCTCATCGAAGGCATCACCCTGGATCAGGCGTAAGGGCGGTTCTCGCCCACGGGCGGGGGAGCGAAGGCCGCTCCCCGCTCACATCCGGCTCAGACCTGGGCCATGCCACCATCGGCGAACAGCTCCACGCCGTTGACGAAGCTGCTGTCGTCGGACGCCAGGAAGACGGCGGCCTTGGCGATTTCATCGGGATCGCCGACGCGGCCCAGCGGCACCTGCGCCGCCAGATAATCCACCAGCCCCTGCTGCTGCGCCGCGTCCGGACCGGCCAGCTCGACCAGACCCGGCGTGCGGATCGGGCCGGGGCTGAGCGTGTTGACGCGGATGCCGCGGTCCTTCAGGTCCAGGATCCAGCTGCGGGCGAAGTTGCGCACCGCCGCCTTGCTGGCGCTGTAGACGCTGAAGGCCGCCGTGCCCATGCTGCCGGCGGTGGACCCGGCGAGGATCACCGACGCGCCCCGGCCGAGCAGCGGCAGCGCCTTCTGCACGGTGAACAGCACGCCCTTCACATTGCGGTTGAACGTGTCCTCGTACTGTTCCTCGGTGATGGCGCCCAGCGGCAGCATGCCGCCGCCGCCGGCGTTGGCGTACAGCACGTCGAGACGGCCCGCCTCGCTCTGGATTTGGGCATAGAGCCGGTCGAGATCGGCCAGATTGGACGAGTCGGCCTGCACCCCCGTCGCCGTGCCGCCGGCGTCCCGGATCGCGGTGACCGCGGCCTCCAGTTCGGATTGGCGGCGGCCGGTGAGATAGACGGCCGCACCTTCGGCGGCGAAGCGCTTGGCCGCGGCGAGGCCGATGCCGCTGGTGGCGCCGGTGACGAGGACGATCTTGCCGTCGAGCTTGCGTGACATCGGAAGTCTCCTTGATTGGGTTGTTCGCTGGAGACAAAGCTATCGACGGCGGACACCCATCGAAATAGAAACGACTGAAGACCATCGTTGCAGGAATGGCGATGTCGAAGCTGCCGGATTTCGAAGGGCTGGCGATGTTCGCCAAGGTGGTGGAGGAGCGCTCCTTCGCCGGTGCGGCCCGCGCCATGGGGGTGTCGGTCGCCACGGTGTCGCGCGCGGTCGGCCGGCTGGAGGAACGGTTGGGCGGACGGCTGTTCAACCGCACCTCGCGCCGGCTGGCCTTGACCGATTTCGGCCATTCCCTGGCCGAGCGCGCGATGCGCCTTTATGACGAGGCGGAGGCGGCCGAGAACGCGGCGCGCGAGCTGTCCAGCCGCCCGCGCGGCCTGATCCGGCTGGCGGTGCCAATGTCGTTCGGGTTGCGCTGGGTGGCGCCCCTGCTGCCGGACTTCTTCCGCCTCTATCCGGAGGTTTCCATCGACCTGCATCTGAGCGACGCGACCGTCGATCTGGTGGGGGAGGGCTTCGACGCCGCGCTGCGGATCGCCGTTCTGCCGGACAGCTCGCTGGTGGCGCGGCGGCTGTGCCCCATCGCCCCCGTCGTCCTTGCCGCCCCCGGCTACATCGCCCGCCACGGCTTGCCCCTGCATCCACGCGACCTGAAGAACCACCATTGCCTGGGCTACGCCTACCGGCGGCGCCAGGACATCTGGCACTTCACCAACGGCGCCGGCGAGGAGGAGAGCGTGACGCCGTCCGGCCCGCTGCGCGTCACCAACGCCGACGCCCTGGTGCCGATGCTCCTGGAGGGGCTGGCAATCGCCGAACTGCCGGAGTTCATGGCCGCGGAGCATCTGGCGAACGGGCGGCTGACCGCCATCCTGACCGACTGGTCGCTGCCGAAAGGCGGGCTCTACTTCGTCACGCCGTCAGCCCGCACACGCCCGGCGAAGGTCGGGGTGCTGGCCGACTTCCTGGTCGAGCGCCTGTCCGAGCCGGTATGGCGGCGGTCCATCGACGCGGACAAGGTCTAACACGTTCCGGTTATGGTTAACGGTACATAAACCAATTCACGGCTAATTTCGAAGCATCGCCGCTCCAATCCCGAGAGATTGCCGCCGTGAAGCTGCGCCTCGTCACTGCCGCCGCCCTTTGCGCCTTCCTCGCGATCCCGGGTGGCATGACCACCGGACGGAGCGCGCAGGCCGCAGGCGACTCCACCCCCTACGGCCACAGCACGGAGGCGGAAGAGGTCGACCGTTTCCTGCGGGCGCTGCGCACCATCCGCGGCCAGTATGTCGAGCCGCTGACCGACCATGAGTTGGTCGACATCGCCATCAGGGCGATGGCCGGGCGGGACCGCTACTCCGCCTATCTCGACGACGGCGAATACCGGCAGTTGCAGGCGTCGAACGACGGCGCCTTCGCCGGGCTGGGCATCCGCTACGAGGCCCACGGCACCCGCGTCCGCATTGTCGAGACCGTTCCTGAATCCCCTGCGGAGGCCGCCGGGCTGCGCTCCGGCGACGTCATCCTGGCGGTGGACCAGCAGCCGGTGGGCGGGGCGGAGCTGGCGACCGTCAAGCAGATGCTGAGCGGGCCGGAAGGGGCGGCGGTGTCGCTGACCGTCCTGCGCGCCGGGACGCCGGACCCCTTCGAGGTCAGCGTGGTCCGCGGCAAGCTGCGCATCCCCTCGGTCCGGTTGGCCGCCGTCGGGACGGTGGGCTACATCCGCATCACCCGCTTCGACCGCCAGACCGCCACCGGGGTCAGCACGGCCATCCGCTCGCTGCGCGAGCGGATCGGGTCGGACATCGGCGGCTTCATCATCGATGTGCGCGACAACCCCGGCGGGCTGGTGCAGGCGAGCGTCCGCGTCGCCGACGCCTTTCTCGACAAGGGAACGATCCTGACCGCCCGCGGCCCCGGGCGCGGGGCGGACAAGACCTACACCGCCACCCCCGGCGACGAGACGGACGGCCTGCCGCTGGTGGTGCTGGTGAACGCGAAATCGGCCTCCGCCGCGGAGATCCTGACCGGGGCGCTGAAGGACCACCGGCGTGCCACGGTGATCGGCACGACGACCTTCGGCAAGGGGATCATCCAGAGCGTCATCCCCTTCGACAGCGGGGCGCTGAAGCTGACCACGGCGCGCTACTACACACCGTCGGGCCAGTCCATTCACCAGATCGGCATCCAGCCCGACGAGACCATCGCGGAGCCGGCCGCGGAGGACGGGCAATCCGCCCCGCCGTCCAACGGCATCCCCAGCGCGGCCAACGATCAGGCCTTCGCCCGTGCGCTGTCCATTCTCCGTCCCCAGTCAGCGGGGCTCCGCTGACGGATCAGAAGATCACCTCGCCGGCCAGCAGGGCGAGGACCAGGAAGACCAGGAAGATGATCAGTGCGATCCCGAAGAGGATCTTCGCGACTCCCGCGGTGGCCGACGACACGTTGGTGAAGCCGAGCGCGCCGGCGACCAGAGACACCACGAAAAAGATCAACGCCCATTTCAGCATGGACCGCTCCTGCGCGTTCTGAAACCCAGCCGGCACGTCCGGCAGGGTAGGAACCTCGCGGACCGCCGCAGGTTCCAGCGCAGGCCGGTCAGGCTCCCCCTATTCGCCCGGGTCCGGAATTCCGCGGGATGGCCGTGCCGTTGCGGGTTACCACCCGGTGCCGGAGCGGTTCGGCAGGGATTGGCGCGTCATGCCCTGGTCCATGCCGGACTCGTTGGGCGACCGCGTGCGGCTTTGCGGCTCGCTCACGCCCGACCCGTAGTAAGAACCGCCGTTATAGGGGCCGGGGCTGGAACTGGTCCCGTTCGGGTTGACGTTGGGCTCGTCCACGCCCTGGCTGCCGGACGTGCCGCCGCCCGTGAGGCCGCTGCCGGGGCCGCCGCTGTTCATCCCGCTGCTGCCTGTTCCGCCGCCATCCATGCCCGAACAGGCGGCCAGAAGCATCGCGGCCGACGCCGCGATCATCAGATTGCGCATGACGCACTCCCTACGCTGATGTCTTGAAGGTATCGCCTCCTCTCAACGGACCCCGTCCGGGAGGGTTCCGATTTTGGAAGCCCGGGCATCCATGGGCGTTTTAGCGTCCGGCGGCTTGGCGGCGCAGGGCCTTCACTTCGTCGAACCGGGCGGTGACGTCGCGCATGACCGCCGCCATCCCCATCATCGTCCCATCGGCGTCCTTCAACGGCACGATGGTGAACTCCACCGAGATGCGGGTTCCGTCCTTGCGCGTCGCCGGCACCGACAGAAGATCGCCGCTGCCGTAACGGCTCTCGCCCGTCTTCATCACCTGATCGTAGCCGTCCCAATGGCGTTGGCGCTGACGGTCCGGAATGATGATGTCCAGCGACTGGCCGAGCGCCTCGTCGGCGGTGAAGCCGAACACACGCTCGGCCCCCGCGTTCCAGAAGCGGATGACACCGTCCCGGTCGGAATAGGCGATGGCCTCGGCCGGGCTGTTCAGCAGCGCCAGCCCCAGCCGTTGCAGGTCGTTCTCGGTCATGAGTTCCCCCCTCGTCCCTGTGTTTCGGTCAAATGTCCAGAACCAGGCGTGCACTGCGGGCGCGCGACACGCAGATCATCATCGTCTTTCCGGCGACGCGTTCGGCGTCGGACAGGACGCTGTCGCGATGGTCGGGCTCCCCCTCCAGCACCGCCGTCTCGCAAGTGCCGCAGATGCCCTGCTCGCACGACGAGGCGACGGAAACGCCCGCGGCGTCGAGCGCGTCCAGCACGCTCACCCCCTCCTTCACCGTGACGGTCACGCCGGAGCGGGCGCAGACGACCTCGAAGCGATCGTCCGGCGCCGCGTTACGCCCCGCATCCGCGCGCGGCGTGAACCATTCGAAGCGCACGTCCTGCGACGGCCGCGCCGCATCCGCGACCGCGTCCATCAAGCGCTGCGGGCCGCAGCAGTAGACGAGGGCATCGTCGGGCGTCGCCGCGAGCAGATCGGCCACCGCCAGCCGCCGGCCTTCGTCCGCGGCGTGGAGCACCACCTCGCCGTTGCCCAGCTCGCGAAGCTCGGCGAGGAACGGGGCCTCGGCCGCGCTGCGCACGCAATAATGCAGGACCCAGTCGGCTCCCCGGCGCGACGCCGCGCGGATCATCGGCAGCAGAGGCGTGATGCCGATGCCTCCGGCGATGAACCGGTAGCGCGGGGCGGCGTCGAAGCGGAAGTTGTTGCGGGGCGGAGCGACGGTGACGGCGGTGCCGAGCCGCAATTCCCCATGGATGAAGCGCGATCCCCGCCCGCCCGGCAGATTCAAAACGGCGATCCGATAGGCGGAGCGATCCGCCGGGTCGCCGCACAACGAGTAGGAGCGCACCGCCCCGTCCGGCAGATGCACGTCGATGTGCGCACCCGGCTCGTAGGGCGGCAGGTCCTCGCCGTCCGGGTCGCGAAGCTCCACCAGCAGCACTTGCGGTGTGACGCGCGCCATATGATGGACACGCATCGACCGCGTCGTTGCCGCCGACCGCTGCGCATTCTCCGTTAGACCGGTTGTCGTCATTCTTTCGCCCGCCCGGGTGGTTGCTCCATCCTGCACTCCGGCCTGCCTTTGGACGCCTGGACTGAATGGGGCATCACTGGCATGCCAGATACATTAAGCGTCACTCTAAAACCTCAACTTAACTTGAGGTCAAGGGCTAAGAACGTCCCATTGTTCGGGGAACCGTCCCGGCTCCGCTCGGTTGCCGATGGATCGAGCGACTTCATCACGACCGTTTGCGACGGAGACTCCCTTATGGCGAGCACGGCTTCCGACATCCTGGTGGATGTTCTGGTGGATTGGGGTGTGGACACGATCTTCGGCATGCCCGGCGACGGCATCAATGGCATCGTCGAGGCGTTGCGCCGCCGCCAGGACGAGATCCGCTTCATCCAGGTTCGTCACGAGGAGGCGGCGGCCTTCGCCGCCTGCGGCTACGCCAAGTTCACCGGGCGGCTGGGCGTGTGCATCGCCACCTCCGGCCCCGGCGGGCTGCATCTGCTGAACGGTCTCTACGACGCCAAGCTGGACCACCAGCCGGTGCTGGCGATCACCGGGCTGCAATACCACGACCTCGTCGGCACCTATACCCAGCAGGATGTGGAGCTGGACAAGGTGTTCCAGGACGTCGCGCTCTACAACCAGCGCATCATGGGGGCGGCGCATGTCCGCAACATCGCCAATCTGGCCTGCCGCACCGCGCTCGCCCACCGCGGCGTGTCGCACATCACCATCCCCGTCGATTTGCAGGAGCAGGGCATCGGCGCCGACATGCGGGCGCCGCGCAACGTGAAGGGCCACAACACCGCCCTGTTCGCCCCCCAGCTTCCCGTCCCGTCGGAGGCGCAGACCCGCCGCGCCGTGGAAATCCTCGACGCCGGCAAGCGCGTCGTCATCCTGGCCGGCCAGGGCGCGCTGAGGGCGACCGACCAGCTCGAACGGCTGGCCGACAAGCTGGGGGCGGTGATCGTCAAGGCGCTGCTGGGCAAGGCCGCGGTGCCGGACGACAGCCCCTTCACCACCGGTCAGGTCGGGCTGCTCGGCACCGCCCCCTCGCAGGAGGCGCTGGAGACCTGCGACACGCTGCTGATCGCCGGCTCGACCTTCCCCTACATCGAGTATTACCCGAAGCCGGGGCAGGCCCGCGCCATCCAGATCGACATCGACGCGGCGCGCATCGGCCTGCGCTACCCGGTGGAGGCCGGGCTGGTCGGCGACTGCGGGCTGGCGCTGGACATCCTGACCGAGCGGGTGCGGCGGCACGAGGACCGCTCCTTCCTGAAGACGGCGCAGGCGGGCAAGGCGGAGTGGATGAAGCTGATGGAGGAGCGCGGCACCCGCCCCGACCTGCCGATGAAGCCGCAGGTCGTCGCGTGGGAGCTGGGAAAGCGCCTGTCCGACACGGCCATCGTCGCCTGCGACAGCGGCACCATCGCCACTTGGTGGGCGCGTCAGATCCCGGCGCGGCGCGGCCAGATGCACTCCCTGTCCGGCAACCTCGCCACCATGGCGCCGGGCGTCCCCTACGCCATCGCCGCCCAGCTCGCCCATCCCGGACGGCAGGTGATCGCCTATGTCGGGGACGGCGGCTTTTCCATGCTGATGGCCGACTTCGCCACGGCGGTGAAGTACAAGCTGCCGATCAAGGTCATCATCAACAACAACAATTCGCTCGGCCAGATCAAGTGGGAGCAGATCGCCATGCTCGGCAACCCCGAGTATGTCTGCGACCTCCAGCCCATCGACTTCGCCAAGGTGGCCAAGGCCTGCGGCGGCAAGGGCTTCACCGTCACCGACCCGAAGGACTGCGGCGCCACGCTGGACGCCGCCCTTGCCCATCCCGGACCGGTGGTGGTCGACTGCCTCGTCGATACCAACGAGCCGCCGATGCCGCCGAAGGTCCAGGCCAAGCAGGCGCTGCACTTCACCGAGGCGCTGGCCCGCGGCACCCCCGACGCCCTGAAGATCGCCGCCACCGTCTTCAAGGGCCGCGCCCGCGAGGTGATCTGAGACGCGGCCCGTTGGGGGGTGAGGCGCCCCTCAGGCGGCGCGCCCCACCCCCTGCTGCGATCCCTGCTGGGGGGCCGCGTCGGTCATCGCGTAGTTGCGCCCGAAGCGGTTGGCGATGAAGTCGGCGTAGCGCACCTCCTCCTGCTTCACGAAGCCCCGCTGCGGCAGCGTGCCGTCGGCCAGCAGGTCGAGCACCGCGCACATGCCCGACGCGGTGGTGATCTGGATGCCGTTGTAGAAGGTGCCGCCGATCTCCCGCCCGTAGATCTTGTTGGCGTAGGTTTCCTGGAGCAGCCGGCCCCGCTTCGTCCCGGTCACCGTCACGAAGATCAGCACGACGTCCTGAAGGGTTGCCGGGATCGAATGCTCCAGGATGTCCTTCAGCAGCTCCCGCCGGCTGCCCAGCCGCAGGTCGTGCAGCAGCGCCTTCATCAGGTCGCGGTGCCCCGGATAGCGGACGGAGCGGTAATTGAGCGTCCGCACCTTCCCCGCCAGCGTCTCGCACAGCGTGCCGAGGCCGCCCGAGGTGTTGAACGCCTCGTACAGCACGCCGTCGAGGGAGAACTCCTCGCGCTCTTCCAGCGGCGGCACGGAGACGAGGCGGCCTTCGACGATGGCCTCGCAGGGCTCCAGATACTCGTTGATGACGCCTTCGGTGCTCCAGGTCAGGTTGTAGTTCAGGGCGTTGGACGGATATTTCGGCAGCGCGCCGACGCGCATCCGCACCGTATCCAGCGCGTCGAAGCGCGAGGCCACATCGTTGGCGACGATGGAGATGAAGCCCGGCGCCAGCCCGCATTGCGGAATGAAGGCCGAGCGCGCGCCGTCGGCCAGCTCCTTGACACGCCGCGTGCTCGCCACGTCCTCCGTCAGGTCGAGGTAATGGGTGCCGGCGTCCCGCGCCGCTTCCGCCACGCCGACCGTCAGGTGGTAGGGCAGTGCGCTCAGCACCGCGAACTTGCCGCGCATGGCCTCGGCGAGGTCGGCGGGATCGGCGGCGTCCACCACGCGCGTCTCCATCCGCGGGTGCGTCGGCAGCCGCTCCAGCGCCTCCGCCGAACGGTCGGCGACGGTGACCCGGTAATCGCCCGTGGCCTTCAGGAAGTCGCCGATGGTCTCGCCGATCTTGCCGCCGCCCATCAGAAGAATGTCGCGCATCGTCCCGTACCCCCGCTTCGTTGGTTTGCGTCGTTATGACGCAATCTTGACCGGACGGCCTGTCGATGTGCAGGGTACAGGGTGCCGAAACGCTTCAAACATGTCGGCAGATTGACGGAAAGGCCGGCGATATGATGGACGAGCTGGATCAGCATCTTCTCGACGCGCTTCAGGACAACGCTCGGGAGCCCACCGCCGCGCTGGCCCGCCGCCTGCGCGTGTCGCGCAGCACGGTGCAGAGCCGCATCCAGCGGCTGGAGGAGCGCGGGGTGATCGCCGGCTACACGGTGCGGCTGTCGGACGAGACGGCGCGCCGGATGATCCGCGCCCATGTCTCCATCAACCTGTCGCCCAAGCTGACCGCCGCCGTGGTCCAGGCGTTGAAGCGGATTCCCGAGGTGCGGGCGCTCCACGCCATCAGCGGCGCGCACGACCTGATCGCGGTGGTGCGGACTGGAACCATGGAGGAGATGGACGCGCTGATCGATCGCATCGGCGCCATCGACGGCATCGAGCGGACGACCTCGTCGATCATCATGGCGACGAAGTTCGAGCGCTGAAAAAAGGGATGTTCGCATTTCGTGGTTGGAGAGCAAAAAGGACGCGAACACACGGCACCGCGCATTCGTCTGTTTCCGAGCCCCGTTGAGGTCGGCCCCCTCAGGCTTGTGCTTCGCCGCGCCTCTCCTGCATCTTGGGCTACGGTTGGCGACTGGGGATGAGAGCACGATGGCTGTTCAGTTCGAACGGGTAACGCCGATTTTGCCGGTCCGGGACGTGCGCGCAGCGCTCGCTTATTACCGGCGTCTTGGCTTCGAGGCGTCCGCCTACAATGATGCGGTCGAGGAACCGATTTACGGCTTTCTTGCCTGGGGTGACGTGAACCTTCACTTGGCGCGGGTTCCCGACCTGGAACCGGCACGCTCAACGGTGGCCTGCTATCTCTACGTCAACGACGCTGATGCGTTGTATGCGGCGTGGCAGGCCGCCAAAGTCGATGGTCGTCTGACCGCCCCTGCCGACACGCCCTATGGCCTGCGCGAGTTTGCCCACATCGATCCGGACGGCAATCTGCTGCGGATCGGCGCGCCCATAACTCCGAACCCCAGGTAAGGTCGCAGCCGGGGCGCTGCGTCGCTGATGGTCAGATCAACCGCGAAATGCGAATGGCCAAAAAAAGAAGCCCCTCTCCCTGGACGGGAAGAGGGGCTGTTTTCAACGTGACGGCGCTTACACCATGCCCGAGCGGGTGAAGGGCAGGTGGTGCAGGCGCTTGCCGGTGGCGGCGAAGACCGCGTTGGCGACCGCCGGGGCGGCGGTCGGCACGCCGGGCTCGCCGACGCCGGTCGGACGGGCGGTGGAGGGGAGGATGTGCACCTCGACCGGTGGCATCTCCGAATTGCGGAGCGGCTGGTAGGTGTCGAAGTTGCTCTGGTCCACCAGCCCGCCGGTCAGCGTGATCTCATCGCGCAGCGCGTGACCGATGGCCCAGCCGGTGCCGCCGGAAATCTGCGCCTCAACGATGTTGGGGTTCACCACCTGCCCGCAATCCACCGCGCAGACCACGCGGTCGATGGTGACGCGGCCCTGCTCGTCCACCGAGACCTCCGCGACGTGGGCGACGAAGCTGCTGAAGCTCTCATGCACGGCGATGCCGCGGCCCTTGCCCTTGGGCAGCGGCTGGCCCCAGCCGGCCTTCTCCGCCGCCAGCTTCAGCACGCCCTGGAGGCGCGGGTGGTCCTTCAGCATCTCCAGCCGAAAGGCCACCGGGTCCTTGCCCGCCGCCGCGGCCAGCTCGTCGATCATCACCTCCTTGGCGTAGGCGGTGTGGGTGTGGCCGACCGAGCGCCACCACAGCGTGGTGACCGGGGACTTCGGCGACTGCAGATCGACGTACAGGTTCGGCACGGCGTAGGCCATGTCCGAGGACCCCTCGACCGAGGTCGCGTCCACGCCGTTCTTGACCATCACGGCTTCGAACGGGGTGCCCTCCATGAAGCTCTGCCCGACGATCTTCTGCCGCCATGCCACCAGCTTGCCGGAGGCGTCGAGGCCGGCCTTCACCATGTGCAGGAACAGCGGGCGGTAGCGGCCGCCGTGGATGTCGTCCTCGCGCGTCCACACCAGATGGACCGGAGCCTTGCCATAGGCTTTGGCGATGGACACCGCCTCGGCGATGTAGTCGGCGTCGGTCGTGGCGCGGCGGCCGAAGCTGCCGCCCGCCCAGACGGTGTTGATGACCACCTGCTCCGGCTTGCAGCCCAGCATGGCGGCGGCGACCTTCTGCTCGACCCCCTGGAACTGCGAGCCGGCCCAGATGGTGCAGCCGCCGTCCGGGTTCAGCTCCACGGTCGCGTTCAGTGGCTCCATCGGGGCGTGGGCGAGGTAGGGGAAGACGAACTCCGCCTCCACCACCTTGGCGGCGCCGGCCAGCGCCTTGGCCGCGTCGCCGGTGTCGGTGGCCACGTTGCCCGGCTGGTCGGCCAGCTTGCGGTAGTCGGCGAGCATCTCCTCGGTGCCGCGCATCTCCGCCTTGGCGTCGTCCCACTCCACCGTCAGCGCCTCGCGGCCCTTCATGGCGGCCCAGGTGTTTTTGGCGACGACCGCGACGCCCCTCGGCACGGTCAGCACGTCCAGGACGCCCGGCACCTGCTTCGCCGCGGCGGCGTCCACCGACTTCACCGTGCCACCGAAGCGGGGGGAGCGGGCCATCACCGCCGTCACCTGGCCGGGGCGGCGGATGTCCATGGCGAAGATCGCCGTGCCGTCAGTCTTGGACACATGGTCCAGCCGGTGCAGCGACGGGTTGCCGATGAGTTTGTAGTCCTTGGCGTCCTTAAGCGCGACGTTCTGCGGGACGGGCAGCTTCGCCGCGTCCTCCGCCAGCTCGCCGAAGCGGGCGCTGCGGTTGGAGGCGGCGTGGCGGACGACGCCCTGTTCCACCGTGACGGACGAGGCCGGGACCGACCAGCGCGCCGCGGCGGTGGCGACCAGCATGGCGCGGGCGGCGGCGCCGGCCATGCGCAGCTCGTCCCAGCTGTTGGCGACGGCGGTGGAGCCGCCGGTGCCCTGGATGCCGAAGAAGTGGTTGGCGTAGAGCGCGCCGTCCGCCGGGGCGAAGGCGCCGCGCATCTGCGCCCAGTCGGCGTCAAGCTCCTCCGCGACGATGGTGGTCAGGCCGGTCATGATGCCTTGGCCCTTGTCCAGATGCTTGACCAGCACGGTGACCGTGTCGTCGGCGGCGATGCGGATGAAGGCCTGCGGCCGCGGGTCCGCCGGGCCGACAACCTTGGGGGCGGCGGCCTCGCTGGCAAAGCCGGTCCGGGGGAGCATGGCGCCGAGAACCAGGGCGCCGCCGGCCCCCTTGAGGAAGCCGCGGCGCGAGGGGGAGGCGACGTCCGCCGCCGCCTGCTTGATGAGCTGGTTCAGCATGGCTCAGGCCCCCATCGCCTTGGCGGCGTCCTTGATGGCCGCGCGGATGCGCGGGTAGGTGGCACAGCGGCAGACGTTGCCGTCCATCGCCGCGTCGATGTCGTCGTCCGTGGGGTTGCGGTTGTCGGTCAGCAGCGCCACGGCGCTCATGATCTGGCCGGACTGGCAGTAGCCGCACTGCACCACGTCCAGCTTCTGCCAAGCGGCCTGGACAGCCTGGGCGACCGTGCCGGACACGCCCTCGATCGTGGTGATCTTCGTGCCAGCGGCGGATTCCGCCGGGGTCTGGCAGGCGCGGATCGGCGTGCCGTCCATATGGACGGTACAGGCGCCGCACTGGGCGATGCCGCAGCCGAACTTGGTGCCGGTCAGGTTCAATTCGTCCCGCAGGACCCACAGAAGCGGCATGTCGCCGGGCACGTCGACGTCCCGGTCCTGCCCGTTGATGTTCAAACGAATCATCGGATGATCCCTGTCTCTCGACTCTGCCTGTCGGGTATTATGATGCGGGCCTTCGGCGGGCAATTCCTGCGTGAATCCCAGCTTCGAAAAGACCGTGTGCAGTGTGGTCCCGTTCGGCGGGCGTGGCAAACATCCCAGTGTGGGAGTTGGTCTTCCGCGGAAGCGCCGGCCCTATCCGTTCGTTCGGCCCGCAAACGTGACCACGATCATCCTAACCGCTTCGCTGCGAGCCGAATAGCCGGTACAATCCGCTTGAGCTTATGAATTTGGTGCATGAATGAACCGGAACGACCTCAGCGATCTGGCGGCCTTCGCCGTCGTGGCGGAGGAGGGGAGCTTCACGCGGGCGGCGGCCCGGCTGGGGATGTCCCAATCCGCGCTCAGCCACGCCATGAAGGCGCTGGAGGACCGGCTCGGCCTGCGTTTGCTGGCCCGCACCACCCGCAGCGTGTCCACGACGGAGGCCGGGCAGCGGTTGCTCCGCACGCTGCGGCCGGCGCTGGACGACATCGCCGCCGGGCTGGCGGCGGTGGGAGAACTGCGCGAGAAGCCCGCCGGCACGCTGCGCATCACCACTGGCAAGCACGCCGCCGTGCGGGTGCTGTGGCCCGTGCTGTCGCGCTTCCTCGCCGACTATCCGGAGGTGCAGGTGGAACTGTCCATCGACAGCAGCCTGACCGACATCGTGGCCAGCCGCTTCGACGCCGGGGTCCGGCTGGGCGAGCAGCTCGAAAAGGACATGATCGCGGTGCGCATCGGCCCGGACATCCGGGCGGCCATCGTCGGCGCGCCCTCCTACTTCGCGCAGCGTCCGGTGCCCTGCGCCCCGCAGGATCTGGCCGGGCACGACTGCATCAACTACCGCTTCACCACGTCCGGCGCCGTCTATGTCTGGGAGTTCGAGGAGGACGGCCACCCGGTGAACGTCCGGGTGTCGGGATCGCTGGTCTCCAACGACATGGACGTCATCATGGCCGCCGTCCTGGACGGGCGGGGGCTGGCCTACATCTTCGAGGACGAGGTGGCGGAGCATGTCGCCGCCGGGCGGCTGGTCCGCGTGCTGGACGACTGGTGCACACCGTTTCCCGGCTATTACCTTTACTACCCCAGCCGCCGGCAGATCCCCCCGGCCCTGGCCGCGCTGGTCGACGCGCTGCGCTACCGACTGTAGCAACCGTGCAACTTACGCATGCCGATTCCGCGCTCTGGACGGATCCGAAAAAGGATTATTAACGTACCAAAAGATTAAGGTAATCGGATCAAGCGGCGTCGAGCCGCCGGAACGGGATGAACGCCGGATGATGCGTGTGTATGCCTGCATAACCCAGCAACACGATCTGTGGCTCGTGCTGCTGGCGGGGGCGGTCTGTGGATTCGGTGCCTGGGTGTCCCTGAACCTTGCCCGCCGCGCCGCGGCGGCGGTGGGACGGGCGCGCTGGGGGTGGCTGGCCGGTGCCGCGACGGCGACCGGCGGCGGCGTGTGGGCGACCCATTTCATCGCCATGCTGGCCTTCCAGACGAGCCTGCCCACGGGCTACGACATCGGCCTGACGGTCCTGTCGAGCCTGATCGCCATCGGCGGCGCCGCGGTGGGCATCCGCCACGCCATCGGCGGCGGGCGGCTGGCCGCCCCGCTGGGCGGGGCCATCGCCGGGGCCGCGGCGACCGCCATGCATTTCACCGGCATGGCGGCGCTCCAGGTGCCGGCCAACCTGCATTACGACCCGGCGTACGTCGCGGTGTCGCTGGGCCTGGGCGTCCTGCTCGCCGGGGCGGGCTTCACCGCCGCCCTGCGGAGCGGATCGCTGAAGGGGCTGGCGGCGGGGGCGGCCCTGCTGGCGCTGGGCATCTGCGGGCTGCATTTCACCGGCATGGCCGGCGTCACGCTGATCCCCGACCCGCTGCACGACATGTCAGACCAGATCATGGAACCGGGCCTGCTGGCGGTCGCCATCGCGGTGACGGCCACGGTGGTGATGGCGCTTGGCCTCGCCGGGGCCATCGTGGACCAACGGCTGGCCGCGCGCACGGCGCACGAGGCGGACCGTCTGCGCGCCAGCGAGGAACGGTTCCGCCAGCTTGCCGACGCCACGACGGAAGGCATCGTGATCCACCGCGACGGCGTGGTCCTCGACGTCAACCGCGCCATGGCGGAGCTGCTGGGCAAGCCGCAGGTCGATTTCATCGGCCAGTCCATGCTGCGCTTCGTGGTGCAGAACCGCCGCTCCGACATCGAGCGCAAGCTGACCCATCCGACCTCCGAGCGGGTCGAACTGGACCTGCTGCACGACGACGGCACGCTGGTGATGGTCGAGGCGCACGGGCAGGACATCACGCACGAGGGCCGGCCGGCCCGCGTCGTCGCCGTCCGCGACATCCGCGAGCGCAAGCGGGCGGAGGAGCGCATCCGCCATATGGCCAACCATGACCTGCTGACCGGCCTGCCCAACCGCTCCCTGTTCCTCGACCGGCTGAACGGCGCGCTGACCAGCGCGGGGCGGGCGCGCACCGGGGTGGCGGTGCTCTATCTGGATCTCGACCGCTTCAAGGCGGTGAACGACCTGCTGGGCCACCCGGCGGGCGACCGGCTGTTGCAGGAGATGGCGCGCCGCATGCTGGAGGCGGTGCCCAGCCACGACACGGTGGCGCGGCTGAGCGGCGACGAGTTCGCCGTGCTGCACCGCATCGCCCAGCCGGGCGAGGCTCTGGCCCTGGCCGACCGGCTGGTCAAGACGCTGGGCCTGCCCGCCGAGCTGGACGGCCAGCGCATGGTGGTCGGGGCGAGCGTCGGCATCGCCCTGTTCCCGCAGGACGGCAGCGGGGCCGAAGCGCTGCTCCAGCACGCCGACACCGCCCTTTACCGTGCCAAATCGGAGGGGCGGAACACCTTCCGCTTCTTCGAGGCGGAAATGGACGAGCGTCTGCAGGCCCGCCGCGGCCTGGAGCGCGATCTGCGCCAAGCGCTGAGCGACGGCGCGCTCAGCGTCCATTACCAGCCGCTGGAGGATTGCCGGACCCACCGCGTCCTGGGATTCGAGGCGCTGGTGCGCTGGAAGCACCCGGAGCGCGGCATGATCCCGCCGTCGGAGTTCGTGCCGCTGGCCGAGGAAAGCGGGCTGGTCATGCAGCTCGGCGAATTCGTGCTGCGCACCGCCTGCCGGGACGCCCGGAACTGGCCCGATCCGGTCAAGGTGGCGGTGAACCTGTCGCCGGTCCAGTTCCGCCATTCCGACCTCCCGGCCACCATCCTCGGCATCCTGGAGGAGGAGGGGATGGCGCCGCACCGGCTGGAGATCGAGGTGACCGAGGGGGTGATGATCGACGACACCGAGCGCGCCCTGGCCGCGCTGAGCGCCCTGAAGGCCGCCGGGGTGCGCATTGCCCTGGACGATTTCGGCACCGGCTATTCCAGCCTCAGCTACCTGCAGAAATTCACCTTCGACAAGCTGAAGATCGACCGCTCCTTCGTCCAGCTGATGGCGGAGAACCGCGAGTCCCTGTCGATCATCCGCACCATCCTGGCGCTTGCCAAGAGCCTGGACATCGCCGTCACGGCGGAGGGCGTGGAGACGGAGGAGCAGCGGACCCTGCTGAAGAACGAGTCCTGCAACCAGCTCCAGGGCTATCTGATCGGGCGTCCGGTCCCGGCGTCGGAGCTGGTGCGCTTCTACGAGCCGGCGTGAGGCCGGGCCGGCCGCCCCCACGGCACGGGGCGATGTGACGGAACCGTTGGACAAACGGACGGAGGCCGCCGCACAGTGGCGCCCGCCATGACCGGATTGCGTGCCTTCGCCGGGCGTCTCATCGCCGCACTTCTGTTGCTTCCCGTCCTGCCGCCGGAGAGCGCGGCCGGGCGGGAGACCCGCACCGCCGTCACGGTGCTGACCTCCTTTCCCGCGGGCTTCTACGAGCCGGTGCGCGAGGCCTTCGAGGCGGCGCACCCGGACTGGCGCCTGCGCATCGTCAACACCAAGACCACCGCCGCGATCAGCCAGTTGCAGGAGCGGAGCGACGATGGGGTGGACGTCTTCTGGGCATCCGCCCCCGACGCCTTCGAGGTGCTGAAGGCGGCCAAGCGCCTGCAGCCGCTCGCCGCCCGCCCGACGGGGGCGCCGCCGACCGTGGGAAACCAGCCGATCAACGATCCGGACGGCGCCTATCTCGGCTTCGCGCTGTCGGGCTACGGGCTGCTGTGGAACCAGCGCTATCTGGATCGGCACGGCCTGCCGGCGCCCAGGCGGTGGGAGGATCTCCGCCGCCCCGTCTACGCCCGGCATCTCGGCATCACCGCGCCGTCGCGGTCGGGCACCATGCATCTGATGGTCGAAACCGTGCTGCAGATGCAGGGGTGGGAGCGCGGCTGGGCGACGTGGCTGGAGATCGCCGGCAACCTCGCCACCGTGACGGCGCGCAGCTACGGCGTGGTGGACGGCGTCGCCAAGGGGCGCTTCGGCGTCGGGCTGAGCATCGACTTCCTCGGTCAGTCCGCCGGGTCGGAGGAGGAGGACCTGCGCTTCGCCTATCCCGCCGACAGCCTGTTCCTTCCCGCCAGCGTGGCGCTGCTGCGCGGTGCGCCGAACCCGGAGGGGGCCGGGGCCTTCATCGATTTCCTGCTGTCGCCGGCCGGTCAGACGCTGCTGGTTCGCCCGGACATCCAGCGGCTGCCGGTGCGGCCCGATGCCTACGCGGCGGCCCCCGCCGGCTATCCCGACCCCTACCGGACGGAGACCGGGGACGACCTGTTCCTGTTCGACCGCGCTCTGTCCGGTGCCCGCTACGAGCTGGTGAACCTGCTGTTCGACGAGTTGGTGACCTTCCGGGTCAAGACGCTGAACCGGGTCTGGCAGCTGATCCACGAGGGGGAGGCGCGCCTCTCTGCCCTCTATGGTGCCGCCGCCCACGAGCCGGTGGCGGCCGACCTGCTGCGCGCCGCGCGGGCGGCGGCCACCGCCGTCCCGGTCTCCACCGCGGAGGCCGCCGACCCCGCCTTTTCCATGGCGCTGCGCCGGCCGGCGCGCGGGCTTCCCGTGTCCAGCCGGCAGGCGGAGCTGGAAGCCGCGTGGCGGGCCTTCTCCCAACAGCGGCTGGACGAGGCGCTGGCCCTGGCGGAGCGCGCGCTGATCATCCTGCGTGTGGCCAGCGGCGAAGGGGTCTGGCCGTGAGCGCGGAGGCCGTCGCCGGGCGGGATCCCGGTCCCGTGCGGTTCGGCATCCGGGCGCGGCTGCTGCTGGCCTTCGTCGCGGTGGCGGCGCTGTCGGTGGTCGCCTGCGGGCTGGGCTGGCTGTCCTACGACCGGCTGGGCGGCACGCTCGACGAATTCGCGGAGAACCATCTGCCCGCCCTGGGCCTTGCCGCGCGCTTGGCGGAGGAGGGCGGCAGCATCATCGCCACCGCGCCGATCCTCGCCAACGCCCAGACGGAGCAGGAGCTGGGGGCCATCCGCGACGCGCTGGGCCGCCGGCTCGCCGCGCTTCGCGCGCTGGCGGCGGAGGGGGAGCGCGGCGTTCCCGGGCTGCGCCCGCTGGTGGACGCCCTCGGCCACAACCTGACCGACCTCGACGCCACCGTGCGGCACCGGCTGGCGCTGGCCCGCCGCAACCAGGAGGGCATCGAGCGGCTGCGCTGGCTGCACGCCGATTTCCTCGACGAGATCGAGCCGCTGGTCACCGACGCCCGCTTCAACATCCAGAGCGCGCTGGACCTCGTCGAGGCCGGCACCCGCTCCGCCGAGGCCGTCCGCACCCTGCGCGCGGAAAGCCGGCGCAGCGAGGCGGTGCTTCAGATCGGCGCGAACGGCAACCTCGCGGTCGGGCTGATCGCGCGGGCCGCGACGCTCGCCACCACCGAGGCGCTGGACGACAACGCGGGGTTCCTGGAGGAGACGGCCGACCGGCTGCAGCGCGACCTCGCCACCCTGGCGGACTGGGCGGATGGCGTGTCGCTGGCGCAGCTGGTCTCCCGCCTGCTGGAGCTGGCCCGCGGCGAGGGCAGCGTCCCGGAGCTGCGCCGCGCGGAGCTGGCCGCGGCCGACCAGGGGCAGGGCCTGCTGGCCGAGAACCGGACCCTGGTGGCCCGGCTGAACGGCCTGATCGCACAGCAGGTGCAATCGGTGGAAACCACCTCGCGCGCCGCCGCGGCGCGGTCGGCCCAGGCCATCGCCGAGGGACGGTCGGCCCTGCTGGCGAGCGCCCTGGTCAGCCTGTTGGTGGCGGTGCTGGTGGCTTGGCTGTACGTCAACCGCAGCATCATCTCCCGCCTGACGCGGCTGGGCAGCGCGGCGCACGAGATCGCCGCCGGCAACCTGAAGGCGGACATCCCGCTGGGCGGCAACGACGAGCTGTCGCAGATGGCCGCGGCGCTTCTGGTCTTCCGCGACACCGCCATCGCGGTGGAGGAGGCCAACGCCCAGGCCATCATCGACAACGCCCAGGCCGGGCTGGCGACCACCGATGCCGACGGGGTGATCGAGTTCGTCAACCCGCTGGCCGCCGCCCTGATCGCCGCGCCGGAGGGCGGGGCGGATGGGCGTCTGGCGGACCGGCTGGACCCCGCCGGCGCGCGGCGCGTGGAGGATTTCTTCCGCGAGGCCCGCGCGGCGCCGGACGAGGCGGCGCCGTCCCTCTCCATCCTGACCGCCGGGCGGCGGCCGAACGGCCGTCCGGTGCCGGTCCAAGTGGGTATCCGCCCCTTCCGGCGGCGCCAGCAGCAGCGCTTCATCGTCACCCTGACGGACATGACGGAGCGGGTGGAGGCGCAGCAGCTTCTGGAGCGCACGGTGGCGGAGCGCACCGCCGACCTGCGCACCACCAACGCGCGGCTGGAGCGGTCCATCGCCGAGCACCAGCGCGCCGAGCGCGACCTGCGCGACACCCAGGCGGAGCTGGTGCAGGCCGGCAAGCTGGCGGCGCTGGGCCAGCTCGCCGCCGGGGTGGGGCACGAGCTGAACCAGCCGCTGTCGGCCATCCGCTCCTACGCCCACAACGGGCGCAAGCTGATCGCGCTCGGGCGGGTCGCGGAGGCGGAGGGCAACCTCGGCAAGATCGCCGACCTGACCGCCCGCATGGCCAACATCACCAACCATCTGAAGCGCTTCGCCCGCCGCCCCGACACCCGGCTGGGCGCGGTCGAGCTGGCGCCGGTGGTGCAGGGCGCGCTTTCCCTGTTCGGCGACCGGCTGCGCGAGGAGGCGGTGGAGCTGGTGGTGGAGCTGCCGGAAGACGGCGAGCCGTTGCGCGTCCGCGCCGAGGAGGTGCGGCTGGAGCAGGTGCTGGTCAACCTGCTGAGCAACGCGCTGGACGCCGTGGCCGGCGCCCCCCAGCGCCGCGTCGCCATCGCCGCGGAGGCGGCGGACGACACCGTCCGCATTATGGTGCGCGACAGCGGTCCCGGCATCCCCGACGCGGTGGCCGGGCAGGTCTTCGACCCCTTCTTCACGACCAAGCCGGTGGGCGCCGGGCTGGGTCTCGGCCTCTCGATCTCCTACAACATCGTGCGGGACTTCGGCGGTGCCCTGTCGGTGGCCGAGAGCGGCCCCGGCGGAACCGCCTTCCTGCTGACCCTGACCCGTGCCTGAGCGACATCGCATGACCGTTCTTCTGATCGACGACGACCACGAGGTGCTGGACGCCAGCCGCCAGACGCTGGAGCTGGAAGGCTTCGCGGTGGAGGCGACGACCCGGCCCGAAGACGCCCTGGATCGGCTCGGCCCGTCCTGGCCGGGCGTGGTGGTGACCGACGTGCGCATGCCCGGACTGGACGGCTTCGCCCTGCTGGAGCGGGTGCGCGCCGCCGACCCGGAGGTGCCGGTGGTGCTGGTGACGGGGCACGGCGATATCGCCATGGCGATGCGCGCGGTGCGTGGCGGCGCCTACGACTTCATCGAGAAGCCGGCCGAGCCCAGCCATCTGGTGGAGGTGGTGCGCCGCGCCCTGGAGCACCGGCGGCTGGTGCTGGAGAACCGCAGCCTGCGGGCGCAGCTGGCCGGCGGCGGTTCGTTGGAGGCGCGCATCATCGGCCGATCCGCCGCCATCGAGCGGCTGCGCACCGCCGTGGCCGGGCTGGCCGACGCGGAGGTGGACGTCCTGCTGTTCGGCGAGACCGGTACCGGCAAGGAACTGGTCGCCCGCAGCCTGCACGACGCCGGGCGGCGGCGGGCCGGAAATTTCGTCGCCCTGAACTGCGGCGCCCTGCCCGACACCATCATCGAGAGCGAGCTGTTCGGCCACGAGCCCGGCGCCTTCACCGGCGCCCAGGGGCGGCGCATCGGCAAGCTGGAGCACGCTGATGGCGGCACGCTGTTCCTCGACGAGATCGAGAGCATGCCGATGCATCTCCAGGTCAAGCTGCTGCGCGTGCTGCAGGAGCGGGTGATCGAGCGGGTCGGCGGCAACCGGCCGATCCCGCTGGACCTGCGCGTGGTCGCCGCCACCAAGGTCGATCTGCTGCGGCAGGCCGGGGAGGGCAAGTTCCGCGAGGATTTGTACTACCGCCTCAACGTGGTCACCGTGCCGCTCCCGCCCCTGCGCGAGCGGCGGGAGGACGTGCCGCTGCTGCTGCGCCATTTCCTCGACGCCGCCGCGGCCCGCGCCCGCCGTCCGGCGCCGCCGGTGGACGCGGCGGCGCTGGCCCGTCTGGCCGCCCACGGCTGGCCGGGCAACGTCCGCGAGTTGCGCAACGTCGCCGAGCGCATGGCTCTGGGCTTTGGTGACGGTCTGGCGGGCGGACCGGTGACCGGAGCGGGTGGCGGCGGGATCGAGCCCTTGGCCGAGCAGATGGACCGCATCGAAAAGCAACTCGTCGAGGACGCGCTGGCCCGCTGCGGCGGGCGGGTCGGCGAGACGGCGGACAAGCTGGGCATCACCCGCAAGACCCTGTACCTGAAGATGCGCCACCACGGTCTTCACCGCGGCGACTTCACCGAGGAATGAAAGCGGGCGGGGGCGGTCAGTTGGGCTTCGTCTTGCCGTCCGGTGTCTTCCCGTTCTGCCGTTGCCTTTTGAACTCCTCGTAGGACTGGTCGGCCATTCCGCGCAGCGAGTGCCCGATCGCCGCGTACTCGTACTCGTTCAGATTGGCCAGCGAGACGCGGGCGGCCGGTTGCAGGGTCCCGAAGCCCTTGCCCGGCAGCAGGACGATGCCGGTTTCCGCGGCGATGCGGAACAGCAGATCGTTCGGAACGAAGTTCGCCTTCACCCAGGCCGCGTAGTCCGGGCCGTAGAGCTTCAGCGCGATGTCCTCGAGATCGAGGAGCGTGTAGTAGTCCACCGCGTTCGGGTCGGACAGCGTCGGCAGGCCCAACTCGCGGTACAGGGCGGCCTCGCGCCGGCGGATGACCTTTTTCAGCTCGGCCTTGTAGCCGTCCTGCTCGTCCATCAGGGCGAACAGCGAGAACAGCACCATCTGCACCTGCTGCGGCGTGGACAGCCCGGCGGTGTGGTTCAGCGCCACGGTGCGGCTGTCGGCGACCAGCCGGTCGATGAAGCGCAGGCCGCGCGCGTCCGGAACCAGCGAGCCGTAGCGGCGGTCGAGCACGGCCTTCCGCTCCTCCGGCAGGCTGGCAATCTTCTGGTCGCAGACATTCCGCTTGTGCGTGGCGATCACGCCCAGCCGCCATCCCGTCGCTCCGAAGTATTTCGAGAAGGAATAGACCAGCATGGTGTTCTCGGGGCAGACGGCGAACAGCGACCGGAAATCGTCGGCGAAGGTGCCGTAGACATCGTCCGTCAGGATGATCAGGTCCTTCCGCTCGGTCTTCACGATGGCGGCGATGCGGTCGAGGCTGCGGTCGTCCATCTTGACCGAGGGCGGGTTGCTGGGGTTGACACAGAAGAACACCTTGATCGCCGGGTCCTTCAGCTTGTCCAGCTCGGCGTCCGGGTACTGCCAGCCCTTGGCCGGGTCGGCGTTGATGGCGACCTCCGTCAACCCGTATTCGTCGAGTTCCGGAATCTCGATGTAAGGGGTGAAGACCGGCAGGCCGATGGCGACCTTGTCGCCCCGCTCGACCAGCCCGTTCTGCTTCATCGAATTGAAGATGTAGGTCATCGCCGCGGTGCCGCCCTCGACCGCGAACAGGTCGACGCTGCCGGGCGGCAGGAAACCCCCGACCATCTCCTTCACCAGATAGTGCCGGACGACGTCCTCGCTGATCGTCAGCATGCGCGGGGGCACCGGGTAGTTCGCCCCCAGCACCCCTTCCACCATCTCGTGCAGGAAGCCGGAGCCCGACAGGCCGAGCTGGTCGCGCACATAGCTCAGCGCGCGGCCGAGAAACACGACGCCCTCCTGGTCGCGGTGCTCCGAGACGTAGCGTTCGAACCGGCCCTCGATGCCCTCGATCCGCGGCAGGCCGCCGACGCCGTTCGGCATGTAGGAGAAGGATAGCTCGGCCTCGGCGACGGCGAACAGGCCCAGCCGGAAGAAGGCGCGGCGCGGCAGGGTCGCCAGGAAGTTAGGGTTGCCGCGCCCCGCGTTCAGCATCAGCCGGTTCTCGCGGCCGGAGGCGAGCTTGATCAGTTCGTCCTTCAGTTCGAAGGGACTGAGCTTCGCGTATCGGCTGTAATCGACAGAGTCCATCAGGGGATCTCCTCGCATGGATTACACGAAGGCCACCACCAGCGGCCCCAGCAGGGTCAGGAAGACGTTCGCCAGCGCGTAGGTGATGGCGAAGGGAACGGTCGGGATGGAGTTGCCCGCCTTGTCGAGCACCTCGCCGAAGGCGGGGTTGGCGCTTCGCGATCCGGCGAGCGCGCCGGCGAAGATGGCCGCGTTGTCGTAGCGCAGCAGGTAGCGCCCGACGAACAGGGTCAGGATCATCGGCACCAGCGTCACGACCACGCCGACCAGGAAGATGCTCAACCCGCTCTCGATCACGGTGCTGACCGCCTGCCGGCCCGATTGCAGGCCGACCACGGCGACGAAGCCGGCCAGACCCAGGTCGCGCAGCAGCGTGGAGGCCGGCGTCGGCATGTTGCCGATGGCGAGGTTGCGGGTGCGGTAACAGCCGAACAGCAGACCGGCCAGCAGGGCGCCGCCGCCGCTGCCCAGCGTCAGCGGGATGTCGCCGATGCGGATGACGGCGAGGCCGACGAGCAGGCCCAGCGCCAAGCCCAGCCCGTGGTAGATGAAGTCGGTCTTGTCGCTCGCGATGACCTCCGTCCCCACCGACGCGGCGACGCGCTGAACGTCCTCGGCGGTGCCGTAGAGCGTGACGACGTCGCCGGCCTCGATCACCGTGTCGGGGGCGATCGGCAGCGGCCGGTCGCTCCGCTTGAGGCCGGTCACATAGACGCCGTGGTACAGGTTGGCGGAGGACAGCTTGCGGATTTCGGCGACGGTTCGGTGCACGAAGGCGGGGTTGGTGATGGCGACGTCGCGCACCAGCATGATGAGGTCCATGCCCTGCGAGGACTGAAGCTCCGGGCCGAGCGTGTCGGCGAGGCCGACCACCCCGGACCGCCTCCCGACCAGCAGCGCGACGTCCCCGGCCTCCAGCCGCAGGTCCGGCTGCAACCCGATCAGCGCGTTGTTGCGCTTCACCCGTTCCACGCTGACCGGACCGTCGGTGGAGTCCGCCTCGATCTGCGCCACCGTCCGTCCCGCCGCCCGCTCGATGCGGTAGAGGCGCCCGACCAGGGGCGGCATGGCGTATTCCTCGCCCCGCGCCAGGAAATGGGCGCCGGCCAGCATCGCGGTTTCCGCCTTGATGGCGTCGTCGCGGATGCCGCGCTTCATGATCCAGGGCAGCAGGTTGACGCAGACCAGGATGGCGCCGAACGACCCGAAGATGTAGGTGACGGCGTAGCCGACCGCGACGTTGCCCTGGAGGCGCTGCACCTCCTCCGCTGGCAGCCCGAGCTTGCCGATGGCGGAACTGGCGGTGCCGATGATCGCCGACTGGGTCAGCCCGCCGGACGCGATGCCCGCCGCCAGACCTTTGTCGAGGCCGGTCAGGCGGGCCATGATCACGACGGTGACCAGACCGCTGATTGCGAGAACCGCCGCCAGGACGATTTCGCGGATCGACTGCCGGCCGAGCGATTGAAAGAACTTCGGTCCGCTTTCAAAGCCGACCGCGTAAATGAACAAAGCAAACAGAACCGCTTTGACGCCGTTGTCGACCGATACGCCAATCTGGCTGATCACCACGGCGACCAGCAATGATCCGGCGACACCGCCAAGCTGAAATTTACCGAATTGAAATTTGCCGATCCAATAGCCGCCGGCCAGGGAGAGAAATAACGCGATTTCCGGGGATTGATTGACGATCGAATGGAGCCATGACATGGCGATTCCTTCAAAAGTTCATTTTGCGCGCGCATCGTTGATCGGAGAGAACGTCAAGTGAAATAGCAATCATGATCGGCGGTCAAGGCGCGCAAATCCGCTCTATAAATGACAATATTTTTGGGAATACGATTGTGTTTTAAATGGACTGGTAGGTTATATTGTGTTTTGTCAGCGTCTTGCGGGGTTTTTGCGATTTGTTTTTATTTTAAATACTCTATTCGATCACCGATGCACCGCACGAACCCATTCAAGGAGAGTATGGATACTTTGAAAGGCGGTAACGCTTTCGGCCGCGGCATTATCTTCTTTGTGGCCGGGCGGAGCGGATGTCCGATGCGCCCCGTGGGGACGAGAGTTTGGAATGTTCCCGCCGTTACCCATCACAGTCGCCCGATGTTACCGGCTTTACCCATTCTCCGGGCGCCACCCCAGTGAATTCGCCTGCGAACGGTCTGGCACGCGGATTGCTGAAAGAGCACGCAGAAAAACACTGGGAGGAACCATACCTATGTCTCGCACGCTGCACGGCGTCGCGGCCGCCCTGGCCGTCCTGCTCGCTTCCAGCACCGCCGCCTTCGCCCAGGACCCGTCGGGCAAGCTGGTCGTCGTCACCTCCTTCCCGAAGGACCTGACTAGCGCCTTCCAGCAGGCCTTCCAGAAGGCTTACCCGAAGGTCACGCTGGAGGTTCTGAACCGCAACACCAACGCGGGCGTGAAGTATCTCCAGGAAACGGCGTCGAACAACGGCACCGACCTGTTCTGGGCCTCCGCCCCCGACGCCTTCGAGGTTCTGAAGGGCGCCAACCTGCTGCAGGCCTACAAGCCGAAGGTCGAGGGCATTCCGGAGAAGGTCGGCGCCTACCCGATCAACGATCCGGAGGGCATGTACGCCGGCTTCGCCGCCTCGGGCTACGGCATCATGTGGAACAGCCGCTACATGAAGGCCAACGAGCTGCCGGCCCCCAAGGAGTGGTCGGACCTCGCCAAGCCGGTCTATTACGACCACGTCGCCATCTCGGCCCCGTCGCGCTCCGGCACCACGCACCTGACCATCGAGACCATCCTCCAGGGCGAGGGCTGGGAGAAGGGCTGGCGGACCAACAAGGAGATCGCCGGCAACTACCGCACCATCACCGAGCGCAGCTTCGGCGTGCCGGACGGCGTGAACTCCGGCAGCTTCGGCATCGGCATCGTGATCGACTTCTTCGCGCTGTCGTCCCAGGCCTCGGGCTTCCCGGTGGAGTTCGCCTATCCGACGGTCACCACCATCGTGCCGGCCAACATCGGCATCGTGAAGAACGCCCCCAACAAGGCCGCCGCCGAGACCTTCGTCGACTTCATCCTGTCGCCGCAGGGCCAGGAGGTGCTGCTGCAGCCGGCCATCCGCCGCCTGCCGGTCAACCCGGCCACCTACGCCAAGGCGCCGGCCGACTACCCGAACCCGTTCAAGGACACCTCGCTGGGCTCGCAGGTGAACTTCGACGTCGAGGTGTCGCAGGCCCGTTACAACGTGGTGGACGCGCTGTTCGACCAGCTCATCACCTTCCAGCTCGACGGGCTGAAGGCGGCGACCCGCGCCATCCATCAGGCCGACGCCGCGCTGGCCAAGAAGCCCAACGACAAGGCCAAGGCGCTGCTGGCCGAGGCGCGCGACCTCGTCGCCGCCATGCCGGTGACCGCCCAGGAGGCCGCCGACCCGCAGCTCTCCGGCGCCTTCACGGTGGAGCGCAAGAGCGCCACCGACGCCGTGCCGGAGCGTCAGGCCCAGGTGGAGCAGAAGTGGGCCGCCTTCGCCAAGGACAACTACGCCGCCGCCCGCAAGAAGGCCGAAGAGGCCCTGGCGCTGGCCCGCTGACCCGAGCGTGACGGGAGGGGCGCCCCGCGCGGGCGCCCCGCCTCGCCTTCTCCCCCGATACCATTGGGCTGAACCATGACGTCTCTTGCGCTCACGCGCGAAAGCATCGCGCGCGTGCGGCCGGGGCCGGCGGTGGCGGCTGTGCTGATCGCGCTGTTCCTGCTGCTGTTCCTCGTCGTGCCGGTCGTCCAGGTCATCTTCGTCGCCTTCCAGGACAAGACGACCGGGTCCTTCACCCTGATCAACTTCGCCGACTTCTTCCGGAACGACCTGTTCATGCGGTCGTTCTGGAACTCCTTCTACGTCTCCGCCATGTCGGTGGTGGTGGCGAGCGCGCTGGCCCTGCCGCTGGCCTATCTGACGACGCGCTTCGAGTTCCGCGGCGCCGTGCTGATCCAGAGCCTGGGCATCATCCCGCTGATCATGCCGCCCTTCATCGGCGCCGTGGCGATGCAGCTCCTGTTCGGGCGCAACGGCACGGTCAACCTGCTGCTGCGCGACCATTTCGGCATCTCCATTCCGTTCATGGAGGGGCTGAACGGCGTCATCTTCGTGCAGAGCATCCACTATTTCCCGTTCATCCTCATCAACCTGTCGGCCAGCCTGAAGAACATCGACCGGGCGATGGAGGAATCGGCGCAGAACCTGGGCTGCCACGGCTTCCGTCTGTTCCGCCGCATCGTCTTCCCGCTGGCCATGCCGGGCTACGTCGCCGGCGCGTCGCTGGTCTTCATCAAGGTGTTCGACGACCTCGGCACGCCGCTGCTGCTCAACGTCAACGACATGCTGGCGCCGCAGGCCTACCTGCGCATCTCCTCCATCGGCATCGCCGACCCGATGGGCTACGTGATCTCGGTGGTGCTGATCGTCTGCTCGCTGCTAGCCCTCTGGGTGTCGGCGCTGGCGATGAAGGGCAAGGACTACGCGACCGTCCAGCGCGGTGGTGGCGGTCTGGCGCGGCGGCGCATGAAGCCGCTGGAGCTGGTGGCGGCCTACGCGGTCGTGCTGCTGATCCTGGTGCTGGTGCTGGCGCCGCACATCGGCCTGACCCTGCTGTCCTTCGCGACGATCTGGTCCTTCAGCCCGTTCCCCGATGCCTTCACGATGAAGCATTACGGGACCGTCTTCCTGGAGAGCGGCCAGTACATCACCAACACGCTGCTCTACGCCTCGCTGGCGGCATTGCTCGACGTGGTGATCGGCACGGCCATCGCCTATCTGGTGCTGCGCAGCAAGCTGCCGGGCCGGCAATGGCTGGACTACATCGCCATGGCGGCGCTGGCGGTGCCGGGCGTGGTGCTGGGCATCGGCTATTTGCGCAGCTTCTACGACGTGCCGATGCCCTTCACCGGGCAGCCGCTGTCCGGCTTCTGGCTGATCCTGGTCTTCGCGCTGGCGATCCGCCGCCTGCCCTACGCGCTGCGCGCCTGCACCGCGGCCCTGCAGCAGGTCAGCAACTCGCTGGAGGAGGCGGCCGAGAATCTGGGCGCCACCAAGCTGCGCACCATCAGCCGCGTGGTCGTGCCGCTGATGTCCGGCGGCATCCTGGCCGGCTTCGTCACCAGCTTCGCCACCGCGGCGGTCGAGCTGTCGGCGACCATCATGCTGGTCCATTCGCAGAGCGACGCGCCGCTGGCCTACGGCCTCTACGTCTACATGCAGTCGGCGGCCGGGCGCGGTCCGGGGGCGGCGCTGGGCGTCTTCGCCGTCGTCATCGTCGGGCTGGGCACCTACCTGTCGCACGTCATCATCGAGCGGGGCCGGCGCGAGCGCGGCCAGGACCATTGAGGGGAACCGCCACCATGAACCATCAATTCTCCCCCACCTCCCTGGCCGCCGGGATGGAGAGCGTCGGCGTCCGCATCGACGGCGTGGACCTCTCCTACGGCAGCCACCGCGTGCTGAAGGACATTCATCTCGACATCAAGCCGGGCGAGTTCTTCGCCTTCCTCGGCCCGTCGGGCTGCGGCAAGACCACGCTGCTACGGCTGATCGCCGGCTTCAACACGGCGCAGCGCGGGGCGGTGACGATCGGCGGGCGCGACATCTCGGGCCTGCCGGCGCACAAGCGCGACGTCGGCATGGTGTTCCAGAGCTACGCGCTGTGGCCGCACATGACGGTGCGCCGCAACGTCGCCTTCGGGCTGGAGGAGCGGCGCGTGCCGCGCGCGGAGATCGAGCGGCGGGTGGACGCGGCGCTCGACCTCGTCGGGCTGAAGCATCTGGCCGACCGCCGGCCGTCGCAGCTGTCCGGCGGCCAGCAGCAGCGCGTCGCGCTTGCCCGTACCATCGTGATCGAGCCGAAGGTGCTGCTGCTGGACGAGCCGCTGTCGAACCTGGACGCCAAGCTGCGCGTGCAGATGCGCCAGGAACTGCTGAGCCTGCAGCGCAAGCTGGGGCTGACCACCATCTTCGTCACCCACGACCAGGAGGAGGCCAACACCATCTGCGACCGCATCGCGGTGATGGAGGACGGCATCGTCCAGCAGGTCGGCACCCCGCAGGAGCTGTACGACCACCCGGCCAACCTGTTCGTCGCCGGCTTCCTCGGCACCGCCAACGTGCTGGAAGGGCAGGTGCGCGCCGTGGACGGCGGGACGGCCTTCGTCATGGGCGGCGGCGTGCCGATCCCGCTGCCGCACGGCGTGGAGCCGGGGGCCGAGGGCAAGCTGATGTTCCGCCCGCAGAACCTCTTTATCCGCCAGGACGGCGGGCCGCCGCGCGCCGGCCATGTCCGGCTGATGGGCGTGGTGCGGCACCGCGAGTTCCTGGGCGCCTCGATCCGCTACGCGGTGGACATCGGGGGGCAGCAGGTGCAGGTTGACGCCCCGCACCAGGCCGGCGACGCGCTGCTGCCGACCGACACCCCGATCACCCTCGACCTCGCGGCCGACAAGGCCCGCTTCCTGCGCCGATAGGAGTCGCATTCCGGTGACCAGCCTTCCCAACCGCACGTCCTTGCGTGCCGTCGCCTTCGACCTCGACGGCACGCTGGTGGACAGCGCCGCCGACCTGATGCACGCCTCCAACGCCCTGCTCGCCGAGCTGGGCCGCCCGCCGGTCGACCTGCCGGCGGTGCGCTCCTTCATCGGCGACGGGGTGGCCAAGCTGGTGGAGCGGGTCCTCGCCGCCACCGGCGGCCTGCCCGGACCGGAGGAGACGGCGGCCCACATCCGCCGCTTCCTCGCCATCTACGAGGCCGACCCCAGCGCCCACAGCGCGCTTTATCCCGGCGTGGCGGAGACGCTGACGGCGCTGGCCGGGGCCGGGCTGAAACTCGGGGTGTGCACCAACAAGCCGATGGCGGCGACCCGGCGGCTGCTCGCCGACCTCGGCATCGCGGACCGCTTCACGGCGGTGGTCGGCGGCGACAGCTTCCCCACCCGCAAGCCCTCGCCCGAACCGGTGCTCGGCCTGCTCGACCTGATGGATGTCCGGCCGGAGGAGACCGTCTTCGTCGGCGACAACGAGCATGACGTGGCCGCCGCCCGCGCCGCCGGGGTGGCGCGGGTGCTGGTGCTGCGCTACGGCTACGCGCGGGTGCCGCTCGACAGTCTTCCCCATGACGGCATCCTGGAGCGCTTCGGCGACCTGACGGGGGCGCTGTCCGCGGCCTCGGCATGCTGAACCGTCTCGTCTTCTGCCGGCATGGCGAGACGGAGAGCAACGTCGGCGGCTGGCTGGCCGGGTCGCGCGATGTGTCTCTGACCGAGCGCGGGCGGGCACAGGCCCACGCGGCGGCGGCGGCGCTGGCCGCCCAGGGAAATCCAATTGCCGCCATTCACTCCAGCCCGCAGCGGCGCGCGCTGGAAACCGCCGGCGTCATCGGCGCAGCGCTCGGCCTGCCGGTGACCGTCGTTCACGGTCTGGAGGAGCGGCGCTGGGGTGACTTGGAAGGGGGCGCCGTGCCGGGGGACCTCCTGCGCGAAGAGGTGCCGGGCGGCGAAAGCCTCACCGCCTTCCAGGTCCGCGTCGCCGCCGCGCTGGACGGTTTGCCGGTTCCGGCTGACGGGCGCCCGCCGCTGGTGGTGGCGCACGCCGGCACGTGGCACGCCCTGTGCCGCTGGCTGGGCCTCGCCCCGGACACGCTGTGGCCGCCCAACGCGATGCCCGTCACGCTGGAGCGCGCCGGGGTTCGCGAAGGCGTCGGAGTGCCGGTCAGCGGATCTCGATGAGGTCCGTCAACTCGCGCACGACCAGTTCCAGACTGTCGGCCACCGCCTCGCAGGACACCCGTTCCTCCGGGGTGGTGAAGTCGGCGGAACGCAGGGTGGCGATCTGCTCCTTCAACCGGCCGATGTAGGCGATCAGCTTTTCTTCCATGCCCGGACCCCGTGGCGCGAGAGGCTTCCCGCTACGATAACAGGCGAGCGGCGGCTTTGGCGCCCGGATTCTCCGCCGAAGGGCGGATGCCGGCGCCAAAGAGCGATCGGCGGCGCCGTCACAACGGCTTGATGCCCTGCCGGTAGGTGAACAGATCGTCTTTGTCATACGCAGTCTTCACCCGCCGCAGCCGGCCGTAATTGCCGCCGTAATAAGCGTCCGACCAGTCCTTCAGGGACGGGTCGGGGAAATTCTGGAAGGCGCCCACCGCCTTGGTGCCCGTGTTGACGGCGGTGTAGAACCACTCCTGCCACGCCAGATTCTCGTCCACCAGGGACTTCGGGTCCTTCCGGTTCCACCAGTTCACTTCGGAGGAGAACAGCCAGTCGTAGCCGCGGTGGACGTAGGCGGTGGCGTCCGCCGCCGTGGCGTTGATCCGGCCGCCGACCTGGAAGAACTTGAAGGCGTTGGCCATGCTGGTGCCCGGCATGCGCTCGGCGAGCCGGATCATGGTGGCGATGGACTCGGGCGTGATGTCCGCCGCCCTCATGTAGGAGGATTTCTCCTGATAGAAGTAGGGGTAGGTGAACTCGCTCAGCAGGTCCTGCGCCGGCCAATAGGCGATGTCGCGGTCGATCCGCGTCTTCGACGCCTTTTCCAGGACCGGGCCGATGATCGCCTCGACCGTCGTGCTGCACTTGTGCAGCTGGCCGAGGATGGAGACGGTGAGCCGCGGATCGCCGCTGCCGCGCGCCGGCTTGGTGATGTTGATCTTGCTGCCGAACTCCGGCGGCGCGTCCGCCAGACGCGTCAGCAGGGTGTGGAGCACCTCGCCCACATCCGTGGTCCAAGTGATGTCGAAAAAGGTGACCGTCTCCACCGGGAAGGTGCGCAGGGTGAAGGACGTGTTGATCCCGAAATTCCCGCCGGCACCGCCGCGGCAGGCCCAGAACAGGTCGCTGCCGTCGCCGCTGTCCTGGATATCGGCATGCAGCGCGCCGTCCGCGGTGACGATGCTCGTGGCCTGGAGCAGGTCCGACCCCATGCCGAACATGCGCATGTTGAAGCCGATGCCGCCGCCCAGCAGGAAGCCCGCCGCCCCCACGGTGGTGCAGCGCCCGTGGGTGACGGTGCGGTTCAGCCGTTCGAGCGCCTGATAGACCATGCCGTTCAGGGCGCCGCCGCCCACCTTGACCAGACCGTCCCCGCCGGGCAGGGGGGTGATCGTGCTGAGCGGCGTCATGTCGATGAGCAGGCCGGGGGTGGTGGAGAAGCCCGCGTAATTGTGCCCGCCGCTGCGCACGGCGAAGCGGGCGCCGTGCTTCCTCACCCAGGCGACGCAAGCCTGCACGTCCGTCTCGCTTGCGCAGCGCGCGATGGCGGTCGGAAGCGTCCGGAAACGCAGGTTGTTTGGGCGTGCGTAATCGTCGAAGAACGGATCGTCGGGCAGCACGACGCCACCCTGGACGGCCCCGGCCAGATCCTTGAGCGCCGAGGCCGCGATCCGGTGGGGACGCGGTTCCGCGATGGCGGGGAAGGGGGTGACGCTGGTGAGCGCCGACGCGGCGGCGAAACGGCCCGCCCCGACCAGGAAAGTGCGGCGACTCGGCTGAACGGCGCTGAACATCGGATTCCCCTCCCGCGAATTATTATGGGAGTGTTTACAACTTTTCGGGAATGCCGGGAAGATGCCCGCTTCTTATCGGCGATCGGGGCGGTGAAAGGCGTCGTTGCGGCTGTGATCTGTCGGGCGTGTCTGTCTGAACCGGCTGCGTTTCGCTTGCGCAGAAGACGGTCGTGGTGCGCCATCGGGACGCCGGATCGAACCAAAGACATGGGAGAATGGAGCGCAACGTCCGGGTTCGGCCAGTGTGGCCGGAACACCATCTCCTCGAACAGGACCGTGAGGAGAATGGTGCCCAGGGACGGAGTCGAACCGCCGACACGGGGATTTTCAGTCCCCTGCTCTACCAACTGAGCTACCTGGGCGCCGCTGCGTGCGGGGGCGTCTTATAAGAAGAAGCGGAGCGCTTGTCCAGCGCAATTCGACACCCGATCGGAAGAGATTTTTCCGGTCCGGCCGGGCGGGTTGGGGGTGGCACTACCCCGAAAGTGGTCATACCAGTTTTGACCTGAGTCATGGTCCCTCACCCATGCTCGGGGGATAGTTTCCCTGCCGCGCGGACAGGACCAAAGCGCCGCCCGGCATGACCGATTTTCCGTGCGTGCCCTGGATGCCGGTGTTTGAAGGGTGACAGTCCGCCCGCACCCGTTGTCCAGGACCGGCCCGAAGGGGCCGGCGGCGCGCCAACCGCAGAGGCGACACGATATGCCCGTCACCACGCTTGCAGACCTCAACGACCTCGTCCTTCGGGTCCGGGAGGCGCAGAAAGTCTACGCCGGCTTCCCGCAGGAGACCGTGGACCGCATCTTCCGCAGCGCCGCCCTGGCCGCGGCCAACGCGCGCATCCCGCTGGCGAAGCTGGCGGTTGCCGAGACGCGCATGGGCGTGATGGAGGACAAGGTCGTCAAGAACCACTTCGCCTCTGAATACATCTACAACAAGTACAAGGACGAGAAGACCTGCGGCATCCTGGAGGAGGACCCGGAATACGGCATCATGACGATCGCCGAGCCGGTGGGCCTGATCTGCGCCATTGTGCCGACGACCAACCCGACCTCGACGGCCATCTTCAAGGCCCTGATCAGCCTGAAGACGCGCAACGGCATCGTCTTCTCGCCGCACCCCCGCGCCCGCAAGGCGACCTGCGAGGCCGCGCGGATCGTGCTCCAGGCCGCGGTGGAGGCCGGCGCGCCGCCGGACATCATCGGCTGGATCGACGAGCCCTCGGTGGAGCTGTCGAACGCGGTGATGCACCACCCCGACATCAACCTGATCCTGGCGACCGGCGGGCCGGGCATGGTCAAGGCGGCCTACTCCTCGGGCAAGCCGGCCATCGGCGCCGGCGCCGGCAACACCCCGGCGGTGATCGACGAATTCGCCGACATCAAGCGGGCCGTCGCCTCCATCCTGATGTCCAAGACCTTCGACAACGGCGTGGTCTGCGCGTCGGAGCAGTCGGCCATCGTCGTGGACGCCGCCTATGACGCGGTGCGCGACCGCTTCGCCCACCATGGCGGCCACATCCTGTCGGCGGCGGACGCCGACGCGGTGCGCAAGGTGCTGCTGAAGAACGGCGCGCTCAACGCCGACATCGTCGGCCAGTCGGCCGGCGCCATCGCCGCCATGGCCGGGGTGAGCGTTCCCGCCCACACCAAGGTGCTGATCGCCGAGGTCGAGGCGGTGACCGAGGACGAGCCCTTCGCCCACGAGAAGCTGTCGCCGACCCTGGCGCTCTACCGCGCCCGCGACTTCATGGACGCCTGCGACAAGGCGGCGGCGCTGGTTGCGCTGGGCGGCATCGGCCACACCTCCGCCCTCTACACCGACCAGGACCAGCAGCCGGAGCGCATCCGCCATTTTGGGCAGGCGATGAAGACGGCGCGCATCCTGATCAACACGCCGTCCTCGCAGGGCGGCATCGGCGACCTCTACAATTTCCGGCTGGCACCGTCACTGACGCTCGGCTGCGGTTCGTGGGGCGGCAACTCGATCTCCGAGAATGTCGGGCCGCAGCACCTCATCAACCGCAAGACCGTGGCGAAGCGGGCCGAGAACATGCTGTGGCACAAGCTGCCGAAATCCATTTACTTCCGCCGCGGCTGCCTGCCCTTCGCGCTGGAGGAGCTGCGTGGCAAGAAGCGCTGCCTGATCGTCACCGACCGCTTCCTGTTCGAGAACGGCCACGTCGACGAGACCGTGCGCATCCTCAAGGGGCTGGGCCTCGCCGTGGAGACCTTCTTCGAGGTCGCCGCCGACCCCACACTGGCGGTGGTGCGGCGCGGGCTGGCGCTCGCCAACGCCTTCCAGCCGGACGTCATCCTGGCGCTCGGCGGTGGCTCGCCGATGGACGCGGCCAAGATCATGTGGGTGATGTACGAGGCCCCGGACGTCGCCTTCGAAGATCTGGCGCTGCGCTTCATGGACATCCGCAAGCGCATCTACACCTTCCCCAAGCTGGGCGTGAAGGCGCAGTTCGTTGCCGTCCCGACCACGTCCGGCACCGGGTCGGAGGTCACGCCCTTCGCCGTGGTGACCGACGAGCGCACCGGCATCAAGTACCCGATCGCGGATTATGAACTGACGCCGACCATGGCGATCATCGACGCGAATCTGGTGATGGACATGCCGAAGGGCCTGACCGCCGCCGGGGGGATCGACGCGGTGACCCACGCGCTGGAGGCCTACGTTTCCGTCCTGGCCAACGAATACACCGACGGGCAGGCGCTGCAGGCGCTGAAGCTGCTGAAGGAGCATCTGCCCTCCGCCTACGCCAACGGCGCCAAGGACCCCAAGGCGCGCGAGCAGGTGCACAGCGCCGCCACGCTGGCCGGCATCGCCTTCGCCAACGCCTTCCTCGGCGTCTGCCATTCGATGGCGCACAAGCTGGGGGCGGAGTTCCACCTGCCGCACGGCGTCGCCAACGCGCTGCTGATCGCCAACGTCATCCGCTACAACGCCGCCGACATCCCGACCAAGCAGACCGCCTTCAGCCAGTACGACCGGCCCAAGGGCGTCGCCCGCTACGCCGAGATCGCCCGGCACCTCGGTCTCGGCGGCAGCCGCGACCATGAGCGGGTGGAGACGCTGGTGGCCTGGGTGGAGGAGCTGAAGCGGACGCTGGACATCCCGGCCTCGATCCAGGCCGCCGGGGTTCCGGAGGCGGAGTTCCTGGCCCGGCTGGACGCCATCGCCGAGGCCGCCTTCGACGACCAGTGCACCGGCGCCAACCCGCGCTTCCCGCTGGTCGCGGAGATCCGCCAGCTCCTGCTCGACAGCTACTATGGCCGCGCCTACGCCGAGGGGGCGGAGCGGGCTCCGGAGGCCGGGGCGGAGCGCAAGCCGGTGGCGCTGGTCCGTTCACGCTGACCCCTTCACACTGATCCACGCCTGACAAGGGCCGCTTGGCGCCGGGAAACCGGAGGCCGGGCGGCCCTTTCTTTTGTCCGGAAAAAAAGCCGGTCTGCCGAAGACTTCACGCCCTGACGCCATGAAACGTCGATTGGCTGTGAACCCATTGTCTGAAACGGCGGCAGGTGATTCCGGTCATGATTCGATCCTATCAATCCGATTACCGCCATCGCGGCCCCGCGATGCATGCATTCGTCTTCAAGGTCCGGCGCTCGCGGAAGACGCGGCACGGCTTTACCAAGGAGGCGGTGCGATGACTGTGTCGGTCTGTGGCACGCTGGACGAGATCCTGCACCCGGCCTCCGCCGATTTCCGCAGTCTGCCGGACCTGATCGGCGGGCTGATGGGGCGGCTGGCCGACCGCGCGCCGCTGCGCGGCGGGGCGCTGTGGCTCCAGGACATGGGCACGCTGGTGCTCGCCCAGGATCGGGCGGGCGGGCGCCTGTGCTGGACGGCGGACGGCGACCCCAACGACGCCGCGGCCGACCCGGAGGCGGTGGTGGTGCCCATCACCTACGCCGACGCGCCGGTCGGCGAGATGCGGCTGGTCCTCGACCGCGCGCCGGACGGCGCCGCGCCCGAAGCGCCCATGCTGCAGGACGTCGCCCGCCAGTGCGGTTATCTGGCCAAGCGCTACGAGGTGCGGCGCTGGGCGGAGCGGCGGTTCGGGCGGCCCCTGATGATGGTCGGCATGAGCCCGGCGCTGCGCGAGCTGGACGCCTTCCTGGAGCAGGCCGCCCACAGCGCGCTGCCCGTCCTGCTGACCGGCGAGTTTGGAACGGAGAAGGCGCAGCTCGCCGCGGCGATCCACGGCTGCGGGCCGCGGCGCGACGGCCCTTTCGTCCAGGTCAACGGGGCGGACCCGGCGGGCACTCCCGCCGACTGGTTCGCGCGGGCCGCAGGCGGCACCCTGTTCCTCAGCGGCGTGGACGAGATGACCCCGGCCCTTCAGGGGCAAATCGTCCAGCACATGCCCTCCCAGCTCGGCCAATGGCTCGACGCGCCGGGGGGCTGGCCGCTGTCCGCCACCGGGGCGGCCGCCGGGATGGCCAGTGGGATGGGGGAGCCGCGGGTCATCGCCTCGACGACCGCCGACCTGCGGCGGCTGGCGGAGGAGGGGCGCTTCTCCCGCCCGCTGCTGGCCGAACTGGATTTCCTGTGCGCCACCGTGCCGCCGCTGCGCGACCGGCCGGCGGACATCGAGCCGCTGGTCCTCGCCGCCCTGGAGCGCCACGGTGGGCGTGCCGACGAGACGCGGACCGACGAGTTGATCGCCCTGTGCAAAGCCCACAGCTGGCCGGAGAACCTGTTCGAGCTGGAGCGGGTGATCGCCCGGCTGGCGGTGATGACCGGCGGCCGGCCGATCCGCCACGGCGACGTGCGCCGCCACGCCCCCTGGATGGTCGGCGGCGCCATGCCGACGGACCCGGAGGCCGGCATTCATCCGGTGGGCCATCCGAACGGCCATCCGGAGCCCGCGTCCGTTGTCCCGCCGGCTCCCTCGCCCGCGGACCATTGGGTGCACTGCGCGCTGACCCGCGACCAGGACGCCCTGGCCCGGCTGCACGGCGGCCTGCGCAAGGCGCTGGTGTTCCTGGGTGAGCGCTTCGCCGACCCGATCACGCTGGATGAGCTGTCCCGGCAGGCCCATGTCAGCCCGTCGCACCTCAGCTACCTGTTCCGGACGGAGCTTCAGACCTCCTTCAAGGGTCTGCTTGGCCGCATCCGCATCCACAAGGCGCGCGAGCTTCTGGCCGCCGACCGCCGCCTGCCCATCACCGAAGTGGCGATGAGCGTCGGCTACGGCGACCTCAGCCATTTCGAGAAGAGCTTCCGCCGCCTCGTCGGGGAAAGCCCGCGAGAATTCCGGCGCAACCTGCCGGGAGCCGGCCGGCGGCCCTGAACCGGCCTTCACGCCTCATTTCAACGAAACGTCCGAAGCGTACGGGAACGTTCCCTGTTCCGTGCCGGCGTCCACGGCCCGGCGTGGTTCGGCATTGGCGTTCCCGCTTTTTTCCATGGCCGGCCATCGGACCGGCATCGCAAGACGGGTGGGATCATGGATAGGTACTGCGTTGGATTCATTGCCGTTGCCAGCCAGAAGACGGCCTTGTATGCCGGCAACAAGGACATCGATGAATATTTCAAGAATATCGATCCGGACAAATTGGATGCAATGGATTTCATTGTTTACTGTAGGTCTGTGCTTGGCTATCAGGCAAATGGGATCTATCGATTTTTAAGGTATATGAAATCATCCCCGCTATCCAACAGCGCCCTGCAGGCTCTGGCGTCCATCTATGCCGGCCATTTCGCGATCTTCGCCGAAGCGTCCGGCGACGGCGGGATACAGCGTACGGTGACGGGCTTCAACCCGGCCTCGCTGACCTCCAGCATGATCAAGACGACGCCTTTGAAGCAAGGTGGCGCGATGCCGGGAAAATGGTACGACGACAAAGAGATGTTCATGGACCCCACCCGGCGTGTCATCTCCATCCCCGTCTCAAAGGCGGTTTATGAGACATTCAGGGATGACTTGGAGGAATTGAAGAACAACCGGTCGACGTTGCTGACGGGAGCGAACAGCAGCGGGAACATGCTGTACGGCTGGTACATGCTCGACAAGAGTGCCAGCAAATACAATTGCGTTACCGCCAGCATAACGGCGTCATCGAAAATCATCGAAAAACTGGAACGGCAAGACCCGAAACCAGAGGGTTTGGACGAGCTGAAAAATGTGACGGACAAGCTGGATTATTGCGCGAACACCCTCACCAGGGGCGGCGCCGGGACACTGACCTGGGTGTTGTTGGGGATGCAGGCCGGCAGTTTTCTGGTGGAGGATCGGAAATTGCTGGATGGCATTCTCTACGAGGCGCTCAACAGGCGGTCGAAGGTGTGGTCGCCGAAACTATGAGTGTCTCCGCGGAAACGGCCCCGCCCGAGAGGAGGTCATCCTTCGGGCGGGGCCGTTTTCTTTGGCGAAGCGGGAACCGTGGTGACGCCCGCAATCGATGCCAACGCATCGATCGGCTTCCATTCATCCGATCAGGTTGACCAGCCTGATCTCGCCGGTCGTGGCCTCGTAGACGGCGAAGTACCCCGCCCCGCGCGACAGGCCGGGATCAAGCGCCAGAATGTTGGCCCAGCGGTTGCCGATGAGGGCCCAAAGGCTGTCCAGCTCCGAACCGTACAGGGGGCGGGCCGCCAGCCATGCCGGGTCCATGCCGATGCGGAAGCCGGGATCGGACAGCACGGTCTCCACTCGCCGGCGCAAAGCGTCGCGGAACCGTTCCAGCGAATCCGCCGTCATGTCCTTGGCCGAGCCTGGGAAATCATCGAGCAGAGCCTGATCCTCCGCCGCGAAGTCGTTCCTGGGGAGCGGCGTGCCGCGCAGCGCCCGCAGAACCTCGTCGATGCGGTCCAGCGGCGTGTTCGGGTCCTGGAGAACGTCGCCGATCGGCTTCAGGCAGCGCAGGACCGACACCGCGTCCCGTCCGTCGGGATGGCTGGCGAGATGCTCGTGGATCGCCGCGTTGGACGCGGTCAGGATGTCGTCCAGATGCAGGCGGCCAACCGCGGCGGCGGTCATGGCCGCGACCTGCCTGTCGATGGCGTCGCGGACCGCCTCGGCGTCGCCTTGGCCCAGCGCCGGCCGGATGGTCTCCCACATCCCCCGGTCCATGATCGGTTCCAGGCTGTCGCCCAGCGTCATGACGATCCGGCCCTCGCCGGCGCACAGCGGGGCGAACACCCCCAGCATTTGGACCGAGAAGGGGAAGTCGAGAACCACGGTCCGCGCCGTCCATCCGGACGCCATCAACGGCGCGACGACGCTTGCGGCCAGGGCGTCCGCCGTCCAGGTTCCGGGGGACAGCAGGGGCTGTCCGTCGGCGCTCCGTCCGCCGCTGCCCTGGTTCACGACGAGCAGGTCCAGAGTTCGTTGCGCCTCGGCGCCGGTCGGGGAAGGGCCGAGCCGTTGCGCCGCGTCGACGGGGTTGTCGTTCAGGGTGATCCGGAAAGCGTCGTCGGGGTGGTAGCTGCGCGGGTAGTCGGCGGCGGACCCCTGGGCCAACTCCGCGCTGCTCAGCATCAGATGGCGGCACCGGCCCTGGCGCAGCGCCGTCACCGACGGGTCGGCGCCCTCCGGCGCTCCGGTGCGCAGGCCGAGGGCGGTCAGGGCGTTCAGCGTGGCGGCCAGCCGGCCGCGGACGGCGCCGTCGTCGGTCTGTGCGAGGCTCTCGCGGACCGAACGGATCGTCTCGGACAGGGCGGCGACGGGCAGTCCCCAGATCAGCGAGGGCGGCGGCGCGCCTGGCGTGGTGCCCGTCACGGTGAGCGTGGCCCCGACCGGGGCATAGCGGAACGGGCCGAGATCCGCCTCGTCATGCCAGACGATGGCCAATTGCCCACCGTCACGGGTCAGCGTGAAATTGCTGCGGTGGGTGGCCAGCCAGTCCTCGATCTGCGAGGCGGCGGCGCTGAGGATGTCGTCCGGCGGGCGCCTGGGCTCACCGTCCTGGAGCAGAATGGCGACGGGGGCCGCGGCGGCGGCGTGCTCTTGCCCTGGCAGGCCCTGCTCCAGCTGCAGCGCCGCGGCCCAGGGACCCTGAATCACCGGCTGGATGCCCGGACCGTTCAGCGCCGCCGCCAGCGAGGGCAGGGAGGTGAGGTGGTTCAGCAGCGCCCCGGAATCCTCGAAGCCATTGCGCAGAAAGGCCGCCCGCTTCTCCAGATGGCTTTCCATGGCCGCCGACACCCAAAGGCCGAATCCCACGGCGCTCGCGATGGCCGCGTCGCCATCGCTCCAGGCGCCCTTGTCCTTGGCAGCCTTGATGGCCGCGGAGACCGTGGCGGGCAGGGTGGCCAGATCCGCGTAACCGGGAAGCTTGGAGGCAAACCAGCCGTCGAAGGCCGTCGCCAGCGCCTTGTCCGTGGCGAGCGCGTAGCCCTGGCAGAGCTGCTCCAGGATCACGACGAACAACCGCTGCACCGCGATGTCGCCAAGCCCGTCGATGGCCTTCAGGGACAGCGGCGCCACGCCTTCCCGGATGCGGGCGCGGATCGCCGCGATGCCGTCCGCCGTGGCCTGGTCCTGGTTGGCCAGCAGACCGTGCAGCCGGGCGATCAGCGCCGGAGCCGCGTTCCGTGGCGGGGGCGCTGAGCGGCACAGGGCATCGACCGACCGCAGGGCCGAGGTGATCCGGTAGGCCGTTCCCGGCCGCGGCAGGCCGTCTTCGAGCCGCAAGTCGCCGGTGAAGCGCCGCCATTGCTGCTGGGCGGCCAGGGTGCCGTGGCGTGGGATGGTCACGTCGACCAGCACGGCGGCGCAGCCGTTGCGTCCGTAATCCGCCTTCTCCCGGCTTCCGACGCCCGCTCCCCCGACGCCCGACGCCCCGCCTCCGGTGTCGTCCGCCGCCGGGCTGTCCGCGGGCGCCGCACCGGCCAGCCGGTGAAGCAGTCCGTACAGCTCCAGCTTGAGCGAGAACAGGGCCATGACAAGGACGTTGTGCAGACGCTGGAACAGCGCGAACCAGGCCGGCGCCGGCAGGGCGGGGTTGACGAGAACCCGGGCGACCCACCCGCGGGTGCCCGCGCGCCCGTCCTCCAGGACGATGAAGCGGCTGTTTCCGGACGGATCGGTCTCGGCCGCCCGCTGCGCCAGCGCCCGCATGCGGTTGCGCAGCCAGACCGCCAGTTGCGGATAACCGCCGTTGAGGAGGCGCGTCAGCGCGCGGTCGGCGTCGGCCAGACGGTCCGCGGGAAGCGGCCCGTCGGACGCGACCTTGAAGCGGATGGCGAGCCGGAGGCGGCAGGCGGCCTCGGCGGTGTAGGACAGATGAACGCCGGCGGCGGCCTGCGCCGCGTCGTCCAGCCCGTCGATGATGCGGGCGAGTCCCGCCATGATGGCTTCCACCGCGTCCCAGCTCTGCGCCGCCGCCATGTCCTGGTCGAGGCCGCGAAGCTGGCGCCGTTCCTCCTGGAAGGGAGCGGTGCCGCCCGCCTCCGCCGGTCCTGCAAACGCCTCGATCAGCGGTAGCAGGATGTCGCGGACGCCGCGCAGCCGGCGCGAAATGGCGTCGGACCCGATGGGCTGGCCGGCCTTCGCCGCGCCGACGACGCCCGACGTCTGTTTCAGCAGGCGTCGGGCGCCGCTCAGCCGGTCGTCGGGAAGGGGAAAGCGCTCGCCCTCATAGACCGCTCCGGGTGGCACGCCCAGCAGGCCCGGCGTTCCTTCGCCCGCCACGAACAGGCGCTCCATGGCGGCGGTCTGGATTGCGGCGGTCTCGGCGGTGGCCCGCGCGCCGGGCGCTCCGATCCCGAAGGAGGCCCCGCGCACCATCCGCAGCCAGTCCGTCTCGGACGGCTGGAGCGGGTGGACGGCCACCGCGGTCCAGCCGAGCGTGACGTCGCGCTGGGAGGACGGCACGACCGGCAGGCCCAGCGCCTGAGTTGCGGCACCGGCCACCGCGTCCATGCTCGCCTCCACCGGAGTGGCGGGCGGGGCGGAGGGCGGAGTTTCGGGCGCGACAACGATCAATTTCCGGCGCGTGCGGGACGGCATGCGGGATGTCCTTCAGCTCGGTTGGGGCCCGGATTTGCGTCCAGGTTCGGAAACGGGCGGAAACGCCTCCGCCCCGCGCGAGCCGGGAAACCGCGCGACGTCGCGGACACCCCGGGGCGGCAGGTCGGTGGCGGCGGCGTCAAAGGGCCGGGTCGCCCTTGCTGTTCATCGCCCGCGCGATCTGCGCGCTCGCTGCGGCCATGGCCTGCTGCGCCGCCTCGTTGGCTGCGGCGACGGCCTTCTGCTGCTGCTCGCTGGCCTGCTGCATCGCTTGGCCGCCGGCTCCGGCTCCGCTGGCGGCCTGAAGCGCCTGGGACATCGCCTCGTTCGCCTGGGACATCGCGCCCTGCTCGTCGGCATGGCCGCCGGGGTGGGCGGTCAGGCCGGGGATCGCCTCCACGGCATGGCCGGCGAGCTGGATGGCCTGCTCGACGGCGGCCAGCGCCTGCTCGGCGGCGGCGTTCACGCTTTTCACCGCGTGGTCGAGCAGCGCGCTGGCGATTTCGGCGGGCGTCTTGGTGCCCGCCTCGAACGGCGCCGTATCGGGCGCTGCGACCGGAGCGTCGGCCGGCGGCGCCGCCGGCGCGGCGGGCGTGGCCGGAACCGCCGCGTCCGGTGCCGCCGGAGCGGCCGCCGGTTCAGGGTGCGGGCTGCTGGGGGGCTGGGAAACGCCCATCCTTCGATCTCCTTCGTCCGGTTCGGTTTTGCGGCGGGCGTGCCGCCGTGGCCGTCCGCGTCTCCGCCGGCGCCGCCGCGGCTTCGGCGGTCGGTGTGGATGGCGCAGAGGGCGGCGCAGAAAGCGGTGCACAGGGCGCTGCAGAAGGCGCCGCCCCGGTCACGGCCTGTTGAGGCGAGTCAGGCGGCGGCAGTGGTGGCGGCAGTGGTGGCGGTGGCGGGGGGATCGGGGCGAAAGCAGCGCAGCGAGATCACCCCCGCGGCCCCCATCTGGATTTCCGCCTGGATGCCCTTGCCGAAGACGGGGAAGAGACAGGACGCGCCGTCCTGGCCCATGATGCCGCGTTGCGGCGGCGTCGCCGACAGCAGGGCCTGCGCCCCGGCGAGATAGCCGGCCACCAGCACCCGCACCGCGTCGCCGGTCTCGTCCCGGAAGGCCGTGTCGCGGACGATCTGCAGCGCCCCGTCCGACAGCCGGGCGAAGCCGACCGGCCGGCCGCGCTTCTGCCAGTTGGAAACCGCGTGCGCCACCTCCGCCGGGGCGGCCAGCGGGGGGACCTGCGGGCATTCCAGGAAGCCGAACAGCTGCGGCAGGATGGTGTCCAACGCGCCGCCGGCCCGTTTCTTCCGGTCGTCCGGCGTCGCGGTCAGGGAGCCCAGCCGGTTCACGTAGATCAGATAGAACTGATAATAGTCCGCGAACTCCTGCACGGTGCGCGCCTGCTCCACCGCGAAGGCGGCCGCCTCCTTCTGCAGCTCGGGGTTCGCCGTCCCCTGGCTTTCCTTGCGGTAGAGCAGCTCCTGCACCGCCAGCTGCTCGTCGAAGCCCATGAACTGGAAGACCGGAGCCCCGGAGACTCCCAGCCCGGCAAGGAAGGACGCACTGGCGGCGAAGTCGTCCTGCGTCAGGAGAGTGTGGTCGGCGAGGATGCGCTTGACCTGGGCCGACACCGTGGCGCTGGTCTCGCCGGATTCGGCGTCGGCCAGCGTGCGCAGGCTGTCCACCCCGAGCGTCATCAGCTTCACCGGGCTGACCATCAGCTTCAGATTGGGCAGCAGGGCCAGCCGCGTCGCGTGAAGACCCTGCTGGACCTGCTCCACGAGCGTGCTCTCGTCCGGGAAATCGTAGCGCGGACCGGCGTTGCTGATGGCCCAGTCGAGCCACTCCGACCCGCCATCGATGAAGGCGAGCGCAAGCCGCCCCAGGTCGGTGAGCCCGGCGCGGTTCTGGATCATCTTGTTGGCGACAGAGACGGTCATGGTGGGGACACCTGCGTAAGGGTCAGCTCGACGGGAAGCTATTCAGGACCGTGGAGGCCGCGGTACCGATGCTGGTGAAGTCGTTGGCGGCGCTCGTCATCATCCCCTGCGCCTGGGTCAGGGCGGTGACGTATTTCGGGTCGCCCGTCGCCAGGAGCTGCGCCATCGCGACACCGATCGCCGTGGTGGCGATGGTCGAGACGTTGCGCAGCGTGTCCGTCGCGTCCTGCACGGCCATGGCCGTGGACTGGGCGACCGCCTGATAGGCTTTCCCCGCGCCGCTGGTGGTGACGACCTGCGGGCTCATGGTCGCCGTCTGCGTCTGGTTTATGACGTCAATGATCTGCGCATTGACCTTCGTGGGCTCCGACATGAAGGCTCCTTGCTCGTTGTGGCCTGGACGGCCGGCCGCTGGGAGATGGACGCGGGGTCAATCACGACCCGCCGCTGACGGTGCTGTTGCCGGTGCCGCCGGTGACGGTGCTGTTCCCGGAGCCACCGGTGACGGTGCTGTTTCCAGAGCCGCCGGTGACCGTGGGGGGCAGGGTGGTGAGCGAGGTCGTCAGCAGCGGGGTCAGCGGCTGCAGCGGCGACGCGCTGCCCCCCGAACCGGATGAGCCCGAACCGGACGACCCCGACGGCGGCGGCGGGGGCGTGGTGGGGAAGGGCACGGACAGCATCTTGGCGCAGGCGGCGGTGACCGCGGCGGAATTGACCATGCCGGCGTTCTGCTGGCGGTGCACGGCGTTGTGCATCGCCATGCCGAGTGTCTCGACCATCACGGCGTCGAGCATGGCGAACGACTGCGCGGGGGACTGTCCCGTCAGAAGCGTGACGATGTCCGACGTCGCGTCGATCACCTGGGTGTTCACGGTGCCTTCGTCGCTCATGATTTTGCGGTTCCCTTGGTGATGATCAGCGTGAGGACCTGGGCGAGCGCGGCTTCGGTGATGACCTGGGCGCGCTGCTGGTTGGCGACGGCGTTCTGCATGGCCAGGCCGAGGCTGTCGGCCATGGCGACGTAGGTCATGTCCATCGCCAGGGATGGGGTCAGGCCAAGCGGTATCGCCGTGTTCGCCGCGACCGATCCGGCAAGGCTGGCGGAGCTTCCGTCCGGCATTCACACACTCCAGCCTTCAGGCTCCCGCCACAGCTTCTGCGGACACGGGCTTCTGCGCGACCGGGCGCTTCAACCTGTGGCGGAGGCCGCCCCCGGTTTCCCGAGGGCGGCCCGCCGGCTCTCCTTAGGAGAGGCCCAGGATCTGGGTGGTGACGACGCCGGTCGAGGCCGTGTCGACGGAGTACAGGGTCGACAGGCCCTGCGTGGTCGCCGCCTGCATCACCACGTAGGACTGCTGCTGGTTGTTCGTGGCGTTGTGGGCCGCGTTCGACAGCGCCTGGCTGGTGGCGACGAACAGGTTGCCCATCGCGACGGCCGGGGCGTCGCCCAGGACCTTGGTGTTGACCTGGGAGACCGAGTCCGTGATCTGGTTGTTCAGGGCGGTCGGGAAAGCCATCGTGTTTGCTCCTTACATCAGATGTTGCGTTGGTTCGAGGCCAAAGCGCCGGCGGCGGTGCGGCGGACGGCGGCGGGTGCCGCGCCCGCCGACCGGTCAGCCGAGGAGCTTCGACGTGGCGGCGCCGGTGGTCGCGGTGTCGATGGAGTAGAGCATCGCGACGCCCGTCGTCGTGGCGGCCTGCGCCGTGACGTACATCTGCTGCTGCGCCAGGGTCGCGTTGTGGGCCGCGTTGGCCAGCGCCTGGGCGGTGGCCTGGTACAGGTTGCCCATGGCGATCGCCGGCGAGCTGCCAACGACCTGGACGTTGCTCTGGGCTACGGAATCGGTGATCTGGCTGTTGACTGCCGTCGGGAAAGCCATCTGACGTTATTCCTTGGCGAATGGTTCGGGATGGATGGCCGGCGGCCCGTTCCGGATGCCCGTGGGCGCCCGGTCCTGGCCGGTCGGCTCATCAGCTCCCCAGGATCGACTTGGTGGCGACGCCGGTGGAGGCGGTGTCGATCGAGTAGAGCGTGGCGACGCCCATGGTCGTGGCGGCCTGCATGGTCACGTAGGACTGCTGCTGGTTGTTGGTGGCGTTGTGGGCCGCGTTGGCCAGCGCCTGGGCCGTGGCCTGGAACAGGTTGCCCATGGCGATCGCCGGAGCGTCGCCCAGGACCTTGGTGTTGGCCTGGGTGACGGAATCGGTGATCTGGTCGTTCACGGCGGTCGGGAAAGCCATTTGTTCGTCCTCTTCGGTTGCCTGCCGCCCGCCCGCCATCCCTCATGGAAGGCGGGGTGGCGCAGGTGGTTTGAAACGTCGATGGCGGCGCGGGTCCGGCTTACGAGCCGAGGCCCTTGACGCCGGTGCTGAGGATGCTCTTCGTCGCCACGCCGGTGGAGGCGGTGTCGATCGAGTAGAGCGTGGCCACGCCCTGGGTGGTGGCGGCCTGCGCGGTCACGTAGGACTGCTGCTGGGCGTTGGTGGCGTTGTGGGCCGCGTTGGCCAGCGCCTGAGCCGTGGCCTGGAACAGGTTGCCCATGGCGATCGCCGGAGCGTCGCCCAGGACCTTGGTGTTGGCCTGGGTGACGGAATCGGTGATCTGGTCGTTCACGGCGGTCGGAAATGCCATTGTCTTTCCTCACTGGTGGGGCCGGTTTCAAAGGCGGCCGCTGGTGGCGTCGATCATTCGCGCAGCCTCATGCGACCATGGGATGCGTGAACAGCGGACGATGCGACTGTAGCGATGTGGAATGCCGTCCGATTGGTCTATCCGGCGAAAGAATCCGGCGGATCGCGTGAGTTTTGTGCGCTTGGGTTGCGTGTCGGCGATCGATGCGGAGAAAGCGTGTGGCGCCGGTGCGACCGATTCTTGCGCAGCGGGCACAACGATGGCCGCAAGGCCACGCAATTCCGCGTCCCGCCGCCCGCGCCGCCGCCCGGGAAACCGGCGCCATCCGGAGGAATTGACGGCGAGGGGAGGGGCGACGGGAACGCGAAGCGGCGTCGCTCCACGGATTGCGGGGATGACGAACGAAATCACGCCGCTCTATTCTTGGTCTGGTCTTTGATGATACTGTCGATATGGAACGAAGTCTGGAAGGTGCCGAGCGTGCTTAAGAAAAGTGCAGTATCCGTGGCCCCAAACACTGCCGTTGCAACAAATGAAACCAAACGGGCGGCGCACAGCGCATTTGATAATGCGCAGGGGCAGCTGTTCGGCATCATCATGACCGCGTTCGGGATTTCCATACTGCATGCCGCCGGATTGATCACCGGGCAGGCGGCGGGGCTGTCCTTCGTCATCGCCTACGCCACGGGGCTGGATTTCGGCCCGGTGTTCTTCGTGGTGAACCTGCCCTTCTACGCGCTGGCGCTGGCGCGCATCGGCTGGCGCTTCACCGCGAAATCGCTTCTGGCGGTCACCAGCATCTCGGTGCTGACCACGCTGGCGCCGCAGGCGATCCGCTACGACGCTCTCCACCCCTATGTGGCGGCGGTTCTGGCGGGCTTCTGCATCGGCATCGGGGTGATCGGCCTGTTCCGCCACGGCTCCAGCGGTGGCGGGGTGGGCATTCTCGCCTTCTACATCCAAGAGAAGACGGGCTTCCGCGCCGGCTGGCTCCAGGCCATGTTCGACGTGGTGATCTTCTCCATGGCGGTCTTCGTGATCGACGGGAAGGCCGTGCTGGCTTCGATGCTGGGGGCGGCGGTGCTGAACGCCTTCGTCGCCTTCAACCACCGGACGGACTGGTACGTGGCCCGCTGAGACCCTTCGTCCGGCACCATCCCGTCGCGACCGTCGCAGCCTGTTGCATTTCTCCGCGGGATTGGTACCCTGTCCCGCATCGCCAGCCACGCTGGCCGTAAGCGTTCAACGTCAACCAACGCACTCAACGATCCTCGCCGATCGGAGTGCGTTCGCATGTTCGGACGGACGGCCATCGGCGGGGACCAGTGTGGAGCACACCATGGGTCCCCAGCAAAGGCCGGATCATAGGCCGGTGTCGGCGCGCGATCCGGCGCAAGGCCGCCTAGTCGTCCTGACTGCCGTCCTCTTCGTCTCCTACCTCTGTGTCGCCCTGTCCCTTCCCGTCGTGCCGCTGTTCGTGGCCGGGGATCTCGGGATGGGCAATGTCTGGGCCGGGCTGGGCGTGGGAAGCGCCTTCCTCGCCACCATCCTCAGCCGCGGCTTCGCCGGAACCGTCTCTGACCGACGCGGCGCCAAGCGCGCGGTCGGGCGGGGGCTGGCCTTCTATGTGGCCGGCGGGCTGGTCTCGATGGCCGCCGGTGCTCTGTCGTTCTCGCCATGGGCGGCCTTTTCCGTGCTGGTGGCGGGCCGCCTGCTCATCGGCGTCGGCGAAAGCCTCGTCGGGGTCGGGGTGGTCGCCTGGGGGATCGGCATCGTCGGGCCGCAGCGCTCGGGCCGCGTGCTGGCGCTGATCGGGGCGGCGCTCTACGGCGCCTTCGCGGCGGGCGGACCGCTGGGGCTGGCGCTGCTCGACCGCTTCGGTTTCTCCGGCGTCATGGCGGTCAGCGCGCTGCTGCCCGCCGTCGGGCTTCTGGCGATCCGGCGCATGGAAGGAACCCCGGCCCATCCAGACGCCGAGCGCCCGCCCTTCCGCAGCGTGCTGGGGCGGATCTGGCGGCAGGGCGCCATCGTCAGCCTCCAGGGCATCGGTTTCGCCGCCATCGGCGCCTTCTTCTCGCTGCACTTCGTCCGCGAGGGCTGGCCCCACGCCGGGCTCGGCCTGACCGCCTTCGGCCTCGGCTTCGTGCTCGTCCGCTTCGCGCTGGGCCATCTGCCCGACCGCTTCGGCGGCCTGCGCGTGGCGATGGGGTCTCTGGCGGTGGAGGCGGTCGGGCAGGCTCTACTATGGACCGCGGGCGACCCCGTCACGGCGCTGGCCGGCGCCTTCCTGACGGGGCTCGGCTGCTCGCTGGTCTTTCCCGCCATGGGGCGGGAGGTCGTCCATCTCGTCGAGCCGCAGCTCCGCGGCACCGCGCTCGGCGCCTTCGCGGCGTTCCAGGACGTCGCCTACGGCCTGACCGGACCGCTGGCCGGGCTGCTCGCCGACCGGGTGGGCTACGGCGGCGTCTTTCTGCTGGGGAGCGTCGCCGCCGTGCTGGGCTTCCTGACCACCGTCCAACTGCTCCGCGCGCGGCCGGTGGTAAAGACCAGCCCGACCTAAGCTATTCCCCCGCCGCGGCCTTCAGGAGGGTGATGCTGATCCGCCGGTTCTGCGGGGCCAGCGGGTTGGCGGTGTCGAGATGGTCGAGGTCGGCGCGGCCCTCCACCCGGACGATCCGCCGGGCCGGCACGCCGGCGGCGATCAGCTCGCGGCGGGCGGCGTTGGCGCGGTCGCTGGACAGCTCCCAGTTGCCGTACTTCGCCCCGTCCGCATAGCCCAGCGCGTCGGTGTGGCCGGTGATGCTGAGGCGGTTGGGCGACGACGCGACGGCGCCGGCGACCAGCCGCATCAGGCGGCGCCCCTGCTCGTTCATCTGGGCGGAACCGACGTTGTACATCGATACCTTCGCCTGATCGGTGAGCTGCACGCGCAGGCCGACGGACGTCTGCTCGATGACGACGCTGCCGGCGAGCGCTCCCAGCTCGGGCATCGTCTCCAGCGCCGTGCGCAGGTCGCGCTCGGCCTTTTCCAAACCTTGCTGCTCGCTCAACGCCGCGGTCTGGCGGTCGAGCAGGGCCTCCAGCTCCGCCCGCGCGTCGCGGTCCGTCTGGCTTCGGCCGCCGGGCGGGTTGGGCATGGGGTCCTTGCGCCCGGCGGGCTCGCGGTCGCTCTCGCCCAGCGAGGCGACGACGGGCGGGGCGGCCACCGGCACGCTGTGCTCCCCCGGCGCGTTGGGGGTGGACAGCGCCCCCGTCTTGTCCACCGCCCGCCCGGCGAGCATGCCGTCGGCGCCCGAGTTGGACTGCGACAGGGCCACCGGGTTGAAATAGTCGGCGATGCCCTTGCGCTGCTCCACCGTGGTGATGTTCATCAGCCACATGATCAGGAAGAAGGTCATCATCGCCGTCACGAAGTCGGCGTAGGCCAGCTTCCAGGCGCTGTTGTGCTCTTCCTCCTCCTCGCCGTAGCGGCGCTTGATGATGATCGTCGGCTCGATGCGCTTGCGGGGCATGGCGGGGCCTCAGGCGGGCTGGCTCGCCTCGCGGGCCTTCGCCTGCGAGGAGAGGGTGGTGGCGACCTCGACCTCGGCAAGGCTCGGCTGCGTGTCGGCGAACAGCACCTTGCGGGCGAACTCCGCGCAGACCTGCGGGGGGCTGCCGCGCAGATAGGCGCCCAGCCCCGCGCGCACGCAGATGAACAGCGTCAGCTCCGCCTCGCGGCGATGGCGGGCGGCGGCGGCGATCGGGCCGACCAGCCCGTAGGACAGCAGCACGCCGAGGAAGGTGCCGGTCAGCGCCCCGCCGATCATGTGGCCCAGCACCTCCGGCGGCTCGCTGATCGCGCTCATGGCGTTGATGACGCCCAGCACGGCGGCGACGATGCCCAGCGCTGGCAGCGCGTCGGCCAGATTCTGCAACGCCTTCGGCACTTGGTTCAGTTCGCGCCCGATGGTCTCGATCTCCTCGTTCATCAGGGCTTCCAGATCGTGCGGGTTGTCCTGGCCCAGCGCGATCAGGCGCATGTAGTCGCACAAGAAGGTGACGCAGCGCGGCTGGCGGAAGACCGAGGGGTACTGGGCGAAGATCGGGCTGTCGTCCGGCTTGTCGATGTCGCTTTCGATGTTCGACACGCCTTTGGACTTCGCCTGCCGCAGCAGGGCGTAGAGCAGCGAGATCAGGTCCAGATACTCGTCCTTGCTGGTGTGCCGTCCGCGGGCGACCGCGCCGATGGTGCGCACGGTGGCGCGCAGCACCGCCATGGAGTTGGCGATGACGTAGCCGCCGATGCCGGCGCCGACGATGATGACGATTTCCACGGGCTGCCACAGCACGCCCATCCGGCCGCCCATGGCGGCGAAGCCGCCGAGCACGCTCAGGAAGACCGCGACGATTCCGAACAGCAAACGCATGATGTGAGTCCTCCGGCTCGGCCGAAAAAGGGGATCGGGCTCAGGGAGCCGTCGTATGGGGCGGGGGCCGTCAGGGCGCCTTCCACCGGCGCAGCACGCCGGCCAGCGCGTCGGCGGCGGCGAGCTGGCCGCCGACGGTGGCGCTGGACAGCGGCTTGCCCGCCGGGTCGGGCGGGACGGCCAGGGCGTCGAGCAGACCGGCCCAGCGAGTCCCGGCCAGCGCCTTGCCGTGGCGCTCCGCGGCGGCGGTGACCGCCGCGTCGTCGCCCGCCCGGAAGGCGGCCAGCGCGTGGAAGGCGATGTCGTCCGGCAGGGGCGCATCCTGCCCGCCCAGCAGCTCGGCGTAGGCGGCGCGGGCCGCCGGCCACTCGCCGGCCCGGAACAGGCTGTCCGCCCGGATGCGCGCCGCCTCGGGTCCGGTCAGTCCGCGCAGCGCGTCGAAGGCGCGCATCGCCTCGCCCTCGGTGGCGAAGGCCTCGGCGCGCAGCAGGGCGCGGCGTTCGGCAGCCTGGGCGTTCGGCGCGGGGCCGGCGGTGTGGTCCAACACGGCCAGCGCCTCCGTTCCACGGCCGGCGTCTAGCAGCACGCGGGCCAGTTCCAGCCCGACCGCCGCGCGCTCGGCGCCGCGTGTGGCCTCGGCGACGGTGTGGAGCAGGCGTGCGGCCTCCAGCGTGAAGCCGCCGCGGGCCAGCAGCCGGGCCATCCGGCGCTGCTGCGTTCCGGCATCGTCGTCGGTCAGCGCCACCGTGCGGCCGTAGCGCACCTGCAGGGACAGCGCGTCGAGCGCGCTGCCCGGAGTTTTCTCCAGATGGCCGATCACCGCGTCGAGAAGCCCTCGCCCGGTGGTCAGCGCCGCCTGCCCGCGCGCCGTCGCGCCGAAGCGGCGGCCGAGCAGGCCGAAGATGTCGAGCGCCGCGTCGATCCGCCCGGCGCGGGTGTAGGCGGCGCCCAGCGCGGCCAGCGCGTCCGTCTCGACGTCGCCGCCGCGCCAGGCGTAGCGCAGGCTTTCCAGCTCCGCGATGGCGCCGGGATCGTCCAGCGCGCCGCTGGCCAGCCGCAGCTCGATGGAGCGGACCTGGGCGCGGTGGCCGTAGAGGTTGGGCAGGGCGGCGGCCCGCTTGTAATGGGTCAACGCCTCCGCCGTCTCGTTGTGCAGCTCCGCCAGACGCCCGCGGAAGAAGTCCAGCCGCCCGTCGGTTGAGCCGATGCCGTCCAGCGTGATCATCTCCAGCACGATCAGGTTCAGCGATGGGCCGTCCGCCGCCTCGCCCGCCGATTCGGCCAGCAGGGTCAGAAGGCGGCCGCGCAGGTCGGCGGGGTAGGACAGCAGCCGCTTCAGCGCGATGGGCAGGCTCGATTTCGCCGCGGTCCAGCGGCTGGGAGCCAGGGTGGCGCTGCGCCAGACATGGTGGTCGGCGGCGGCGGGGGTGGGCTGCGCGCGGACGAACTGGCTGTCGTCGGGATCGGCGGTGCCGTCCAGCGCGCGGAAGGCGTCGCGCAGCAGGCGCAGCTCGTAGCGCTGGTCCGGCCCCGGCGTCAGGCTCTCCGCGGCGTCCAGCGCGGCGCGGCCCTCCTCCGGCAGGGCGCGGGCCAGCGTGAAGCGGGCCATGGCGAGCAGCGCGTCCACCCGCGCGCGGCCCTGGCTGTCGGCGATGCGCTGCTCCAGATGCTGCTTGCGCGCCGGGTAGTCGTCGCCGGCCCAGGCATCCAGGTCGAAGGCGCGGATCGGCGGGTCGGCCTGGACGGCCGGGGCAGGGGCCGCGGTCGGCGGCATGGCCGACGGCGGCACGGCGGCCACCGTCCGGGCGGGTTCCGGCTTCGGCGGCGGGGCCTTGGCAACCGGTTGTGGCTGAACCGGTGGCGGTGCCTGGACCACGGGTTGCGCCTGGACGATCGGCTGCGCCTGGGCGCTGGCGACCGGGCTCAGCCGTTCGGCTAGGCTGACAGGCGCCGCTTGGGCCGGCGCCGGTTCAGGAACCGGCGGCGGCGCGATCATCGGAAAGACCGACGCGCCGGGCGCCTCGGCCAGCAGGACGCTTTCGGACGCCGGGACCGGGGCGCCGGGCTTACGCGCCGGGCGCGGCGGGTCGGCGACGTCGATGAAGGTGATCCGCCGCTCCCGGCGCACGGTGACGCGGGCGCCGCAGGGCCAGTCCATGGTCAGGCTGCGCCCGTCCTCGGCCGTCTGGAAGCCGGTCAGCCGCCGCGAATAGGTGCCGTTCAGCGCCTCCAGAGGCCAGGGGACCGCCTGCGAGAAGGCAACGCGCCCGCCGCAGCTTCCCACATCGACCGCCGGGGCGCCCTGCGCGTTGACCAGCGCCAGACGCGAGAAGTCGGCGTGGTCGCCCGTCTGCACGGTGATCGTTGCCGGTGCCTCCGCCGCGGCGGGAGGCGCCGTCAGGGCGGTGGTGACCGACAGCAGGGCCAGGGAGATGGACAGGGTCCGGCAGGGATGCATCGCGACTGCCCCAAATTTTATCTAAATCGGAATCAAATCCCCCAAGACACCGGTCAGTTCCCGTCGCGGCGCCTCAGGTTGAAACCCGGCTTTAAACTGCATCACCTAGGTTAAGGCGGCGTTCAAACCGAAGGTGTCCGGCGATGGAGAATCCCCTTTACATTGGATTGTCGCGGCAAGTGGCGTTGCGCCGGCAGCTCGATGTCGTGGCGAACAACATCGCCAACATGAACACTGCGGGATTCCGCGGTGAACGCATGCTGTTCGAAGCGGCGATGGAGCGCGGCGGCATGAAGCCGTCCGACAAGATCGCCTTCACCATCGACCGCGCCACCTACACCGACTTCACCGCCGGCAGCCTGAAGCCGACCGACAACCCCTACGACGTGGCGCTGGACGGCGACGGCTGGCTCCAGGTGCAGACTCCGGACGGCCCGCGCTACACCCGCGACGGGCGGATGCGGCGCGACGTCGACGGGCAGCTCGTGAACGCCGGCGGCTTCCCCTATCTGGACGACAACCAGCAGCCTATCGTCATCCCGGCCGACCGCAGCCGGATGGAGATCGGCACCGACGGATTGGTGTCCGCCGACAACGAGATGATCGCCCGGCTGCGCGTCGTCCGCTTCGAGAGCCCGCAGGCGCTCGCCCAGACCGGCGACGTGCTGTTCGACGCCGTGGACGCCCAGCCGCTGCCGGCCCCGGACACCCGGATCATCCAGGGCAAGGTGGAGCAGTCCAACGTCCAGTCCATCGCCGAGATGTCGCGGATGATGGAGCTGACGCGCGACTACCAGTCGGTCACCCGCATGATGGACGACGGGCAGGACCTGCTGCGCTCCGCCATCAACCGCCTCGGCAAATCCGCTTAAAACCAGGAGATTGCGTCCATGCGCGTGCTCAGCATCGCTTCGACCGGCATGATGGCCCAGCAGTTGAACGTCGAGGTCATCTCCAACAACATCGCCAACATCAACACCACCGCCTTCAAGCGCGGGCGCGCCGAGTTCCAGGACCTGATGTACCAGTCGGAACGGCGCCAGGGCAGCCAGTCCACCGACGCCGGCACCATCATCCCGACCGGCATCGAGGTCGGCCTCGGCGTGCGTCCGGGGGCGGTCAACCGCATCAACACGACCGGCAACCTGACCTCCACCGGGAACGAGCTGGACCTCGCCATCGAGGGGCGCGGCTACTTCAACATCCGCATGCCGGCGGGCGAGACCGCCTACACCCGCGCCGGCGGGTTCAAGCTGTCGCCGGAAGGGACCATCGTGACCAGCGACGGTCACCCGGTGCTGCCGGAGGTCACCGTGCCGCAGGGCACGCGGGAGATCGCCGTGAACAGCTCCGGCGAGGTGCAGGCCTTCGTCGACGGACAGACCCGCCCGCGCGTGCTGGGCCAGCTCGTGATGACCGTGTTCGTCAACGAATCCGGGCTGGAGGCGATGGGCGACAACCTCTACCGCGCCACCCCCGCCTCGGGCGAGCCGCAGGACGGCACCAGCGGGCAGGCGGGCTTCGGCACCATCCGGCAGAAGTATCTGGAATCCTCCAACGTCAACGTCGTGCAGGAGATCACCGAACTCATCTCCGCCCAGCGCGCCTACGAGATGAACGCGAAGGTGGTCGAGGCCGGCGACCAGATGGCCTCCACCCTCTCCAACATGCGGTGACCGCCATGCGGCGTTCCGTTCGTCATCTGGCCGGACTCGCGGTCGCTCTGCAGCTGTTTGTCGTGCCCGCCCAGGCGGCGTACCTGTCCGACGGCGAGGGAGCGGTGGAGGCGCTGCTGGCGCAGGAGCTGGCGGCCTCGCTCGGCCCGGCGGTGCCGCCGGACGCGCGGGTGTCGCTGGTGCTGACCGCGCCCTTCTCCGGCCCGGTGGAGGCGGTGCGCGACCTGTCCTACGATCCGCGCGGCGGGCTGGTCCGTGCGCTGGTCAGCAGCAACGGGCGCGTCGTCGAGGTGAAGGCCAAGGCCGACATCATGGTGGAGGTGCCGGTGCCGACGCGCCGCATCCTGCCCGGCGAGGTGATCGCCGACAGCGACCTGACCACCATCCCGATGCCGCTGGAGCGGCTGAACGGCGCCGTCGTCACGTCCCGCGACAGCCTCGCCGGGCTGGCCAGCCGCCGCCAGCTCTCCGCCGGGCGGCTGATCCAGACCTCTGCGGTCGGCGCCCCGCTGGTGGTCCAGCGCAACAAGCCGGTCAGCCTCGTCTACGAGGACGGGCCGCTGCAACTGATGGCGCGCGGCCGTGCTTTGCAGGACGGCGGGGTGGGGGAACTGGTGCGGGTGATGAACATCGCCAGCAACATCGTCGTCACCGGCACCATCACCGGGCCGCAGACCGTCACCGTCAGCGGGCCTCCGGACGCGATGCCGCCCAACGCGGCTTCGGCGAAATTCTGAGTCCAATCAAGGACACGCCCATGCGCACGCTCCCGCCCCGCCTCCTGTTTCCGTTCCTCGCCCTGACGGTGGCGCTCGCCGGCTGCGGACGGCTGCTCGACGTGGGGCAGGCGCCGCGCCTGTCGGAAATCTCAAACCCCGCCATGGCGCCGGAGGCGCGCGTCATCTCCATGCCGATGCCGCGTCCCAACACCAACGAGCAGGTGCCGAGTTCGCTGTGGCGCACCGGGTCCCGCGACTTCTTCCGCGACCCGCGGGCCAAGCAGGTGGGCGATCTGCTGACCGTCATCATCAACATCGCCGATCAGGCGCAGCTGCAGAACCAGACGCAGCGCCAGCGCTCCAACGCCGAGTCGGCGGGCGTGCCGAACTTCTTCGGGCTGGAGTCGCGGCTGCCGGCGGTGCTGCCCGACGCGGTGAACCCGTCCAGCCTCGTCGACATGGACAGCTCCTCCTCCTCCTCCGGCACCGGGACGATCCAGCGCAACGAGCGCATCGCCATGCGCGCCGCGGCGGTGGTGACCGAGGTGCTGCCCAACGGCAACTTCGTGATCGCCGGCCGGCAGGAGGTGCGGGTGAACTACGAGCTGCGCGAGATGCGCATCGCCGGGGTCATCCGGCCTGAGGACATCACCAACGTGAACACCATCGACTACGACAAGATCGCCGAGGCGCGGATCACCTACGGCGGGCGCGGCCAGATCACCGACGTCCAGCAGCCGCGCTATGGCCAGCAGGTCTTCGACATCATCATGCCCTTCTGAGCGGCGGGGAGACGCGACCATGGCGGACCGTCCCGGACCCAGCCGATACTCGGTCTTCGTGCTCTGCGCCGCCCTGGCGGCGGCGGTGGGCTACGGCATCGGACGCCTGCAGCTGACGCTCGGCGCCGAGGAGAAGGCCGTAGAGCAGACGGCCGGCGCCGGGCCGGACCTGCCCAGCGATGGCCCCGGCCCCTTCTATGTGGAGGTCGGGCAATTGATGGTGCCGGTGCTGGTGGAGGGCCGCACCAACGCCTTTATCCTGACCCAGATCACCCTGCAGACGGGCAGCGTCGAGCAATCCAACCTGTTGCGCCGCCATCTGCCCCACGCGCGCAACGCCCTGCTGCAGGCCCTGTTCGGCATGGCGGGGGCGGGCGCCTTCGACGGCCCGTCGGTCGATCCCGCCGCCGTCGCCAAATCCCTGAAGCAGGCCGCCGCCGAACAGCTCGGCCCCGACCTCGTGCGGAGCGTGCTGATCGACCGCCTGATGCGCCAGGAAAACACCCGGTTGTAACCCGCCCGATCCCGGTTCGCTCCGTCAGCCCCTCTCTCACGCCCAGCGGGGGAGGGGTTTTGCGTTGGCGTGCGGCAAAACGTCCAAAGCAACGAAAGTACCGGTACTTAGGGATTGAGTCGGTGTCGGCACTTGACCTCGGTCAAGCCACTCATGATGCGAAAGGATGAAGCTCCGCGGCGATACCGTTCGATCAATCCATGGGATCGCCATGAACGCGCCGCCCGCCCGCACCGCCGACACCGCCGCCCCGACCCGCCGCTTCGAGGGGCTGGTCTTCTTCGCTCTCTCCATCCTGATCTGGCCGTTCCTGGCGATCGGGCTGGTCGGGGCCTACGGCTTCTCCGTCTGGATGTACCAGATCCTGTCCCTCTCCAGCGGGATGTGAGGCGGCCATGCCCGAACTGCATATTTCCAGCCTCGTCATCCAGCACGCGCCCGACCGCACCGCCGCCCTGAAGGAGGTGGTCTTGGCGCTCGACGGCGCCGACTGGCACGCGTCGGAGAACGGCAAGACCATCGTCACGCTGGAAACCGCGACGGAGGCCGAGGTCCTGGACCGCATCGCCGACATCAACGCCATGGCGGGCGTCCACACCACCACGCTGGTCTACCACCACTACGAGGATGCCGAGCGCTGCGCGGAGCCGATGCCCGCCGACACCGCTCTCGTCCCCCACGCCCATTGACGTCCGTCCAAGAAAAGACGACCCGCCCCAGGAGGCACCCCCCTATGTCCCTGACCCGCCGTGATTATCTGAAGGTCCAAGCCGCCGTGACAGCGGCGGCGGCGGCCGGTGTGAGCCTGCCGTCCGTCATCCAGCCCGCCGAGGCCGGCACCCTGACGGCCGGCGCCGACGCCAAGCTCACCTGGTCGAAGGCCCCCTGCCGATTCTGCGGCACCGGCTGCGGTGTCATGGTCGGTGTGAAGGAGGGGCGCATCGTCGCCACCCACGGCGACGTGAAGGCCGAGGTCAACCGCGGCCTGAACTGCGTGAAGGGCTATTTCCTGTCCAAGATCATGTACGGCGAGGACCGGCTGACCCAGCCGCTGCTGCGCATGAAGGACGGGCAGTTCCACAAGGAAGGCGAATTCACCCCGATCAGTTGGGACCAAGCCTTCGACATCATGGCCACCAAGTGGAAGGAGACCCTGAAGAAGAAGGGTCCGACCGCGGTGGGCATGTTCGGCTCCGGCCAGTGGACCATCATGGAAGGCTACGCCGCCTCCAAGTTCATGAAGGCGGGCCTGCGCTCCAACAATCTGGACCCCAACGCCCGCCACTGCATGGCGTCGGCGGTGGTCGGCTTCATGCGCACCTTCGGCATGGACGAGCCGATGGGCTGCTACGACGACATGGAGCAGGCCGACGCCTTCGTGCTGTGGGGCTCCAACATGGCGGAGATGCACCCCATCCTTTGGACCCGCGTCACCGACCGCCGGCTGACCCATGAGGGCTGCAAGGTCGCCGTCCTGTCCACCTACGAGCACCGCAGCTTCGACCTCGCCGACATCGGTCTGGTCTTCACGCCGCAGTCCGATCTGGCGATCCTCAACTACATCGCCAACCACATCATCAAGACGGGCCGGGTGAACCAGGAGTTCATCGCCAAGCACGTCAACTTCAAGCGCGGCCGCGACGACATCGGCTACGGCCTGCGGCCCGAGCACCCGCTGGAGCAGAAGGCGAAGAACGTCGCCAAGGCCAACGAGTCCGACCCGATCTCCTTCGAGGAGTTCGCGAAGTTCGTCGAGCCCTACACGCTGGAGAAGGCGCACGAGCTGTCGGGCGTGCCGAAGAACCGGCTGGAGGCGCTGGCCGAGCTGTACGCCGACCCGAAGGTGAAGGTCATGTCCTTCTGGACCATGGGCTTCAACCAGCACACCCGCGGCGTCTGGGCCAACAACCTCGTCTACAACATCCATCTGCTGACCGGGAAGATCAGCCAGCCGGGCTGCGGCCCCTTCTCGCTGACCGGCCAGCCCTCGGCCTGCGGCACGGCGCGCGAGGTCGGCACCTTCTCGCACCGTTTGCCCGCCGACATGGTGGTCACCAACCCGGAACACCGCAAGCACGCCGAGGAGATCTGGAAGCTGCCCGAAGGCACGATCCCGGACAAGGTCGGCTACCACGCCGTCCAGCAGGACCGCATGCTGAAGGACGGCAAGCTCAACGCCTACTGGGTCCAGTGCAACAACAACATGCAGACGGCGCCGAACACGGCGAACGAGACCTACCTGGGCTATCGCAACCCGGAAAACTTCATCGTCGTGTCGGACGCCTATCCGACGGTGACGGCGCTTGCCGCCGATCTGATCCTGCCGACCGCCATGTGGGTGGAGAAGGAAGGCGGCTACGGCAACGCGGAGCGCCGCACCCAGGTTTGGCACCAGCTCGTCGGCGCGCCCGGCGAGGCGCGCTCCGACCTCTGGCAGATCATCGAGTTCTCCAAGCGATTCGCGATCGAGGAGGTGTGGCCGGAGGAACTGATCGCCAAGAAACCCGACGTGCGCGGCAAGACCCTCTACGACGTGCTGTACTGCAACGGTCAGGTCAACGCCTTCCCGCTGTCGGACTGCGACCCGGCCTATGAGAACCGCGAATCGCAGGCCTTCGGCTTCTACGTCCACAAGGGCCTGTTCGAGGAATACGCGACCTTCGGGCGCGGCCATGGCCACGACCTCGCCCCCTACGACATGTACCACCAGGAGCGCGGCCTGCGCTGGCCGGTGGTGAACGGCAAGGAGACGAAGTGGCGCTACCGCGAGGGCTTCGACCCCTACGTTCCGGCGGGCGAGGGCGTGCGCTTCTACGGCAACAAGGACGGCAAGGCGAACATCTTCGCGCTGCCCTATGAGCCGGCGGCGGAATCGCCGGACAAGGACTACCCGTTCTGGCTCTGCACCGGCCGCGTGGTCGAGCATTGGCACTCCGGCTCCATGACGCTGCGCGTTCCGGAGCTGCGCAAGGCCTTCCCCAACGCCGTCGTCTTCATCCACCCCGACGACGCCAAGGACCTGAACCTGCGGCGCGGGCAGGAGGTGCGCATCGCCTCCCGCCGTGGCGAGGTGCGGGTGCGGGTCGAGACGCGGGGCCGCAACAAGCCGCCGCGGGGCCTCGTCTTCGTGCCCTTCTTCGACCACACGGTGCTCATCAACAAGGTGACGCTGGACGCCACCGACCCGCTGAGCAAGCAGACCGACTTCAAGAAATGCGCGGTCAAGATCATTCCTGTCGCGTGAGGAGCCCGTCCATGAAGACCCGCATCACCTTTGCCGCCCTCGCGCTGGCCGCGGCCATGCCGCTCCTGGTGTCCGGCGTGTTCGCCGCGGACGGGGCCGCCCCCGCGAAGGTTCCCTCCGGCCCGCACCCGATCACCCAGGAGATCCCCGCCGACCCGATGGCGAAGGAGATCACCGACGATCACAAGCGGGCGCGGAACTACGCCGACCAGCCGCCGCTGATCCCGCACGCGATCCGCGACTACCAGATCGACCTGAACATCAACAAATGCATGACCTGCCATGACCGCAAGAACACCGAGGGCTCGCAGGCCCCGATGATCTCGGTCACCCACTTCCAGGACCGTGACGGCCAGACGCTGGGCGCGGTCAGCCCGCGGCGCTACTTCTGCACCCAGTGCCACGTGCCGCAGACCGACGCCCAGCCGATCACCGGCAACCGCTTCCGCGACATCGACAGCATTCTGGCCGGTGGAAAGGAAGGCGCCAAATGAAAGGCCTTCTGAGTCTCGCCGGACGCTTCTGGCGCGTCTTCTCGCGGCCCAGCGTGCATTTCAGCCTGGGTTTCCTGACGCTGGGCGGCTTCCTGGCCGGCGTGATGTTCTGGGGCGGCTTCAACACCGCCCTGGAGGTCACCAACAAGGAGGCCTTCTGCATCTCCTGCCACGAGATGAAGAACAACCCCTACGAGGAACTGAAGCAGACCATCCACTTCACCAACCGCTCCGGCGTGCGCGCCACCTGCCCGGACTGCCACGTCCCGCACGACTGGACGCACAAGATCGGGCGCAAGATGCAGGCGTCGAAGGAGGTCTGGGGCAAGATCTTCGGCACCATCGACACCCGCGAGAAGTTCCTCGACAAGCGGCTGGAACTCGCCACCCACGAATGGGACCGGCTGAAATCCAACAACTCCCTGGAATGCCGCAACTGCCACAGCGCGGAATCCATGGACATCACCCGCCAGAACCCGCGGGCGGCCAAGATGCACGAGACCTACCTGTTCACGGGTGAGCGGACCTGCATCGACTGCCACAAGGGCATCGCCCACCGGCTGCCCGACATGAAGGGCGTCGAGCCCGGCTGGACCGGAACCGTGTCGGCGAAGTGACGCGCCGCTTCACAACGAAAAACCCCTTCTTCCGGTCTCGGGAGAAGGGGTTTTTCGTTTGCTGAGGATGGATTTTACGACGCGGACAGGATGTCCGTGCCCTTCACGACGGCGCCGCCCTTCAGGACGAATTCCGTCTCGCCGTTGACGCTGCGCACTTCCTTCACCGTGTCGGTCGTCACGGTGGCGGTGGTCAGCGACGCGCCGGCCTTGTCCTTCGCCGTCACGCGCACGAGGTAGGTGCCGTCCGCGGCGGTGGCCCCGTCGCTGCGCTTGCCGTCCCAGGTGAAGGTCTGACGGCCCGTCTTCGGGCTGCCGGGGGCGCTGTAGATCACCTGTCCGGCGTCGTTCACCACCTCGATCTTCACCGACGCGGCGGCCCCGTCGATGGCGTAGGCCATCTCCGCCTTGCCCTCCGACAGGCTGATGCGGTCCGACGCGGCTTCCACCTTGCGGCCCAGATAGGCCATGTCCAGCCGCATGCCGCTGTTCTTCAGCGTGTCCAGAACCTGCCCCAAAGTCTCGTTCGTGCGCACGCCCTGCTCGACGGTGGAGAGCTGGGCGAGCTGCGTCATGAACTGGGTGGCGTCCATCGGCGACAGCGGGTCCTGGTTGCGCAGCTGCGCGGTCAGCAGCTTCAGGAACGCCTCGTAGTCCACCGTCTGCTTCTTGGCGGCGGCCGAGGGGGGAGTGGTGGGGGTGTTCGAGGCCGTGTTGTTGGCCGCGGTCGTGGTCATGGCGGGTCCTTGCGGCTAGACGGAAATGTCGACGAGGCCGTCGATGGGGCGGGCGGCGCGTTCCGGCGACGGGGCGCCGATGGGATCGGCAGGGCGGAAGACCCGTCCGGGGCCGTCCCCGCGTCCGCCCTCGCCCTGGCCGGAGAAGGCGAAGCCGCGCGGCTCGCCGTCGCCGCGCAGCGAGAAGTTCAGGGTGCCGCCGTCCAGCTCGAACCCGGCGTCGGACAGGGCGCGTTCCAGGTGATGGATGTCCCGGCGCAGCAGGGCCAGCGTTTCCGGGCTTTCGGCCTGGACATGCAGGGCGACGCGGGCGCCGCTCAACTCGGCGACGACGCGGACGGGACCCAGCTCCTCCGGCTTCAGGTCAATGTGGAACTCGCCGCCGCCCGCCTCGACGACGCGCACCAGCTGGCCGGCCACCTGGGCGGCGGGCAGCCGCGCCGCGGCGCTCTCACCGGGGTGCGCCGCGTAGTGGGCCGCCGCGTGGGCCGCCGGCGGGGCGAGGGCGGAGGGCAGCGGCGCGGCGCCGACGGGGTCCGCCGGGGAGGAGAGCGCCGATAAGGCTTCCGGTCCGGCCGGGTTGCCGCGGCCTTGCCCCTGGCCCGGATTCTGGCCGGTGCCGCCGTTGGACGCGGCGTTGCCGCCCGCCTGGGCCATCGCCTGCTGAAGCTGGGGGAGGAAGCCTGCGTCGCGTCGCCCTTGGCGGGCGTCGCGGCGTCCTTGGTTTGGAACAGCGGGGCCGGGTTCGGTTTGGCGCCGGAAGCCGGCAGGGGAACGGGCGGGGTGGCAGATGCCGCGGTGTCGGTCGTGGCCTGCGGCGTCCCGTCCGGTCTGGCGTCCGGGGGTGTCGCGGCGGTGGGCACCATGGGCAGCGGCGCGGTCGGCGGCGGCGAACCGGGTTGCGCCGGAACCGGCGGCTGGGGTGCTGCGGCGTTTTCAGCCGGGGGAGCCGTGACGGGTGGCGTCACGGGCGGGCCGCTGGTCGAAGGCACGGACTCCGGCACAGCGCCGGCCGTTGCGATGCCGGGCGCCGTGGCGGGCGGCGGTGCGGTCAGCAGCGGCAGAAGGGCCGCCAGGGCGGCGTCGGCCCCGGCCGGCGCGCCACCGGTTTGGGTGCCACCGGTTTGGGCGGAGGAGTCCGCTTGCTCCCCGTCCGCCCCGGCGCCGCCGCGTTCCGCCGCGTCGTCCAGCAGGTCGGCGAAGGGCGTGCCGGACGCCTCCCGTTCGCCCGAGGATGGCGCCGCCGTTCCTTCCGCGGAACGGGCGGGGCGGGGCGGCGGGGCGGCGATGATGTCGGGAAGGCTGGGCATGATGTCTCTTGGTGAGAGAACCGCGTGTCTGGCAGCCGGGGCCGGGTTCAGTTCGTCGGCGTCTGCATCAGGCGGACGGGCAGCGGGGCGGGCGGCGGCGGGCGGTCGCCGGGCAGGGCGCGGCGTTGCAGGACGAGGCGGGTGACCTCGCGCGCCTTGCCGTCCTCAAGCTCCGCGATGATCGGGGCGGAGCGGCGCTCGGCCATGCGGTCCAGCACGTCGATGATGATGTCGGTCTCCAGGTCGTTGAAGATGCGCGCGGCGTCGCGCGGCTTCATCGTCTCGTAGATCGTCACCATGCGCTTCAGATCCTCCGCCTGGAGGTTGGAGCGCTGCTGCATCAGCGCCTCCACGTCGCGCTTGATGGCGCTCAGCTTCTGGATCTGGGCGGTGGCGCGGGTCTCGGCGGCGGTCAGCACCGCTTCCGCCTCGCCGAGATGGCGGGTGCGGGCGGTCACGTCGGCCTTCTGCTCCGCGATGGCGGCGCGCAGGGCCGGGTCGGTGCAGCTCGCCGCGGGCAGGGCGGCGTCCGCGGGCGGAGCCGCCGGGGTCGCCGGCAAGGCCGCCATGGCGGGGCCCGCCAGGGTGGACGCTGGCTCCGCCGGGGCGTCCGGAGATGCTTCCGCGCCGCCCTTCAGATCCTTGGCCCAGGGGCGTTCATGCTTGCCGAACTCGCGGTCGAACTGCTGGGCGACGACCGGCAGCCCTTCCATCAGCGAGCCGAGCTTGAGCGGCAGCACCATCAGGATCGCCACCAGCGTGATGGGAAGTACACGCAGCATGGCTCAGCGCTCCGGTCCGATGGCCCGCAGCCGGGCATAGAAGGCATTGGCGGCCTGCTGCCGTGCGCCGCCGGTTTCCACGGTGGATTCGGCGGTCTCAATGGCGGCCTCCTCCGGGGCGGGCGCCATCCCCTCCGCCGGGCGTGCGGCGACCCCGGCCAGCGCGGCGACGCGCATCGGGCGGAAGCCGTCCTCGTCCTCCGGCGCGTCGCTGTCCGGCGCCGAAGCGGCGTTCGCAGGGGCGGGTACCGGTTCCGTGACGGTGGCAGGGGCCGTGGCAGGGGCGGTGGCGGGCGTCGGGACCGGGCGGGGCCGCGGGCGCGGCGCCGGGCCGTCCTCCAGCCGGCGGACCAGGGCGCGGGCCTCCTGCACGGACGCCTCGATGCGCTTGGACGCCCGCTCGCAGGAGCCGAGCACCAGCGCCGCCTCTTCGGTCACGCCCTTGGCGCGGTCGAGCCCGTCGGACAGCTTGGCGGACGCCTCCGTCGCGGCGGCGACCAAGCGCTGCACCGAGGCCTCCGTCTCGTCGATGGTCTTGGAGAAGGTGCCGATCAGCGCGCCGATCTCGGCCTGGCTGGAGCGCATCACCTTCAGCCGCTTGTTGACGATCACCAGGAACACCGTGGCGGTGACGAGCATGACCGCCAGGACGGCGTCAATGAGGAATGAGACCATCGATCAGCTCCTGCTTGGTCTCCAGGTCGGTGTCGATCTTGACGGAGATGTTGCCGTTGCGCTGGCCCATGTGGCCGGCGAAGAGGGGGGTGGTCTTGCTTTGCAGCACCACTGGCGCGTCGGGGTCGATGCGCAGCTTCAGCGAAGTGCCCTTTTCCCAGTTCAGCACCTCGCCCAGCGAGACCTGCGTCTGCTGCAGCACCGCGACGAGGTCCAGCTTGGCGCGCATCAGCTCGGCCTTCAGGTGGCTTTCCCACACCGTGTCGTGGCCGAACTTCTCGCCCATGAAGGTCTGCACCAGCTTGCCGCGCACCGGCTCCAGCGTGGCGTAGGGGATGACCACCTCGGCATGGCCGACGCGGCGCTCCACCTCCACGGCGATGCGCACGCGGATCACCGCGTTGGTGGCGCGGGTGATGGTGGCGAATTGCGGGTTCGTCTCCAACCGGTCGAAGGTGAAGTCGATGGGCGTGATCGGGTCGAAGGACTGGCTGAGGTCCTGGAGGATGACCCGAATGAGCCGCTCGGTGATCTTGCGCTCGATGGAGGTGTAGGTGCGCCCGTCGATGCGCCGGGCGCGGCTGCGCCGTCCGCCCAGCAGCACGTCCATCATGCAGTAGATCAGCGCGCTGTCGACCGACACGACGATGTGGTTGTCCCACTGCTCCGCCCGCGCGACGCCGACCAGGGCCGGAAGCTCGATGGTGTCGAGGAACTCGTTGTAGCGCAGCCAGTCGATGCGCAGCAGGCTGGCCTCCACGCTGGTCGAGGAGAACTGGCGCAGCGACGTGTTCAACAGCCGGACCATGCGGTCGAAGACCACGTCCAGCATCGGCAGCCGGTCCTTGTTGACCGTCGTCGTGCTGATCAGCCGCTCGATGGCGCGGGTCTGCCCGGCGGATTCCGTCTGCGGCCCGACGGCGAAGTTCAGCAGGCGGTCGATCTCCTCCTGGCTCAGCTCCTTGGTGTCGGCCATCAGGGCGGCGGCCTCGGACTCACCGGAGCCGGCGTCCAGGCCCCAGTCGAGATCGTCTCCGGTGCGGCCGTCATGGTCGCCGCCGCCGTCGTCCGTGTCGATGGGAGTGCTCATCCGTTCCTCTGGGTCGGCTATTGGGTGAGAAGGCTGCGCAGCAGGACGTCGGATACCGTGTCCGGGCCGAGGATCAGGTTGAAGCGGCGGCGCAGCTCCCCGCGCAGCCGCAGCAGGCCGGCGGAACCGCGCAGGTCGTGCTGGTCGATGTTGCGCAGGAACTCCTGCTGGGCGTTGACGAGGTGGGGCATCGCCTGCTCCACCCGGCCGCGGTCCTTGGGCACCAGCGCCAGCGTCACCCCGATCTTCATGAAGCGCGACGGCGTGTCGGGGCGCAGGTTCACCAGCAGCTCCGGCATGTCGAGCGTCGCCTGGGCCGGCTCGGCGATGGGCGTGCCCTCGAACAGCCGCGCCACCCCGTCCGGCCCGACGGCCATCCAGTAGCCGCCGAACCCGGCCGCGGCGACGCCGCACAGGGCGGCCGCGCCGATTGCCAGCCGGGCCAGCGGCAGCACGATGACGTACATCCGCTGCCGGCCCGGCGTTCCCGTCCTTGCCTTTCCAGCATCTGTATTCATCGCGGCCGGCGCCTCCAAAATACCGAAAATTTGAGAGACTGTTTTAAACGATCAAGTTTTAGCGACTTCCTTCCGGTCTATCTTCGCGGCTTTTACTCCGCTTAAAAGTCATCCCGGTAGGTTGTGAAGGCTCACGGGGTGAACATTACGGTCCCCGCTTTTCGGAAACTTTAAAGGTGCGGGTGTCGTGACGGGACTGATCGACAATCTGCGGACGCTTGGGCGCACGCGCCTTCTGGTGCTGGCCGGCACGGGTGTCGGCATCGTCCTGGCGGTCGCCACCATGGCGGTTCTGCTGTCGCGGCCGCACATGACGCCGCTCTACACCGGTCTGGAACCGGCGGAGGCCGGGCGCATCGTCAAGGCGGTGGAGGCCATGGGCGTGCCGGTGTCCGCCGCCTTCGACGGCACCGCCGTCCAGGTGCCGGAGGCCGAGGTGCCGAGGCTGCGCATGCTGCTGGCCGAGAAGGGCCTGCCGTCGCGCGGCGGCATCGGCTACGAGCTGTTCGACACCGACAAGCCGCTGGGCATCACCAGTTTCATGCAGCGGATGAACCGGCTGCGTGCCATGGAAGGCGAGCTGGCCCGCACCATCGAGACGCTGTCCGGTATCGAGGCGGCGCGCGTCCATATTGTGCTGCCCGACCGCGAGGAGTTCTCGCGCGCCGCCCCCACCCCAACCGCCTCCATCGTGGTGCGCATGCGCGGCCGGGCGCCGCTGGAGCGGCGGCAGGCGCTGTCGATCCGCCACCTCGTCTCCGCCGCCGTGCCCAACATGAAGCCGAGCGCCGTCACCGTGCTCGACGCCTCCGGCGAGGTGCTGCTGACCGAGGAGGACGGCGACGCCCGCTCTTCGGCGAAGGTCGATGGGCTGCGCGCCGGGCACGAGACGCGCATCTCCCGCGCCATCGAGCAGATGCTGGTGGCGCGGCTGGGGCAGGGGAATGTTCGCGTTCAGGTTGCTGTCGACGTCGAAACCAAGCGCGAGGTCGTGCGCAGCCAGAGCTTCGACCCGAACAGCCAAGTCGTCCGCTCCACCCAGACGGTGCAGGAGCAGGACCGCAGCCTGGACAGCACGGGGGAGCCGCCGGTCACCGCCGAGCAGAACCTGCCGCAGCGCGAGGTCCGCGCCCAGGCCCAGAACAACCGCTCCTCCTCCGACTCCAAGCGCCAGGAGGAGACGGTCAATTACGAGATTTCCAACATCGCCCGCGAAACGGTGATCGAGCCGGGCGACATCCGCCGGGTCAGCGTCGCCGTGCTGGTCAACGGCACCTGGGTGACGGCGCAGGACGGCACGCGCAGCTACGAGGCCCGCGCGCCCGAGGAGTTGCAGCGCATCACTGAGCTGGTGCGCTCCGCCATGGGCTTCAGCGAGGCGCGCGGCGACCGGGTCACCGTCGACAACCTGGAGTTCGTCAATCTCGCCCCCGAGCTGGGCGCCCGCGAGCCGATGGCTGAGATCGTCGACACGCTCAGCCGCAACGTGATGACGCTGATCCAGTGGGTGATCCTGCTGGTGCTCTGTGGGCTGCTGATCGTGCTGGGGCTGCGCCCGCTGATCCGCCGCGTCTTCCCGGCGCCGGAGCCGGTGGCGGCGGAAGCCGCCGCCCCGGCGCTGGCCGCGGGAGCGGCGATGCCGCAGCTCACCGGTCCGGCCATGGGCGGGGATCCCGCCATGCAGGCGGCGCAGCTCACCGACGCGGGCGATCCGGCAACCGCGGCCCTGCCGGGCATCGAGGAGACGATGGACCAGCTCATCGAGCTGCGCACGGTGGAGGGCCGGGTGCGCGCCTCCTCCATCCGCCGGCTGGGCGACATCGTCGACCAGTACCCGGATGAGGCAATCGACATCCTCCGCTCCTGGCTCTACGAGGAGGCGGTCTGATGGGCTACCCGCGCTACCGCTTCGACCTGCGCTTCGACAGCACGGCCCAGGCCGCGGCGCAGGCGGCGGCGGAGTTCGGCGTTGCTCCCGAACCGGACCCCGTCGATCCGCTCGACGAGATCGTCCATTCCGAACGCCACCTCCAGGCCGCCGTCTACGGCGCCGAAGTCCGCGCCTTCGCCGAGGGGGTGGAGCAGGGCCGACGCGAGGGGGCGGCGGAGGCCGCGGCCCGCACCGACTCCGCCCTGGCGCAGGCGCTCTCCCACCTCAACGAGCAATTGGCCGCGCTGGACGGCCGCTTCGCCGACGCCCTGCGCGGGGTGGAGGCGCAAGGGTCGGCGGTGATGCTGGCGCTCGTCCGCCGCCTCGCCCCGGCCCTGCTGGAGCGGATCGGCGCGGCCGAGACCGAACGGCTCGCCATGGACGCCCTGCGGCTGGCCGGCGGGTCACCGCGGCTGCGGCTGCGCGTCCATCCCGATCTGGCGGAACCCGTCCGCGCCAAACTGGCCGACCCGGAATCGCTTGGCTTCAAGGGCGCGCTAGAGGTCGTCGCCGACCCGTCCCTGCCGCCCGGCGGGCTCGACGCCGCTTGGGAAGCCGGGGGACTGCGCTACGACCCCGCCGCGGTGGAGCGCGCCGTCGACGGCCTGTGCGACCGCGCTCTGGCCGCCTTGTCCACCGAACATGACCTCTTCACCGACACGGAAAGCACCGCATCATGGCCCCACTGAACCTCGACGTCCTGGAAGACGACGCCAAGCCCGCCGAGAAGGACGCCGTCGGCATCCCCGCCGCGGCCGTGGCCGGCGGATCGATGAACGCCATCTACAACGTCCCGGTGGACGTGCAGGTGGTGCTCGGCCGCACCAGCATGCTGGTGGCGCAGCTCCTGAAGCTCGGCCGCGGCGCCGTGGTGGAGCTGGAGCGCAAGGTGGACGAGCCGGTGGAGGTCCTGGTGAACCACCGTCTGGTCGCCCGCGGCGAGGTGGTGATCGTCGAGGACCAGCGGCTGGGCGTGACGCTGACCGAGATCGTGCGCACCGATCTGGCGATCGATTGATACCCCTTGTGCCGCACCCACGGGGCTCCGCCATGATCCGACGCCTGCTTCCGCCCGCCCTTGCCCTCGTTCTCGCCGTTCTGCTTCCCGCGGCGGCCTGGGCGCAGAGCAGCGGGCTGGACCTGTCCTCCATCGGCAGCGCGCTCGGCAGCGCCACGGGGGAGAGCGGGTCGCTGTCCGGGCGCGTCATTCAGGGCATCGTCCTGCTGACGGTGCTCAGCGTGGCGCCGGGCCTGCTGGTCATGGCGACCTCCTTCACCCGGATCATCGTCGTGCTGTCGCTGCTGCGCTCGGCGCTCGGGCTTCAGCAGTCGCCGCCGAACATGGTGCTGATCAGCCTCGCCATGTTCCTGACCTTCCACATCATGGGGCCGGTCTTCGACGCGGCGTGGCAGGACGGGCTGCGCCCCATGCTGAACGAGCAGGTGACCCAGGAGCAGGGGCTGGAGCGGATGGTTGAGCCCTTCCGCAACTTCATGGCCTCCCAGGTGCGGGACAAGGATCTCTCGGCCTTCGCCGGCTTCACCGGCAAGCCGGAGGCGGAGCAGCCGAAGACGGCGGCCACCGCCGACCTCCGCGTGCTGGTCCCGGCCTTCCTGCTGTCGGAGCTGCGCCGCGCCTTCGAGATCGGATTCCTGATCTTCCTGCCCTTCCTGGTGATCGACATGGTGGTGGCGGCGGTGCTGATGGCGATGGGCATGATGATGCTGCCGCCGGTGATGATCGCGCTGCCCTTCAAGATCATCTTCTTTGTCCTGACCGACGGCTGGTTCCTGATCGCCAACAGCCTGATCCGCTCCTATGGGGGAACCTGACGCGATGACCGAGCCCCGGCTGCTGCCCGCCGTTCCCTCCGCCGGTCTGTCGGCGCCGCCCGCCGCACCCCCCGCCGGGGCGTCGGGGATGGCCGACAGCGTGACCGCCTTCGCCCGACGGCGGGGCGTCACGGTGGACGACGAGACGGCCGTCGTCACCCTCCTGAACGCGCTCGACCCGAACCCGCTGGTGCCGCACCGCATGGTGCTGGTGGCCGGCAGCGTCCTCGCGAACGTCTTCCGTCACGACCGCCTGCAGGGCGACCGCCCCCTGGAGCGGGATGACGACTCCGACCACTCCACCCTGACCGCCGACCGCTTCTTCTGAGGTGCCAGCATGGGCATGCCGATCAAGATCCGAGACAATTTCAAGAGCCTGAGCGGGTCGGAGAGGACCGCGGTGATCTTCCTGGCGCTGGGCGAGGAGCGCGGCTCCCGCCTGATGGAGAAGCTGGACGACGACGAAATCCGCATGGTCAGCCGCGCCATGGCCAGCCTGGGCAACGTCACCTCCAACCTCGTCGAGGCGCTGCTGCGCAGCTTCACGGAGCGCTTCGCCAACACCGGCTCCGTCGTCGGCTCCTACGACAGCACGGAGCGCATGCTCTCCCGCTTCCTGCCCGACGACCGCGTGTCGGAGATCATGGGCGAGATCCGCGGCCCGGCCGGCCGCACCATGTGGGAGAAGATGTCCAACGTGAACGAGGCCGTGCTCGCCACCTATCTGGCGGGCGAGTACCCGCAGACGGCGGCGGTCATCCTGTCGCGCATGCGCAGCGACCACGCCGCCAAGGTGCTGCCGCTGCTGGCTCCGGCGCTGCGGCTGGAGGTGATCGAGCGGATGATCCAGATCGAATCCGTGCAGCGCGAGGTGCTGCTGGACATCGAATCCATCCTGCACAACGAGTTCATGGCGAATTACGCCCGCACCCACGGCGCCGACACGCACGAGCGGATGGCCGACATCTTCAACCGCATCGACCGCGACACCATGGCGGACATCTTCACCGACCTGGACGCGGTGATGCCGGATTCGACCCACCGCATCCGCCAGCTCATGTTCACCTTCGAGGATCTGCTGCGGCTCGACCGCGTGTCGCTGCAGGCGGTGATCCGGCGCTGCGACACCGGCCAGCTGGCCATCGCGCTGAAGGGGGCGGAGGCGCTGCAGCGCGACCATTTCCTGTCGGTCCTGTCCGAGCGTGCCCGCATGATCCTCCAGGACGAGATCGAAAACATGGGGCCGGTGCGCATGCGCGACGTCAACGAGGCGCAGGCGGAGATCGTGCAGGTCGCCAAGGCCATGGCCGACGACGGGGCGATCGTCCTTCCGCAATCGGACGAAGCGGACGCCGTCGTCTATTGATGGCCGTCTACGGATGGGTGTGCTGATGCCGGACGCGGTCGCCGAGGTTGGGCATCTGCTGGCGGTGGTCGAGGCGCTGGACCCGCGGGCGGCGCAGGAGCTGCGCGGCGGGCTGCCGCGCTGCGATTCCACCTTCGGCCTCGGGCTGGCGTTCTTCCTGGCGGCGACCGCCAACGGCGCGCGGGCGTGGCTGGGGCCGAAGCGCTGCCGGTTGCTGGAGCAGCTCGACGGCGGTGCGCTGCTGGACGATCTCGACTTGGCGCTGGCGCCGCGCCACCGCCGCACCGCCGACGGCCGGGAGTGGCGGGTGATGAGCATACCGGTGATGGACGGGACGGCGGCGGGCGGTTGCCGCGGCCTGCTCTGCGCCATTTCCGACGGGGCGGACCTTCAGACGGGAAGCGCGCTGGTGCTGCAGATGCGGCTGCCGGCGCTGGGGGCGGTGCAGCTCGTCGCGGCGGGGGAGGGGCGGCGGTTCGACGTGACGCTGCAGACCGGCGGCGGCCTGTCCTCCGCCGCGCTGGCCGACATGCAGGACGGATTCGCCGGAGCCATGGGCGACGCGGGCCTGGGCGGCGACCTGTCAGTGGGACCGCTGGCCGGGGCTTGGCTGGATCTGGAGGAGGAGGTTCTCAGCGCGGACTGGTCTGGGTGAGGGGGAGGTGGTCGCGCCGCGCCCCCTCCCTAACCCTCCCCCGCTCCGCAGGGGAGGGGATCAACTCCCTCTCCTGCGAAGCGGGGGAGGGAAGGGGCCCACGGCGTGAGCCGTGGGAAGGGTGGGGGCTCAACGCGACAACGTCTTCACCCCGCCAGCCGCGCCTCGCCACCCCCGCGCCCGAACGCCGCGTAGCCCGGCAACACCCGGCGCGCCGGCAGGGCCGGGGCAGGGTCCTCATGCTCGGGCGGGGCTTCGAACTTGTAGCCGCGTCCGTAGACGGTCTCGATGTAGCGGGCACCGCCGGTGGCCTCGGCGATCTTCTTGCGGAGCTTGCAGATGTAGACGTCGATGACCTTGTCCAGCGGGTCGGCGCCGGACAGGCCGTAGACCTCGTCGTAGATGTGCTCCTTGGAGACCACGCGGCGGTGGTGGGCGGCCAGCACGCCGAGGATGGCGTGCTCGCGCTGGCTCAGCCGCAGCCGCTCGCCACCGACCTCCGGGTCGCGCCCGTCGAGGAACACCGTGAGCTGGCCCACCCGCACCGCGTTGCTCAGCAGGCCGCGCGAACGCCGCCGCGCCACCTCGATGCGCGCCCGCACCTCGGCGCTGACCACCGGCTTAACCAGCACGTCGTCGGCCCCGGCGTGGAGCAGTTCCACCGTCGTCGCCACGCAGCGCCGGTCGAGCAGGCAGAGGATCGCCGCCCCGACCTGATGCGCCCGCAGCGCCGCGACGCAGCGCGCCGGATCGTCGACGCTGCCCAGGACGATGGCGTCGTAGCCCAGCCCGTCCGCGCCCTGCTCCCGCAGAAGCTCCTCCAGCCCGGCCCAGTCCTGGCGGTCGTAGCGGATCTTCCCCATGCCGAGCTGACGGCCGAGCGCGTCGGCGATCAGGGGGTTCGGTTCAACCAGAACAGCACGCATGGGGCTCTCCGCAGCATCGGATCGACCAGGGCGATTGTTTTGCTTTTTAGGAAAAGTCTTTTTCGCGCCTGCAAACATCATTCAAAAAACCAATCGAAATCCGTACTGTCAATCGTTGGTGTTAATACCTTGGCGAGAGGCAGGAGTCGGCGTTAAGGCGGTTTTAAAACCTGTTAACAGACCTGATTTTGGAAAATTTGCCGACGAAATCCGTGAAAATGCGAGATGAATTCTCGGCAGTGCCTTTTTGCCGGACCGTCTCCCGGCCCCGGCCTATGGAAAAAAGGTTCCTGTGCGCGGCGCGCCGGACGCGCTACTGTGGCGCTGCAGGCCCGACTGTCAGGATAAGCCGCGATGACCGAGATGATGCCGCTCTCCAACGCCGAGGATACGACGCCTCCGCCCGCGGCGCCGGCCAAGCGGACCACCCGTCAGCGCTCGGCGAAGGCGCCGTCGGAGGAAACCACGCAACTCCTGCGCGTCTACGGGGATCAGGTCGCCACGCTCGGCGAACAGATCGCCAAGGCGGAGGCCGCGGCGGACAGCGAACGGGCGGAGCGGCTGCGGGTGATCGCCGAGCACGCCTCCGAGCGCGAACGCTGGCGCGAGGCCATCGGGCAGGTGGAGCGGGCCCGCTCCGGGGAGGTCGGGACCCTCCAGGGCGACCGCGAGGCGGAACGCGACCGCATCAACCAGCTCGTCGAGACGCTGATCGCCGAGACCTCGGCGCGCGAGCAGGGCATGGCCCGTGCGCTTCATGACGCGGAGGACCGGCTGTCCGCGGTGAACGCGGAGATCGCCGCCCTGCGCCTGTCCCACGCGGTGGCGCTGGACCGTCTCCAGGCCGACCGCGAGGCCGAGCGCAAGCGCATCGGCGACCTCGTGGAACGGCTGATCGCCGACACGGAGGCGCGGGAGCGCGGCTTCCGCCAGCGCATCGAGGCGGCGGAACGCCGCAGCGAAGAGGCGCAAACGGCCTTGGAGCAGGAACGACGGACCGGCGCGGAGCTGGAGAAGCGGCTGGAGCGGCTGACCGGCACGCTGGACGGCCTGCGCCGCGACCGCGAGGCCGAGGTCGCCGCCTACGAGGCGATGCGCGACCAATGCCGCATTCTGGTGACCGAGCTGGCGCGGCGGCAGCGCCCCTGGTGGCGCCGCCTGTTCCGGAGGTGAGCGTCCGGCGCTGAGCGTTATTCGTCCTTCGTGTCGTCGCCGCCTCGGAAGGGCGCGGTCGCCACATGGGCCGTGGCCGACACCACGTCGCCCGCGACGCTGACCGCGGACCCGGCGACGCTGGCCGCCGTGTCCACCGTGGCGACCACCACACCGCAACCGGTCAGAAGCAAGGCCGTCGGGAAGAGCAGGACGGCGGCGGGCAAGCCGGCGCGGAAGAGGCCGGAGCGGGACAAGGAGGGGCGGGGCATGGTCTTCGGCCTTCGAAAGGGTGATGCCGCTCCACTATGCCCCGGACGCGCGATGGCGCGCCTGTGACCAAACGGCGGCGCTCATGCTGGCACGCCGCCGTATCGCCGCCAAGTGGTCCGTGCTTACGGCAGCCTCTTGAAGACCATGCGCCGCATCGGCTGGTCGAAGGCGGTCATCCCCTCCGCGTCGGTCCGCCCGTTGGCGGCGAAGCGGCGGCGGACCTCGGCCTCCACCGGCGGAAGGCGCTCGCGCCGCACCGGGTCCACGGCGGTGACGTGGGTCAGGTAATGATCGGCGTCGCGGTAGCGCACCACCGTGCCATAGACCGTCTCGTCCACCGCCTCCAGCGGCAGCGGCGGGTGCTTCAGCGTGTCGTAGGCGGCGGCGCGCACCTCCGTCTCGTCCTCGATGGGCAGGACGACCTCGAAATAGGCGCCCTCGGCGATGGGCTCGACCACCACCAGCGTGCCGCCGGGCTTCAGCACCCGCGCCGCCTCGGCCATCGCGTCGGCCATGACCGCCAGTGGCAGGTGGTGGAAGCTGTTGGAGTAGACGATGGCGTCCACCGACGCGTCCTCCAGCGGCAGCGCCTCGCCTTTGCCGACGCGGTAGTCGGCGCCGGCCACCGGCTCCGCCTTGCGGGCGCGGGCGAGCTGGCCCTCGCTGATCTCGATGCCGATGGCCCGGGCGCCGAGGCCCGCGAAATGGCGGGTCAGCGATCCGTCGCCGCAGCCGACATCCACCACGGTCCGGTCCCGTGGGTCCAGAACCTCGGCCAGGGCGTCCTTCAAGGTCATCGTCGTCATGGTGCGTTTCCGTTTTTCTTGATGGTTGGCAGGTGTTGGGCGGCGTTCCGGCCCCGGTGGGTCAGGGCGCGGCGTTCAGTGTCCGCCGGAAATAGTCGAGGATCTCGTCGTTCAGCCGCGCGTGGAATCCGGCGCGGTCGAAGCCCGGCGGGTCCTGCACCGTCGCGCCGAAGCGGGCGGCGGCGCTGGCCGGGACCGGCGTCAGGAAGGCGTAATGGCCGGCGCCGGGGACGAGGTCGTACTCCGGCGGCCGGGGCAGCAGGCCGCGCACCCGCGCCACCTGGAGGGCGCCGCTCTCGTCGCCCTTCTCCGCCTCGTAGAGCCGGACCGGAACGGTGACACGGGACAGCGCGCCGTCCCCGAACAGCGCGCCGACCGGGTCCATCAGCAGCAGCGAGCGGATGCGGGGGTCGGTGGCGGCCTCCAAACGCTTCGGCGTGGCCGCGGCGTTGGTCTTGGCGCCCGCCGGGCAGAGGGTCCGGTCGTCGGGATGGGCAGCGCAGACCTGGGCCAGCCGACCCGGATCGGCGACCCCGCCCGCCGCCGCCAGCGCCGCATGGCCACCCGCCGCGTAGCCGAGCACGCCGATGCGCTGCCGGTCCACCCGGAAGCCCATGGGTGAGGAGTCCAGCACGGCGTCCAGCGCGGCGCGGAGCTGCAGCGGCAATTCCGGCCACAGCGGGACGGTGCCGACCCGGTCGCCCTTGCCGGCCCTGGGGTCAGCGCCCGGTTCCATGCCGCCGAGATGGGTCACGATGGCGGTCATCATCCCGCGGCGCGCCAGGAACAGGGCGACGCTGACCATCGCCAGCCCGTTGCGCGCCGGCCCCTGGGTCATCATCACCAGCGGCATGGAATCCAGCGCCGGCCCGCCTTCCGGGGCGACGTTCAGGTGATAGGGTCCCCGGCGGATCGGCTGGACGTGGTCGCGCGTCGGGTAGAGCAGCAGGATCGGCACCGTCTTGCCCGTGCCCGGATCGGCATAGGCGATTTGCGACACCGCCGCCCGGAACTGGGCCGGTGTTTCCGCCCGCGCGGGCAGGACCGGAAGCAGCCCGGTCATCAGAAGAGCCAGAACCCACCGTCGTGTTCGCCGACCCATCGCAACTCCTCCGGCATCACGTCAAGAAGACTTCCCCGCTGGGGGGAGTGTGGCCGTCTTGCCGGTCGAACGGCAAGCACGGTGTTTCCAGCCTGAACAATGGGGTCCGCAAATCATGGCGCCTTGCCAAGAAACGGGCCGGCCTGTACCACGGCGGTGCGCCCCGCCAACCGCCAAGGCACAGGTCGGCCCGTCCCATGTTCGACAGCTTTCTTCTCGCCTTCACGGCGCTGTTCTCGATCGTCAACCCCATCGCCATGGCGCTGATCTTCAGCCAGGTGACGGCGGAGCGCAGCCCGAAGGAGCGCGCGCAGCTCGCTACGCTGGTCGCCGTCTATTCGGCCATCGTCATGCTGACCGCCTTGTGGGCGGGGTCCTATGTGCTGAACTTCTTCGGCATCTCCCTGGCGGCGCTGCGGATCGCCGGCGGCTTCGTGGTGGCGGAGCGCGCCTGGGCGTTGCTGAGCGCGCCGGAGGCGCATGAGGCCCGCAAGCAGGAACAGGCCGCACCGGCGGAGGAGGCCGGGGACTCCGATGTCGGGGAATCGGCCTTCTTCCCCCTAACCATCCCCTTCACCACCGGGCCGGGCACCATCTCCGTCGCCATCGCGCTGGGCGCCACCCGCCCCCGGGGCACCGAAGGGCTCACCGAATTCTTCATCGGGGTGTCGGCGGCGGCGCTGGCCATCGCGCTGCTGATCTGGCTGTCCTACCGCTCCGCCGACCGGCTGGTGGCTCTGCTCGGCCACACCCGCGCCCGCGTGCTGACGCGGCTGTTCGCCTTCCTGCTGTTCTGCGTCGGCGTCCAGATCCTGCTGACCGGCCTCCTGGACGCCTTCCCCGTGCTGGCCTCGGGGCGCTGAGCCTGATTCAGCGCGGCACGGTTCAACGACTTCGCCCCACGCGCTGCCGGGCCATGCGGTCGGCGACGGCGGCGGTCGGTTTGCGATCCATGTCGGCGCGGGCAAAGATCTCCGTCAGCGTGTCGGCGATCCGCTCGATGTGGGTCATCACGCGGCCATGATCATAACCGGCGCGCTCGTGATAGACGTCGATCACCCCGCCGGCGTTGATGACGTAGTCGGGGGCGTAGAGGATGCCGCGGTCGGCCAGCGCCTGCCCGTGCCGTGCCTCGGCGAGCTGGTTGTTGGCAGCACCCGCGACGACCGGGCAGGTCAGCCGCGGGATCGTGGCGTCGTTCAGAACGGCGCCCAGCGCGCAGGGGGCGAAGACGTCCACCTCCAGATCGAGGATGGCGTCGGCGGGCACCGGCGTGGCGCCGACGCGGTCGGCCACGCGGCGGGCCTGCGCCTCGTCGATGTCGGCGACCCACAGCCGTGCCCCGGCCTCGGCCAGATAGCGGGCGAGATGCCCGCCGACGCTGCCCACGCCCTGGATGGCGACGGTCAGCCCCTCCAGGTCGGTGCGGTGCAGGCGGTGGAGTACCGCCGCGCGAAGCCCGACGAAGACGCCGTAGGCGGTTGAGGGGGAAGGGTCACCGCTGCGCGTGCCGCCGCCCGCGGTCGCCTTCTCGACCACGCCGGAGACATGGGCGGTTTCCAGTGCCATGGTCTTGATGTCGGGAACGCCGGTGCCGGAATCCTCGGCGACGATGTAGCGTCCGCCCAGCCGTTCGACGTGGCGGCCCATGGCGCGCAGCAGGGCCTCGCTCTTGTCGGTGCGCGGGTTGCCGATGATGACCGACTTGCCGCCGCCCAGCGGCAGACCGGCCAGGGCCGACTTGTAGGTCATGCCGCGCGACAGGCGCAGAGCGTCGCGCAGGGCCTCGTCGTCGTTGGCGTAGGGCCACATGCGGCAGCCGCCCAGCGCCGGGCCGAGCGCGGTGTCGTGGATGGCGACGATGGCGCGCAGGCCGGATTCGGCGTCGGAGCAGAAGACCACCTGTTCATGGTCGTCGAAATCGGGATGGTCGAACAGCGGCACGGTTTCCTCCAAAATCTTTTTCTTTTTGAAAAGCGGGAATCACCGTGACGCAAAGCTCGGGCGTTGCGCGCAGCAGGGTTCCGCGCGCCGTGCGATGGTTCGGCGTGTCCGCTTTTCCTTGCCCTGTGCTTCACCCCTTCTTGAACAGGCGGGGGAGCGACGGGGCGTTCTCTTGAAGGAAACTAGATGCGCATGAAAATGCTGGCAAGGCGGACGGTTGACCGGCCTGCAAAAAGCAAGGAGATGAGCGCGGGAACGGTTCCGCGTCGGAAAAGTGTCGCGGACGGGGCCGCGAACGATGATTTCCGGTCTGCTCTCAAGACGGGAGAGGGTGGCCGGGGACCGGCCGGGCGGTGGGAGGAGGCCGCCCGACCGGTCCCCGCGGGGATCAGAACTCCTCGTCCCCGCCGAAGCCGCCCCACGAATCCTCTTCGCTGGGGATGTCCTCGGCCACCTGATCGACGGCGCCCTGGGCCTCCTGGGCGATGGCCTCACCGCCGCCGGAGAAGGCGCTGGACAGCGCGCTGCCGATCAGCATGCCGCCGGCCACGCCCATGGCGGTCTGCATGGCGCCGGCCATGAAGCCGCCGCCGGCCCGCTGCGGCTGCTGGGCGTAGGCGGCGACGCGCGGGTCGCCGTAGGCCGGGGCGGCGCCGGGCGCCTGACCCCAGGGGGAGCCGCCGGGGCGCTGCTGCGGGGCCGGGGCGGGCTTGGCGGCGGCGCCGCCACCGAACAGGCCGCCGAAGATGCCGCCGCCACCGGCCGCCGCGGCCGGGCGCTCCTGAAGCTGGCGCTCCAGCTCCTGGTTCTGGTTCTGCGAGGCGGCCAGCGCCTGCTCCAGCATGACGATGGCCTGCGCCATCAGGTAGGGCGCGCCCGGCTGGCGGGCGATGGTGTCGCGGATGTGGGCTTCGGCCTGCGGGTCGCGTGGGCCGGACTGGGCCTCGGCCTGACGCAGCTTGGCGAAGAGGTCGTCAATGATCTGGCGTTCGGTCTGGTCCATGGCGGTGCTCGTGCTCTCGGTGGTTTGAGGGATGGTCCGGGCGTGCCCCGGCGCGTCGTCCATTGGGTGGGCGGCGGCGTCCGGAGGGGGCCGGAACGATGTGGAGGGTGTGGGAGAGGTCTGGGGATCGCGGGTCCATGGGAGCATTCAGTCCCTCCAAGTGCGGTCACGCCCGTCGGCGCAAGAGCAGGTGAAGAGATCCGACATCGCGACCACGTCTAAGTCGCCAGAGGGGCCCGGATCACAGGTCCCGGAGACGTGGGGAGGGCCGGGAAACCTGTCAAGAGAGGGGGGCGCCAGAAAAATGGCGGAAAAAACAGCGCTGCGTTATTCCGGCCGGGTGCGCGCCTCGAAGCGGCGGCGGTCGCTCTTGTCGCTGAGCACGAAGGCGAAGGGGCGCAACGCGTCGATGTGGCTGAGCGCGATGGCGATCAGGACGGTCATCGGCACTGCCAGCACGGTCCCGGCGGCCCCCCACAGCCAGCTCCACAGCAGCAGCGAGCTGACGATCACCAGGGGCGAGATGGCGAGCTGCTTGCCCTCCAGCCGCGGCCCGATGAAATTGCCCATCACCTGCTCGATCACCAGCAGCCCACCCGCGACCATCAGGGCGGTGGTCGATCCGCCCTGGGCCAGCGCCATCAGCACAGGCAGCGTGGCCGCTCCCACCGACCCGATCACCGGGATGTAGTTCAGCAGGAAGGCCAGGAAGCCCCACAGGAACAGGAAGTCGATCCCGAACAGCGACAGCCAGCCGATGTAGAGCGCCCCGGTGATCAGCCCCAGCGTCGTGCTGACCAGCAGGAAGCGGCGGAACTGCTGGGCGATGGCGGTGACCGCGGTGACGGTGGTGGCGCAGCGCTCCGGCCCCAGCGTCTTGACGATCTTCTCCCGCCAGACCGGGGCCTCGACCAGCATCAGCAAGGCGAGGAACAGCACGATGACCACCGTCGAGACGGCCTCCCGCGCCGCCGCCAGCACCGACGCGACGAGGCCGGACAGCGCCTCCGCTCCGCCGCCTCCGCCGTCGGAGTCGCCACCCGAATCGCCGAGAAACCGTTCGCGCAGCCCGTCGATCCAGCCGCTCGCCTGCCCCCAGAGGCGTTGCAGCTCCTCGGCGTGGCGCGGCATCTCGCCGGCCACGCGCTGGCCGATGAACCACAGGCCTCCGGCGAAGACGGCCAGAACCAGCAGCACCGTCAGCATGGCGGCGAGCGGGCCGAGCAGGGCCAGCCGCGGCGGCACCCGGTCGCGCACCCAGCGCCCCACCGGCGCCACGGCGACCGCCACGAAGAAGGCGCCGGCCAACGGGATGAGCACCGGCGCGGCGGCGCCGAGGCCCCACAGGACGGCAAGGGCGGCCAGCAGGCCGAGCAGCCAGAGGCCGAGCGTCCTCCGATCGATGGACCAGCGCCGATTCCCGTCCGCGTCCTCTCGCTGTGCCAAGGTCGTCCGCTCCCCGCCCATGGTTTCGTTGTGCCGCGCTGCCGGTCGGGCAGCATGAGCTTGACGCGAAACCGGCCGTGAAGTTCCGCAACGCCCCGGTCCCGGCCGGAGCGCAGAATTGCCATCCGGGGGACGTTGCGGCGCAGCGGGGCTGCCACCAACTCACTGGGGCCGGCTCCGCCGGAGCGGGATTCAGCCTGGGGACACACGCCATGGACCGCATCAACACGGCTTTCCTGTTCGACCTCGACGGCACGCTGATCGACAGCGTCTACCAGCATGTGCTGGCCTGGCAGGAGGCGCTGGACCATGAGGGGATCGAGCTGTCGGTCTGGCGCATCCACCGCAAGATCGGCATGAGCGGCGGCCTGTTCGCCAACATGCTGCTTCGCGAGACCGGCCTCGCCATCAGCCCGGAGCTTCTGGAGCGGCTGCGCCGCCGCCACGCCGAGGCGTTCCGCGGGCTGGCCGGGCGCGTCCGCCCGCTGCCCGGCGCGCAGGAACTGCTGTCCCACCTGACGGCGGCGGGCATCCCCTGGGCCATCGCCACCAGCGGGCGGATCGAGACGGCGCGCTCCGGGCTGGAGGCTCTGGGCGTCGACCCGGACCAAGTGCCGGTGGTGACGCGCGATCAGGTGAAATACGCCAAGCCCGACCCCGACCTGTTCCTGGCCGCGGCGGAGCGGCTCGGCGTCGCCATCGAAACGGCCATCGTGGTCGGCGACAGCGTGTGGGACATCCTCGCTGCGCGGCGTGCCCGCGCGCTCAGCATCGGGCTGCTGTCCGGCGGCTACGGGCAGGACGAGCTGGAGCGGGCCGGCGCCTTCCGCGTCTATGAGGACCCCGCCAGCCTGCTGGAGCATCTGGACGAGGTGGGAGGCCGACGCTGAGCGCCGACCGACGCCGTGCGCTGCTGATCGTCAACGGGAAGGCCCGCCAGGGGCAGCGCGCGCTCGACGACATCCGGGAGGAGGCCGCGACGGCGGGCGTCACCCTGATCCGCGCCGAGTGCCGCGAGCGGGAGGACATCGCCGAGGCGATCCGCGACCATGCCGAACTCGGTGGACATGGTCATCATCGGGGGCGGCGACGGCACGCTGAACGCCGCCGCTCCGGCGCTGGCCGACACCGGCCTGCCGCTCGCCATCCTGCCCATGGGCACGGCGAACGATCTGGCGCGCACGCTGGGAATCCCGCTGGATGTGCGGGAGGCGGCGAAACTCGCCGTCAGCGGCCCGATTCGCCGGATCGACTTGGGCGAAGTCAACGGCGTCCCCTTCTTCAACGTCGCCAGCATCGGACTCAGCGTCGAACTGGCCCGCGAACTGACGCGCGAGATGAAGCGGCGCTGGGGCGTGTTCGGCTACGCCGTGGCGGCCTTCCGCGTGGCGCGGCGCATGGCGCCCTTCCGCGCCGAGATCCGCATCAACGGGGCGCGGCACCGCGTCAAGTCGGTGCAGATCGGAGTCGGCAACGGGCGCCATTACGGCGGCGGCATGACCGTGCAGGAGAACGCCGCCCCCGACGACGGGCAGCTTGACGTCTACAGCATCGACCTGCGCGGCTGGTGGGAGTGGCCCCTGCTGTACCCGGACTTCCGGCGCGGGCGGCACGGGCATTGGAAAAATGTCCACGCCTGGTACGGGCAGGAGGTGGAGATCACCACCCGTCACCGCCGCCCGGTGAACACCGACGGCGACATCACCACCCACACCCCGGCGCGCTTCCGCGTGCGGCCCGGAGCCGTCGCGGTCATCGCGCCGCCGCGGTGAGGCCTTGCCCCCTCCATAACCCTCCCCCGCTCTCGCAGGGGAGGGGACTGCCGCCGCTTCGCGATCATCTCCCTCCCCCGCCCAGCGGGGGAGGGCCGGGGTGGGGGCCCGTTTCCCTCCATGACACCCCGCAACCCCGGCGCGACATTCCCCCTAACTCCCTGTGCGTTCGTGAAACAGTTCGCTGAGCGAACATAATCGCTTGCGGGCTAGTGGTATCTGGTATACCGTATCACCAATCCAAGCCGCTTCCCTTCTCCGGGGCAACGAAACCGCGGCCCAAACCCCTTCAGCCGGGGGGCCCTCCCACGCGAGGGGAAAGAAGAGTCAGGGACGGGAACAGCCAATGCAGACGATGAGTTTCTCGGTCGCGCCACTGGATCAGGGGATGAGCTTCAAGGCCAAGGCCTACCAGGCGCTGCGCCAGGCCATCACCCAGATGGACATCTACGGCGGGCCGAGCGAGATCCGCCTCGACGAGCGCCAGCTCTGCGAGGCGCTGGGCGTCAGCCGCACCCCGGTGCGCGAGGCCATGGCGCTGCTGGAGCAGGAGGGCTTCATCCGCTCCATGCCCCGCCGCGGCATCTTCGTGGTCCGCAAGACCAAGGCGGAGATCATCGAGATGATCACCGTCTGCGCCGCCCTGGAGGGCATGGCCGCCCGCCTCTTCGTCGAGCGCGCCGACGAGCGCGGCATGGCCGACCTGCACGAGACCTTCGACCGCTTCGCCGAAGGCGAACTGGCCGACCACGTGCTGGAGTATTCCGACGCCAACGTCGCCTTCCACCAGTCGATCATCCAGGCCTCGGGCTGCACGCTCATCGCCGACCTGACCGACCGCTTCTTCATCCACATGCGGGCCATCCGCCGCGTCACCATGCGCCGCGGCGGCCGGGCCGAGACGTCCATCGTCGAGCACCGCGACATCATCGACGCCCTGACCCGGCGCGACGCCGACCTGGCCGAGCGGCGGGTGCGCGAGCACACGCTGGGGCTGGCCCGCCATGTCGAACAGCACTGCGATTTTCTCGATTGACCGATCGTGAACCGAATAAGAGTCGGGGAGGAGTAACCCTTATGTCAGCCGTCACAGTCCTCAACAACCAAGCCACGGCCGCCACCGATGCGGAACCGGCGCTGACGGATGGTTTCCAGCTCGTCATCGATGCCCTCAAGCTCAACGGCATCGAGAACCTCTACGTCGTGCCGGGCATCCCGATTTCCGACCTGCTGCGCATGGCCCAGGGCGAGGGGCTGCGGGTCATCTCCTTCCGCCACGAGCAGAACGCCGGCAACGCCGCGGCGATCGCCGGCTTCCTCACCAAGAAGCCGGGCGTGTGCATGACCGTCTCGGCGCCGGGCTTCCTCAACGGCCTGACCGCGCTGGCCAACGCCACCACCAACTGCTTCCCGATGATCCTGATCTCCGGCTCGTCGGAGCGCGAGATCGTCGACCTGCAGCAGGGCGACTACGAGGAGATGGACCAGCTGGCCATCGCCAAGCCGCTGTGCAAGGCGGCCTTCCGCGTGCTGCACGCCCAGGACATCGGCATCGCCGTGGCCCGCGCGATCCGCGCCGCGGTGTCGGGCCGTCCGGGCGGCGTCTACCTCGACCTGCCGGCCAAGCTGTTCTCGCAGGTGATGGACGCCGCCGAGGGGGCCCGCTCGCTGGTCAAGGTGGTCGACGCCGCGCCGGCGCAGCTGCCCTCGCCGGACTCGGTGGCGCGCGCTCTGGAGGTGCTGAAGGGCGCCAAGCGGCCGCTGATCATCCTGGGCAAGGGCGCGGCCTACGCGCAGGCCGACGAGGCGGTGCGCGAACTGGTCGAGAAGTCGGGCATCCCGTTCCTGCCGATGAGCATGGCCAAGGGCCTGCTGCCCGACACCCACCCGCAGTCGGCGGGGGCGGCGCGCTCGATGGTGCTGAAGGACGCCGACGTGGTGGTCCTGGTCGGGGCGCGTCTGAACTGGCTGCTGTCGCACGGCAAGGGCAAGACCTGGGGCGAGCCGGGGTCGAAGACCTTCATCCAGATCGACATCGAGCCGCGCGAGATGGACAGCAACGTGGCGATCGTGGCGCCGCTGGTCGGCGACATCGGGTCGTGCGTGTCGGCCCTGACCGCCGGGATGGCGAAGGGCTGGACGCCGCCGCCGGCGGAGTGGACGGGGGCGGTGTCGGCGCGCAAGGAGGCGAACATCGCCAAGATGGCGCCCAAGCTGATGAGCAACGCCTCGCCGATGAACTTCCACGGCGCGCTGGGCGCGCTGCGCCGGGTGGTGCAGGAACGTCCCGAGGCGCTGCTGGTGAACGAGGGTGCCAACACGCTGGACCTGGCGCGCGGGATCATCGACATGCACCAGCCGCGCAAGCGCCTGGACGTCGGGACCTGGGGCGTGATGGGCATCGGGATGGGCTTCGCGGTGGCGGCGGCTGTGGAGTCGGGCAAGCCGGTTCTGGCGGTGGAAGGCGACAGCGCCTTCGGCTTCTCGGGCATGGAGGTGGAGACGATCTGCCGGTACAAGCTGCCGGTGTGCATCGTGGTGTTCAACAACAACGGCATCTACAAGGGGACGGACTTGAACCCGACGGGCGGGTCGGACCCGTCGCCGATGGTCTTCGTTCCGGACTCGCGCTACGACAAGATGATGGAGGCCTTCGGCGGCGCGGGCGTCAACGTGACGACGCCGGACGAGCTGTACCGCGCGGTCAGCGCGGCGATGGACAGCGGCCGGCCGACGCTGATCAACGCGGTGATCGACCCCAACGCCGGGTCGGAGAGCGGCAACATCGGCAGCCTCAACCCCACCAGCGCCGTCCGCAAGGGTCCCAAGACGTAACGCCTTCCTAAATTATAAAAACAAAGCCCCCCGGAAAAATCGGGGGGCGGTTCCAAACGACTGCACGACATCCCAACGTTACGAAGAATCAGCCTGAGACGAGAGGGGAGGGCGGACATGGACACGGCCATCGTCGCCAAAGACGACACGAAAAGGCGCTCCATCCATCCCGGTTCGGGGCGCCGGAACACCCGGCCCCAGCCGAAGGGCCGGCAGGTCGATCCGGCGGCCCTGGCGGAGGTGCAGGAACTTCTCGGTGACCGGTCCCGGCAGCGGGACCTGCTGATCGAGCATCTGCACCTGTTGCAGGACACCTATCACGGGCTGCACGCCCGCCATCTCGCGGCGCTCGCCCACGAGATGCGGCTGGCCCTGGTGGAGGTGTACGAGGTGGCGTCCTTCTACGCCCACTTCGACATCGTGATGGACGGGGAGGAAGCCCCTCCGCCCGTGACCGTCCGGGTCTGCGACAGCCTGTCCTGCTGCATGGCCGGCGGCGAGACGCTGCTCGACGAGCTGAAGGCCGCCGACATGGGGCCGGACGTCCGGGTGGTGCGCGCCCCCTGCATGGGCGCCTGCCACAACGCCCCGGCGGTGGCCATCGGCCACGCCCTGCACGAGAACGCCACGGTCGAGAGCGTGGTCACCGCCGTGAAGAATGGCGAGACGCACCCGCAGCTCCCCACCTATGTCAGCCTGGAGCAGTACAAGGCGGAGGGCGGCTACCGCCTGCTCGCCGACTGTCTGACGGGCAACGTCCCGGTGGACGACATCCTCGGCAAGCTGGAAGGCGCCAACCTGCGCGGCCTCGGCGGCGCCGGCTTCCCGACCGGCCGTAAGTGGCGCTTCGTCCGCCACGAGCCCGGCCCCCGCCTGATGGCGGTGAACGGGGACGAGGGCGAGCCGGGCACCTTCAAGGACCGCTACTATCTGGAGAACGATCCGCACCGCTTCCTGGAGGGGATGCTGATCGGCGCCTGGGTGGTCGAGGCGACCGACGTCTACATCTACCTGCGCGACGAGTACCCGCACATCCGCGAGCTGCTGGAGCACGAGATCGCCGCCGTGGAGAAGGCCGGCCTTGCCGGGCACACCCGCATCCATCTGCGGCGCGGCGCCGGGGCCTACATCTGCGGCGAGGAGTCCGCGATGCTGGAGAGCATCGAGGGCAAGCGCGGCCTGCCGCGGCACAAGCCGCCCTTCCCGTCGGTCGTCGGCCTGTTCGGCCGCCCGACCCTCATCAACAACGTCGAGACGCTGTTCTGGATCAGGGACATCCTTGAGAAGGGCGCCGACTGGTGGGGCGGCCACGGGCGCAACGGCCGCAAGGGCCTGCGCAGCTACTCCGTCTCCGGTCATGTGAAGGACCCGGGCGTGAAGCTGGCCCCCGCCGGCCTCACCATCCGCGAGCTGATCGACGAGTATTGCGGCGGCATGGCCGACGGCCACACGCTCAAGGGCTATCTGCCCGGCGGCGCGTCGGGCGGCATCCTGCCCGCCAGCATGGACGACATCCCGCTGGACTTCGGCACGCTGGAGCAGCACGGTTGCTTCATCGGCTCCGCCGCGGTGGTCGTGCTGTCGGACCAGGACGACATGCGCAAGGTCGTGCGCAACCTGCTGGACTTCTTCGAGGACGAGAGCTGCGGCCAGTGCACGCCCTGCCGCGTCGGAACGGAGAAGGCGGTGGCGCTCATCAAGCAGCCGGTGTGGGATGAGCCGCTTCTGACGGAGCTCGCCCGGCTGATGGGCACGGCGTCGATCTGCGGCCTGGGTCAGGCCGCGATGAACCCACTCAAGAGTGCGCTGAAGCACTTCCGCGACGATCTGCGCGGGGAGGTCCGGTGATATGAGCGACCGCATCCTGTTCCACCTCGACGACGAGCTCGTCGAAGCCCACGCCGGCGAGACCATCTGGCAGGTCGCCAACCGTCTGGGCACCGAGATCCCGCATCTCTGCTACGCCGACGAGCCGGGCTACCGCGCGGACGGCAACTGCCGGGCTTGCATGGTCGAGATCGACGGCGAGCGCGCCATGTCGGCCTCCTGCGTGCGTCACCCGACGCCGGGCATGCGCGTCCGCTCGGCCAGCGAGAACGCCAAGTTCGCCCGCAAGATGGTCATCGAGATGCTGGTCGCCGACCAGCCGAAGCGGGAGGAGGCCCACGACCCGGACAGCAAGTTCTGGCGCTGGGCCGACCGTCTGGAGGTCTCGGACAGCCGCTTCCCCAGCCGGGAATGCGCGCCGAAGCCCGACTTCAGCCACCCGGCCATGGCGGTGCAGCTCGACGCCTGCATCCAGTGCAACCTGTGCGTCCGCGCCTGCCGCGAGGTCCAGGTCAACGACGTCATCGGCATGGCGCTGCGCGGCCACAAGGAGACGATCGTCTTCGACTTCGCCGACCCGATGGGCGACAGCACCTGCGTCGCCTGCGGCGAATGCGTCCAGGCCTGCCCGACCGGCGCGCTGATGCCGAAGACCCAGGTGGACATGACCAGCGGCGTCTTCGCCGCCGCCCCGGACCGTCAGGTCGACAGTGTCTGCCCCTATTGCGGCGTCGGCTGCCAGCTCACCTACAACATCAAGGACGAGAAGCTGCTGTCGGTGACGGGCCGCGACGGTCCCGCCAACAAGAACCGGCTGTGCGTGAAGGGCCGCTTCGGCTTCGACTACATCCACCACCCGCACCGCCTGACCAAGCCGCTGATCCGCAAGGAGGGCGTGTCCAAGCACGACGTGGACATCGACCCGCTCAACCCGCTGACCCATTTCCGCGAGGCGAGCTGGGAGGAGGCCCTGGAGGTCGCCACCGCCGGCCTGCGTAAGATCCGCGACGAGCGGGGCGGTTCGGCGCTTGCCGGCTTCGGCTCGGCCAAGGGCTCCAACGAGGAAGCCTACCTGTTCCAGAAGCTGGTGCGCGTCGGCTTCGGCACCAACAACGTCGACCATTGCACCCGGCTGTGCCACGCCTCCTCGGTGGCGGCGCTGATCGAGGGCATCGGGTCGGGCGCGGTGACGGCTCCCTTCATGGCGGCCAAGGACGCCGAGGTGATCGTCGTCATCGGTTCCAACCCGACGGAGAACCACCCGGTCGCCGCGACCTTCTTCAAGAACGCGGCCAAGCGCGGCGCCAAGCTGGTCATCATGGACCCGCGCGGCCAGGTGCTAAAGCGTCACGCCAGCCATATGCTCCAGTTCAAGCCGGGCCGCGACGTGCCGATGCTGAACGCCATGCTGAACGTCATCATCAGCGAGGGGCTGTACGACGCGCAGTATGTGGCGGAGCACACCCAGGACTTCGAGGAGCTGCGCGCCCACATCGCCAGCTTCACCCCGGAGGCCATGGAGCCGGTCTGCGGCATCCCGGCGGAGCAGCTCCGCGAGGTTGCGCGCCTCTACGCCACCTCCAAGGGCTCGATCATCTTCTGGGGCATGGGCGTGTCGCAGCACACCCATGGCACCGACAACGTGCGCTGCCTGATCGCCCTGTCGCTGGTCACCGGCCAGATCGGGCGCCCCGGCACCGGCCTGCACCCGCTGCGCGGCCAGAACAACGTCCAGGGCGCCTCCGACGCCGGCCTGATCCCGATGATGTTCCCGGACTACCGTCCGGTGGACGATCCCGAGGTCCACGCCTTCTACGAGGATTTCTGGGACACCAAGCTCGACTCCAAGCGCGGCCTGACCGTCGTGGAGATCATGGACGCGATCCACGCCGGCTCGCTGAATGGCATGTACGTGATGGGCGAGAATCCGGCCATGTCCGACCCGGACGTGGAGCACGCCCGCGACGCGCTCGCCAAGCTCGACCATCTGGTGGTGCAGGACCTGTTCCTGACCGAGACGGCCAAATACGCCGACGTGGTTCTGCCCGCCTCGGCCTGGCCGGAGAAGACCGGCACGGTGACCAACACCAACCGCCAGGTCCAGCTCGGCCGGCAGGCCCTGCCGCCTCCGGGCGAGGCCCGGCAGGATCTGTGGATCGTCAACGCCATGGCCCGCGGCCTGGGTCTGGACTGGAACTACGAGCATCCGCGCGACGTGTTCCGGGAGATGAAGGGGGCGATGCCGTCGCTCGACAACATCACCTGGGAGCGGCTGGAGCGTGAGCGTTCGGTCACCTACCCCAGTCTGTCCGCGGACGATCCGGGTCAGGAGATCGTCTTCGGCGACGGCTTCCCCACGGCCACCGGCCGCGGGCGTCTGGTCCCCGCCGACGTGATCCCGCCGGCCGAGGAGCCGGACGCCGAGTTCCCGATGGTCCTGACCACCGGGCGCCAGCTGGAGCATTGGCACACCGGGTCGATGACCCGGCGCGCCCAGGTTCTGGACGATCTGGAGCCGGAGGCGGTGGCCTACATGAGCCCGGCGGACCTGCGGCGGATGGGCGCCAAGGGCGGCGACCGCATGAAGGTCACTACCCGGCGCGGCACCATCGAGCTGAAGGCGCGGTCGGACTACAACGTCCCGTCCGGGCTGGTGTTCGTGCCCTTCTGCTACGCCGAGGCGGCGGCCAACGTGCTGACCAACCCGAAGCTGGACCCCTACGGGAAGATTCCCGAGTTCAAGTTCGCCGCGGCCCGAATCGAGCCGGCGGCATAGCCAACCGGCGGCCCCCGCTCCCCGCAAGGGAGAACCGGGGGCCGCCACACCCGAGGACGACAACGGCGCGATGCAACAGCGCCGGACGATTTCGAGAGGGATGGAGCGATGAAGACGCAAGCGCTGATGATGGCACCCCCGGCCCCGCGGGCCGAAGGCCGCGCGGAAACCGTGGACCGTGCGGCGAAGGGCAATCTCGTGCAGTCGCTGTCGCGGGCACTGAGCATCATGACCATCCTCGGCCAGTCGGACAGCCCGATGAGCCTGACCGCGGTGGCCGAAGCGGCGCATCTCTCGCCCTCCACGGCGCACCGTCTGCTGACCACCCTGCAGGAGGAGCGTTACGTGCGCTTCGACCAGGGAAAGCGCGGCTGGGCGGTCGGGGTGCAGGCCTACATGACCGGCACCGGCTTCCTGAAGACGCGCAGCCTGCTCGACGTCGCCCGCCCGCGGATGCGCCGGCTGATGGAGGAGACCAGCGAGGTCGTCAATCTGGCCATCGAGGAGAACGGCGAGGCCATCTATCTGCACCGCGTCGGCGGTCCGCGCGTCGCCCAGGCAGCGCTGCCCGTCACCGACCGCACGCTGCTGCACTGTTCCGCGGTGGGCAAGGCGCTGCTCGCCGGCATGCCCGACACGCGGGTGCAGAGCATCGTGACCCAGCGCGGCATGCGCCAGTTCACCCGGACCACCGTGTCGTCGATCCCGGCGCTGCACCGGGAGCTGATCCTGACGCGCGACCGCGGCTACGCCGTGGACCAGGAGGAGCGGGTCAGCGGCCTGCACTGCGTCGCCGCGGCGATCTACGACGAGCAGGCCCGCGTCATCGGCGCCCTGTCGCTGTCGAGCACCAACCGGCGCCTGGACGACGCCCGCGTCGTGGCCTTCGGCGAGATGGTCAAGCGCACCGCCGCGGCGGTGACCGCCGAGATCGGCGGGCGTTTTCCCACCTGATCCCCGGGCCTGATCCCTGGGCCTGATCCGGAACACCCTTACGGAATTCGAATTCGCGCCGGCCGGGAGGCGCGATCCGCCCCGATCCGCAAATCCTTCGGATTGGGTTGGGGCGGCTGTTACCCCGGTTTTCCTTCCTGTCACGTAGTGCTGCCCTGAAGAAACTGACCGCGCCCGCAACGGCGCGGTCTTTTTTTGGCAAAATACTTTGTTTCCGCAATGTGGAAACTTAAGATTCCTTGTTGCGTCCCGACGAAGACTCGGGCATCATTCTTCTTACACAGGGTTCATCACCCTTTGTATCGGGCGGGTTGTTGCTCCGCATTATATGCGAGCCTCTCGGATACTGGCCGTGCTGGAAACAGCACGGCCTTTTTATTGCCGAGGCGGAGCCGGATGAGGAGGCCATGCTGCGGTGCGGCAAAACAGCGCGGATGTCACCGCGGATCGAGCAGGCGCGGGCCGGGCCCGTCCTCCGACAGCTCGTCCCAGGGATTGCGCAGCGGGCACTCACCGAGCGACAGGCAGCCGCAGCCGATGCACCCCTCCAGCCCGTCGCGCAGCTTGGTGAGCACGGCGATGCGCTCGTCCAGGTCCGCTTTCCAGGCTGCGGACAAGCGTTTCCAGTCCTCTGCGGTGGGGGTGCGGCCGTCCGGCAGGGTCTTCAGCGCCTGCGCGATGGTGGCCAGGGGAACGCCCAGGCGCTGGGCCACCTTGATGACGGCGATGCGCCGGAGCACGTCGCGGGGGAAGCGGCGCTGGTTGCCGCTGCTCCGCCAGCTCGCGATCAGCCCCTTTGATTCGTAGAAGTGGATGGTGGACACTGCCACACCGGAGCGTTCCGCGACCTCGCCCACGGAAAGGTCCTTGTCCATGTCGGCGGGATCGAGAATCGCCATCGCCGGGCCTCCCCTGGGGTTCGGAACCTCTTGACCTCAAGTGAAGTTGAGGTCGTATCGAGAGAGAGTCAACAGCGCGCCGCATCGAGGGTAGCCGATGATTTCACCAACCTCCGTCGACTGGACTTCGCTCAACACCCTGCGCGCCACGCCGGGGCCGGAGGTGACGGCTCTGCCGGCCTCGTTCCTGACGATCACCAAGGCCGCGAACCTGAAGCCGGCCATCGTCCGCCCGGTGTTGGACGGGCTGCTGCGCCAGGGCTTTGTGCGCGAATACGAGACCCAGTACGGCAAGGCCTACGCCCGCACGCCGGAGGGCAACCAGCGCATCCGTGAAGTGAGGGAGTGGCTGCGCTGAAAGCGCTCTCTCTCCCTGGAGAGAGCGGGCCCTGGAGAGAGCGGGGCGCCGGGCGCACAAAAAGGAACGGCGCCCCTTTTGGGGGCGCCGTCTTCGCGAGGTGTGCCGTCAGACTGTCGGGAAGCGATCAGACAACCTTGTTGGCGTGCAACTCGGCGATCTGCTGCGGGGTGTAGCCGAGGCTGGCCAGAACCTCGTCGGAGTGCTCACCGAGCAGCGGCGACCCGGTTACTTCGACGGTCATGTCGGAGAACTTGATCGGGCTGCCGACGGTCAGGTACTTGCCGCGGGCCTTGTGGTCGACCTCGACGATCGTGCCACTCTTGCGGAGCGACGGGCACTCGGCGATTTCCTTCATGGTCAGCACCGGGGCGCACGGGATGTCGAACTTGCGCAGGATGTCGACCGCCTCGTACTTCGTCTTGTCGGCCAGCCAGCCTTCGATGAAGGCGAAGATGTCGAAGATCTTGTCCTGACGCGCCTGGGCGGTGTTGTAGGCCGGATCGTCGATCCACTCCGGCTTGCCGAGAGCCTTACAAATCGGCGCCCAGGCGTGGCCCTGGATGGTGAAGTAGATGTAGGCGTTCGGGTCGGTCTCGGCGCCCTTGCACTTCAGGACCCAGCCCGGCTGACCGCCGCCGCCGGCGTTGCCGCCACGCGGAACCACGTCGGAGAACTCGCCGTGCGGGTACTGCGGGTACTCTTCCAGGTAGCCGACGCGGTCGAGACGCTGCTGGTCGCGCAGCTTGACGCGGCAGAGGTTGATGACCGAGTCCTGCATCGACACGGCGACCTTCTGGCCCTTGCCGGTCTTCGAACGGCCCATGAGGGCGGTCAGGATGCCGATGGCGAGGTGCATGCCGGTGTTGCTGTCGCCGAGAGCGGCGGCGCTGACGGTCGGCGGGCCATCCCAGAAACCGGTGGTCGAAGCCGCACCGCCGGCGCACTGGGCGACGTTCTCGTAGACCTTCAGGTCTTCGTAATGGTGGCCGTCGCTGAAGCCCTTCACCGAGGCGACGATCATGCCCGGGTTCAGCTCGTTGATGCGCTCCCAGGTGAAGCCCATGCGGTCGAGCGCGCCCGGACCGAAGTTCTCCACGAGGACGTCGGACTCCTTGATCAGCTTCTCAAGGATTTCCTTGCCCTGCGGGGTCTTGGTGTCCAGCGTCAGCGAGCGCTTGTTGCTGTTCAGCATCGTGAAGTAGAGCGCGTCCGCTTCGGGAATGTCACGGAGCTGGTTGCGGGTGACGTCGCCGGAACCCGGCCGCTCCACCTTGATGACGTCCGCGCCGTACCAGGCGAGGAGCTGCGTGCAGGCGGGGCCGGCCTGAACGTGGGTGAAGTCGATGATCTTGATTCCTTCGAGCGGCTTGCTCATGGCTCGTTTACTCCCTCTCACTTATTGCGATGCCGTTGTTGAGCACTGGACAACACGGACAAACTGGCGGGATGGGTTGTGGTTACTGGCTTGCGGACTCCAACTCCGACAGGCGTCGGCGGAGCTTGCGCTCCTCGGCCCAGCGGCTGCTCTCGTCGCGGATGATGGCGACGATTCCGGTCACCGAGCCGTCCGGCGCGGTCAGCAGGGCGACCGTGAAGGCGATGGACAGGGCGTGCCCGTCCTTGTGCAGGGCCGGGACGCGCAGCACATCGCTGCCGTAGCGCGTCTGGCCCGTGCGCATGGTGTTGGCGTAGCCGTCCCAATGGCGCTGGCGCTGGCGTTCCGGGATGATGATGTCGAGCGATTGCCCCAGCGCTTCGCCCTCCGCGAAGCCGAACATCCGCTCGGCCGCCGGATTCCACAGGGTGATGGCGCCCTGCGCGTCGGACACGACGATCGCGTCCCCGGCGGCCATGACCAGCTGTGCGAAATCGACTGTTGCGCTCATGAAAGCATTCGCTCCGACACCGGACCCGAAACCTTCCGACGCCGTCATGTTTTCTTCAAAACACGCCCGCGCCCTTGGTTTTGCACTTCGTTTCCGAAGCGCGATGGGATGTGAGATACCGTATACCAGATGCGAAATGCCTGGCAAGCCCTTTTGTGCGTTAGGCGAACTAATCGCGCTTCGGACCTTTTGCGGCAAATGCCGGAGACTGGGAGAGGGGGCGGCCCGATGCGCGCATCCGGGTCCGTTCCGGCACCAGGGAGCCGCCATGAAGCCTCCGGTATAAAACCGGCACCCGCCTCGTCCGTGGCGGATGAGGGGGAGGGAGGGCGCTCGCCACCGTTGAGCCGGCGGATGATCCGTAGCCGGCAGATATGGCCGTTCGGTTTTCGGTGTGCCAAGATGGCCGACCGCCTCTGATCCGGGGCGGCGGCTCGAACAGGGTAGGGGCATGACGGGGCGTTTCAGAACCAAGATCATCATCGGCATGACCGCTGTCCTGGCCGTGGGAGCGGCGGCGGTCACCTCGGTTTCCCTGTTCCTGTCGCGCGACGCCGCGGAGCGGGCGGTCACGACCCTGGTGGCCGAAACCGCCGACCATCACGGCGCGCGGGTGGCCGCCGACATCTCCGCCGCCCTGGCTGACGCCCGTTCCGCCGCCGCGCTGGTGGAGGTGGAACGCTCCACCGGCGCCCCGCGCCGGGAGACGGTCAACCGCTACCTCAACCGCCTGATGGCGGTCGGCCCCCTCTACGCCGGGGTGTGGGTGGACATGGCTGACGACGGCTTCGACGGGCGCGACCGCGAGGTAGCCGGGCTGGACCGCGCCGCCGAGATTCTGGGGCTGCCCGGCACCGGGCGGATGAGCCTGCTGTGGCTGCCCGGCCCCAAGGCCGACGACAGCGAGGGCTATCCCTTCTCCGACGTGAAGGAGAAGGAATATTACCGGGCCGCCGCCGCGGCCGGGAAGCCGGTGCTGACCGAACCCTATCTGGACGATCTGACCAAGACGCTGATGACCAGCGCCGCAGCACCGGTGAAGGACGGCGACCGGGTGATCGGCGTCGCCGGCGTCGACCTGACGCTGAGCGGACTGACCGATCTGGTCCGCCGCGTGAAGCCCTATGGCGACGGCCACGCGGCGGTGCTCACCGGCGCCGGGGTCTATGTGGCCCATCCCGACGCCAGCCGCCTGTCCCATCCCGCCGACGACCTGCCGGAGGAGGCGCGCCGCGCCATCGCCGAGGGGCGGGCCTACGACGGCGTCGTCACGCTCGGCGGTGCCCCCTATTACCTGCGCCTGTCGCCGGTGCGCTTCACCGGCGCCGACGGCGCGTGGTCGTTCCTGGTCGCCGCGCCGCAGGCCAGCGTGATGGCTGACGCCAACCGGCTGACCCTGCTGACCGTCCTGGTCGGGGTGGGCTGCATCCTGCTCGGCGGTCTGGTGGCGTGGCGGGTGGGCGACGGCATCGCCCGGCCGATCGCCGGGCTGACCGTCACCATGGACCGGCTGGCCGCCGGCGATCTGGCCGCCGCCATCCCCGGCGCCGACCGCAAGGACGAGGCGGGCGCCATGGCCCGCGCGGTCGGGGTGTTCAAGCAGGGTCTGGTGCAGGCCCGCGACCTGGGCCGCCAGCAGGAGGCGGAGTGGCGCGCCAGGGAGGCGCGGACCGCCACCCTCCTCGACCTGCAGCGCGGCTTCGAGGAGCGGGCGGGCGGCTTGACCGGGGCGCTGGCCTCGGCCGCGCAGCAGCTCGAATCCACCGCCCGCGCCCTCACCGGCATCGCCGAGCAGACCCACGGCCGGTCGGAGCGGATGACGCTCTCCGCCCATTCCGCCGCCGACAACGTGCAGACCGCCGCCGCCGCGACCGAGGAACTGTCGGCCTCGGTGGAGGAGATCGGGCAGCAGGTGGGTGAGTCCGCCCGCATCGCCGAGGCGGCGGTGGCCGACGTGAAGCGCGCCGACTCGGCGGTCGTCGTGCTGGCCGACAGCGCGGAGCGGATCGGCGCCGTCGTCGGCCTGATCAACGACATCGCCGGCCAGACCAACCTGCTGGCGCTCAACGCCACCATCGAGGCGGCCCGCGCTGGCGAGGCCGGCAAGGGCTTCGCTGTGGTTGCCGGCGAGGTCAAGAGCCTGGCCAACCAGACCGCCCGCGCGACCGAGGACATCGTCGGCCAGATCAAGGGCATCCGCGACGCGACGGGCGAGGCGGTGGAGGCGGTGCGCGGCATCAGCCAAACCATCGCCCAGGTCAGCCGCATCGCGTCCGGCATCGCGGCGGCGGTGGACCAGCAGTCCGCCGCCACCCGCGACATCGCCCGCAGCGTCCTGCAGGCCGCCGACGGCGCCCGCGAGGTCAGCGGCGGCATGGGCGAGATCCGGGCCGGGGCGGGCGATACGGGCGCCGCCGCCGACCAGCTCCTCGCCGCCGCCGCCGGGGTGGCCGGTCAGTCCAAGGAACTGGCGCGCGAAATCGACCGCTTCGTCGCCGGTGTCCACAAGGCGTGATCCGCGGGGCCTTCCATCTCCCCGGAAGTGAGAGGGAAGGATTGCGGGACGTTACCGCGCCCGCGCCGTAGGCAGGGTGAAGGACACCGACTCCGGGCGGCCCGGCAGGGAAAGCTGGGCCTCCACCGGGGCGCAGCGGCTGACCACGGCGCCGCGGCGCAGGACGAACAGGCGGGTGGCGCGGGTGCGGATCGCCTCCACCGGGTCGGCGGCCTGGAGCACCACCAGATCGGCGTGGCAGCCCACCTCCAGCCCGTAGCCGTCGAGGTGCAGCAGCTTGGCCGGCGCCTCGGTCACCGCGCGGAAGCAGGCGAGCATCCCATCATAGCCGGTCATCTGCCCGACATGCAGGCCCATGTGCGCGACCTCCAGCATGTCGCCGGAGCCGAGCGGGTACCAGGGGTCCATCACGCAGTCGTGACCCAGCGCCACGGTCAGGCCGGCACCCATCAGCTCCGGCACGCGGGTCATGCCGCGGCGCTTGGGATAGGTGTCGTGGCGGCCCTGGAGCGTGATGTTGATGAGCGGGTTGGCGATGACGCCGAGCTTCGCCTCGACCATCAGCGGGATCAGCTTGGAGACGTAGTAGTTGTCCATGGAATGCATGGAGGTAAGGTGCGAACCGGTCACCCGGCCCTGCATCCCCAGCCGCTGCGTCTCGTAGGCCAGCGTCTCGACATGGCGGGACAGCGGGTCGTCCGACTCGTCGCAATGCATGTCGACCAGAAGCCCGCGCTCCGCCGCGATCTCGCAAAGCAGCGTCACGGAGGCGGCACCGTCGGCCATCGTCCGCTCGAAATGCGGGATGCCGCCGACCACGTCCACGCCCATGTCGAGCGCGCGTTTCAGCAGCTCCACCGCGCCGGGCGCGCGCAGGACGCCGTCCTGGGGGAAGGCGACGAGCTGCAGATCCAGGTAGGGGGCGACCCGCCGCTTGACCTCCAGCAGCGATTCCACGGCCAGCAGGCGCGGGTCGCAGATGTCCACATGGCTGCGGATCGCCAGCAGGCCACGCGCCACCGCCCAGTCGCAATAGGCTAGCGCCCGCTCGACGATGGCGTCCTGGACGAGTTGCGGCTTCAGCTCGCCCCACAGCGCGATGCCCTCCAGCAGCGTGCCGGAGCGGTTGACCCGGGGCAGGCCGTAGCTGAGCGTGGAATCCATGTGGAAGTGCGAATCGACGAAGGGCGGCGTGACCAGCCGGCCCGTGGCGTCGATCTCCTCCCCGGCGGGGCCGGGCAGGTCCTTTTCCACCGCGGCGATGCGGCCCTCGCGGACGCCGATGTCCATGCCGGTGCGGCCGTCGGGCAGCGTGGCGCGGCGCAGGATCAGATCGAACATCAGCGTTCTCCTTTGCGGTACGGGATCATCAGCGCCCGCGGGTAGGAGGCGCGGCGCGCCACCAGCACCAGCGCCAGGATGCTCAACAGGTAGGGCATCATCAGGAACAGCTGGTAGGGCAGGACGCCCCCCGCCACCTGCTGAAGCCGCAATTGCAGCGCGTCGAAGGCGGCGAACAGCACCGCGCCCAGCAGCGCCTTGCCGGGTCGCCAGGAGGCGAAGACGACCAGCGCGATGCAGATCCAGCCGCGCCCGTTGACCATGTTGAAGAAGAAGGCGTTGAAGGCCGACAGGGTGAGAAAGGCCCCGGCCAGCGCCATCAGCGCGCTTCCCGCCACCACCGCGCCGATGCGCACCGCGGTGACGCTCAAGCCCTGGGCCTCCGCCGCCGCCGGATTCTCGCCGACCATGCGCACCGCCAGACCGACCGGCGTGCGGTAGAGGACGTAGGCGACCACGGCCACCAGGATCAGCGCCATGTAGGTCATCGGCGTCTGGGCCAGCGCGCCGGGCAGGGCCAGCGGCTGGAACGGCTCGACGGTCGGCGGGGTGCTCGCCTGCGGCAGGACGAGGCGGTAGACGAAGTAGGACAGGCTGGTGCCGAGCAGGGTGACGCCGATGCCCGCCACATGCTGCGACAGGCCCAGCGGTACCGTCAGGGTGGCGTGCAGCAGCCCCATCAGCCCGCCGCACAGCGCCGCCACCAGCACGCCGGTCCACAGGTCGGCGCCCTGGTAGACGGCCATCCAGCCGGCCATGGCGCCCATCGTCATGATGCCCTCGATGCCGAGGTTCAGCACGCCCGCCCGCTCGCACAGCAGCTCGCCCAGCGTGCCGAGGATGTAGGGGGTGGCGATGCGCAGCACCGCCGTCCAGAAGGCGGCGGAGACCAGGATGTCGAGGATCGTTTGCAACAGCTCCATGGCGCTCACCCCCGCCGCAGCCGGTAGCGCGTCAGCAGCCCGGCGACCAGCATGCACAGCAAGCTGGTGGCGACGAGCACGTCGGCGATGTAGTTGGGCACCGGCATGGCGCGGCTCATGGCGTCGGCGCCGACGAAGATGCCGGCGATGAAGACCGCGGCTCCGACCACGCCCACCGGGTGCAACTGCGCCAGCATGGCGACGACGATGCCGCTGTAGCCGAAGCCAGGCGACAGGTCGAGCGTCAGGTAGCCCTTCAGCCCGCAGACCTCGATCACCCCGGCCAGACCGGCCAGCCCGCCGGACAGCAGGGCGGTGCGCAGCATGACGCGGGTCACCGGCATGCCGGCGAAGGCCGCGGCGCGCGGGTTGGCGCCGACCGCCCGGTTCTCGTAGCCCCAGATGGTCCGGGTGTCGATCAGCCAGAGCAGGGCCGACAGGCCCAGCGCGACCAGCAGGCCGGTGTGCAGCCGCGTGCGCTCCACCAGCTTGGGCAGCTCGGCCGCCTCAACGACCGGGGCGGACTGCGGCCAGCCCATCCCCATGGGGTCCTTCAGCGCGCCCTCCAGCAGCATGGAGACGAGCAGCAGGACGATGAAGTTCAACAGCAGCGTGGTGACCACCTCGTCCACGCCGAAGCGCACCTTCAGCACGGCGGGGCCGAGCAGCGTGGCGCCCCCGGCGGCGGCCCCGGCGATCATAACGGTCGGCAGCAGCAGCCAGGCCGGCAGGTCCAGCATCCCGCCGCCCAGCACGACGGCGGCGAGCGCGCCCATGTAGAGCTGCCCCTCCGCCCCGATGTTCCACAGCTTGGCGCGGAAGGCGACGGCGGCGGCGAGGCCGGTGAGGATCAGCGGGGTGGCGCGGGTCAGCGTCTCGGTCAGGGCGAAGCGGGAGCCGGCGGCTCCCTCCAGCAGCAGGCCGTAGGCGCGCAGCACCGGCGCGCCGGTCCAGGCGACCAGCAGCGCGCAGAGCGCCAGCGCCGCCACCACTGCCGCCACAGGCGCCAGCAGGCGGGCGGCCAGCGGGGTATGCTCTCGCGGTTCAAGCCGCATGGTTTTTTCCTTGTTCGTTTTCCCTGCGGCGGCATTCAGGCACCGCCGCTGCCCCCTCCCTAACCCTCCCCCTCTTCGAGGTGGAGGGGACTGCCGCCGCTTCGCCCAAGGCACCCTCTCCCGCAACGCGGGGGAGGGTCGGGGAGGGGGCAACGGCGCCGGCAGTGCCCCTTCGCGGCAATGACGGTGGACGGTGTTGGTTCACTGGACGCCCTCCCCGACGATCTCCGGCAAAATCTCCCAATGCCCGGCCATCAGCAGGCCGAGCTGGCGGACCGACACGCGGCCGTGGGGCAGAACGGGGGTGAGGCGCCCGTGATAGGCGACGGTGATGCCGTCAGCCAGCGCCAGGATCTCGTCCAGATCCTCGGAGATCACCAGCACCCCGGCCCCGGCGGCGCGGGCCTCCAGCAGCCGCCCATGGACGTAGGACACCGCGCCGACGTCCAGGCCGCGGGTAGGCTGGCTCGCCAGGATCAGGTCCGGCCCGTGGGCCAGCGTGCGGCCCAGGATCAGCTTCTGCATGTTGCCGCCGGACAGCAGCTGCGTGCGGGCGTCCGGCCCCGGGCAGCGCACGTCGAACGCCTCGATCACCTCCTCAGCGTAGGCGCGGGCAGCCCCCCGGCGGATCAGGCCGAAGCGCTGGAAGGCGGGGTCGTGGTAGCGCTCGGCGATCAGGTTTTCCCACACCGCCATGGCGCCGACGAGGCCGGCGGCATGCCGGTCCTCCGGGATGCGGGCGACGCCGCGCCGGACCATCTCCGCCGGGCTGGCGTTCCCGGCGGCTTCTCCCTTCAGCGCCATGGTGCCGGAGTCGGGGTGGATCAGGCCGCTGATCAGCTCGGCCAGCGCGGTCTGCCCGTTGCCCGACACGCCGGCGATGCCGACGATCTGACGACGGCGCACGGTCAGGTCCACGCCGTCGAGCAGCGGGCGCCCGTGGCCGGAGGCGACGGTGACGCCGGACAGCGTCAGCACCGGCTCGCCCGGCTCCAGCGGGGCGGGGGTGGGCGGCTTCAGGGCGCGCCCGACCATCAGCTCGGCCAGCTCCTCGCGGTCGGTCTCGGCGGTCCTGCGGGTGGCGACGAGGCGCCCGCCGCGCAGCACGGCGACGGTGTCGCTGGCCGCGAAGACCTCGTTCATCTTGTGGCTGATGAAGACCACGGCCAAGCCGTCGGCGGTCAGGCGGCGCAGCGTGTCGAACAGGCTGGCCGATTCCTGCGGGGTCAGCACCGCGGTCGGCTCGTCCAGGATCAGGACGCGGGCGTCGCGGTAGAGCGCCTTCAGGATCTCGGCCCGCTGCCGCTCGCCCACCGACAGGTCGCCGACCAGCGCGTCGGGCCGCACCTCCAGTCCGAAGCGGCGGGCGAGGTCGAGCAGCTTGGCCTTGGCGGCGGCGCGGTCGGAGCGCGGTCGCCATAGCGACTCCGTGCCCACGGCGATGTTGTCGAGCACCGACAGGTTGTCGGCGAGCGTGAAGTGCTGGTGGACCATGCCGATCCCGGCGGCCAGCGCCGCGCGGGGGGAACCGGGGGGAAGCGGCTGGCCGAACGCCTCGATGCTGCCCTCGTCGGCCACGTAATGGCCGAACAGGATGTTCATCAGAGTCGTCTTGCCGGCGCCGTTCTCGCCCAGCAGGGCCAGCACCTCGCCCTTGTGGAGCGTCAGCGAGATCGAGTCGTTGGCGACGAGCGGCCCGAACCGCTTCGTGATGCCGGAGAGGCGGAGGACGATGGGGGGTGATGTCATGGATGTCCGCGGGGTGCCGGGGAGGCAAGAAACATATTCCCTCTCCCCTCCGGGGAGAGGGTTAGGGTGAGGGGGTTGCGCGTCTCGGCACGTCCGGCAAAAGCGCAACCCCCTCACCGGCCCTTCGGGCCACCCTCTCCCCAGAGGGGAGAGGGTTCGATGGCCTCCCTCACAGGAGGGAGAAGGAAATGTGGATCACATCGTCGACTTGGGCTCGTTGTCGTTCACCTTCACGGTGAACTTGCCGTCGAGGATCTCCTGCTCGCGGGCCTTCACCTTGGCTATCACCTCGGCAGGAACCTTGCCCTCGAAGGTGCCGAGCGGGGCGAGGCTGGAGCCCTTGTGGACCATCTGGCTGTAGGGGCCGTAATCCTCGGCCTTGTAGCTGCCGGCCTTCACGGCGGCGATGGCGCGGTCCACCGACGGCTCCATGTGCCACAGCGCGCTGGCGACCACCGTGTCCGGGTACTGCGGCTGGGTGTCGATGACGTTGCCGATGGCCAGGACCTTGCGCTCCTTGGCGGCGTCGGACACGCCGAAGCGCTCGGCGTACATCACGTCGGCGCCGCGGTCGATCATGGCGAAGGCGGCTTCCTTGGCCTTCGGCGGGTCGAACCAGGAGCCGATGAAGCTGACCATGAACTTCACGTTCGGGTTCACCTCCTTGGCGCCCTCCATGAAGGCGTTCATCAGGCGGTTCACCTCCGGGATCGGGTAGCCGCCGACCATGCCGATGACGTTCGACTTGGACACCGCACCCGCGATCATGCCGGTCAAATAGGCCGGCTCCTGGATGTAGTTGTCGAAGACCGAGAAGTTCGGCTCCTGCGGCTTGAAGCTGGAGCCCATGACGAAGGCGGTCTTGGGATAGTCCTTCGCGACGGCGCGGGCTGCGCGCTCGACGCCGAAGACCTCGCCGAAGACGAGCTGCTGGCCGCCCTCGGCGTACTGGCGCATCACGCGCTCATAATCGGTGTTGGCGACCGACTCGGCCCAGACATACTCGATCTCGCCGCGGGCCTCGGCGGCCTTCAGGGCGGTGTGGATGCGGCTGACCCACTGCTGCTCGATCGGCACGGTGTAGATGCCGGCGACCTTGACCTTCGACTGAGCCCAGGCGGGCAGAGCCATCACCGCGACGGCGGCCGCCGCCGCGCCGCACAGGACGGCGCGCCGCGCCACGCCCAACAGATTCCCCATTTTGCAACCCCCTCCGTCTGCTTTGCTGTTTCGGCACAGATGTGCAGCAGAGGCGTTGCAACGGCAATGCCATTCCGTGCGCGTCAGCCCTGCTGCGGCTCTCACGGGTCGGCAGGGTGGCATGTGACCAAATGGGCGGCAACGATTCTCAGCGGGTGCCGTAAAGCCGGTCGCCCGCGTCGCCCAGGCCGGGCAGGATGTAGCCGTTCTCGTCCAGCCGCTCGTCCACCGCGGCGGTGAAGACCGGCACGTCGGGGTGCGCGTCGTGGAAATTGCGCAGGCCCTCCGGGGCGGCCACCAGCACCGCCAGCTTGATCGAAGCCGCACCCGCGTCCTTCAGCCGGTGCACCGCCGCGACCGCCGTGTGGCCGGTGGCGAGCATGGGATCGACCAGGATGACCATCCGCTCCTCGATGTCCTCCGGCACCTTGAAGAAATACTCGACGGGGGTCAGCGTCTCCTGGTCGCGGTAGAGGCCGATATGCCCGATGCGGGCCGACGGCAGCAGCGTGCGCATGCCGTCCAGCAGCCCTTGCCCGGCCCGCAGGATGGAGACGAGGCACAGCTTCTTGCCGGTCAGCAACGGCGCGTCGAAGCTGGCCAGCGGCGTTTCCACCGAGCGGTCCTCCAGGGGAAGGTCGCGCGTCAGCTCGTAACCCATCAGCTGCGACACCTCCCGCATCACCTCGTGGAACCGGGCGGTGGGGGTCTCCCGCCGCCGCAGAAGGGTCAGCTTGTGCTGGACCAGAGGATGGTCGATGACGGTGAGTGTCGGAATGGGCATGGGCAACCCTTCGGGTGGTTGGCGTCACATCAGAAGACGGTTCCGTCGCTGCGGATGCGGATCGGCGGGCCGCCGCCGGGGCGGCGCTCGCGGGCGATCCGGCGTCCGGCGGTCCAGGTCCCGCCCTGGAGAACCTTGGCGAGCGGGAAGCTCTCCGCGGGCACGCCCAGACGGGCGCGCACGTCGTCGGCGAGGCGGTCGAGCAGGGCGACGGTCAGGGCGCGCCACTCCACCACCGCCTCGTCCCCCACCTCCAACTCGTCGGTGAGAAGGCGCGGGTCCTTGGGCACCAGAACGCCGCTGTCCACCAGCAGCCCGCCATTGCGGTATTCCGGCAGGCCGGTCAGCCGGTCCAGCCCGGTGACGGCGATGCCCGCCCCCTCCAGCGGCTCGACCAGCGAGTAGCTGAGCCATTGCGACAGCTTGTGGAAGGGGACGAGGCCGACCGCCGAATGGGTCCAGCTGTCGCCGAGATTGATGCCGCCGCGCTCGATCCGGCCCGGCCAGATCGGTCCCAGCCCGCGCAACACCGCGTCGAGGATGGCGGAGGCGGGAAGCGTACCGTCCACGGCCCGCGACTTCAGCGCGTCGTAGAGGGTGCCGACCCGCCCCGGCGTGCCGAACAGGTCGGGCGCGGCGGTCAGCGCGCTTCCCAGACGGTGCAGCAGGGCGGCGCGCCCCTCCAACCCGACCAGCGGGTTGTCCGGCCCGGCTTGGAAGCCACGGGCGAGCGCCGTCTCGGTCATGGCGGACAGGGCCGCCGCGTCGGCGCGCAGAGGGGCGTGGACTGGATCGTCGGCAAAGCCGCCGGAGCGGAACAGGTCGAAGCTGGCGATGGCCAACCCTTCGGAGCGGGCCAGCTCCACCCCCGCGGCGTCGCGGTAGCGCCAGCGGTCGCCCGCCCCGGCGTCGAGCAGAACGCTGGTCACCGCGAGGTCGAAGCGGATGCGCGCGGTCTCGTCGGCGTCCGCCCTCAACCCGGCGGCAAGCGTCGCCCAGCGGTCGTCGCCGTTCACCACGAAGTGCCGCCAGCGGCTGTGGTAGGGAACGTCGAGGTCCGGGTAGGACTCCCGCGTTACCGCGGCGACCAGGGCGGCGGCATCGAGCAGCCGCTCCGGGCGAAGCTCGAAATGGGCGAGGTCGCCGTGCTCGGCCTTCGCCAGGATCGCGTGGGCGCGCTGGCGCACCGCGTTGGCGGAGAGCAGCCACCCCACATCGTCGTCGCTGACGGCGCTCAATCGGTCAGCCCCCGGCCCTTGGCGACGGTCAACTCCTCCGCGGTCGGCACGGCGGGGGTGAAGTAGCCGGCGGCCTTCTTGGCGTCCATCTCCACCTTGGCGTCGTCGGGGATCAGCTCCTCCGGGATCGGGATCTGCTCGACAATCTCGATGCCGGCGCGGCGGATGGCGTCGGACTTCATGTTGCTCATCGACACCATGCGGTCGATGCGGGTGACGCCCAGCCAGTGGAAGACGTCGGGCATCAGTTCCTGGAAGCGCATGTCCTGAACGCCGGCCACGCACTCCGTCCGCTCGAAATAGGCCTCCGCGCGGTCACCGCCGGGCTGGCGCTTGCGCGCGTTGTAGACCAGGAACTTGGTCACTTCGCCGAGGGCGCGCCCTTCCTTGCGGTTGTAGATGACCAGGCCGGCGCCGTTCTCCTGGGCGGTGCGGATGCACTCCTCGACGCCGTGGGTCAGGTAGGGGCGGCAGGTGCAGATGTCGGAGCCGAAGACGTCCGACCCGTTGCACTCGTCATGGACCCGGCAGGTCACCTTGCGCGCCGGGTCGGTCAGCGCCGCCACGTCGCCCAGGATGTAGACGGTCAGCCCGTTGATCGGCGGCAGGAAGACCTTCAGGTCGGGGCGGGTCACCAGCTCCGGGAACATGCTGCCGGTGTGCTCGAACAGGCCGCGGCGCAGCGCGCTCTCGGTGATGCCGAAGCGCTTGGCGATGCCGGGGAGGAACCACACCGGCTCGATGGCGACCTTGGTCACGCGGGCGTCGCCGCTGGGCAGCAGGATCTGGCCGTCCGCCGCCAGCCGCCCGGCGCGCATGGCGTCCACCAGCTCCGGCATCTTGATGCGCGCCTTGGTCACGGCGATGGTCGGGCGGACGTCGACACCGCGCGCCAGATGATCGCCGAAGGCCTCGCTGACCATGTGGCCGAAGGGATCGATGGAGACGATCTTCTCCGGATCGCCCCATTGCGGGTGCGGGCCGATGGGCTCCGCCGGGGCGGTGTTGGTCAGGTCCGGCACGTGATAGGCGCTGAGCTGACCCGCCGCGACGGCGAGCGCCCGGTAGACCGCATAGCTGCCGGCGTGGGCGCCGATGGAATTGCGCTGCGCCGGATCGGAGAGGGAGGCGACGACCGGCCCGCGCTCCGCAGCGGTGGGGGCGCCCCAGTGGACCGGGGTGTAGCGCGGCTTGGCGCCGCCGGTCGGGTGCGAGGCGAGAACGATGTGACGTTGCGGCTGGTTGCGGCGGCTTTCCATACGGACGCTCCCGATGCCATTCACCATGCGACAGTGTGACACAGTTTCGGCGCCTGCGAACACCAAATCGAATGGCCGCAACCTCTGACGTTCGTTCGGTTTTCGACCCGCCATTTCCGCCGGGGGGCACCACCTTCGGGGAATAAGGGGTGCCCGAAATTTGTCCCAGCGCGGATGGTTGGAGCCAGAGCTTGGGCACACGATCTGCTGTTAGGATCGGGTCAACCGATCGCAGAAAAAGGATGCAGGGAATGTCCGTCCACTCAGGCGCGGGCCATTCAGGCAATGGTGGTTTCGGCAAGCGTGTGCCCGGCAAGCGTGGCTGGGGCGTGGCGCTGGGAGGCTTGGTGCTGACCGTGGCGCTGGCTGCTCCGGCCATGGCCGACGACCATGGGCGCTGGAAGAAGCACAAGCACAAGCATCACCACCGCGACCACGGCCCCGTGGTGATTTACGAGCCGCCTCCGCCGGTCGTGGTGATGCGCCGCCCGCCGCCCGTCTACTACGCCCCGGCCCCGCGTGTGGTCTACGCACCGCCGCCGCCGGTCTATTACGCGCCCGCCCCGGGTCTCAGCGTGCAGATGAACATCCCGCTGCGCTGAGTCCGCCGTCCTGCGGAAGGCGGCCCGCGACCGGGCGCGCCTTTACCGCAGGACCTTCATCGCAGGACGCGGCAGGGGTCCACGATCAGCATGTCCACCGGCTCGTCCTCGCCCTTGGCGGGCATGTCCTCGTGCTTGGGGATCAGCAAGCAACGTCCGTCCTGAAGCAGGACGGCCTTGACCCGGAACCACATCGTCTTCGGGTTGCTGCCGAAGGTGATTTCAAACGAATCGCCCGCCGCGATGCGCGCCGGCACCGGCACGTTGCCGTACTCGCGGCAGGTGTGGGTGAAGACCCAGTTGCGGCACAGCTTGAAAGTGGCTGACCCGCTGGTGGTTACCAGCGACACGCTCTGCCCCATGGCGGGGGCCGGAGACGCCTGAGCCGGCGCGCTGGCAAGCGCGGTTGCCAGGGCTGTCGCCAAAGCCGCTGTCCAAAGCGCCGCCACCATCCTCATGCTCGTCATCATCCACCATCCGTCGTGGCGCACAGTGTAGCACGCGCGGCTTCGCCCACGGGTTGACACTTCGGAAGGGCGGACTCCGCGCCGGCTCGCACCACGCTGTCCATACCGGGACGATGGGGGCATCCCGGATGTGAATGGGGTGACCTCCCGCCTGTGACCAGACTGGGGCACGGGCACCGAACGGTCCTGCGCGAGGGCGGCGGCGGTGTCCCCGGCACGTCCCCCGCAAACCCAGGGCTGGCCTGCTGTTGCGCCGCCGCATCAGGCAATGCCTGCGGTCGGCCGCTCCTATTTGCCACAAATGGTTAATTCATTTTAAAGGAATTGTTAGTATCTCGTTAACGATCCGGGGTCACGGTCTAGCCATCGAAACCGCAATGGAATAGACAAATGGCGACGACCTCCACTGGTTTGACCAAGTCCAAAATCGTCGTGAACGCCTATGGCACCTCTTCGGACGCTGTGAATCCTCACTTTCGTCTGATGATCGACGGCAAGGATGTTGGTCAGGCGTCGGTGGGCTCGGCCGAGCCGAAAGCCTATACATTCGACGTTGACGTTTCCTCTGGTCAGGCACACAAAGTCCAGGTTGTTTATGACAACGACGATGTGAACGCAGGGTCGAACCGCGACCTGGGCATCAAGTCCATCGTCATCAACGGCCACACGCTGAGCCCGACCGACGCGAGCTACGAGCGGCACGACGATGCCGGCGGGACCATGGCCGGCCAGGAAGGCCTGTGGTGGAACGGGGCGCTGAGCTTCTCCACCCCGGCGTCGCTCTACGGTGCCACGCCCGACACGGCCACCAATACGGCCACGTCCGGCAGCACCCCCGCCGCGCCGGAGGCCGACAGCGCCGCCACGGGCGGCAGCGACGCCTCCGCCGCCACCGGCTCCTCGAACATCACCATCAACGCCCGCGGCACCGCCGCGGCGGGCCAGAACGCGCACTTCACGGTGCTGGCGGACGGCAAGAAGATCGGTGAGGGCACGGCCGGCACCGAGTCCAAGGACTTCTCCTTCAAGACCGATCTGGCCGCCGATCAGGCGCACAAGATCCAGGTCCAGTACGACAACGACGCCACGGTGAACGGCCAGGACCGCAACCTGCACGTCGGCAGCGTGACCATCAACGGCCACGAATACGCCCCGACCGGCTCCGCGGTCAGCTACGACAAGGGCGCGCTCGACGGCAAGGACGTCATCAAGGGGCAGGCCGACCTGTGGTGGAACGGCACGCTGGTGGTGGAGGCCGACAAGGGCCTGTTCACCTCCGGCTCCGCCTCCGCGCCCTCCACGTCGCCGAGCACGACGCCGGCCGCCCCGGTGACCACCCCCTCCACCGACAGCGGGGCCGGGTCAAGCAGCGGCTACCTGCACACCGAAGGCAGCCAGATCGTCGACAGCGCCGGCAACAACGTGAAGCTGACCGGCGTCAACTGGTTCGGTGCGGAGGGCTATGCCTTCGCTCCGCAGGGCTTGTGGCAGGACAGCTACAAGAACATCATGAACCAGATGCAGGACCAGGGGTTCAACACCATCCGCCTGCCCTGGTCGGACGCCATGCTGGACAACGGCCGCATGCCGACCGGCATCGACTATTCGAAGAACCCGGAGCTTCAGGGCAAGACCAGCCTCGAGGTGTTCGACAAGATCATCGAATACGCCGATCAGACCGGCATGAAGATCATCCTCGACCACCACCGCTCCGGCGACGGTGCCTCGGCCAACGAGAACGGGCTCTGGTACACCGACCAGTACCCGGAATCGAAGATGATCGAAAACTGGAAGATGCTGGCTCAGCGCTACGCCGATAACCCGTCGGTCGTCGCCGCCGACCTGCACAACGAGCCGCACGGCCAAGCCACCTGGGGTGACGGCAACCAGGCCACCGACTGGAAGGCCGCGGCGGAGCGCATCGGCAATGCCGTGCAGTCGGTCAACCCGAACTGGCTGCTGATCGTCGAGGGCGTCGAGAACTCGTCCGAGGGCACCTACTGGTGGGGCGGCAACCTGGACGGCGTGAAGACCAACCCGGTCGACTTCAACGTCGACAACAAGCTGGTCTATTCCGTCCACGACTACCCGCCGTCGATGGCCGGCTTCGGCTGGTTCAACGATCCCAGCTATCCGAACAACATGAAGGACATCTGGACGGACGCCTGGGGCTGGATCGTCCAGAAGGACATCGCGCCGGTCCTGGTCGGCGAGTTTGGCACCAAGCTGGAGACCAGCCAGGACAAACAGTGGCTCGACGCCATGGTCAAGTACATGGACGGCGACTACAACGGCGACGGCAAGTCCGACCTGGCGGCGGGCGACCAGGGCGTCAGCTTCACCTACTGGGCCTGGAGCCCGGGCTCGGGCGACACCGGCGGCATCATGACCGACGATTGGACGGTGAACACGGCGAAGATGCACGCCATCGAACCGGCCCTGTTCGACGGCACCATCGCCTGATCGCACGCGTGGTCCGTTGAGGAAGCGCCCGGCATCGGAGAATCTCCGGCGCCGGGCTTCTCCCGTTTTCCAGCGCCGCCGTTACGCCGAGGCCGCTCCGCGCGGGCGGAACAGCGCTTCAGCCTCGGCCCGCGGGTCGCGGAAGAGGCTGGCCGGCTGCCCCGGACGCCCGCCGCCGGCCAGGATGGCGACCGTCTCGGCCAGCCACAGATAGGGCCCGCTGCGCCCGGCTTCGGGAAGGCGGGACAGGTCGCGCAGGTAATTGCCGACCGCCTGGGTCAGCGCCTGCTCGCCCGTGGCGCCCTGCACCCGCCCGGCGGCGGCGGCGAAGCGGCGGCGTTCCTCCGCATCCGTCTTCACCCGTTCCTCCACGGCTTTCAGAAGCGCCGCCCGGGTGCGGGAACCGTTCAGCAGGTTCAGAGCCATCACGACCGGATCGACCGGCCTCGCGGGGCGCGAAGCGGAGTCCCCCACCGTACGCCGCGGCTCGGCCCCGCGGCGCGTCGAATGTCCGTTCTGCATGGAATGTCTGGCTTTCTTTCCCCGGAAGGGCCGAGCAGCCCTTCAGATGGTGTAGGTTCCCTCGAACAGGTCGCCGAGCGCGAGGCGCATCAGGGACCGGGTCCGGGTGACGCGCCGATGCTCGTCGCGCGCGGTGACCATATGACAACGCCGGCACAGCCACCGCCGTTCCATCGCCTTCTCGGCCATCGCCTTCTCGGCGGACCGTTCGATCGCCGCGGCGCGGCGGTATTGTCCGACGATGCTGCGCGAGGTCCGGACCCCGGCATACTCGACCACGTCCGGCCAGGGGGCCGGATCGCCTTCGTCGCTGAACCAGATCCCGTCGGGCGACAGCCAGCGGCCGTCCGGCAAACAGCGCAACGTATGGCCGTGCGGCCGCCCGCAATGCTCGCACCGCGGAGCGGCAGGGCTGG
>NZ_JBSNCG010000002.1:0-2500 GCF_058780635.1 Azospirillum sp. UENF 312511 | reverse complement strand
GGTGATCTAGCCATGGGCAGGTTGAAGGTGCGGTAACACGCACTGGAGGACCGAACTCACGCCTGTTGAAAAAGTCGGAGATGACCTGTGGCTAGGGGTGAAAGGCCAATCAAACCGGGAAATAGCTGGTTCTCCGCGAAAGCTATTTAGGTAGCGCGTCGGGCGATTGCCCACGGGGGTAGAGCACTGGATGGGCTAGGGGGCCTCGCGGCTTACCAAACCTAACCAAACTCCGAATACCGTGGAGCACAGCCCGGCAGACAGACGGTGGGTGCTAAGGTCCATCGTCGAGAGGGAAACAGCCCAGACCGCCAGCTAAGGTCCCCAAATCACGGCTAAGTGGGAAAGGATGTGGGAAGGCCATGACAACCAGGAGGTTGGCTTAGAAGCAGCCATCCTTTAAAGAAAGCGTAATAGCTCACTGGTCTAGTTAAGCCGGCCTGCGCCGAAAATGTATCGGGGCTCAAGCCGTGTACCGAAGCTGCGGATGTGATCTCTGGATCACGTGGTAGCGGAGCGTTCCGTAAGCCTGCGAAGGGTCCCCGCGAGGGTGCCTGGAGGTATCGGAAGTGAGAATGCTGACATGAGTAGCGACAAACAGTGTGAGAAACACTGTCGCCGAAAGTCCAAGGGTTCCTGCGCAAGGTTAATCCACGCAGGGTGAGCCGGCCCCTAAGGCGAGGCCGAAAGGCGTAGTCGATGGGAACCACGTTAATATTCGTGGGCCAGCGGGTGTGTGACGAATGGGAAAGCGTGTCGGGCCTTATCGGATTGGCCCGGCTGGGGACCCGTTCCAGGAAACAGCCCCCGCATCAGACCGTACCCCAAACCGACACAGGTGGACTGGTAGAGTATACCCAGGCGCTTGAGAGAATGGTGTTGAAGGAACTCGGCAAATTGCCCTCGTAACTTCGGAAGAAGAGGGCCCCGTTGTGGCGCAAGCCATGGCGGGGGGCACAGACCAGGGGGTGGCGACTGTTTACTAAAAACACAGGGCTCTGCGAAGCCGTACAAGGCGACGTATAGGGTCTGACGCCTGCCCGGTGCCGGAAGGTTAAGAGGAGGGGTTCACGCTCCGAATTGAAGCCCCGGTAAACGGCGGCCGTAACTATAACGGTCCTAAGGTAGCGAAATTCCTTGTCGGGTAAGTTCCGACCTGCACGAATGGCGTAACGACTTCCCCGCTGTCTCCAACACCAACTCAGCGAAATTGAACTCTCCGTGAAGATGCGGAGTACCCGCGGTCAGACGGAAAGACCCCGTGCACCTTTACTACAGCTTTGCAGTGGTGCTAGGGATCTCATGTGTAGGATAGGTGGGAGGCTAGGAAGCCCGGGCGCCAGCTCGGGTGGAGCCATCCTTGAAATACCACCCTTGAGGTCTCTGGCATCTAACCGCGCTCCGTTCATCCGGAGCCGGGACCCTGCATGGCGGGTAGTTTGACTGGGGCGGTCGCCTCCCAAAGTGTAACGGAGGCGCGCGATGGTGGGCTCAGAGCGGTCGGAAATCGCTCGTCGAGTGCAATGGCATAAGCCCGCCTGACTGCAAGACAGACAAGTCGAGCAGAGACGAAAGTCGGCCATAGTGATCCGGTGGTTCCATGTGGACGGGCCATCGCTCAACGGATAAAAGGTACGCCGGGGATAACAGGCTGATGACTCCCAAGAGTCCATATCGACGGAGTCGTTTGGCACCTCGATGTCGGCTCATCACATCCTGGGGCTGGAGCAGGTCCCAAGGGTTCGGCTGTTCGCCGATTAAAGTGGTACGTGAGCTGGGTTTAGAACGTCGTGAGACAGTTCGGTCCCTATCTGCCGTGGGTGTCGGAGTTTTGCGAGGATCTGTCCCTAGTACGAGAGGACCGGGATGGACATACCTCTGGTGCACCGGTTGTCACGCCAGTGGCATGGCCGGGTAGCTAAGTATGGACGGGATAACCGCTGAAAGCATCTAAGCGGGAAACCCACCTCTAAACCAGAACTCCCTTGAGAGCCGTGACAGACCATCACGTCGATAGGAGGCATGTGGACGGGCGGCAACGCCTGAAGCTGAGCCTTACTAATCGCTCGATCGGCTTGATCCTTTCCAGCAGGCGGCCCGCGCGCAGCGGCAAGCCCTGGGCGCACGAGCCAACACCGCAAGAACAAGAGCAAACGTCCTCGCTCAAACCAAACCTCTGCCGTCCAGTCCGGATGGTTCGCGTGTGCCTTGGTGACCTGGTGGTCATGGCGGGGCTCCCAACACCCGATCCCATTCCGAACTCGGCCGTGAAACGCCTCAGCGCCGATGGTACTGCGTCTTAAGACGTGGGAGAGTAGGTCGCCGCCAGGTCACCACGGCACACGCCAAACCAACACGGACGTGGACGCAGCAAGGCTTCAGACACACTTGACAATCGGCTTCATGAACGGCAAGGCCGGCGCTTTCCCCTGGGGGAAGCGCCGGCTTTTCGTTGTGTTTGGGGTATCGCTGCGGGCCCCCTCCCTAACCCTCCCCCGCC